>NC_021219.1:0-600000 GCF_000392435.1 Candidatus Saccharimonas aalborgensis
AATCGTTGCCTTGATGCTATTTTGACCACCGTGCGGAACATTATAGCTTGAAGACGCCGTATACGTGCCATCCTTGTAGGACGTAGCAGTCGAGGAATCACCAGAAGACGTTGTGGCTGTAGTATTAGTCGTTTGAGTGTTGCTCGCTGTGCTCGAATTTGTCGTTGAGACTGAGTTTGTCGCTACATACGACGGACGATCACCTCCAGACAATAGCGTCACTGCCCCATAACCGGCCGCCGTAATAAGGGCAACTGAGCCAATAACAACAAAAATCTTGTTTTTTGTATCCATCTGTCGTTAATTACCACCTGGTTGTGTTGTTGGCTGATCTGTCGTCGATGATCGCATCATGCCCCGATACCTACCACCGAAATTGCTATCTATCGCCATTGATTTGAGATCGTGACTCCATCATACCGCCGCGACCGTTCCCATACTGTGACTGACCTTGATGACCAATCAGATATCCGAGCAAAATACCAATGAAAAAGAATAGTGCCGTCATTGCGACCGCAATATACATTGTCTTATTTGAGTTAGATGTCACTTCAGTATGGCAATGTTCTGCACAGACATGCGACGCCGTGACTGGCGAATCTGTTTCTTTGATAACCGTTTTCATATATTCTCCTTTTATTGACCTATGTGTTCAGTATCGAAAGAATGTCTTAAACTAACCTTAAAAATGACGTCTTTGCCTGCTGATGTCATTTGTTAGAGACAAGAACCACGCATAGGCATAGACCAGCCCATACATCTCAACTGACAGAAGTGAGATACTATGCGTAAGATGATAGACCGCCATCAGGAGTCCCGTAGTGAGTACTGCAATGTAGCCGATATAGTGCGTTCGATCAGAAAAAGCGTCTGATATATTTTTCAGAAAGAACATCAGCGAGCAGAGCAACGTAAACTCTCCGTATCCGAAAAAGTCATGAATATGGGGATGTTGGTCATAGGTAAACACAGCAAGCCCGATCCAGCAAAATGCAATAGAAATAAACCAATTACGGATCAACTCAGCGCCCCTGGGCATATCTATGCCATACATATCCTTTCGAACCAATATACCCATCGTCATCAGACAGATCGCTGCAACCACAAGTGAAGCGTTAAATAATGCTGCCGAGAGATGACCATGCTCGCCGAGACGACTTAGGTGAAGCTGGAGCCACAGGGTATCGGGTGCTAGGAGCATACCGAGAACTATACCGGTTGTTCCCACCAAAACGAGTGCCGATGCGGCATGAGAACTTCTGTAGTGATGTTCGGGTACTCTCATAACTTTATTGTAACAAAAAACTAATTGCCTGTTGGGCGTACTCCGTGTATCACGGAGTACGCCCAACTCGACGACCGATCAGGTGAGGCGACCGTTGGAATATCCTCCCCTCAGCGCCTCCGTTGCCAGCCAGTTGCGCAGGTACAGCGCTGCCCGCAGCATAGCAAGTCGTGCACCGAGGTTCGTCACCTCTTTCGAGGTGAGTGGCCCGTAGGAGCGCAGCGTGCTGCTCCCCCATCTGGCGATAACCACGATACCTGCGTCATGGAGCGCATTGACGGCTACCCAGCCATGCTGGACAGGCCAGGTGTGCACCGGATAAACCGGAACCCCAAGCACTGAGCTCGGCAGTCCTTCGTACAGATCGTCGATGTGACCGCTCATCTTTCACCTCCCACCAACGGTTGTCGGGATAGACGGTACAAATATACAGTGTATCTACTGCAAGCTAAAACACAAGCACATGCTTTTTGCATTAAACATGGGCAGAATAGCAACTATTTATTGAGTGCAAAGGTTTTTATGATGACATCAACATCTTGCATCAGGTCAGGGTGAGCCAGTATTTGCTCACCTGTCATCCACTTGTAATCAACATGCTCTCTTGGTTGAAGAACTATTGACGGCCTTTGGTTAACGTGTAGTTCAAAAACTGGGAAAACGACGGTCATATTGGGATACTCGATAGGAAGTTCGCCCAGCCTCCTAAATTGTGATACCTCAGACTTTATGCCCGTTTCCTCAAACAACTCTCGAGCGATCGCCTGGTCATCTGTCTCTCCGGCTTCAACTTTTCCTCCAGGTATTCCCCAGAGTGATGGATCAGTTTCCTTCTTCGTACGGAATAACATCAAAATATCAGCATTATGCCTGACAATACACCCTACAACTCTTAAAACTTTCTTATCGGTCATATACGTATCCTCAATTATGTTGGTTATTGTAGCACATCTATGTTTGTTACCCTTTGGGAGCCTGCTTAACGATCTGATGAAGAATGCCCACTCGCTCTGAGATCGCCACGTCCGGCATAGTGATTGTCCGGATACCAAGTTCTTTATACAGCTGCGCCAACCGCTGGTGTATTTCCATAGCTTGTTCAATTGTCTCAAAGCGTTCGCCGTACGTGCCGACAAACTCGCATAGGATAACCGTGTCATAGGCAGCTATCTTTGCACTTTGTGCGGCACGATCCGCAATACCATCCAAGCCAGCCATCTGAGCATAGACGATGGTATCGGCTACCCCTCGATCAAAGACAGCTATCGAGTCATCAGCAACAGATTGATGCTGACGATGAGCTACCTCTAGGCATGCCCCGCAAAACTGTTCAGGATTTGCGATCAATTCATCGACGCTATAGCCCTTTTCGCCATGGTGTTCAGCCAATACGACGGACGCCGGCTCAGGAAAGGCGACAACTGTCGGATCAAAACGAGCATATGCCTCAAGCAGAGAGGTCTTGCCCGTATGCGGCCCACCGGTGAGGACTATCTTCGTCATAGTTTACCTGTTATATCACTTTTACTAGCTTTTGTATAATATTTGCTTAATAACGCTTGAATTTTGTTGATGTTTGTGATATAATAATTATCATTAGAACATAACCTGCTGCGGAGGCAAAAGTTACGTGACGGAATTAACTCAAAAAGTGATCGATACTTTCCAGACTCGACCAAACGTTGCTGTTTTGATGAGCCTGGGTGGGTCAAATGCCGAGCGTCTCTCGGTGACCCTGACATTCGTAAGTTATATGATATATCTACCGTGGTATCCGATCAACCGAGCTCAAGAGGAGCTGAGGTCGCCGGTGAGCACGGACTTGACTATCTACTACGTCCTGTCGATCGATTTCGCACACCGGACGAGCGAGAAGCCTACTTCGATGCACTCTGCGCTGAATTAGGCGAACGCGGTGTGACGGCGTGTTTTTATGCTGGTTTTATGAAGATTTCAAAAGGTAAATTTGTTCGTGAGCTGCCAGGTATCAACGCACACCCGGCCGATTTAACCGTTACCGATGAAAGTGGTGTTCCGCTTTTTAGGGGGATGGATGCAATAAGCGCGATGCGCGCAGGCACCGACGGCATGATAGGTGCATCAACACACGTCGTCGCTGACAAAGTCGACACTGGTGCAACGTTTATTCGGTCGCTTCCCATTCACGCCCCCGCTAATATGACTGACGAGGCCTGTCATCAGCGCATCAAACAAGCTGAGCACCAGATCTATCCGCTGACACTGCGCATGCTTGGAAAAGGGTTAATTGACATAAGCCGCATGCCATATACATTTGATGAAGCAACGGGAATACTAACTGACGCATCAGGAAAGGTAGTTGACTATGACAAGTAAGGTTGAGGTGATCGGCTCTACACCAACACTCGATATTGCAGACTTTTTCGAGGCGATAGCTCGTGAACCGCGGGCAAACAAACTTGGCGCTGCACTGGGGTTTGCTGGCTGCGCAAGCTGGGATGATGAAGGACGATATATCTGTGGGCCAAGCGTAAGCTTGGTAGGAATCGGCGGTGTACCGATTAGCCCAGAATTACTCGCGTTGTATCAGGATGGTGGCCGAAACATGATGGCGGCTTCGGCCGGAATGTCGTACCTCAATAGTGGCAACAAGCCTCTTGACGCCCTGTATCCATCTGTCATTGCCCGTGGTCATCACTCCATCGCACATACAACCACAGCCAATCTGCTTGTTGCTGGCGTTTCGAGTGGTGTCGAAAATGAATTTAATTCTCAGCGCGACGTCGTGCATCTCAGCCGTGTCACCAATGCTCGCACCGGCATCCAAGATCGGCCACCAATTGTCGTGCCTTCCGCTGATCTGTTACCAATCACGCGCCATATCGTTGAAGCAACAGACGATGCACTTGCTACACTGCCAGCATCGACATCACTTGACGAGAGAGAGGAACGTAATCTGCTCTATCCCTCAGCCAAAGCAACGCTTTTTTTGGCAACAGCGAGTCTGAGAAACTTCCAAAAACTAGTTGCTCAGGCGCATGATGATGGCAAAGAAAAAGAATACCAAACCGCACTCAGTGCAATCAACGACTGCTTATCATCACTATGGCCAGAGTTATTTACCCAGGAGGAACGCTAAAGTGGTGCGACGGCTCGAGATTCACTCTACCTCACCAGATCACGGCGAGCGAGCCGCCGGCATCAAAGATACGCTTCGTCGTCACTTTGGTGTCTACGGTGTCAAGCTAGCGTCGATCTATGATGCACCAGAGGAGGGAGTCTTCCTGTGGGATGGCGAGAGACACACGCCAGCAAGTGATACCGATCTCGCGGATTATATCACCGAAACGCAGCGTCTTGAGGCCCCGGATCAAAGCTGTCGTGAAGATGCAGCCCTCCTCGATCGCTACTTCGATGACCAAGGACGTCTTGATATATATCGAAACCCCCTAGATTGGGTTTCCAGCAATCCTATGATTGCCGCATTGATCGAGAAAGATCCGCGCATCAATAATGTCCTAGCTTTTCTGTGCGAACAGCGTGGATTGTTCCTAAAACCACCTCAGTATCGATTGCAGGGGAACTACTGGAACTCACCGTCAAATGGCGGTCTTCCTATTGTCCGCAAGAAAGACCCCATTCATGAGGGTACATTTATGCTTCACGACCTCTATCACCTGTTGATACAGGATCCGCTGCCGTATGATACCACTCAGGCAACACACGGACGGGCAAACTTCCTCCATCACCGCATGGCTTCAGAGGCGACAACGATGGTGATGGCGGATATGCAGGGAGTGCACGTTGCCGAGCTTCGCGAACAAGGCTATGACACTTCAAAGCGACGGATTTATCCTGTGTTTGAAGCAATTTTAGAACACGCACCATCTGCCACTATTACCGATGTATTGTCAGCGAATATCGACTTCTGTTTGACTGGTTCGACGCGTGCCTACGAGGCACTCGGTGTTCCCCCCGAGGTGCTGGCAACGTTCTGTGAGAAATACGACACGTTCTTTAGTGCTGATTATGATTGGAACGCTCATAATTTCGATGCTGTTGCACAAACTGTCGAACGTGATGCCGCACAGCATGAGTATTTCCAGCTCGCACGTGAACTGTATGGCCTACCCATGATTGATGACCTATACGGTGAAATGGAAGCCAAGGATGTGATATTGGAGCGGTTTGCCGATCAGATCCAGGAAGCTTATAGCTACACTCCTCACAATGATGAGGTGTCACGAATGAAAGAAGTAGCGAAACGATACTTTGGGGGACAACTGGCTCTCTTTTATCAAGATACGTTCCGTCAATATCGTGACTCGCCTCTGTTTGAGATATACCTATCGACTTCACGTCTGTTGCTAGAGGCAGCTAGTCCTGAGGCTATCAGAGAATATACCGAGGCGCTCAACGATATCATTAGCACACTCCTCGATCAGCAGCGAACTGCGGGGGCTATTGACTCACAGCAATACGAACTCTATCGAATGCACGTACCACTGTATCCTGCATACTTTATCAATTATCAGCAAGAGCAGGGCCAGATCATTCCGCTCCGAGAACGCATTTCTGGTATGCAGCTATAGCTCACTATCTTTTAGCGTAGTTAACGACCAAGATATTCGACAATATCGGTTACTGTACGATCAAGTTGTCCAATGCGATTGATAACTACCTGATCAAATTGAGGCATCAAGCTAAGATCGGTTGGCTCAACTGCCAGTCGGGCGGCTATCTCATCCTCAGGTACACCGTGTTGTCTCATCTGTATAGCAATGTCAGACCAGGCAGCCGGTAAGAGTAGTGTTGTGCGGACAAATCCGGCACCTCTCGCACGCAGTTGTTCACGTAATTGAAGGGCTGTATGGGTTGCAACGTTGAATGTTCTGTCGTCACCTTCATCGAGTGCTTGCTCAAGAACTTTTAGAGGCGTCCCATATATTCCTGACGGAGTTTCTAACACGTCAAACATCGGCGTAGAAGCAGCTAGTTCACCAAACTCACTTTTAGATACAAAGTGATAGTCGATGCCATCACGCTCTCCTGATCGGGGAGGACGTGTTGCAAACGGAACGATAGGCATAATGCCATGATCATCCCGAAGTTTCTCGATAACTGTTGTTTTGCCAATACCGCGGGGTCCAGAAAGAGTTACTATTCTTCCCATATAGTATATATTATACTACTTTAGTGTTTTTCTGTCAATATTTTACACTGTCTGAGCCAAAGCAGCGTTGAGGATTGCTACTTCGCGACGTTTCATCATTTCAAGCCCAACTTTGCTACCATCTTCATCTGTAGTGGTCGCCGACTGAATCAGCCGAATTGCCTCGGCGTATGAAGGCACCCAGACGAGCTCCATTCCCTGAGCAGCTTCTTTTTGGGTAAGGTTCGTACCGACAAATTGATCTGTAAGTGCCCGATAACAGTAAGAGATTTGACGCATGCCATCAAAATAACGCTGCTCGATGACAACTCCCAGCGGGACAATAGTGTGAATAGTATACCCGGCTTCTTCCTGTACTTCACGCCGTAATCCATCCAAACGATCCTCATTCGTCTTAATACCGCCACCCGGTAATTTGTAGGAGCCGGTCTTAGTAAAGTGCATCAGGGCTATCTCACCCCGACCATTTATAAGAACAACTCGCGCTGCATGACGAGTGTAGGACATCGCCCGGTCCTTTGGATCCACAAGCCCAAGCTCATGTTGATCTTGAGAAAGAATGATCGGCAGTCCATCGGCACATGATCGTTCGATTATCGAGCAAATAAACCCACTTTTTGCCGCAGTATAGGCCTCCCTGTTATTTGCGTGCTGTTCGGCTAGTTGCCTCTTGAGAGCAGCATACTCCTCTCTTGCGTTACTGTGAGTACGTAAATAATTACGAAATGCAAGGACATCGGTATAAGCGGGGCTATCTTTTAGGACGATGTGCAGGTAGTGGGTCCTGGCATGATCGGGTCCCTTGGGGACAAATATTTCCCAATCTTTGATCCGCTCGGGCATCCAGTGATACCCCAATGCCTCAAGTCCAGAGATATTTTGATATACTTCGTCAAATGAATCAACACCTATGAGGATATCAATGATCGGCTTGGCTACGAGACCCTGTACGGCCGTACTGCCTACGTGATGAATATCCTCACCCGAGAAGACGGGTTGAAGCAGCTCCTTTTCGTGCAAAAAGTCACTTGGCCAATCTCTACTGTAGTTGACCAGTTTCACCGTCTCCCTCGCGAGTCCAGCTGCCATACTACATTGTTTCTCGAGCTACTACTTCGATCGCTTCTCAATAATCTCTTGAGCAACGTTTGGTGGTACTTCCTCGTAGTGGGCAAGTTCCATTGTGCTAGCGGCACGACCCTGTGACATACTGCGGATGTCACCGGTATAACCAAACATATTTGCCAGCGGAACGATTGCTTTGACGAGTTTTGCTCCGCCCATGAGGTCCTCCATGGCTTCAATGCGACCACGACGGCTGTTGAGGTCACCGATGATATCACCCATGAACTCCTCAGGTGTGGTGACTTCGACATGCATCACAGGCTCGAGAATAATTGGGGTCGCTTGCTTGATACCGTCCCTTGCGGCAAGCGCACCAGCGAGCATAAAGGCCAATTCGCTCGAGTCAACATCGTGATAACTACCGTCGTAGAGTGTCGCCTTGACGTCGACGACAGGATAGCCAGCAATGACACCACTTTCGAGGGTCTCGCGGATACCTTTTTGGACAGCGGGTCGGTACTCCTGCGGAACGACACCGCCCTTGATCTCGTCGATAAACTCGAAGCCCTTTCCAGGCTCATTTGCTTCAAACTTAACCCATACATCACCATACTGTCCACGACCACCTGATTGCTTGGCATGCTTACCCTGGACTTGGCTAGTCCCCTTGATCGTCTCACGGAAGGCGACTTGCGGTTCACCGACATTTGCCTCGACGTTGAACTCACGTTTCATGCGGTCGATGAGGATCTCGAGATGAAGCTCACCCATGCCCGACATAATCGTCTGGCCTGTTTCGTCATCAGTGTGAATGCGGAAGGTTGGGTCTTCTTCGGCGAGGCGCTGCAAAGCGATACCCATTTTTTCCTGGTCGGCTTTGGTCTTTGGCTCGACGGCGATACTGACAGGCGGCTCAGGAAATGTAATGGCCTCGAGTGCGATAGGATGAGCTGGATCACTTAGTGTGTGGCCGGTAAAGGTCGTCTTGAGGCCAACCACGGCTGCGATATCACCTGCACCAATCTTATCGACATCCTCACGCTTGTCGGCATGCATACGGACGATACGGCCAACTCGCTCTTTTTCGCCAGAGGTGGTGTTGAGCACATAGCTTCCAGCCGTCAACACGCCAGAGTAGACACGAACGAAGATAAGTTTTCCGACAAATGGGTCAGTTGCGATCTTGAAGGCAAGAGCAGCCATTGGCTCTTTGTCGTCAGGCTTACGACTAATTTCATCACCTGTTTTGGGATTCTTTCCCCAAATTGCGTCAACATCGAGAGGACTTGGCAAGTAATCAACCATGAGGTCGAGAACCTTCTCAACAATCACTCCGCGACCATCACCACCAGTGACAAGATAGAAGTCACCGGCCAGGACACGCTTGCGCAGCGCGCTCTTAAGCTCATCAACCGAGATTGCTTCCTCGCCATGCTCAAAGAACTTCTCCATAAGTGCATCGTCTGCCTCGACTGCGGCTTCCACGAGGAGACTACGAGCATTCTTTGCCTTTTCGTGCATATCTGCAGGAATCTCGCCCTGAACGAGCTCATGATCGGTAAAGTCGGTGTAGGTATACGCCTTCATATCGACAAGGTCGATGACGCCGTTGATGTCTTTTTCGAACCCAATTGGCAAGTGAATCGGCAGGGCATTCTTGCTGAGACGGCTATGGATAGACTCGAGCGACTTGTAGAAATCACCACCGATCTGGTTGATCTTGTTGATGAAACAGATGCGGGGCACACCATACTTGTTTGCTTGACGCCAGACAGTTTCAGATTGCGCTTCCACGCCCATTTTGCCATCAAACACCGTCACCGCGCCGTCCAGAACGCGAAGCGAACGCTCAACTTCAGCGGTAAAGTCAATGTGACCGGGAGTATCGATAATGTTGATCTTGTGGCCCTTCCAGAAACAAGTCACGGCGGCAGAGGTAATGGTGATACCGCGCTCACGCTCCTGCTCCATCCAGTCAGTCGTCGTCTCACCATCGTGCACAGCACCGATCTTGTGGCTAAGACCAGTTCGATACAAAATCCCCTCTGTTGTCGTGGTTTTGCCGGCATCGATGTGTGCAATAATACCGATATTACGAAAGTCCTTGAGTGGGACGTTGGTTGGAGTTGCCATAGGGGTTCCTTGCTCTAAATGTGGAGCGACTTAACTAATAGTTTTTGCTGTTTTTTGCCATAACGAAACAGCACTTACTATCAACTATACCACAAGAAGCTCATCCTGGCTAGCGATCGCTACATATCTGTCGGAAGTAGTTTTTCGATACAGACACTGTCGGTATTTTTGAGAATGAAAACTACTTCATCCAATTCTTCCCGAGACTGAGGCTCAAGTGCAGTATCGTATACACTGCTTTTGCCAACCAAAAATCCGCATGTTAGGCGAGCTTCACCAAGTTCGATCAAAACAGGACCTTTTATTGTACCGACGATCATTTTGCCCGAGGAGAGGGGTAAAACTGTGTCGATAGCATCTGACCGACCAGGGGAAAGAGAGCAGACTGATACTCCATCACCTATTATTTTTACTTGATCGCCAGCACAGAGATGGAGCATGTCAGCAAATTCAATCGTTAGTATCTGTTTGATGGCTTCTCGATCAGAGAGAGATAACTGTCGCGGCGCCCCTTGTTGCCCAGCTGCAAGCAACGCTTCCAAAAGACTATGTACTGCGAGAACTTCACGCGTCACATCAAGAGTATACTGTTCAAGGGCAGCATCATAGCCGTCAACTTGTACCTCAATGGGTTCATGTCGAGCAATGTCTGCAAAGGCAATTTCCTCTCTACTGGCCGCCTCAAGTCTTGGGAGCAAGAATGGATCGTTCGCCAACTGCCAGCGTATTATGCCATCAAACCGTTGCTCATCATCTCCAGGACGCTCAGCCAAGACGCTCGGCATCAGGCAATGCCTCCTCTAGATGAGTAGTTGTTCGATCTGGCTAAACGGGACATACCGCACCTGCTCTTTCTCACTTTCGGTAATAGAATAGACAACGAGGATAGGCTCGATGGTCTCAAGTGCTCGGTACCCATAGATGACGTCGACAACACCGCAGGCGTATCCCGTATCGTTTGGATCAGTGCTCTCGTCCATAGGCGCACGTCCCCCATCTGGCTCATAGACACCGCCCTTGATAACAAGTCCTCTATCGGGGGTGAGGAGATCACGCAACACACGTGCTACCACATGACCAACTCGTTCCATAGTTGCCACTTTTACAGGATCAGACTCATCTCTAGACAGTGCAAGATGACGACACATTTCTTTTAATTGATCGAGAGAGCTGAGTGCTTTTAGCTCATGGAGAACTTCTACTTGACAGAGTTCTGCTTGGACCTGTCGCAGCACCTCCTCTATCTCGGTATGATCGCTTAGCTCACCATTACCCGCCCAGTTCGACAGTGCGTCCTCGCGATTCCGGATTACTTCTAGTTCAGGAATACGGAAGTAGACCGACTTGTCTAGAGATACTTGGATATATTTACGCACGTCGACGACGGCGATTGGCATCATTGTGCTACCTTCGAGTGTCAGTTGTGTCCCGGCGTTTGCCTTGACATCACGAAGCAGCATACCAACCCGAAAACTGTAGATGTCTTTCTCGTCATTTTCGCTACGGAAACATTTTACTTCCTCATAGATGCCGCATTGTGAGGTAGTAATATTCCCAGCGACAAGTTGTGTGCCTTTCATTACAATACTGAACTCATGTTCCCTTGAATCACCGATAATAGAGAGAGTTGACTGGGGCACTAAAACCCCTTCGCCAAATACTTCTATCAGCACCTCGATGGTGTCATAAAACTTTCCAAACGCAGCAATCATAAGGTTGAGCTCACGCATGGTTGCCAAAAACTCATCTCGATCTGAAAACGTTTTTGCACTGAGTTCTCGACAGCGCTCAGCAAAAAGGTTCAGGGCATGTTCGGCTTTCTCGAGGGTTTCACGTTTTGTTTCTCCGAGAAGTTCCTGAGCCATCGCCAAAACAACCCCCGGATCGATCGCCTCAGCGACTTCATCCTCCGCAGCCTGTTCGGCAGCGAATAGCTCGACGAGAGACTCTGTGTCTTGAAACGCTGATCCGTCAGCAGCTACCTCTGGCACTTCGTTTTCCCCATCTGCATGTTCGACGGCAGTATCGACGTGCCGAAATGGCAGTTTCGCTGGGTCTGGTCGTGTTGTCTGATAGTTAATAACGGCATCAGCTGTAAAAAAGTATGGTGTCCTGCCGCCATCACGTTCGGGCACGGCTTCTAACGCGTGAAATGCTGGTAGATAGGTTATCTCGGTATCATAATCACCTGTTCCTGCTTGTTCCCATAATCGCATGCCTTTAACGTAGAGAATTCGAGGTCGGGTGTCATAATGTGGCCGAACAATCGGTTCCAGGTCAGCCAATTTTCCAACAATTTTCCCGCCAATCCAAAAGAAATATGGCTCAGTCCCATCAAAATCAAGTTGGCGAGTAAGATAGCGCTCAAGCATGTCAATGATACTTATCCTGGTATGGCCAGCACCGTTGACCTTTTGCCAGTCAATCGTAATGGCAAAATCATCAAGTGCTCGCATGATCGCCTTTTCACGATTCTTAGCATAGTTAATTCGTTCGATCATTGCGTCAATTTGTTTTTTTATATCAGGTAGCAGCTCAGTGATTTCTCGTTCTTCGGAGCGATCAGACATATGCGGTAATTGAATATTTTCGATATCACCAATCTGGAGAGTAAACCACGCTGTGTCTTCGGGGTAATCCTCCGCCTTGGAGAAATCAAGCACCAGGTGGCGATAGGTCCCAGGTAGAAGTCCGTCGATGCTCTCGAAACCCCTTATCTCAGTTGTTTGCTCATTAAATCCAATCAAATGGAGCGGAAAATGCGTAACCTTGTAGTGCTGACCCCTCAGATCAAGTTCAAGCTCAGGAAATACATCATCAAATAACTCTTCAACATCTTTTTCGGTATCTCTTAGGTAATCGGTCAAGAAGGTCGTATGACGAATCCGACCGGTGACCATAACTGTCGCCTGTTGATAGCCTAGCTCACGAAGCTCAACATTGAGATCAACGAGAAGTCGTTGAATCTCTTCCTCGGTCACATCGCCTCTGTTGATTTGAAGCTCAACCTGCTCGGCTTTTTTTAGCAAGGCCGCGAACCCTGCATCGAACTGTTCCCTTACATCGGGAGAGGTTTGCCACTCAGAGGCCACGATGGCGTCAAAAACTTCTGATTTCTTTTGGCTATCATCATCAGAAGGTGGCATTTCCATCACTGTCATATGCCCTAGTAAATAGAGGAACCACCTCTATTGCAAGCATAGCCGCTATCATGTTGGCTTGAGTAAGTCATAGAGAAGCTCTCGTGATGACCGAAGCTGCACGACAGCGCTCGCCGGTACTTCCCTATGAATATCATCTCCTGTCTCAGGCAGAAACGTTACTTCGATGAAAGGTACGGCGATATGATGCGCTTTGTCCAGATCATCCGAGCCCGGGAGAACACTCATACGGATTGATTTGTAGCGGAAAAAGCCGACAAATGGCCCTTTGGTTTGTCCAGGATGGACAGGCTCGCTCTGTTGTAAATAGTCACCCGAAAATGCCATAAGGTACGGAAAATCTCTATTGCCAATCGTCCGTTGGTTGATGACCTCCTGGATGTCTTGAAGACGCTGCATGCTTGCTTCGTCGGTCGGGACAAACTCGATAGCATAGCTCGCTAGCGCCGGTAGAATGGTTTCGAGCGATCCAGCTTCTGGCAGGTGCTGCTCAAGTCTCGCTAGCTCATTTGGGTGAAAATAACGTAGCCGACGTTCACCGCCATCAGGGTCAAAGCGAGAAAAATCATATTTGAGGCTGCCGATAACTGATTCACCTCTCGCAATAGAGCTCGTCGAACCGGGCACGCTAAAGATATGCACGATCTGTCTGCCTGGCAAAGCGGTGATTTCCTCAGTGTTTGGCTGAACATCATCAATGGCAAACCCCAGGCTAACGACAGGCATAGAATCAAACATGCGTATTTCGACATGCCCAACGTGCGGATTCATAAACCATGCCGATCCAGTTGCCGGCAACAAAGCACCGTAAATACCGATGGCTCGCCATTCGTCATCAAGTTCAGCTATGAGTGAAGTTAGCTCTTCCTCTGAAAAGCACTGTCGATCGGCTCGCAGCATGGTATTGAAATCGCGTATATGACCATACAGCTCGTGTACTTTTTTTGGCAACATAACAGCTTCGAGCGATTCAATTGGATCAATATTTCTTCGTTGCACCTCTGCCATAGTATCTGTATTAAATCTTGTAAGGATCCTCAGAGCAAGCGTAAACAGTTCGCTAATAGCGATAGAGTATCCTATAATGATCAGCATGGAGTAATCCCATGAGTACCAATGTAGAGTCAAAACCGACATCATGGATTGATCGCCTCAGAGGACGTAAGTTCATGAGGAAAATTGGTGCGGGGGCCATGGCTGTCCAGGCTATCACCGGCATTACATCAGAGATGGGATTTTCGTTGATGCCAAGCGCGGTCTATTCTTACGCCGAGACCGATGAGGCTAAGACCTACACCCCAAACACTTTCTGTATCTTCCTCCCCGGGAGAGGAATTACTCGACTGGCGCGCGACTTTGCGGATGCCTATCAGCCTACAACCAGACAGTATTGTCGGAGCACCGTCTTGGAATATAGCGAGGGAGGGATAAGTGAAAAAGAGCTTGAGCATAGCATCCGGCGATATGTCAACGACCACGCCATACCAGACAGACCTATTCAGCTCGTGGTAATTGCATCAAGTATGGGCGGTAACGTGGCAGTTCCGGTTTTTGGTGCTATCGCTAGAGATACCGAAAATACCTCCCAGCCAATTTCTACTCGTGGACTGCTTCTCGATTCTTCACCGGCCGGAACAATTAGCCTCAAAGGTCCGATCCAAGGATTTGCCGTCGGTACAATGTCAGGACTTCAAGGAAAACCTGTTCATGGTATTTTTGAACCGCCGCTGCGCGTTGGATTTGAGTTTGCATCAAGGGCTGTCAATCATGATTTTCCCGAATCGGCTTCCACCGTTTTTTCCTATCTAGAGGATGGCGTCCGAGTTGCAAATGAAACACGGGGTCGGCTTGATATGGATGAAATGAATATTATTAATAACTTCGATCCAGATAAGCAAGACTATGGGTTTCTCAAAAAAGCCAATGCAGTAATTGTTTACACTCATGCCGATACGGAAGCGGCGGATGTAACTGTACAGTGGTCGGTGGCAAGTTGGCTATGGAAAACTGCACTCGCTCGTCAACAAATTAGTATGGGCGAAATAGCCATCAAAGACGGTAGACATGCAAATCCAAACACTGCACCAGACCCATACAACCAAGCGTTACTCTCACTTCTAAAACAAACAGGTCTACCGAGTATCGCCGATCTGCGACGCGAGGAGTTCTACGACCACTTTGATCGAGTTGGAAACGATAGATTGCCTAGTTAGGGGGGTTAACTGTGCTGATCAGGTGTCTGCTGGCTGCTACCAGGACGAACGTCAGTAGTCATTGGCGCCGGAAATCCGCTACCCGCGGCGAGCGGCTGTGGTGATCTTCGGGCGTGAACAAACACAAGGAGTGCACCTGCGATTACCATAATGAGTGCAAACAGCGATGCAACGATGACGAGAATAATCATAAGCGGTGATGAGAGATTGAAGGCAGATGCCCCAGACTCATCACTTGTTTGTGACTTTGCTCCCTCAGCAAACTTATTGATAAAGTAGTTATCATTATATTTTGCCTGTAGTGTAGAGAACGTTTTTGAGGCTTCAGAATACCGGCCAGCCCCAAATTGGTCAAGACCCTGTTGCCAGAGTGAAGCGACCGAACCATCCGTTTTGAGGGAAATATTGTTTTTTGAGAGCAAGTTACGCAAATCGTTTGCGTCACGCACATACCCGTTTGTAAAACATGTCTCACCATTACGGCTACATCCTTGGATCGTAGCACCGTATGTGTTCAGCCCAACTTGCACACCCTTTTTGTTGAACGCCGGACCACCGCTATTTCCTGATGCAATACGTGCAGAGGTGATGAGAAGTGTATGACCACCGGCGTCGCCGTTTTGCTTTATCTCTAGTACCTCTCCCTGTGTAATACTTGGGTAGGTTTTGACACTTTTTGTGCCGAGACCATCATCAACAAATGCGGGATATCCTATAGCAGTAACTTCTTCGCCTTGCCCAATATCTGAGGCTGTTCCCAGTGATACTACCGGAAAATCACCCTCAGCCTTGATAATTGCGACATCCGAATGTGATGATGACGCATTAAATGTCATGGAAGATTCATCAAAATCATAATCTACAAGACTAGCTTTAATACGAGTTTTGTCGTATGTCCAACTAGAGCTATCAATATTAAATTTCAGAGGAGTATCTGATGTTTGGACGACAATATGCCGCTCAGTATTGGTTCGCAAGACGCCAGTTAGCGGCGTTCTAGAGCCGATTAAGATAAGCGCTTGTCTTGCCTGTTTGTCACCGGCTTTTGCTTTGGCCATAGTATCATTGATCTGATCCTGAGTAGCATAGCCCGCCTGGACTGCATACTTGAAATAGTTATTGAGCACCGACGGATCGTCTATATAGGAGAGCCCGTAGAGCAGAACATCAAGCTGGACAGTATAAACAACATGACCGTTGGTAGCAATATACCCGTCGCTTGAGATAAATGACCCGCTGCCAATTACCGGAATACCACAGAGATGTTTCACTGAAAAACTTGCTCCGTTGTCAGCACGTAAGGTCAAGTCGGTACACGAGAAAACACCGATCCGTACCGTGGCAGGTTGGTTGTGGGCGACAACTGGAACGAATGTTTGACTGTTGAGCACATCGGGTACATTTGCCGTGTCTGATGCTGCATTCTTTGTGGGATTCACCGTGTCTGTCGAAGCAAGATCAAACGAAGTAGCCACCATTGTCGATATACCCGCAGAAACAACTGAACTTTCTGCATAGGCAGAATCAAGCGGCTTTGAGTAGGAGACACTTGCAATCACCTTCATATAGCTTTGATATTCGTCAAGCGTCTGATCGACAAAGCTGTCGGTAAACGATATCCAGTAGGGGCGATCGTTTTGAACTGTCATAAGATAGTACGAATAACTTGAAGTTGTACTACCAAGGAGATCGTACGTATGCACGGCAAGAATCTCTCTATAGTCCACCGATCCGATCTTTATTATTTTGTCACTCTGTACTGTGTCGCCATTCTTTGCGATCGTCTCTTTTTGGCGTGCCACAAGTAATTCAATCGGAGAGAGAGCCTGGTATTTCTGTTCTAATTTACTTTTGTCGAAGTAATTCTGATGATGATTTGTGAATAATCGCATCCCTGGATGTGAAATATAGTCATATTCACCCTTTGGGCTAGTGGCAGCAATAGGATCAATCGTTATCATCACATAGGCACGACGGGTATCGAGATCTGTTCCGTCGTATTCTTCTCCCGTCACCATACCAGGCTTCTGAACTTTATCCAATACTTGACCGTGAGCGATATGCGTTTGGGAATTGTACGTGATGGCCATACCCAAATCAGAACGAATAGTTTTATCATACTTCTCAGCAATCGTATCCTGAACGATAGCTTTTATCTTTGTTTGTGCAGATGGATTAATGTAATTTGTAATATTTTTCCCGTAAGTAAACAACAACCCGATGCAAGCGACGAGCAGGATGCTGCTTACAAGCAAAATAATACTCAGGTGTTTCTTGTGTCGATGTTCGAGCCGTGGCATATATCCTCTTTTTTATTCCAGTTATGCTCATAGTAACATTAATATTTAAAAATAAATACACTCCCGAGTAGTGGAAGTGTATTTATTTTGTGGTAGTTTCAGACTACTACATTAGGTACGAGCAAAGTGAGCAAACGCTCGGTTTGCTTCAGCCATCTTGTGCGTATCTTCTTTTTTCTTGTAGGCAGCACCAGTTTCGTTGTAGGCATCGACAATTTCAAGCGCCAGACGTTTTTCATATGGCATACCATTTCGGGCACGTGCACTCTGTACGAGCCACGTGAAGGCATAGTGAAGTTGACGATGACCTTGGACGGGAAATGGAATTTGGTAGTTCGCACCACCGACACGACGGCTCTTAACTTCAAAGTTTGGCGAAATGTTTTTGAGTGCTCGCTCGAACACTTCAAGCGGTTCCTCGCTTTTGAGTGTTTTTGCCGCCTGCTCGAGCGCAGTATAGACCATGCGCTCTGAACCCAGCTTTTTTCCATCGAGCATTGATTTGTTGATAAGGCGCTGCACAAGTACACTCTGGTATTTGCGGTCAGGCTTAATCGTGCGTTGTAATTTCTTGGTTACTTTACGAGGCATGACTACTTCCCTTCCTTCTTGGTACCGTACTTGCTACGGCCCTGTTTGCGCTTTGATACGCCCTGGAGATCGAGTGCACCGCGCACGATGTGATAGCGCACACCCGGCAGGTCAGGTACGCGGCCACCACGAACCAGGACCACGGCGTGCTCCTGTAGGTTGTGGCCTTCACCACCGATGTAAGCCCAAACTTCATGACCATTCGTCAGACGAACACGAGCAACCTTCCGGAGGGCTGAGTTAGGTTTCTTTGGGGTTTTTGTTGTCACCTTGACACAAACACCACGCTTGAGTGGCGCATCTTGGTCATAGTAACGAACCTTGAGCGCGTTATGAATACGTCCCAGTGCTGGAGACTTTGACTTCTTACCAGCGACCGAGCGCGGTTTGCGCACCAATTGATTGATAGTTGGCATAGAAAAGCGGTTCCTTGATTAGATCAATTTTATAAAACTATGGTAGACGTTTTAGCGTCTATCGCTGCATGTTCGAAGCGCAGCAAACGCCTGACACGCTCGTCCCTTTGCCATCATGCTTCGTTCGCACCGTGAAACAGAGATGACTAAGAGATGAAACTCATCTTTCATCGTACCAAAAAGTCATGCTTTTGTCTAGTGCATTGCACGATGGCACCCCCCGGGGTAAAATAAGCGTGAGAACTATTCATGAATAATCAACCGCCTCCCCCCATTAGCCAAGATGATTTCACGACACCGTCTGCACTTCCGCCGACTGACCCTCTCTTGGGAAAGGTTCGATCTGAGCGCCGCTGGCATCCACACCGCGCAAAATTACTGCTTATTGGTGTTATAGCTACGGTGACCTTGATAGTGATTGGGACATTTCTGCTCTTTGGCCGACCCACGCCAAAAAATACCGTTGAGCAGCCACAGACCCGAGTGGACACGGTGCCTGATCTCACTGCGGCAGAAACAATCATCAAGCTGAGAAGCGTATTTAAAGGGAGCGCTCTTGCCCCCACTCCACCCAGCGTCCCTATACAAACTGCAAATCACAACTACTATACCGTCGTGACAGATCCGTCAGAGGTAGCAAAAACAAGTCTTTCGGGCCCAATTAATTACCCCGATACTGATGAGATTATTGTTTCCATAAAGTCAGTCTTTGAAACAAATCACTTTTCACCGATTGTCCTAAAAGATGGTGGCAACAATGCCTCAGTCCTTATTGAGTACACCCGAAAGGACGTTGTTTGCCAGCTTGATGTCAGTTCACCGACAACCGTGAAACCCATTACCCAGTCGGTATCGGTGAGTTGTCTCGATATGAAACAGTACGAAACGCTCGCCCGAGCCCAAGAACCCTTTTACCGCGCCTACTCACCGGCATTAACAGCGAGCTATGCGATTGCGCTCATTGGCGCTCCGAGCGTAAAAAACGGTGGTACCGCGGGATACCAGACTGCGATCATTGCTGTTGGTACCGTTGCCGAACGTACGAAGGTAACAGGCGGCGTCACTCCTCGATTTTATGCTGCGAGCGACCAAGTATGGCATTACTTTACCGATCGCGTCGGCGATCTCACCTGTGACATCTACGCAACGAACGATATTAAAACTGCTTACGCAGGGACACCGTGTTATAGCACTGCCAGCAAAAAGATGAGTGTCGTCAAAGCGCCAAATACGAAATAATCATCCTATTCATTACAACAACTCCCTGCTTTACCGCAGGGAGTTGTTGTGGTGGCGGAAGTATTCGTTTCCCTCGACGCAGTTACACGGCGAGTTCGATATCAACTGCGATATCATCGATGACTTCAGCCTGCTCATCATTTGCCGAGATCGCTCCGGTACCAACCGGAATCTTTCGACCGATGATGACGTTTTCTTTGAGACCGTTCAAGTGATCGGCCCGGCCGCTTGTTGCTGCGTTGATAAGCACGCGAGTTGTATCCTGGAATGACGCCGCAGAAAGCCAGCTGTCGCTCCAGATAGAAACTTTTGTGATACCAAGCAATAGCTGCGTGTATTGTGCGGGTACTTTACCACTTGCGACAAGTGCAGCATTGGTATCAACGACCGATGCTTTCGATACAATGTCACCAGTTACAAATGTACTGTCACCAGGATCTTCTACCTGAACACGGCTAAACATCTGACGCACAATGATCTCAAGGTGCTTGTCGGCAACATCTTGACCTTGCGCTGCGTAGATACGCAACACTTCGTTGATGATGTAGCGTTGAGTTGCTTCGGTACCCTTCAGACGCATCAAATCATGCAGGTTCAATGAGCCGATTGTTAGCCTATCGCCAGCTTCAACATAGTCACCCTTTTTAACAACCAGCTGCATTGTGCCAGGCACTTCATAGCGCACTGGTGCACTTGCGTTGGCGGCGAGTACCAGAGAATCTTCTGCAATCTCTACTACGCCGTCAAATGGTGCGGTCAGAGGGTGGGCTTCTCCTTCTGCTGTCGCGAGAACATCGCCAACTTTCACACTACTGCCCGCCTTGATGCTAACCGTTCGGCCCTCAAGCGGCATGCGCTCGACATGACCAGCCTCTGGCGTGACCTGTACGACGTACTTGCTGCCATCTTCCCAAATATCAACACTACCTGTGACCTCTGTCACATAGGCTTGACCTTTTGGATTTCGAGCTTCAAACAACTCCTCAACACGCGGTAGACCTTGGGTAATGTCTGATCCACCGACACCTGAGCTGTGGAACGTGTTCAACGTCAACTGTGTTCCTGGCTCACCAACTGACTGTGCAGCAATAACACCGACAGGTTGAGCAGTAGCAACCAAGTTACCAGTTGCCATATCGATACCATAACTGCGCTGCGGAATACCTCGCAAATTGTTGGTCGAGAGCACCGACTGAATCTTTACTTCTGTGATCTTCTCATCAGCCTGAATTGCGTCTGCAATCTCACGCGTGATGACTTTGTTAGCAGCAATATATCCCGGAACTTCCTCCGCAGTGAAACGGCCATAGAGGCGATTACCGAAATCGATCATCGTTAGCTCAGATTCTGAGCGGTAAATTGAGAATCCCTTGTCATCACCCTCTTCGTCTGCAACCGTAAAGACATCTTGGCTCACATCGACAAGGCGACGGGTCAGGTAGCCGGAGTCAGCAGTCTTGAGCGCAGTGTCAATCAATCCCTTACGAGCACCACGTGTTGCCACGAATGCCTCAAGGCTTGAAAGACCTTTTTTGAAGTTACTGCGAACTGGCAGCTCAATTTCACGGTTAGCAGCATCCACCTGAATACCGATCATCGCACTGGCTAGCTTGACGTTAGTAATGTTACTACGTGCACCTGAGTTAACCATTGTCGAGATACTGGTATCCATTTTTGTAAGCTCGTTACGAAGGAAATCCTCGATTTTACGGTCAACACCGCGCCAATTTGCAACTGTAAGGCTGTAACGTTCATCATCAGTGATGAGACCCTGGTCATACTGATCAGAGACAAGAGCGGTTTTCGTATCGCCTTCAGCGATAAACTCACTGATCTCATCGAAGCTCAGGTAGTCCTGCATACCAGTTGAGACGGCGCTAGTAGTGGCAAAGCGAAATGCCAAACCTTTCATGCGGTCAGCGGTACGCGCCGTTTCCTCAGCTCCGTAGATATCAAAGATTTGTGCCAACACTTTCTTGAGTTCTTTTTTGTTTTGGACATTGTTGTTGAATGGGAAATCTTCAGGCAGGATTTCGTTGAAGAATACGCGTCCGAGAGTTGTCGTGCGGATATCACCTTTTGCACGAACACGAATCGGGCTTTGCAGCTGCAACTTGTGCATGTCATACGCCAGTTCAGCATCTCGGCTGTCAGCAAAGACCGCTACCTTATCAGTTTGCGCACTTGGCTTATCGTATGTCAGGTAATAGTTACCCAGAACGATATCCTGGTTGATATTGAGCACTGGGCTACCATCGGCTGGTTTGAGCAAATTATTGACGGCACTCATGAGATCGCGAGCTTCGGCTTGTGCTTCTTTGCTCAGCGGCAAATGAACAGCCATCTGGTCACCGTCGTAGTCGGCGTTGAATCCACTTGCAACAAGCGGATGAAGTTGAATCGCCTTTCCTTCGACAAGAACGGGCATAAAGGCCTGAATACTCAAACGGTGAAGTGACGGCGCACGGTTGAGAAGCACATACTTGCCCTCGATACAGGCATCTAATGCGTCCCATACGACTGCTTCACCTGCCTCGATGAGCCGAGTAGCGCTACGAATATTGTGCGCATATTCACCGCGGATAAGCCAGCTGATGACAAACGGCTTAAACAGCTCGAGTGCCATTTGTTTTGGCAGGCCGCATTGGTCGATTTTGAGTTTAGGACCAACCACAATAACCGAGCGACCCGAATAGTCGACGCGCTTACCGAGGAGGTTTTGACGGAATCGACCCTGCTTACCTTTTAGCATATCGCTAATGCTTTTGAGCCGTCGTCGTCCACCTGTCGCATTGACCGCACGACCACCACGGGCCGCTGAATTGTCGATAAGACTGTCGACCGCTTCTTGAAGCATACGCATTTCATTACGTCGAATTACTTCTGGTGCGTTCAGGTCGATAAGTTTCTTGAGGCGGTTATTTCGATTGATGACACGTCGATAGAGGTCGTTGAGGTCACTGGTCGCAAATCGCCCACCGGTCAGTTGCACCATAGGCCGCAGGTCGGGAGGGATCACCGGCAAGACTGTCAGGCATAGGCTGCTTGGCTTGATACCAGCCGCTTGCATACCCTCAAGTACCTTGAGACGCTTCAGTAGCTTCTTTTCACGCTGACCTTTGGCTCCAGCAACTTCCTCGCTGAGTTCAGCAATAAGTGCCGACAAATCAACTTCGTCAAGCAACGCTTTGAGCGCTGTGCCACCCATTCCAACAGTGACAAGCTCCTCGTATTCCTCAGGCAAATTGCGGAAATCTGTCTCGCCGATAAGCGCATGTCGAACAAGGCCCTCGAGCTGAGTCTTTTTTACAATATAGCTTGACTCGAGCTCTTCGAGTTCTCGTGACTGCTCCTCGGCTAGTTTCTTGACGTCGGCACCTTCAGCCGCAGCTTCTTTTTCAAAGCGTATCTTGATAGCTATCCGGCCAGCATCAGTTTCAGCTTCCAGATCAGCCAAGAATTGATCACGCTTCTCACTGTCGACTTCGAGGATAACATAGGTCGCAAAGTAAGCAATCCGCTCAAGATTACGCACCGTGATACCCAGTAGCAAGCTCATCGCGCTCGGTGTACCACGCATAAACCAAATATGTGCGACCGGTGCAGCCAGGTTGATGTGGCCCATTCGTTCACGCCGAACAATCGATTTAGTGACCAGTTCACCATTTTTGTCGACAGCAGCTTCACGTGAGCGTACCCCTTTGAGCTTATTGTCGTGTGGGTTGATATCCTTAACTGGTCCAAAGATTCGTTCGCAGAACAGTCCATCTCGCTCTGGCTTTTGTGTTCGGTAATTTATGGTTTCAGGCTTAGTGACCTCACCATAGCTCCATTTGAGAATGTCATCTGGACTTGCAACAGCCAAACGAACAGCATCAAAATCAGCGATACCTGTCGTAGCAACAACGCGCGACATGTTAGGCCTCCTCTCTATCTTGTTCAGTGGTTATTTCTTCATATAGTTCATCGTATTCTTCATCGACATCACTAATTTGACCTTCGTTATCAATATCACGCACGGTCACGCCATCGTCTTCATCTATCTCACCAAGTTCGTCTGATTCGTCGAGTACATATTCCTTGTCTTCCTCGATAACAGGTACGGTTTTATCCTCAGGACCGCTCTGTTCGATAACACTCTCTGCATCAAACTCTTCACCTTCGTCGATGAGGTCAACCCTGAGACCAAGACCCTGCAATTCTTTCACCAACACGTTGAAGCTCTCGGGAAGTTTCGGACCGGTGATGACATCGTCTTTGATAATTGACTCATAGGCCTTTGCGCGACCATAGACGTCGTCAGATTTGATTGTTAGCATTTCCTGTAGAGTACTTGCCGCACCGTACGCCTCAAGCGCCCAGACCTCCATCTCACCAAAGCGCTGGCCACCATTTTGAGCTTTTCCGCCCAGTGGCTGCTGCGTCACCATGGTGTATGGACCAGTCGATCGAGCGTGAATCTTGTCGCTGACCATGTGGTGTAATTTGATCATATGCATCACACCAACGGTTGAGCGCTCTTCAAATGCCTCACCTGAACGCCCGTCATAGAGCTGACTCTTACCGTCAGGTGCGAAACCGGCTTTCTTCAGCTCATCTTCGATAACGGTATTTGGAACCCCATTAAATGGTGGTGTTGCCACACGATACCCGAGAGCTCGTGCCGCCATACCGAGGTGTGTCTCAAACAACTGGCCGAGGTTCATACGACTTGGCACGCCGAGTGGGTTCAAGACAATGTCAACAGCGGTTCCATCAGCGAGGAATGGCATATCCTCAACTGGCAATATACGTGCCACTACACCCTTGTTACCGTGACGTCCGGCGAGCTTGTCTCCCACGCTAATCTTGCGTAATTGAGCAACAAAAATCTGGATTTGCATCAAAACGCCAGCTTTGAGCTCATGGCCATTCTCGCGACTAAATATCTTTACACCAACAACCTTGCCGCCGCCTGCGTTATTCATGCGCTGGCTTGTATCGCGAACATCTTTTGCTTTTTCACCAAAGATCGCGCGGAGCAACCGCTCCTCAGAGCTCAATTCTTGTTCGCCCTTCGGTGTGATTTTTCCGACTAATACATCACCGGCCTTCACTTCACTCCCGATTTGAACGATACCGTTCTCATCAAGATGACGTAGGCTCTCTTCACTCACATTTGGAATATCACGAGTGACGATCTCAGGACCAAGCTTTGTCTCACGGACTTCTACGTTGTAATCCTTGATGTTGATGCTCGTGAGGGAATCATCCTCGACGAGGCTGCGGCTAATGACAACGGCGTCGTCCATGTTGTAACCACCCCACGGCATAAAGGCTACCAAAAGATCGCGACCGAGAGCTAACTCTCCATCGGCAATTGATGCACCTTCGATGAGAACATCACCTTTTTTAACCGTATCTCCACGACTAACGCGTACTTTCTGATTGATACTTCGATCGTCGTTACTCTTTGCAAAGTGGATTGGTGCATATTGCTTGGCACCGTCCTTGTAGGCAACTTCGACAATATCTGCGTCAGCACGAATAACTTCACCGGCAGCTTCTGCTACCACCAACTGTGATGAGTCACGCGCGACCGCACCCTCAATGCCTGTTCCTACAGTAGGAGCTTCAGGTGTTAGCAGGGGAACTGCCTGACGTTGCATGTTTGAGCCAGTCAAGCTTCGATCGATACGGTTCTTTTCGATAAATGGCACCAGCGCTGCGGTTGAACCCAAGATCTGCTTGTGAGCAGCATCCATAAATGTCACCTCAGACGCATCAACCTCACCCGGCTTCAAAAACTTACGTGCACTTACGCGTTCATTGACAAACTTGTTGTTGGCATCAAGTTCTGCACCAGCGTCAGCGATGACTTCAGTAACTTCCTGACTTGCGTCAAGATACACCACTTCATCAGTTACCTTGCCGTTTTTGACACGGAGATATGGTGTTTCGATAAAGCCATATTCATTGACCCGCGCATAGGCAGCGAGGTTGAGCACTAGGCCGATATTAGCACCTTCTGGTGTTTCGACAGAACAGATACGACCATAGTGGGTGGGGTGGGCGTCGCGGACATCAAATCCAGCACGCTCACGACTTAGTCCACCAGGGCCCATACTACTGAGGCGTCGTTTGTGGCTCAATTCTGAGAGCGGGTTAACCTCGTCAAGAAGCTGAGAAAGCTGGCTCGATGCAAAAAACTCACGCACAGCAGCGACGACTGGTCGAGCGTTAATGAGTTGGCTCGGTGTGACAGTGGTGATATCGCTCATGCTCATGCGATCCATGGCATTTCGCTGCATACGAAGCATACCAACGCGGAACTGACGAGCAACGAGCTCACCGACCAATTTGATGCGGCGATTGCTGAGTGCGTCGATATCATCGCCGGCTTCTTGTGTATTATTCATCCGGATGAGCTCACGAATGATAGCAACGAGGTCATCGAGTTGGAATACTCGATGCTCAGTCGTGTTTGGTGTCGTGAGGCCAAGGCGTTGGTTCATCTTATAACGACCAACGCGTGAGTAATCAAATCGTTTGAAGTCATAAAACATTCGCTCGATCATCTGGCGAGCGTTGTCAACTGTGGCCAAGTCACCTGGGCGAAGGCGTCGGTACACCTCGATCAATGCTTCATTGACACCATGAGCTGGGTCTTTTTCGAGGGTAGCATCGATATATTTGATATCTCCGGTATCGATATCTTTGAACAACTCTTTGATTTCATTTACTTTGCTATACCCAAGGGCGCGCAGTAGGGTTGTGACGGCGATTTTTCGGCGACGATCAATCTTCACATACAGTGCACCATTGCTGGCGGTCTCAAATTCGAGCCATGCACCGCGACCAGGGATCAGCTTTGCACTATAAAGATTTCGTGTTGCACCACGCTCAGCGGTAAAGAACACGCCCGCGCTTCGGATCAACTGGCTCACGACAACGCGCTCTGTTCCATTGATGATAAAGGTGCCGCGATCGGTCATCCAGGGATAATCACCGAGGTAGATTTCCTGCTCTTTGACTTCACCGGTAACTTTATTGGTGAGTTCGATCATAACATGCAATGGTGCATCAAAGGTCAGGTTATTTTCTTTTGCAAATGCTTCTTGGTTTTTTGGCTCCTGAAAGGCATACTGCTTGAATCGTAGTTCCAACTTTTGACCAGTATAGTCCTCGATTGGATTGAGCTCTGCAAAGATTTCGCTGAGACCGGTCTCGACGAAATCTTTCCAAGACTCCTTTTGATGCGCGATAAGATTTGGTAGCGGCAGCGCACTATCGTCTTTCGTGAAAAAAACGCGTTTGGCTGGAGCGGCCGCAGGCTTTGATTTTGCCATACATACTCCCTGATAGATGATGGTTAATATAGTGTTGTGTTATCGTCTGTGCTTTGGCGCCGAAGCTTTACTAAATGGGGATACGCATACCAAAACGCCACGCCACTGGCACGGTACACAAAATTATCCCGCATTACACAATCTTCATTGCTTTGATTGTACTATAGCCGACATGCTCTTGTCAACAAACTATACTCTCCACTTATCCTATCGGTACATTTATTGTTTGGTGGCGAGGACGGTATCGATAAGGCCATAGCGCTTTGCATCCGTCGCACTCATCCAAAAATCTCGCTCCATGTCAGCCTTTACTTTACTGAGTTTTTGGCCGGTATTCTCTGTCATGATGGCGGCCAATTTTTCTTTTAGCTCAACCGCCTCACGTAGCGTAATTTCTTGATCTGTTACTTTACCCTGCGTGCCGCTACTCGGCTGATGTATCATCACTCGCGCATTTGGCAATAAGTGCCGTTTTCCCTTTGCGCCACTGCTCAGCAACAGCGCTCCCATGCTAGCTTGCAATCCGATACCATAAGTAGCGACATCTGGCTTGATATAGTTCATCGTGTCATAAATAGCCAGGCCATCATACACACTCCCACCGGGACTATTGATGTAGAGGTGAATATCCTTCTCGGGATCCTCATTCGCGAGATGCAGTAGCTGGGCTACTACCACGTTTGCGGTGTGCTCGTTGATTTCTTCACCGATAAAGATAATTCTATCCTCAAGCAGACGGGAATAAATATCATAGCCGCGCTCTCCGTCACGCGTTTTGACAATCACATTTGGTACAAGATAGCTTTTCGTCATAGTGTCTCTAGTATACCGCAGTAAATTAGCACTCGTCAAGTCTGAGTGCTAATTTAGCTTCTGATAAACAATAACTTAAGCCTCAGCCCCCCCGACAGACAGTTGGCCCTGATGGGCCAAGGCCCGCCAAGAGCGAAGGCTGATTCAGTTAGCGGCGGGCCGGTTGCTGGAGTGGGGAGGGGGTGAGGCGGAATAGACACTAGCTCTAATTAAAATCGATCAACGCTTGAACAGTTTTTTCGGTCAACAAGCTGTTGGCAATTTCGCGCTGAACTTCTGGTTCATCAAACCGCTTTGCCATATCGGGGTTATTGGCGTACTGGGTCCTAAACGAGTTGATGCGCTCTGCTAACTCATCGCTCGATGCTTGAATCTTCTCTACCTTGCTCAGTTCGGCAAGTACGAGACCCGCCTTGACTCGATCCTCTGCAGCAGGACCAGCTTCCTTTTCCAGCCACTCGTCCCGGTCTTTGAAGCCATTTGTCTCAAAGTACTGTTCCGGTGTCATACCGCGGTACATCAGATTTTGCGTCATGTCTTGCTCAATCGAACGAATCTGATCCTCTCGGAGTACGGACGGCACCGCAACCTTACTCTTTTCGACCAACTGCTTCACAAGGCTGTCTTTGAGTTTGTCGGTTGCTTCGCGTTCTTTTTGAGCAGTAATCTCAGACTCGATATCTTTTTTGAGTTCGGCCACATCGGTAAAGGGTCCGACCTTGGCAGCGAACTCATCAGTAAGTTCCGGCACGACAATCTGATTGACTTTCTTTATAGTGACGGTGAAGATTACTTTTTTTCCTGCTAACTCTTTAGCGGGATACTTCTGAGGAAATGTCAGAGGAATATCTTTCGTTTCACCAGCTTTCGCGCCAATGAGTGCATCCTCAAATCCAGGGATAAACGAATTACTGCCCAGTGTCAGTGGATACTCCTGAGCGGTTCCGCCCTCAAATGCCTCTCCGTCTTTGGTGCCAACGTAGTCGATCACTACCTCATCACCAGAGACAGCGGCCGCAGAGGTTTCTTTTTTCTCTGAATACCCTTTTTGAATTCTCGTTACTACCTCGTCAATATCGGCTTTTGTCACCGTCACTGGTTCTTTGACTGCTTGTAATTTTTTGTAGTTACCGAGAGTTACTTTTGGCAAGACATCCCCCTCCGCAGTAAACTCTAGCAGATCACCGGGAACAAACTTTTTAATTTCGACCGCGGGACGTTCCAACGCCTGTATCTCATTGTTGAGATATGCTTCCGCTACTGCTTTGGACAGGGCGTTATTGAGCGTCTCCTGCGAGAGTGCTGATTGGTCAACGTGTTTCGCGACCACATCAAGCGGCGCACGACCTTTACGAAAACCTTGGACCTTAGTTGTTTTAGCGAGATGTTTGAGCGCAACCTGCTGGGCTGCTTCGAGTTCGGGCGCGCCGATGGAGATCGTCACCAGGACACGCGTATCTGAGAGATGTTTGACAGTCGTTTTCATAGCTGTTCATTATATCAGATTGTGCGCGTAGTGCCGAACTATCAGTATTTGAACAGCAACGCACCCCGCATCCCCATGGTATCGTGCACAGAGCTAGCCGTACCGCACTGTGTCACAAGCGTATTGAAGTTATTTGTGTCGTCTTGAGAGGGACTTTCAAGCGCATAAAAGACCACCTGAGTATTGGTACCACACGGATAGACCGCCAGACTCTTTGTCCCGTTAGTCGCGCCACCAGACACCTGCGTATTTACCGGCAAGGCTGTGGTGAACCCTGCTGGTAGCAGATTGGCAGCCACAAGGACATCCTCAAGCGTGCAGATGTATCTCCCGGTGCCAACGAATCCCGTGGCGCCATCGGTACAAACACCGCCTGCTATCGCAACAGTTGACGACAAACCACCAGCCGGGAAACGACCACCGTTATTTGCCGCCCACACGCCAAGTGCTTCAGCAACCTTATGCGCACCGTTTCGCACCTGTGTATCACGGGCCTGCAGCTGAGAATCCATGTAAATTACGGTGAGTAGCGTTGCCAAGATAGCAATCACTACTATCACTACTAGTAGTTCAACGATGGTAAATCCCGAACGGACGTGTCGCAATCTCATGTCATACACTATGACAAACATGCCGTAGACGCGCAATAGGCATAAACGCTATGAACTGAGGTCACTGACGTCAAATTCGTCTTCTTCGCTGGTTTTTTTGCGGCGCCGATCCTTGACGGTAGAGACGACCCGCTCAAAGCTCAGTTTTTGCTCATTACTTGTGGTGGTATCCTTCAGCGGATAAGCTTCTGACGCTAATTCTTCATCGCCGATAAACATGATGTAGGGAATAGCTTTTTTGACGGCAGTCTTGAGCTGCTTATCGATCTTTCGCCCGGTGAAATCAAGCTCAACATTGACTCCTTCACCGCGAAATTCCTTTGCCAATTTGGCGGCACCACGCAAGCTATCACCGACGACAATCATATAAATATCAGTTGTTGAGAAAAATGTTGGCAATAACCCATGTGTTTCGAGGAAAAGCTGCGTCATCGTCAGCCCAGGTGCAAACCCAACTGCACTGACCGGATCGGCGCCAAACAGGCTCACCAAACCATCATAGCGGCCACCACCGAAGAGCGCTCGGTTGTTTTCGGGGTGCGTGTCAAAAAATTCAAACACCGTGCCCGTGTAGTAGTCAAGCCCCCTCATGAGAGTGATGTCAAATACGGCGTTTTTTACTCCTGCACGCTCGAGATGAGTGAAAAGCTCTTGAATTTCTTTGACAGCTTCGCTATCACGGATTGCTTCGGGGAGGTCGGCCATGGTCTTGGCAGCGAGAAGCTGTGCAATCTTTTGTAGTCCCGTCGGTGCTGCCTCTTGCCCGAAGATGTCAATCGCTTGATCACGAAATGCATCCGACGCAATTTTACCTTTTCGATCAAACAGTTTTATCATCAACTGCGCCTGGATCGTGTCAAGCCCCAGGTAGTGTGCCATCATAAAGTTGATCACTTGCCGGTTATTGATACGGATGGCAAACATGTCATCAGCGGCGCCAAATGCTTTCATAAGGTCGTACCCCATCGAGATAATTTCTGCCTCAGGCAGTGCACCATCCATGCCGAAAATATCGCAGTTGAGTTGCCAAAACTCGCGCTCACGACCCCTTTGAGGGCGTTCGTAGCGCATATACTGACCGATGTTGTACCATCGTGCCGGATAGGCTATCTCCTGACGCCGCGCGGCGATCATACGACTGACACTCGGCGTCATTTCCGGTCGAATCGCTACTCGCCGTTCACCACGGTCAACAAACTGATAGGTTTGCTCATTGACAAGCTCTTGGCCACTCTTGGCAGCATATACTTCGATCGGCTCGAGTAATGGTGCGTCGTAGGCCTCATAGCCGTAACTTTTGACGATTCGCCGCCAGGTGCGAAAAATATAATTACGCACACGCATATCTTCGGGATACCAGTCCCGCGCGCCTTTGTACGATTCAGATGAGAGTGAGGTCATAGTATCTGTTATTGTTTCATATTTCCCTGCATCACGCAAGGAAAAGCGGGTTAGTTCAACACGTGCTGTTGGAGCCACGCATACATGGCGATCCCTGCTGCCACGCCGACGTTGATACTACGGGTACTACCAAACTGCTCAATCGCGACAGTTTGCTCAGCGTAGTTGCGGAGTTTCTCAGAGATGCCCGGTCCCTCTGCGCCAAATAGCAGCACACAGTCCTCGGGCAATAGTGCCTCGGATAGCAGAGACGCGTCTTCGCAGTTATCCACAGCAATCAGTCTCTTCTTGTACTGCCGCATCGCCGCCACGAAGCTATCGGCGTTGGCATAGTAATGCACATGCAGGTACTTGTCGGTCATCATGGCACCGCGCTTATTCCACTGGCGGCTGCCAATGATGTGCACGTGCCGCACACCAAAGGCATTGGCACTGCGAACGATTGTTCCCATGTTGTAATCGCGTGACACATTATCGAGAGCGATTTCGAGCGAGATTGCGTCGGTATCGAGATCAGCCACGATCGCATCGATCGACTTGCCTTTGTAAGCATCGATGAGGTTACGGCTATCGTGAGGGGCTTCCATATTTTTTAGTATACAAAAAACACGCCGATTTCGACGTGCTGACTATGAGCTAGAGAGGGTTTTCCCCGAGAGACAGGTCTCACCTACCATTCGCGCCGAAGCGCCAGGTCAGTGATCCAGTGTCTCTCGGGTATTCACCCCCTACGCGGTTGGAGTTCTGGCACGGCGCGGTGAAGCGCAGTGCCAGAACCAGGACGGACTACTTCTTGGACCGGTCGACGGTCCGTCCGGCCCAAGCGAGGGCCTTCTTGGCCGCGTCGGCGCCGGCCTGGAGCTGCTCTCCCCGGGCCTTATCCGCGGGGGACAGGGCGTGGAAGGCGGCCCCGACGGCGTCGTCGAAGTTGTCGGCGCCGAGTTCCGCCACCCGGTCCAGGACCCGGTGGGCGAAGACGGTGGCGAAGCCACCCACCTGGCGGACGGCCCCGCACTTGTGGGCGAGGTCGATGACCTTCGCGGCGCGGTCGGCGACGGCGGCCTGGCTGGCGGCGAGGATGTCGAATCCCATTGTTTCCATCCTTTCTGGCCTTTTTCAAGGGCCAGGTTGTAGGGGGATGAAGGTCTAGTCGTGAGTCGGTATTACTTCGATTCACGAACTCAGTACGCATTATAGCATAAGCCTTAATTTTTGTCAATATGCTTGAGCGTTTGCCGTATGATATAGTGGGATGAGATGCAGATGTGACGGCTGCGTGAAACGCAAATGATTGTAGACGCGCTAGGCGTTGTATAATGTACAGGTACCGTCTCATTACATATCACATTTTATGTATGCGGATATGGCGGAATTGGTAGACGCGCTAGCTTCAGGTGCTAGTGTACGTAAGTACGTGGAGGTTCAAGTCCTCTTATCCGCACCAACGATACAGCCCGGCCTCGTGTCGGGTTTTATCGTTGGTATGCATTAGCACTTGGAGCTTCACGTCGTGGAGGTGAGAACTGCCAGTGGTAGTTCGGAAACGAATCTTCCGACGAAAGCTATGCTTTCTACGCGCGAGTTCGGGGGTCGCGGAACGTGACCAAGTCCTCTTATCATTGGTGGAGTATTAGAGTAAACTGCGTCAAGTTGCTTTCTCTTTGGCTGCGCGCATTGTCGCCCCGGCCAATCCATACACGTTTGTCGCACTATGGTCAGCATACTTTCCGGTGAGCCGTATCGGAACATATCGCGTAGTCAGGTTGCGGTCGTGCTCGATGGAAGTGCGTATATTGAGATTTGCTTCATCTGGAGAGACAGTTCCGGTACGCGCCCACACGTGAGCAACGCCGGCTCCTTTGTCGAGAGCATGGCGAATATCATACTCAAGTCGCATTCGGCGCATCAAACCCACTATTGCCAAGTTATCTAATCGTGCAGCCCCTATTCCATATAGCATCATCCCGCGTGCAGTGAGTGATTCCAGATGTGCGGCTACTAGAGGTGATGCGGCATCGTCCTGACGGTTAAGCGAGATATTTGCGGCAAGTTGCTTGCCATCGGTCATAAAAGCCTTGATAAGTTCGTAATGGCTCCGATCTACTACGGTAGGAGACTCAAATACCACCATGCTATGAAGAGCCGTATCGGGGTGAGACGCATATGGACCAACGATGGCAGCGCCCTGTGATGGCCCAAAAGTCATCACCTCTCCAGCTTCGCCTATCTCTATACGTGCCCGATCAATAAGTGGCGAGGCATCGCCGTGCCTAATACGTGTACGCTCACTGTTAGATAGATTCACATTGTCTTCCAAACACGTTGTATTTGGTTGATATATGAGTTTTGATGATGGATTCACCATCGCCCTTATTACGCGAGCCCTTGCCACGGCAGGAATAGATATACCATTTGCGTATTCGGCAGGTACCCAGAGAACGCTGTCGTCCCAATCTTTAGGCGTATCGACAACGAGCCTAAAGGCCCTCCCCGCTAGCTCTCTACGAACAGTATGCGAGCTAACCCACTCTGCATGGTCCGAAAGAGCCTGCTCGACAATAGAGGCTATGAGCTCATCATCCTCGCCAGATACATATGCTTTAGCTTCAGGATACAGGTCGGTCCAGATCATTATGGATCAAGAATACCCTATGCTTTGACATATATCAATATACATTTGATAAGATGTTACCAAGAGAATACATAACCATGAGCTATATGGTAGACTGTGAGTATGGCAATGAGTTCAAAAGGATTTACGATTCTCGAGTTAATTGTCGTAATTGTCGTTATCGGAACTCTCACCACAATCACGGTTGTCGCATTCAATGGCATCCAAGATCGTGCCTATATGTCTCAGATATACGCCAACGTGAGTAGCACCGCAAAGTTAATGAACAGCTATCATATATTCAACAGAACCTACCCAATTGTTGCAAACACAAACTGTATCGGAAAAGTGAGCGATTACCCGGCGACGGGAGGGTTTGCGGCGGGGTCTTGCGGTATTGATACAAGCAATAACTCCTCATGGGGACAAGCAAATGACTCGTTTATGACGATGCTCGGCACAATGGGGACCGTACCAACCGGTACAACACCCCGGATTGCCACCCATTACGGGATAAAGTATCGCGGCATTTATTTCCAGATAAATGACTACCCCAAAGGATCGGCGTGGCCCGACTCGGTATTCTTTGAATTTGCCGTACCGGGCAAGCTAGACTGCCAGGGAAAACCTTACATTTCCCGTTATGACTCGTCGGGTAATTCGACCTATTGTTCGTACTACTTCAACGCAGAGGGGAACTAGTCCCACACCGCTTAAGATCTACTGTTCACCCGGAACCCAAGATTTCCCGCCGCGACGTAGTGGAGGAAGTGAAAGATGATCGAAGGTGTCTTCGTACACGGTTACTCCCGCCTCTCGCATAAGTTCGTCACCAAATCTGATACTTTCACCCCAGTGATCATCTCCATACACGACAGGAAACCGCACGACGTGTCGTATCCCAGACTCTATAATCATACGATCACACTCTGTACATCCTACCCACGGACTAACAAGGCAGGCGCGCCAAGTAGCTTGGCCCAATCGCGCTGCTTGGGCGATCGCTCGGCGCTCGGCGTGTTCATAAAAACGCAACTTTGTCTCGCGATCTGTGCGACGCGGCTTAGTGTCCTTGACGCCACGCGGCGTTCCGTTGAATCCGACACCGATTATGTCGCCAGTTTGGCCGAGAATAACTGCACCAGTCTGCGATGAAGGATCTTTGCTCTGAAGTGCAACCTTAAATGCAGCGATCATTGCGATATCGATAACATCTGGCGATTGGCCCGTTTGTGCAAATTCGGCACGTGTCAACATAGTGTCTCTGTTTCCTCTTTAAGCTACGCTGAGTATACACCGATTTACGGTAATCTCAAGCATAAGAGATGTAGTTATATCCCAAATCGACCAAGTTGCCCGACGTCATGATGATCGCGCAATAACTCGGCGAGATGTTTGACATCGTTGGCAGCTTTTACCCCGGGGTTGAGGATACCATGCGGATCAAAAACGCTCTTGATATCCTGATAAAGTTTCACCTGTGTTTCATCAAGCTGGGCATAGACGAACTTTCCCTTTAGTCTCCCCTCGCCGCCTTCACTAATCATCGTCCCGCCACATGATGTGACGAGTGAGGTGAGTTCATCGAGCAATTTAAAGATAAGTTGTTTGTCGCTGACCTTGTGGAGTGACAGAGAGGGATACACGGTATAGGTACCAGTATAGGCATGTCCTGCAAGCGGGAGCGCGGTGTGGAGCTTGTCAGCAAGCTCGCTCAAATGCCCGCAAAATTCTTCAAACCTCTCGCCAGGAATATGAAAGCCACCGTAAAGTCCTGGCGAGGCGGTCTCGACTGTGTCGGGGAATGATGTGTAATACGCAACATCCAGCGCTGCCATGAGGTCGCCTGCAACATCACCATTGGCGGTAGTCACTGCGACGTTTGCCTTTGCTACCAACTTTACCACTTTTTTGAGCTGTTTTTCTCGATGACGTTCGTTGAAGTCGTCAAATCCTAGCAGTATTACCGATTCGCCAGGTGTCTTTGCGACTGCTTCTGCATAAAACTGAAAAACATGTCCCCTATCGGCAGCGGCGTCGAAGAGAGCTGCATCGAAATACTCGATAAATGCTGGCTGTAGTTTGCACAGCGCATCGAGTGCGTCCCTGGCGTCATTGGCTGACTGGTAGACCAGAGCTGCTACGCCAAAATGCAGGCTACGGAACTCTGCGCGCATGATCATCTCAGTGATGATGCCTAAGGTACCCTGAGAACCAACAAAGAGTGGCGTCAAGTCAAATGAGCCGTCCTTTTGTTTGACATCGGCTATCGCATTGTACCCCGTTGCATCATCGGCACGAAGTGAGTCAAGCAACTCACCATTTTCCTCTATCAGGCCATCAATTCCACGGTAAATGTCGCCTTCCATGCCCTGGAGACCTTTGCGTCGATTGAGCTCGCGCTTACTAATCCGGCCTGTCTGAATCACGTCACCGTTGGCTAGCACCACTTCGAGCTGATCAATAGCTTTTTCGATGGTCCCATACTTGCCAGACAGGGGCCCCGCTACACCACTGGCAACAGCTCCGCCGATCGTCCCTATGCCTATCGAACCAAAGAGCGGCATGAGTGCCGTCCCATGCAGAGAAAGTGCCTGCGATACACCATGGACGGTAGCACCAGGCTGAAGTCGCAGCAGTTTTTGCTTGGCATCATACTCAAATAGTTGATTCATATGCGCCATCGTGACGAGCGAGATACCTTTGCCAATAGCCGCTCCAGTGGGGTCTGTACCGGCACCACGCACCGTAATCGGCATGACATGGCCTTTTTCGGCAAGCTGCCATGCAAAGCGCGTTACCTTGCGCACATCGTTGGTTGTCCTCGGATAGATGACGAGCTCAGGTTTTATGGAAAGCACTCCACCGTCTGTACTCACCGCTTGGCAAACATCACTCCGTGCTGATACCTCACCGCTGATATGCCCGCGTAGGTAAGTCGCAACTTTACTCATGGATTTCCCCCATTAGACTCTTTAGGCACAGTATAGCATAACGGGGATGGCTCGCCAATCGTGCTTTTGGTTGACCTAGCTGGTGCATTCCCTTTACACTACTCTCTATGTCGCACCAACCAGAGGCAGTCCGTGTCCCTTATCTATTGCGTCCCCTCACCATCGATACGATGGATGAGCAACGCCCCTATTACGTGCGCCCAGGATCCATATCGATCGCGCCAGATAGTGGCGCACTCACTCTCCAGGGAGGCGAAAAACTCAAACCCGCAAGCCTGCGTCCACCCGTCATGCTGGGTTATGTCGGTATCATGCTTGTCACTCTATTTGAGGGAGATGACTGCACCCCGGTACGCGGGTATGTGGCAGATTTGAGGCGTATCGCAAATGGCAATCTCTTCGATACGGGCACCACTGCCGACATGCCAGGTGATCAGGAGGAGGCAAATTACTGGGAGGAAACAAGAAAGGCCGAACGTCCTATCGTTGCCTGTATTTCACGTGCTGCCATCAAGGGTGCTGAACTCATTTTCGATGGTGACCCCCGCTTTGAGCCCGCAACACGAGAGCTGGCAGCCCTCGCCGACAAGCTTGAGGAGGAGCTCAAAAAAGAACAACTAAAAAAAGCAAAAAAGATGCGTATCCCCAAATCACTAAAGGATACACCGTCAGCTGGCGGCTCAGACGATGACCCAGGAGACAAAGAGCCATTGAGCCCTCCGAGTGATAATCCGGATGATTCGGGCAAGGGCGGGACGAAGCTTAAAGTCCGCAAACATGGTCGCAGCGTGGAGCTAGAGACACTAGAGGATGATTGACGAGGCTGTGCTATACTAGTGTTATCCTGCCTGCAAACGAACGTGAAATTGGTATACACGTATGCCTTAGGTGAGAGCCGCCAGTGGCGGGTCGCAAGGGAGTCCACTCTTGAAAGCTGTGCTTTCAAAGATGTGACGACGGGGTCGCGCTAGCGTGACCATATGCTAGGCCATATGCTCCTCGTCGTACATTGCGATATAATGTCCTTACAAATTATGCGGATGTGGTGAAATTGGTATACACGTATGCCTTAGGAGCATATGCCTCACGGCGTGCTGGTTCAAGTCCAGTCATCCGCACCAACCATAGTACCGACCCTTGTGGTCGGTTTTATGGTTAGTAAGCGATACTTTGCTGTACCAGTACCCGCGGCGTGGTGGTGAGAACTGCCCGTCGGCAGTTCGCAAGGAAACGTCACCGATGAGCTAGGCTCATCTGGCTGACTTTCGGGCCCGCAGAATGTGGGCAAGTCCAGTCATCCGCACCAAATGAAATGAGCGTCATGCTCATTTTTATTACATTATTCATTATTGTTATTTTGTCAATTTTATGATAGAATATTAGTCAGGTACGTTACCCCTCTGCAGCCAGCGAGGTGTAATTGTGCAGTAGTTTTCACCCACGATCCTAACCCCTAAGGAGGGGATGTTCTGATGACAGCAAGGACAAGCGTGTTGCCGGCGCCCACATGGCACGGCACGCCTGCTAACCTGCAACACCAGTGGTTTGAGTTCCTGCGCGGGCACGCCCGGCAGCAGGCTCAGACTCGCCCAGCTCAGCTGAGGCGCGAACTGAGCTATGCCCAGTCCGACAACAGAGACGATCGTGCTCAACTCCGTAGCTACGCGAACGAGAGTCGCAATCATCAGGAGAAACTCACTCGTCTGCGTGCGTCTGTTCGGACGTACAACGACGAGGACTACTTGAACGCACTCGAAGCGCTCTTTGCCCTGCCCGAAGTCATCGCGACCCGGGTAGACAGGCATGGGGCGCTCGTCGTCCTGATTCGTCCGATCCGCAGCGACAGCCTTGATCTCGGTGACTTCGAGATCTCGTTTGATGATCTCGTTGCTGACTACAACTCATACATTGTGAGGTCTCGACTGACACAGGATGATGTCCGGTACCGCAACCTAAGTATGTGTGATAGTTTCGGCAATAACACCCACCTCTTCCGCGTTGATTCGCTCACTCGACAGCAATTCTGTGACTTCTACGCTAACCTCGACCTTGCCGGACTTGTCCGTGCAATCTCGGAACAGATCAATGAAGTCACGGCTAGCTCCCGAGCGCTTCTCCAGCAAACAGTGCCCGGTGCCGAACCGCTCTGGGATGGGTTCGTGGAGAATCCGCTCAAAGCGCTCAAGCAGCTGCAGAAGCGAGCCCTCGACCGGCATCAGCTCGCTCGTCAGATTCGCGAACAGGAAAGACTTGTCGCCGACTACGACAGGGCCATGCGCGATCTCCGCGAACGCATTCGACAGAATGAGGCCGACATCCGCCGGATGGAAGCCGAATTGGTCGCCCTCGAGGCGACGGCGCGACGGCGTGGCGAGATCATCGACCTCGCTGACGCACGTCGGACGCTGCGATTCATCACCCACATGCCCGGGTTCCTCGGCATGCGGTTCGACGAGGATGGCACCGCCGTCATTCATATCCGAACCAGCTGGGTGTATCGGGACCGGCGCTATGACCTCGGTGATTTCGAGTTGTGGCTTCGGCCCAACCGAGGTAACCACAAGGGATACGGTGTCGTGCCGATCCATGCAACACGCCTCCCCAGTGGGGGCAGAAGCACGACTTACTTCAATCGGTACGCCAGCCATCGTCCTGGTCTCAACGAGAATGACTGGTTCTGCTTCGGAGGGCGCAGCGGCGAGCTCGGCAACATGCTGAATGACGGTGATTTTGGACACTTCGTCAATATTGCAGTCAACTGCATGAACTCCGTGAACAATGCAGATAAACCAGGTCATGCCCACCACCTCCCTGTCATTCCAATGGAGGAAGTGTGGCGGCACCAGCCGCGTACTCGTGCGCGGCGGTGGTTGGCAAGGGTGGCAATCGCCGCCAGCTGAACCCACTTTGGATCAGAAAACTACACCTCGGCGAGTCCGAGAGCACCCGCTCTCGGACTCGCCGAAAGGAGATTTATAGATAGGTAGCGATAAGTTGTGAATAATTTTTGGAAAAACTATTGACGATTTATCAATAAAAGTTTATAATCTGTATCATGCTGTGCGGGTCCGATACCCCACAGTAGCTCCACCCTCGCATCACCGATCAAGGGAGGCATTGCCCATGTCCAACACCGCCACCACCGCTTCTGTGAAGCTGCCCGGAAAGGCCGGCCGCGTCGACGTCACCGTGCCTGAGGGCTCGACCGTCGCCGACGTCCTGTTGGCCGCCGCGGACGCCTTGGGCGTCCTCGGCAACTTCGACCCCGAGTCGGTCGTCGCCGTCGTCAACAACGAGGAGGCCGACCTCCAGGACGCCGTCCCCGACGGTGCTCAGGTCGACGGCACGACCAACGTCGCCAACGGCTGACTCGACGACTTCCTCGCCATTCGGACCATCCCCGTCGTAGGGGACCATCTAGGACCGAGTGGACCAACGAGAAGCGAAGTCCCGTCGGAATCGTGTGATGTTAGAGGGCCGTCCATCGTAGTAGTGTCTGTAGCGTGCGGAACCCGTCAAACGGTGCCGTTTCGTCTCCACTCAGCGGTGTTCGGAACTATATCCGTTTCAAGATCAAAGGGCTGCGCCTCTCTGGTATGTCGGCGATTCTGCTATTAGTAGAATCCTGTCGGCACGACGACGAGGGCACCTCAGTAGTGAGCGACGGATCTCACATGTTCCCCCCGGGGGACAAATGGAGCGCATCACCCGACACCCGTCGGGTTTGGGGCGCGGACACTTCGGTGACCGCGCCCCCTTCGCTTTTTGAGAATACTTGATTTTTTTGTTATTTTGTAGTATAATAGAAGTGGCATTTTCTAGGTCTATTCCTGGGGTGCTCGACCCTTTACACCCTAGGCCCACACGAGACAAGGAGTCTTCTACTATGCGCATCCTCTCTGCTCCGTTGACCGCGAAGGACGCACCTAAATTGGTCGTGCCGACACTCTTCATTTCCTCGAGTGACTACGACCTGATGCTCATCTACGCCCAGACGGCCTCACCACAAGAGGTGAACGGCTATGGGCTGATCGACCAGGGCGCCCGTGACCAGTTCATATTGTGCCCCGGTGGCCTCTTCATCACCGACCAGGTGGTGACGCAGGTCAGCGCCAAGCCGACTGCGGTCGGCAACGCCTACGCCGGCAACCGTGCCGACGAGGCCGGCATGACGCTGGGGCTGCAGTGGCACAGCCACGGCAGGGGCGGAGCGTATCACTCGCCGACCGACATGAACACCGCCCACAACTACGGGAGGGTCGGCACCATCGACTGGATGATCTGGGTCGTCATCAATGACCGTGGCGACGTAGTCGCACGGCTCGAGCAGTACGCACCAATCCGCATCGGCGTGCCGATGACCGTCATCGTCGTCCCCGACAACCACCAGCAGCTGCTGGAGCAGGTCACGGACGACATCGCGCGGCACGTCCGCGTCGAGACGCCTCCGATACCATCCAAGGCGCTGGCGGCAACGCCAGCGTTCGTCAGCCCCGACAAGAAGGAGAACACCAAGTGAGCAACGAGGACTTCGCTCCGAACTGGTCCGACCAAGGCGGGATCTTCGATCCCGACAGCTTCGTCGGGACCATTACCATCATCGGGGCGGGGGGTATCGGCGCAAGCCTCATCCCCACGCTGGTCACCGTCGGTTTCCGGCGGTTCATCATCTACGACCCCGACCGGGTCGAGGACCGCAACATCGCCAGCCAACTGCTCTACAAGCCGCGTGACCTCTACCGCCCCAAGGTGGAGGTTTGTCAGGAGTACATCCAGACATACGGCGACTGTCAGGTGGTGGTCGAGGTACACCAGCGGCTGTTCACTGCCGAGGACCGCATCACGACCCCAGTCGTCATCAGCGCCGTCGACAACCAAGACGCGCGTCGGATGATCTGGCAAGCCGTCCAGGACTCTCCCGACGTGCGACTCCTCATCGACGGGCGTATCGGCAGCGAGGCGTTCACTTGCCTCGCCGTCGACATGCTCGACGACAGCGACTGGTATGACACCAAGTTCCTCGGCGACAACATCGCCCAGCTGCCCTGCGCCAGCCGTGCCATCGCCTACCCGGCGGTGGCGCTCGGTGCCGTCATCACACGGCACCTGGTGCACTGGCACGCTGGGGAGGAACTGCCACGGCGCGTCTCGCAGGACATGCGAGACCTCGTGCAACTCGTGATCCAGGCCCCGAAGTAAGAGGGTCGTTCCGCTTCTCCACCACAGTAGCCAACTGTGCGAGGAGGAGCGGGATAACCGACCATAGATACAACAAGCTATGCTGATGAGCTGTAAACAGCGAATCGGTTATCCCTACGCTCTGTGACCAGTCGTTTTCCGATAGTTATACAGACTGAGCGCGAGTGAGCCAAGCAACATACCTGTTGCGGCGTGTTTTGCCCAGCGCGCTTCTTTGCTCTCCGGATACGCATCTCCAACTCTCAAGCTCACCGAACGTACTGCTGTCGAGAGTTTTCCCCACCACTGTGCTGCACCATCGCCACAGTGTTCTGTTTGGATTGTACGAAGATACGTCGACGTAACGTCCCGGCCGAGTCTCAGCAAAAACGTCGCAACGTCTAATTCACCGCGAAGCACGCGCAGCAATTCTTGCACAAAAAAATCGAGTTTATCAACAAATGGATCAATTACTTTGCCAAAGGCATTTTCGGCTCCCGCACTCCGGATAATTTCGCCGTCTATCTTGTCACCAAGGTCAAGCAGGCTCTCGAGCGCAACAAACTGAGCGCGAGATAATTTGCCCCGAGAATGGGCAGCCTCGACAATCATACGCGCAGCGAACCGTCCAAGCGTTACGATATTTGCCTCAATAATCGCGCGCTGCTGCTCTGGTGAATAATCAGCCCAGGCACCGCGGGTATCCTGGAAACCCTTTGCCAGCGGGCGTAGAACTTCACGAGCTATCATAGAGGTATTACATCAGGTTGGTTCAAGAGGTGCAACCACTAGCATCAAAAAATATCAAAAAACGCTCCAGCGGAGCGTTACCTAGCCTATACGGCAGAACGAGGTGAGTTTTGCATTTCCATAACTACGATTGTCCACCACAACAATTCCGTTTTGCAGATTTGGTCCCTCACCTCGTCCTGACCAAGATAATACCATAAGCCCATTAGGTTTGAGAAGAGCAAATAACTGAGAGACTGTGGATAACTGTGGATCGTTGTATGGCGGATCAGCAAAGATTATGTCGTAATTTTTTTGTGATTTCGTCGTGAGCCAGTTTACGACAGATGTGTTGACTATCTCCACCTTTTCGGCTGCATCCAGCGATACCACATTTTTTGCCAAAACTTTTTGAGCAATTTTGTCACGTTCGACAAATGTCACGCCTGCGGCACCCCTACTCAGCGCCTCAAGTCCAACCGCACCCGTGCCGGCAAATGCATCGAGAACCTCAGCCCCTTCGATACGAGTACCAATGCTATTGAAAAGTGCATTTCGTATTCGCTCACCCATGGGATGCGTGCGCGAGTTGTCTGGTGCATCAATCTTGCGACCACCGTACTGTCCTGCAATGAGGCGAATATACATGGTATTAGAGCTCCGCCTTGCGATACGCTTCGTACCATGCAAACATGACAACCTGAATGATAGTTGGCAACAGAACCCGCCGCGTCTGCCGCGCTAACTTGGTGGTCCATCCTTCGTTCCAAAACGTATGATACATGTCGAGCGAATACACTTCGTGCATGGCATCCAAAAAAACCTGCTCTAGCCCTTGTGCCGTCGCCTGAGCGAGCCAAGCGTGATCAAGATCTTTTTGCGGATAACGAGAGGTCTTGGCGGCTGCGGCAACGCCAAACTCAAACGCTGCATGCGTCATAAATACTCCCTTAGCACCCCAATACTCCCAGTTTTTGCTCAGTGTCTCGAGACGTGTCTCACCGACAATAAAGTTCTTTTCTTTGATGGTGAGCCGTTCTTCTTTTGGCTTACCCCAAAGCTCTTCGATCTTTTCACCTAGGGGATAGTGATGAGCTGGAGTCAACCCATCGACAATAGCGTGCGATAGCCAGGCGGCTTCAAAAGCCGCTCGTTCATGATTATTGTAGCGCAGTGCCTCGACAAGGTTGTGTTGATGATCGAGGATCATCGTGACTAACTGACGGTCATCGGATTTTGAGGGGTCGATATAGTGCCACGGCTCATCAGCACTGGGACTCTTGCGCTTCAGGCCATCGGGGCCATTGTCACCCTCAAACGCCAAGATTTCTTTGATAGCAGGAAATCCTGGTCCGACTCCTGGTAGTTGATCCAGATTTCGGCGTGCAATCCGATCGATTTTTTGATGAACCCCGATGAACCCGCCAGAGGTTTTGTTAAGCGTTGTGCCTGAATACATTACTCCTTATGATAGCAGACTCGCTACTTAAAATCACGATGGGAGCATATTGACATTTTGCGACTTTATTATTAAAATAATGAAGTCCTATCTGTGTCAAACTGCGAGAAGAGGTACTAATGGACAGGTTCTTTGTGGTAATCACCGTGCAAACGTTCTATCCCAGTCGAATGAACACGCACTGCTGCATCGTCACTGACACCGATCCTGTTATGCGGTACAACACCGTATACCAAACGGTCTGCCGGCAGTATGGCCTTCCCGAGGAAGCCACTGCAACTCTGTTCTACTCGGTGGAGAAGATGCCCGCCGCCTAGCCCCGCCACCCGTTGTAGGCACACAGCCTCCGGGTGACCGGGGCTGTTTGCTTAGATGGTTGACAAAAATGATATTTTTTGATATAATATAAAATAACTTTCCGCCCCAGGAAAAGATGCGCGTCTTGTGCATTCCACAAAACTGGGTGCGACGGAAGTCGTACCCTCTACTCGAAGGAGCAGTTCTATGTCTTGGTTCCTCAACGCTCTCGGCATCATCGTTATCGTCGTCGTCAGCATCTTCCTGATTCTCGTGGTCATGTTCATTGTGTCCATCTTCAGGGAGGCGAGCAAGCCCTGGACGCCGCTCACGCCGAAGCAAGTGGAGGCAGAGCACCTGATGGGACAACTTCGGGCCGTCTACGGAGACATCCAGTACGCCCGCGCACAACAGTTTGGGGAGTGGGATACCCTACGAGCCGCGGATATCGCGCGGCTTCAGGCAGAGGCTACCACACTCCGAAACCAGCTTGCGAGACTCGGCTACGACGAGTAGTACCATAAGCCCCGATCACCCGTTGCAGGCACACAGCCTCCGGGTGACCGGGGCTGTTTGCTTATTGTGGCTAGTTGAGCGTCGTCAGTCGCTGGTAGTACCGAACTTGCTCAGAAAGGACGGTATACTTAGCCATATCTTCACCACGGTCGATAAACCGCTTTACGACATGTTGGGCTCGTGCAATAAGTGTGGTGTCAGCAAGTGTCGCAATTTGCAAATTCAGCGCCCCATGCTGTGCCTTGCCATAGATCTCACCCGGACCGCGCAGCTGCATGTCTACCTCGGCAAGATAAAAGCCATCGTTGCTCTTCTCTATCTCGCGCAGCCGCTCGCTCGGCTTGTTTGTGGTGCCCATCATCAGATAGCAATAGCTCTGGTGGTGACTCCGCCCGACACGGCCACGCAACTGGTGAAGTTGACTGAGTCCAAACTGCTCAGCATTCTCTATCATCATCAGGGTCGCATTTGGCACATCGACGCCCACCTCGACAACAGTCGTGCTGACTAAAATATCATATTCACCTTGTTTGAACTGCTGCATGATGAGTTCTTTTTCGATCGGTGTCATGCGACCATGGAGGAGCGCAATACGTCGATGGCTAAAAATGCTGTTTTTGAGCCGCTTGTACTCCGCCTCGACACTTTTGATGTCGTTATCCGGATTGTCATCGATCAAACTGCAAATCACATAGAGCTGACGACCCACCGCTATCTCTTTGTCGACGACATCGTAGACACTTTTCGCAGAGACAGGAGAAATAATCTTGGTAATAATCGGCAAGCGCCCCTTTGGCTTTTCATTGAGCACCGATATATCGAGTTCGCCATAGACAGTGAGCGCGAGACTACGTGGAATTGGCGTGGCCGTCATCGCGAGCAGATGCGGCAGATGATGCGCCTTGTCCAGTAAACGTTGACGCTGCTCGACACCAAACCGATGTTGCTCATCAATCACGACAAAGCCAAGCTTTTGAAATACGACTTTTTCCTGAAACAGCGCATGTGTCCCAATGACCACATCGACATCGCCATTTGCGATCGCCTCGTACAGTGCCGCGCGCGCCTTGCCCTTAACGCTACCGATAAGTAATGCGACCCGTATGCCAAAAGGGCTCAGCAGCGCATCAAGCGTCTCGGCGTGCTGGCGAGCAAGAATCTCGGTTGGTGCCATAAGCGCCGTCTGGTACCCGCTACTCGCTGCTTGCCGCGCAGCAAGGCCAGCCACGACTGTTTTGCCACTGCCGACGTCACCCTGGAGCAAGCGATTCATAGGCGTTGCACGCTCAAAGTCCTGCAAAATATCCCAGGCTGCACGACGCTGAGCGCTCGTAAGATCGAATGATAATTGCGCAACAAATTGTTTGACCACCTCTACTTCAAAAGGGATATGATAGCCGCTTAGTTTTTGATTTTCACGTTTGTTGAGCTGACTAGCGAGCAATAACTCAAACAGCTCCTCAAACGCCAGCCGCTCACGTGCCGCGGCCACGTCATCAGTATTCTTTGGAAAGTGCATTGTGCTTATCGCTTCCGATCGACTCATGAGCTTTTCATCGCGGATAACACTCTCTGGCAAGGTCTCGGGTAACACACTCATAAGTGGTCGCAGCTGCTCCAAGACTTTTCGTACCATCTGGCTCTTGAGGCCACGAACTGAGCGATACACCGGCAGAAGTCGATCAGCCTGGACCGGCAAATCGGCAGCTTTTTCGGCACTGGGATTGGTAAGTTGGTAGCGTCCTCTCGAGTATTCAAACTCACCGCTAAAGTAAAACTCATCGTCGCCCCCCGCCAGTTGCTGGGTACGGTAGGGTTGGTTGAACCAAATAGCGTTCAATTTACTGGTGTCATCAACTAATACCGCTGTAGTCAGCTGCAATCCTCGCCTCACGGGCCGCGTGGAGATTTTTTCACATCGGGCCTTGATGGTGACCTTGCCTGGTTTGAGATCAGCGATCGTAGTGACGTTGGTGAAATCTTCGTGTTTGCGCGGCAAAAAAAGCAAAATATCACCTACCGTCACCAATCCTGCCCGGGCTAACTGTTCGGCGGTTTTTGGTCCTACTCCTTTGATCTGATCTAATGTGGTCGCAAGATTCACTTCTCTATCATACACCGCTAGTCGTTGTACGGTGTATCTCATACAAAGAGTGCGTAGCTATCACTAGGTTATCTCCTGTCAGGTGAGACAATACTGACTAGTTCATCATGAATGATACCATTTGAGACAATCGTGCCCTTGAACGGTGTCGTGGAGGCTGCGATGAGATACTCGTAATTTATTGTCAACTAGCCCCTAACAAGGACAAAACTATTTTTGCCTTTTTTGACTAAAGATATATCTGTTATTTCGCAGTTTTCGGTTATTTTTTGACCATTTATCATCACACTGCCCGCCGCAATCAGACGCTTTGCTTCGCCGTTGCTCTCACATACACCCGCGCTCACAAGCACCGAGATCAGTGACTGATAGCCAACGACTGGTATCTCGGCTGCCAAGGCGGTAATATCGTCATCTGTTAAGTCACCGAATTGGCGTCCATTGAACAACACGTCTGTTACACGCTCAACTGACTCGCGGCGCTCCCGCCCGTGCACTAGATCGGTTACTTCACGCGCCAAGGTTTTTTGGAGGGCTCGTTCGCCAGGATTGACTTGGTGATTGGTAATTAAGGCACCTACGGTATCGCGATCAAGCAGTGTGTAGACTTTCACCAGATCTTCACTGGTCTCATCGTCGCAGTTGAGCCAAAATTGATAGAACTTGTAGGGGCTTGTTTTTGCTGGATCCAGCCAAACCGCTCCTCCTTCACTCTTACCAAACTTTACCCCTGTCTGCTTGTTGATGATGAGTGGTGTCGAAAATACATGTGCTTCGCCCCCAGCAATCCGTCGAATCAACTGCGTGCCGGCGATCATATTGCCCCACTGATCGCTACCGCCAAGCTGTAGCGAGGCGCCCTTTTCTCGATAAAGATGGAGAAAATCAAAGCCCTGAATGAGTGAATAACTAAACTCTGCATAGCTTATTCCAGCTCCCCCTTCACCGACACGCGCCTGGACAAAGTCGCGATCAAGCATCTGAGTTAATGGAGCGTGTTTGCCGATATCGCGCAAGAAGTCAAGGTAGTTGTAGTCTTTGAACCAATCATAATTATCAACAATCTCAAAGTTTTTGCCCGCAAAAATACGTTTGTACTGCTCAGAAATTGCTGCCTTATTGGCAGAAATTTGCTCGAGTGTCAGTAGATCACGTTCCTGTTTCTTGCCATCTGGATCGCCAATCATACCAGTGGCACCGCCAATCAACAAAATAGGTGTGTATCCGTGCTCGATGAATTGCCGCACGAGCATCGCAGCGGCGAGGTTGCCAATCGTCATACTGTCAGCGCTGGGATCTACGCCCCAATAAAAGGTGCGCGTTGTTTCATCTAAATCAGTGATGTCGGCAAATGTCATTTGATTGACAAAGCCTCGCCATGACAACTCTTCGGATAATGTCATGTCAGCGCTCCTTTCTCTTTAGTTTACCGGTCAATAGTAGCACAAAAAACCATTCCCCGCACGTCTCAAATGGTGCTATAATGGGGTCAATATGCTTATGGGAAGGTACTATTATTGTGGCAGGTAGAAAATCCTCTACGCGCAAAGTAAGTGTGTACTCAAATCTCGCATCGAGGCGGAGGTCTAAAAAAGATGTCAAGTCGAGGCAAAAAGCAGAGTACCTCGCTAGTCTCCCCAAGCACCCCGTGAAACGTATACTGTACCGACTCCACCCGAAGCGAGTCTATCAGTATTGGTTTAGCAAAAAAGGACTATTTATGGCGGCAAAGATTGTCGGCGTTACGGTTCTTCTCTTTGTGCTACTGATCCTCGGATTATTCGCCTACTACCGCAAGGACCTTGACGCAATACGACCCGGCGAACTTGACAAACGAGTGCAGTCAACGGTTATTAAGTACTACGACCGCAATGGTGCACTTCTCTGGGAAGATAAGGGCGCGGGCGATTATCGACTGGTGGTTACAAGTGACAACATCAATACCTATATGAAGCAAGCAACCGTTGCAATCGAGGACAAAGATTTCTATAGTCATCCCGGTATTAGCTTTTCGGGTATTCTCCGCGCATTTCTAAACAATAGTCAAGGGAATGCTACTCAAGGCGGATCTACACTTACGCAACAACTCGTAAAGCAAGTATTCTTCCCGCCTGACGAAGCGCAGCAGCGAGGTGTTGCCGGCATCCCGCGCAAGATCAAGGAAATGATTTTGTCGGTCGAGGTTGAGCGCATGTACAACAAAGACCAGATTTTGACTCTCTATCTCAATGAGTCGCCCTACGGTGGTCGACGCAACGGAGTGGAATCTGCCGCGCAAACCTATTTCCATAAGTCAGCCAAGGATTTGACGCTTGCCGAGTCAGCGCTACTGGCCGCTATTCCCAATAACCCCTCTGTCTATAATCCGTATGATGTCACGGGTCACGTTGCACTTATCGAGCGGCAGCACAAAGTCCTTGATAGCATGGCAGACATGAAATATATATCGAGGGAACAAGCAGAGGAAGCCAAGAAAGTCGCTGTACTCGATACGCTTCAACCACTTGCCGACCAATTAGCTGGGATCAAAGCACCCCACTTTGTTCTGATGGTCAAAGCGCAACTCGAAAAAGAACTTGGTAAAGCAACTGTCGGACAGGGCGGCTTAACCGTTGTCACTACACTTGATCTCACCGCACAAAGCAAACTAGAAGCAAATATGACAGCGATGTTTGATGGCACGCTGACAGATCGAAACTGTAGCTATGTGTCATGTCCAAGTTACGCAGGGTTTACCAATGGTGCTGCCGCAATAGAAGACGTTGAGACCGGCCAGTTGATTGCGCTGGTTGGTAGTAGAGATTACGGCTATCCTGGGTTTGGGCAAGACAATGCGGCCACGGCGTTTATCCAGCCTGGTTCAACAATCAAGCCGTTTGTGTATGCACAGTTATTTCAAAAACAAGCTGACGGCAAACCAAACTTTGGCAGCGGATCAATTCTCTCAGATACGTCAACCACGTTTCCCGGGAATTATAAGCCACAAAATGCAGATGGCAAATTTCAGGGAAACATAAATATACGCCAAAGTCTCGACAGATCACGCAATATCCCCGCCATCAAAGCAATGGTGATCGCTGGCAAAGACGAAACGTGGGCAACAATCCGAGCCATGGGAGATGTTGACTATTGTACCCAGGGGCCAGACCAAGATGCAGGACTCTCGTCAGCAATAGGTGGTTGCGGGACGCGCCTTACCGATCATACCAACGCTATCGCTTCATTCGCGCGCATGGGTGTGTATATGCCACAGACAACAATACTAAAGGTAACAAATAGCACTGGCGAAGTGATCAAACAGTATAAGTCTGAGACAAAACAAGTGATCGACCCACAAGCAGCATACATCGTTAATGACATATTGGGTGATAGCAATGCCAGAGCTGGTCTCGGCTGGAACCAAGACTACTTAGTTCGACTCAACAAAGCAGGTATAAAGGCAGCGGCAAAAACCGGTACGAGCAATGGTCAGATTGGCTCAAAGATCGTGCCTAAAGATATATGGACAGTTGGCTACACTCCCCACCTCTCTATGTCGGTATGGCTCGGAAACCCTGATACCACGCCGCTCAGGCAAGGAAATTCTCTCATTCCAGCCATGATTTATGATAAAACGATGATGGAGGTGTCCCAATACTACATCGATAGCGGCAAAGCCAAAGGAAGCGACTGGTTTACGGCACCGTCAGGTATCCAGCGCGTTGGCAACGAAGTGTACCCCTCGTACTGGAACAAATCAAGCGGTATTACCAATACAAAAGCTACCTTTGACCGCGTCTCCAAAAAGAAAGCCACCGACTGCACACCGACTGCTGCAAAAATTGAGCTGAGCGTAAGTAAAATTACTGACCCCTACACCAAAAAGGATATCATCAGCGCACCTGATGGCTATGATGGTTCGGCAGATGACGATATTCACTCCTGCTCTGATCCAAAACCGTATGTGACTCTCTCGACTTCTGGAAATACAGCTATGATGAGCTTTGGCACCTCAAGCAGCTCAACGTTCCAGCCAATGACAATTGAGCTTCGATCTCCGAGCGGTGTTATCGCAACTAAGCAAGTAACAAGTAACGACTCGTGGGGAGTTGATCTCACTGGCGTACCCCACGGAACTCAGTTGACGGCCACTGTCACCGATACGGGTTATTATACGGACTCGGCAACAACAACTTATTAGATAATAGCTTACCCGAATCTAAACCCCTCCCCCGACAGACAGTTGGCCCTGATGGGCCAAGGCCCGCCAAGGCCAAGGCTAATCACTTAGCGGCGGGCCGGTTGTCTGGAGTGGGGAGGAGTTTGAGATTCAGATCTATCAAGGTTGTTTTTCGACTAAGTCGATGAGTGCACTCTCTCTATCCTGACGACGAGGAGATGACAATGAACGAGATAATTTTTGACGTGGCACAAATGGGCGTTGATCACGGTCATTCTTGCCAATCTTTTTTGGTGATACAGATTCCTTCTGTGAGATGATCTTATGCGATGAGTCTTGGGTACGAGATCGCTGGGGACGACTCTGTGTCGGTTTAGCGATTGATTTATCTGATGCACGGCGAGCAAACATCATTTTGCCAGCGGCGGTCTGGAGGCTTCGAATCACTTCGACACTGACAGTTTGACCGATGAGATTGCTCGCCTGTTCAACGACGACCATTGTCCCATCTGCTAGATAGCCGACACCCTGGTGGCTATCCTGACCTTTCTGTACAAGTTCTACCATCATATGCTCGCCAGGCAAGTAAGCCATACGTAAACTCTGCGCGAGCTCATTGATATTGAGGACAGGAATGCCCTCAACGGCGGCAACTTTATTCAGATTGTAATCGATAGTACAGATGACAGCGGTGTATTGTTTTGCAAGTGAGAGCAGTCTTTCGTCTACCCCTTCTTGGGCCTTGCTGCCGTCCTGGAGTACTTCAACGGTCACCATCGGCATTGCCTGTAGCTCAGTAATGACGTCAAGTCCACGACGCGCCCTGGCACGCTTGTCGGCATCGGCATTATCCGCGAGAAACTGTAGCTCACCGACCACACTACGCGGAATCACTAGTGCGCCCCCCATGAATCCGGTTGATGCAATTGAGGTAATCCGCCCATCCATGAGGACCGAGGTATCGATCAATATTGGTCGTTCTTTTGATTTTATCGATGTTTTTGGCAATCTTGCCAAAAGATACGTTACTTCGCCGAGAATAAGAAGCGTGACAGCGAGTAACGCGATGTCTTTTGTTTCCATAATAATAATATCCTTTCGTTATACGAATTCGCTCACTATTTCAGATAGTCTACGAGCGCGTGGCGTAAATCTTGTACGCCGTTAATAAATGAATTCTTTTTGCTTGGAACAGGGGCAATTGCATGCGTGAATCCAAGCTTTTTTGCTTCGGCAATCCGCTTGTCTGACAAACTAGCGCTACGGATCTCCCCGCCCAGTCCCACTTCGCCAAACACAACTAGCTCATCATCAAGTCGTCTGCCGGCAGCAGCACTCGCAATTGCCATTGCCACCGCGAGATCGGCAGCAGGATCAGCAAGTTTAAGACCTCCCACAACGTTGATATAGATGTCTTTGTCCGATAAGTTCAGTTTGGTGCGGCGCTCAAGTACCGCGATCAAAAGATTGAGCCTATTGAGATCAAATCCGCTTGCTGTTCTCTTAGGATACCCGAAGCTTGTCGAATTGACAAGCGCCTGAATCTCTACCAAAATTGGTCTATTACCCTCAAGTGTGGCGAGGACGACCGATCCATCGGCATTTTGCCGTTCAGCAAGGAGAGCCGCGGAGGGGTTCTTGACTACTGTCAGACCCGTTTCTGTCATTTCAAAAATCGCTGCCTCACTCGTCGATCCATAGCGGTTTTTGATCGCTCGTACTACCTTGAAGCCACCGTATCGATCTCCTTCGAACTGCAATACCACATCGACGAGGTGCTCTAAGACCTTTGGTCCGGCGATCGATCCCTCTTTTGTCACGTGCCCTACTAGTATGACGGCCGCTCCCGACTCTTTGGCCGCCCGAATGATGACATTTGCAGAGTTGGTGATCTGACTGACCGTGCCAGGTGCGCTGGTTATCTCTGCGAGGCTCAAAGTCTGGACGCTATCGATGATGACCAACCGATATGCACCAGTCCGGATGGTCGCTGCGATATCATCAGCACTGGTACTGGCAATAAAATGTAGGTCGTCACCTGACTCAGCGCCAAGTCGAGTTGCCCTCAGCTTGACCTGCCCAGCCGATTCTTCGCCGCTTGCATAGAGGACGGGCAGCGTCGCCGAGATGTGCGAGGCGATCTGAAGCAGCAATGTCGATTTACCAATTCCTGGTTGACCAGCGAGCAATACTACACCTCCTGGCAATACACCGCCGCCCAGTACACTATCGAGGTCGGCGATCCCCGTCCCAAAGCGTGTGATTGACTCCTTGGTGCTGATGGTACGCATCGTCTGAGGGGTCAGCGGCCTCCCAGTCTTTGCGCTCCTAGCTACTGCTGAGCTACCTTCGGAGGTTGCTGTCTGTTCGACAAGTGAGTTCCATTCGCCGCACTGTTCGCATTTACCAGTCCACTTCGGAAAAACTGCCCCACACTGCTGACACACAAATTGCGTACGAGTTTTTGCCATTATCATACCCCCGATGCGGGAGTAGTGATGCCGTTCATACTCTTGTTGAGTTCGCCCACTTTGACCGAAAGGGCGTTAAGCTTTGCAACAGTTTGGTTGTAAGCAGCTATTCGTTCATTAATGGTGAGTCGTCGTGCATTGAGTGCGCTAGTACGTGCCAGGAGAGCATTGCGGGCTGCCGTGAGTGCCGACTGAGAAGTGAAACCTCCATTTTTTGCTCGCTCGTTGAACGAATCAATATCGGTTTCTAGCTGGACTCGATCGACGTCATAGGTCGCAAGATCAGACTTAAGTGCATCTTTTTCGGTTTCGATTTGTGCCGAAAGTGCCTTTGATTGACTCTCTACTTCTTTGAACACAGCAGTATATTTGGCATTGAGTGCGACGATGCTACTTCGGTCGGTAAAGTAACGTTTATAGTACGCTTCAAGTTCTGGAGACACTGATGAGATAGTGGTGCCGATGATAGAGTGAAGCTCGTTGATATCCGACCCTGGCTCAGCCTTATTGTAATACGCCATAAGTGACTTAATCTCGGGGTCATCTTTTATTTTTTCGTATTGCTCTTGGATCATCCTGTCCACAGACATCCGATCAAAATAATTGAGACGATCGTAGGCAGCATGAAGCATTTCGTGGGCGGCTGCCACTTCGACTGCGCCGTCAAGATCCTTGTTGGTCACGTTATAGAGATAAATATGACGCTTGAAATAACAGCCGAGCATAGCGGTCGTACGCTCAGTCGATTCACAACTCGTATTGAATTGATCTTGGCTTTGAATGGTGGGAACACTGGCATAAAACAGATTTGTCCCTTGATCTGTCAGCTTCAAGCGGCTATTGATCGCAGCTATTTGGGCGTTCGGCTGAAATTGTCTCGCAAGAATCGCATCATACAAACTCGGCCAATAAAAGATGTAGAGCAAGGCGAAGACAATGACAAGCAACGCCGAAACGAGCGCTCGTAATGCCATGTGACGTTTGACAGACTGATTATTCGGTTCGTTGTTCAAGCGTGAGATTCCCCTTTTCTACTCGTGCTTCTAGTATAGCGCCTTTTTGATAAATCCCGGAAATGATTCCCTCAGCAATGGCGTGCTCAAGCTCATCCTCGATAGCGCGTCGCAAGGGGCGAGCACCAAATGTCTTACTGTAGCCCTTGTCGATAAGGTGACGTTTTGCAACCGGACTTACTACCAGGCCAATTCCTTGACGAACCAATCGTTCTTGCAATTCTGAAATGAGGAGGTCAAATATCTTTCCTACTTCCTGACGAGTGAGGGCGCGAAATGTTACTATCCCATCAAGACGATTGATAAGCTCAGGCCTCATGAATTTTTCTAACTCATGTTGTGCGGCACGGACATTGCGGAGATGAAGCTGGTCAAGCGCCTGCTGTTCTTTTCTTGTAGTATTGTGAAACCCAAGTGCCGTTTCTCGTGTCATTGCATCAGCACCGAGATTGCTTGTCAAAATGATGATAGTGTTACGAAAACTGACACTGCGACCAGCAGCATCTGTCAATTGTCCATCCTCAAGCAGTTGCAAGAGGAGCTGAAACACATCAGGATGCGCTTTTTCGATTTCATCAAAGAGTACGACACTATAGGGTTGGCGACGGATTTTGTCAGTTAACTTACCACCATCTTCGTAACCAACGTACCCAGCAGGGGCACCGATCAGACGACTCGTCGTATGCTTCTCGCCAAACTCACTCATATCAATCTTGATCAGCGCTTCCTCACTCCCAAACACCTCACGTGCTAGTACCCGTGCAAGTTCCGTTTTGCCGACACCCGTTGGTCCCATAAATACAAAGCTGCCGATCGGGCGCTTTTGACTCGACACGCCGCTGCGACTTCGTCGGATCGCTCGCGCTACTTTCGTCACGGCATCTTTTTGACCGATAATATACTTGCCCAGATGAGATTCGAGCTGCTTAAGGAGACGCGCCTCACTCGTCTGTACTTTCTCGACAGGGATATTGGTCATGACCGCGATGGCATGTGCAATATTTTGCTCGGTAAGAACAATGGGGTTCTTTGCTTCCTGTGCTTCGCGGACCGCTTCTAGCTGCTCGGTGATCTGGCTAATTCGCTGCTTATAGAGGGCAGCACGCTCATAATCCTCCCGAACAACTGCTTCTTCCATTTTCTCGTTCAGGCCCTTTAGTTCCTTTAGATATTCACGCTGTTTACTTGGTTTGTGGCCCTGCTTCACCCTGATAAGTGCAGCTGCCTCATCAATGACATCGATGGCTTTGTCGGGCATGAAACGATCGGCAACGTAGCGATCCGCCATATAGACCGCCGACTCAAGTGCTTGATCGCTCATGCTGACGCCGTGGTGTTTCTCGTAGTAGCCCTTGAGACCCTTGAGAATAGCAAGTGTTTCACCTAACGTCGGTTCCTTGACGACAATGGTCTGAAAACGCCGCTCAAGTGCCGTATCTTTTTCGATATGTTTGCGGTATTCATCGAGCGTGGTTGCGCCAATCATATGCAGCTCGCCGCGCGCAAGCGCTGGTTTCAAGATATTGGCTGCGTCCATGGCACCCTCGGCAGCTCCCGCACCGACAAGCAAGTGCAACTCGTCAATAAAGACGATGACGTTGCCTTGTTTCTTGATTTCGGTAACAACTTTTTTAAGGCGATCTTCGAACTCACCTCGATACTTCGTGCCGGCAATCATACCAGCCATATCAAGCTGAATGACGCGTTTGTCGAGCAAGTGGTCCGGGACATCCTCGGCGACAATGCGCTGTGCCAGCCCCTCTACGATTGCCGTCTTACCGACACCGGGCTCACCAATCAACACGGGATTGTTTTTTGTGCGTCGGCTGAGAATGGTGACAAGTCGTTCTACTTCTTTGGCACGACCGATCATGGCATCAAGCTCGCCTGCGAGTGCACTTGCTGTCAGATCAATTCCAAAGGTTGCAAGAGCACCGCCCCGAATTGGTTTGACGCCATTTTTTGCTGTCGTTTCCTCACTTACCCCTGGCATTTCCGAAAAATGAGCCTCCAGGCCATCGATCAATTCATCGACGTCTACTTCCATATCGCGAAGCAGGACTGTTGCCCGTGCGTTATCTTGTTTGAGCAGACTATAGAGAATATGCTCAGTTCCGAGGTGATCATGGTTATGATCCTTGGCAACCTCCCAGCCCATTTTGAGTGTCAGCAGCGCCGTCTCGGATAGTCCAACAGCGCCCGTCCGTACTACCACATGCTGAGGGGTGATATTGAGCAAATCTTCGGCACGTTGAAGGGTCACGCCAACGTCTGCTAGCACCTTAGCGCCCGTGCTACTCCCCTGTGCCAGAACTCCTAGTAAAAGATGCTCCGTGCCTATATAGGCGTTCCCGCTTCCCCGAGCAATCGCATCAGCGTGCTGAACACTCAACTTGGCGTTGTCGGTAAGGTGTGAAATAAAATCGGCAAAATCATCTGGTAGCATCGTTTTGTTCCTCCATACGGGGAGATTCCCACGTGGCCCAATTATAAAGCACCTATTGGCACTCGTCAAGTGAGAGTGCTAATTTACCGATCTTAGTATTGTATCTCCGTCATCGAGTTCGTCAACATCACCGCCAGACTGAGCTATTTCCTCAAGTGCTCGCGCTCTTGAGGCAAGCCAGCCTCTGGTGATTGCTCTTCGAACTTCTTTCGGTATTTCAGGCAATGGTAATGCAGTATCATCGGCACGCCATGCAGCCAATCCTTCGTGTGCAAAAACAGGTTTATGGCCTTTCATCTATTCACCCTGCTCTTCGATAGCAGCAAAGAGACCATCCTCAATGTTCTTCTTTGGTTTCTTTTCGGCAGGTTTGGCAGTCGCCGTTTCGATGTCAAGTTCAAAGCCGGTTAGGCGAGCAGCCAGACGAACGTTTTGACCACCGCGGCCAATGGCGATGCTTTGTTGATCCTCGGTCACAAATACCTTAGCCCGCTTTGTTTCCTTGTCAATCTCAACCTTTACCACCTCGGCAGGACTGAGGGCATTGCGGATGTACGTATCGATATTTTCGTCATAGGTCACGATATCGATTTTTTCCTGGTCGCCAATCTCATTCATGACAGCATTGACGCGCGTTCCGTGACCACCGACAAAGGTACCGACTGGATCGACTCCTGGAACCGTGCTCATAACTGCTAGTTTGGTGCGGCGTCCCGCTTCGCGAGCAATGCCCTTGATCTCTACTGCGCCGGTCTCCATCTCGGGAACTTCCTGACGAAATAGGTATTCGATAAAGGCTTCGTTGCCGCGGCTCAAAATGAGCTGTGGACCTCTGGTGTCGCGTTCGATATCCTTGATGAATACTTTGAGTCGGCTTCCAACTGAGTAGAACTCGCCCTGAATCTGCTCACTCTGCGGGATAATGCCCGTTGCTTTGCCAAGCTCAATCCGTACGACACGTGGCTCAACTCGCTGTACGACACCGGTGACAACCGTACCGATCTTGTCTTCATACTCCGCTAGTACCACCTCGCGCTCTGCTTCTCGCAGACGCTGCAACACCACTTGCTTCGCCGTCTGAGCAGCCACACGTCCAAATGATATCACCTCGTGCTTTTCCTCGAGTATATCCTCGAGTTTAGCGTCTTTTTTGAGCTTTTTGGCCTCGGCAAGGCTGACTTCGATAGCAGGGTTGATAGCTTCTTCGACAACTTCGCGCTGGACATAAACAGTCGCCGTACCGTCGTTGATATTGAGCTCAGCGCGAACTTCTTGCTCACGCTCACCATTATCACGGCGCCACGCGGCCGCAATTGCTTGTTCGATTATCTCGAGCACTGTTTCTTCGGGCAGATTTTTTTCTTCGGCAATTGTCCGGACGGCAAGCGTCAGTTGTTTGATATTGAGATCTTCCATTACATCCTTTCCTGGGAGAGTGTGTTCTCCCTGATCATAAGGGATCATTAGTATTTCTTACGAAAAACTCCGACCTGCCGGCCGGATGAGTACGTTTTTCATATTAGCACACTAGGTTAAGAAAGTCAAGAACCGCGTTCGAGCAGCTCTAGTGCGCTCCAAACAAACGGGTGAGCACCCCTTCCTTTTCCCCTTAGGCACGGCTGGTCAATTAAGGTATAGTTTCCATCTTCATCAATAAACACATTACCGCCAAGGTTGTTTCCCCTTCGTAAGTCATTGACGAGTGTGCGCGAAACATACCTGCCGAGTTCTCTATCGAGCCTTGTTTCTACCGTATCGACGTGGGCATGAAGTGTCCGCATGGTTTCCGTATAATCAGCCTGGAAATCTCTTAAAGCTCCTCGCAACGATTCACCTGGAGCCATCTCAATTACCGAGACACCACGTTGACCACCATCGGTGACAACAATAGGATGGCGGACCGCACTCACCCCCTCTGTGCTTTTTGATAAACGCTCGTAAAGGCCGTTCATGACCCGCTGCTGTATAACCGCGTCGGCAGCAGACGGATGATACTTGATCACGAGACCAGTGGCACTATCGCGGACAACAAAGAGGTTCGGGTTGTAGCGCGAAACATGCGTGCTGAGTCGATCATCGCCATAACGTCTGCGCACCGCCACCACACTGCCTGTTACATAAGCAAGTTCAGCGATTTCTCTAGCTTCAGCAATAGCACCTGGATCTATGTCGGGTGTCAGGTATGAGCTGTCTATTACTTCCATTTTTTTCATAGCTATAGAGCATCTTTCTAGCAGAATCGCCCGCCCCCGGGAGGGAGCGGAACGACCTGCTGGCCGAGCTCTCTCTAGGAGCGGGCATGAGGTGTCGGTTTGACCGGCACCACCTTGTAGACACTTGGGCGAGGCCCTTGGTTCAGAGAGAATGCGACCAGTTCGGCTGCGCGCTGAGCCTGAGCGAAGGCTGAGCAGGCCGAGAATGACCCACGGGCGACCTCGACCCCCGTGGGAGCATCCGCTCCTACCTGAGTACGAAAACTGGTCACCGGCGGGTACTTCATGACGACGTGCGAGGTGCTGTCCGCACCTTCGAACTCCATCACCTGTTTTCACCTCCTGTTGTCAGCAGTTCCTCGAGCCAGACGTCCTGCACCGGTATCACCTTTCGCTCAAAGAGCGAGAAGGTGCCAGCGAGCAGGCCGTAGAACGTGATACCCATCAGCGAACCGCCGATGAGTATAACCATCATGACGTAGCACAGGATGACCTCGAAACCGAGACCGGCTATCGCCACCGGCGCGTACCAGAGCGGGAAATCCATCTCAGTATTCCTGTGTCATTGCCCAGCTCAATGGAGCCTGAGCTCCTGGGAAGCTGACGAGCCGGATGATGTACTCAACTCCCGGCTCATCGACGTCTGGTTGATCGGCGATGAAGCCGACACAGGTCAGTTCGGCTGTCGTCGGTCCGTAGACCGACAAGCGAGCTCGGGCACACGCCGGAGAGTCCGGGGTGACCCGGAAAACCACATACCAATTCTCCCAATGTCCTTCAGCCGCCACGCGTATCACCTCTTTCGTAGGATCGAACTATTGTGTGGGGTTGATCAATTTCTATATTACAACTTTATTGACTATTTATCAAGTTTACAAAAAAACCTGAATCTCAACCCTCCTCCGACAGACAGTTGGCCCTGATGGGCCAAGGCCCGCCAAGAGCGAAGGCTGATTTAGTTAGCGGCGGGCCGGTTGTCTGGAGTGGGGAGAGGATGGGTTTGTGTCTCTCGTGCTACACTGGTACGTGATGCAACTCGCTGATTTTCATTATGATATTCCCGAAAAACTGATCGCGACCACGCCACCGACAGTACGCGGTGATGCGCGGCTGCTAGTTCTTGACCGCCAGAGCGGCACTGTTAGTGATCGACACTACCCAGATATCGTCGACTACCTCGGGCTTGGCGACGTGCTTATCATCAATGACACCAAAGTCATCAAGGCTCGATTGATAACAACCAAACAAACCGGTGGCACACGCGAGCTTGTGCTTGTCGAGAAGCACGGTCGCAGTGACGACTGGCATACCCACAAGGTTATCTACCGACGCAAGTTAGCTGTTGGGGACAAACTCTCTGTCGGAGCCGATACGCTGACGGTGGAGGAACTACTTGATGGTGGCATGGCAATCATCAAAAGTGAGCGTGACCTGCTACAAATCGCCGAAGAACACGGCTCGGTGCCGCTGCCACCGTATATGCGGCGCGACGCAACGCCAGCAGATATCGAGCGATACCAGACGATATTTGCCCGTGAGCAGGGGTCGGTCGCCGCTCCGACGGCAAGTCTCAATATGACAGAGGAGACCCTCTCACGACTCCGCGACAAAGGCATTGTCGTCGTCTATGCAACGCTGCATGTCGGCCTCGGTACGTTTCTGCCTATTCGCGTCGAAGATGTTACCGATCATCATATGCATAAGGAGTATTTTGAGATTCCCGCAGTCACTGTAAGCGCGATACGTGATGCCAAGGCAAAGGGTAAGCGAGTTGTCGCCCTCGGCACGACTGTGACACGCACACTTGAGTATGCTCACGAAGCCATCCTGGCCGGGCCGCCTAGAGACCTCTCGGGCGAAGCAGATATCTTTATGTATCCTGGCTATAGCTTTAAGATTATCGACGGCCTGATCACGAACTTTCATATGCCAGATAGCACCGTCCTCATGCTGACCGCGGCCTTTGCAGGATGGGATAAGCTCAAGCCTGCCTATGAACACGCTATCGACAAAAGCTATCGGTTCTTTAGCTACGGCGACAGTATGTTGATCCTGTAGCCCACAAAAAGCAAACTGCCCGCCCCCGAGGGAGCGAGCAGTCGCTACAACCTCGAGGGACGGGCGCTAAGAAACCGAAACTGATACTACCTTCCGCCTCATAATGATGGTGATCGCCATCAACACGTCGCAGAGAAGGAGATGCAATGGCGCCAAGTAGAGGAACCACTCTGGCGAACCAACGGCAACGACATTGAGTGCCGCGGCTACTGAGCCAAGCCCCCACATCATCAATGGCTCGGACGACGGATCGCGCCAGGTCTTGATGAGGCTGAGCGTGATACCGATGGTATCGGCAACGAGGATGCAGACGAGCGCCATCAGCGCCGAGCTCATCGCGAACCACAGCGTGATACTGGTGAGCGCGATGACGAGCGCAAGTGAGTTTGGCCAGTCAAGTCCTCCCTCTCCCCGACCGCGCGTCAGCGACAGGCAAAATATCGTGAGGTTGACCACTACGAACCAGCCAAAGACAAACAGGCTGTCGCGTGAGCCAAGGGCGAACTGAGAGCCGAAGATCACGAGCGCGGTCATCAGGAAGATGAACCACGTATAGCGATGGGGCTGCGCTTGACGCCGCCAAATGGCTTTGACGTAGCTGAGATCGCTGATCGAGATCAGGATCACGGCCAAAATGCCGATTGCTGCAAGCACGTGGCTCACCTCCTCTTTGTGAAAGATCGATTCTTTTTGTATTTATAACACTTCTGTAGATAATTTTCAACCCATGAAAGCAAACTGCCCGCCCCCGAGGGAGCGAGCAGTCGCTACGACCTGGGGACGGGCGTGTTCTACGGCAAGCCGTAGAGGATGCGGGCGAACGGGCGGACGGCAGCGAAATGCTGCGCCACCTCACTGCCTAGGTCGGTGAGCTCCTGCCGGAACTCATCCGCGTTGTAGCGGACGAGGCCGAGTTCGTGGAGCTTGACAACCGCGTCGGTGATGTTGCCGCCGAGCTCGAAGTGACGCCACTTCGCCTCCTCGAACATCATGATGAGCTCGAGTCCGGGCTTGCGGCCCTCACGGGCCTCGAGCATGATCAGGAGGTACAGCACCGCGTGCCGCGGCACCTCCTTGAGTCGCTGGAGCGCCTCGAGGACGCTCGCCGCGGGATTCTCCGGCTCTTTGTATTCATACTCCATAGTGCACCTCGATAAAATCGAAGGGATGTGGACATATTCATTATGTCATAGTTTACATATATTTGCAACTACTTCATTCACTTGACCTCAGTTGTGCTACAGTAAAGAGTAATGAAACACGCACTGACATTTGAAATTACCGATCGGCTCGAAGGCACCCTAGCCCGCGCCGGCATCATCCATACACCGCACGGAGCTATAGAAACTCCGGCATTTATCGTCGGTGGTACAAAAGCGACGGTCAAGGCCATCACTCCTGAACAAATCAAGGAGTACGGCGGCCAAGCTGTCCTCGCCAATACCTACCACCTGATGCTACGACCGGGCACCGCTATCATCAAACAAGCAGGTGGCCTCTCAAAATTTATGAACTGGAACGGGCCGACATTTACAGACAGCGGTGGCTTTCAGGTCTTTAGCCTCGGTGTCGCCTACAAAAAAGGCATCGACGCTGTCGCCCATACAGAGCGTGGCGATGCAGCCAAGGCGGTCAAATCGAGCGATCAGCTCGTCAAGATCACTGAGCGCGGCGCGCATTTTCGCAGCCACTATGATGGCCAAAAGCTCCTCATGACACCAGAGAGCAGCATGGAGCTCCAGCACGAGATTGGTGCAGATATTCATATGGCATTCGACGAATGTCCCGCGCCACTCGCGCCTCCTTACTATCTTGTCGAAGCGCTGGAGCGCACGCATGCCTGGGCTGAGCGTTGCCTGACTCGTCATCAGGAGTTAAACAAAGAACATGAAAAAAATGGCGAACCGCTTCAAGCCTTGTACGGCGTTGTTCAGGGGGCAAGAGACGAGAAACCCCGCAAACAATCAGCAGCCTTCCTCGGTGCCCGTGACTTCGATGGCTACGGCATCGGCGGTGTCTTTGAGACGAGTGAGATTCCTACTGTTGTCAAATGGGTCGATGAGACCCTTCCTGATGACAAACCGCGCCATCTGCTCGGCATGGGAGCACAACCGGCCGATCTCTTCCTTGGCGTCGAGTACGGCGTCGATACCTTCGACTGTGTTGCGCCTACTCGTCAAGCGCGAAACGGCGCACTCTACACCTACGATGGCCGTATCAATATCATCAATACGCGCTACAAGACAGATTTTGCCCCCATCGATGGCGAGTGCGACTGCTACACCTGTCTGCACTACACCCGCGCCTATATTAATCACCTCTTTAAGTCTGATGAGATCCTCGGCGCGACGCTAGCGAGTATCCACAATGAACGCTTTGTGGTGCGAACTGTCGATCAGATCCGTCAATCGCTCAAAGACAAAACGTTCTTTGAACTAAAAAAACGATTTCTCCATCGTTACTATGGCGACACGCCCCCAGTAGGCGTCATAGTAGAGTAACTTGAGCCTCACCACCTCCCCACTCCGAACACCGGCCCGCCGCTAACTGACTAGCTTTCGCCTTGGCGGGCCTTGGCCCATCAGGGCCAACTGTCTGTCGGGGGAGGTGGTGATACGCTGATGAATTAGTCAACCAAGTAGCGTGCCGGTGCTTCGAAGCTATCGAGTTTTTCGTGCTTCTTGATGTAGTGAATGACACGCATGGTGAGTGGTGACACCGCTATTTCGGTGACTATCTTGATACAAAAGACGGTGGCGATAAGCTGAACCATCGTATCGGCCGGCATCGTGCCGCCGAACGCGAGGAGCGAAAAGACTGTGGTATCAACGAGACTACCGACACCAGAACTGCCAACAAGACGCGCCCAGAGACGCTTGCCCTTTGTCTTAATCTTGAGCGTTACGAGGACGTAGCTATTGATCAATTCACCGATAAATATCGCGGCGATACTAGCTGCAACGATCCGCCATACTACTCCCAGGATGGCATCATACGATGATTGATTTGTCCAGCTTACATCTGCCGGCAGCATACCGACTAACCAAAAGGTTACACTAGTCAAGAGAAGCGTCATGATGCCTACGTAGAGGAGTGACCGCATCTTGCGATATCCATATACCTCTGTCACGATATCACCCACGATATACGCCAGCGGAAACAGTATGGTTCCCGCATCAAATACTAGTGGTCCAGCATGCACCATCTTGACACTGGCAATATTGCTGACGATAAGCGTCATCACAAATAGTCCCGATAAGAGTTCATAGACATGGACATGTTTTTTGGCAAACAGAAACATGCTGACTATTATACACCACCCGTTACTACTGGTACTGTCTGGTCAGGACATGTCTCAAGCACACGCTGCATGGCAGATTTTTCGGCATCGGTGACCCACAGATGGTACTTTGCCTTCACGGCGATCTGCCGTGCGACATACTGACACCGAAATGCCCTATTTGCCGGTAACCATGTGGCGGCATCGCCATCACCTTTGGCTTGATTGGCATCGCCATCGACCGCTAGCAGTTCAAGTGGATCATTTGCGAGCTGAGTACGCTCTTCAAGGCTGAGGAGTTGTGCACCGGTTTGCCAGGCATTACTGAGCGCAACGACGTGATCAATCTGCACGTCATCACTGGTTGATGGGCCTCTCGCAAACGCAATGACCGTACCCGTATAGGGATCATTGAGGATGCCACTCGTGACTTTGCAAGAATCATTTACCACGGCATTTGAAAGATCACGATGGAGGATAATATTGCGCATATCACAGGTGCCGATAAGTGACCAACCATCGCCGAACTGAGTTCGGGTGTAGTCAGTTTTTGGCGCGCGTCCTTTGACCGGTAACTTCTCGAGCATCGCCTGTGCCCGATCACCGGTAGTCACCGACGTCGATGAGGGGATCGATGGAGGAGTCTGGGGTTGCGGCCCAGTTTGATTGATATAGAGAGCAATTGCAAATGCGATAAGCAATGCTCCGAGTACCCTTCGTCGACGATATGGCATGCGCCCATTATCCTCTGATACAATAGAGGAATGCAAGCTGTAAATCACCTTATTTCTCAATTTGTCCCGGAATCATATAATCTCTCATTGATACTTGATCGAGCTAGCCATGAGGCCCACGGTCATGTCGTCATCTCAGGATCTTCAGTCAACGGTACTATCGCACTTCATGCCAAGGATATGGCCATCGACCATGTAATGCTTGATGGCCAACCAGCGTCACACTCCTTCGGTAAGGACGATGAGCTCACTATCGGCAGCTCTGCTCTCTCGCCGGGCAAGCATGTCATCGAAATTGAGTACCACTTTACCATCACCGAACTCGCACATGGTATGTACGTATCGCGCTATAAAGAAAACGGTGTTGAGAAAGAGTTATTTGCCACCCAACTTGAGAGTCACTACGCCCGTGAGGTACTGCCCTGCGTCGATGAACCAGAAGCCAAAGCTGTCTTTACGGTCGATATCACCACCGCACGTGGATCAACAGTCCTTAGTAATATGCCGGCTACGCATTACGAACATAGCAATGAGGTGACCACAACATACTTCGAACCCTCTCCGCGTATGAGTAGCTACCTACTCGCTATCGCCGTCGGAGAGTTTCACAAGCTCAGCCGTCTCTCGACGACTGGCGTTGAGGTCAATATATGGGCAGTGCCGACTCAACCGGCTACCGCGCTTGAATACCCCCTTGAACAAGCAATCAAATGTATTGATTTTTATGATGACTACTTCGGTGTGCCCTACCCGCTTCCAAAAAGTGACCACCTCGCCCTCCCAGATTTTGGAGGTGGTGCAGCCGCCATGGAAAACTGGGGACTAGTCACCTATCGTCAAGATTACTTGCTCGCTGATCCCAGCATGACTAGCGTCGAATCAAAGCAGATGATCGCCAAGACAATTGCTCATGAGATTAGCCACCAATGGTTTGGCAACCTCGTGACGATGAAGTGGTGGAATGACCTCTGGCTCAACGAGAGTTTTGCTAATGTGATGGAGTACATCGCACTTGATCATCTCTACCCCGAATGGCAGATGTGGCTGGATTGTTCCACCTACGAAAACGTCCTCGCGCTACGGCGCGACAGTATCGATGGTGTCCAGTCAGTCCAGATCGATGTCAATCATCCGAGCGAGATTCAGTCTATCTTTGACGGAGCGATCGTCTATGCAAAGGGTGGCCGCTTGATGCGCATGCTCCATGCGTACGTTGGTGAGGAGGCATTCCGCAGTGGACTTAAACTCTATTTTTCCAGGCATCAATACGCCAATACGACGGGAGACGACCTATGGAACGCACTTGCCGAAACCAGTGGCAAGGATGTCGTTGGCTTCATGCACACATGGATTAGCCAGCCAGGGTATCCGGTTGTCTCGGCCTCTCTGGCAGACGGTGAATTAACCCTCACCCAGCGACAGTTTTTTATTGGCCCACACCAGGCCTCAACTCGCCTGTGGCCAATCCCGCTTGGCGCCCAGAATGAGTCGATTCCTCACACACTGAGCGAACCATCACTCACAATACCCTACTCGGATACGTCTCTACGGCTCAACCAGGATGATAGCGCTCACTTCATTACTCACTACGACAAGGGGTTATTTGATAAATTGTTGTCTGACGTGAGGAGTGGTAACCTATCAGTCTTAGGTCGGGCCCAACTGCTTCACGAGCAAACCCTGCTTGTACGGGGTGGTCTGCTCTCGAGCGACACATTGATTGACCTCCTCGAAGCCTATGTCAATGAAGACGATGAATACGTCTGGGATATGATGGCCGTAGCTATCGGTGAGTTAAAAAAGTTTGTCGACACGAATGAGGCTGCAGAGCATCAGTTACGGACGTTTGTCGGACGACTCGCACGTCAGCAGTATGAACAGCTCGGATGGCAAAAGAAACCGGATGAATCACTCACACGCACCAAACTTCGCACGACCATTATCAGCTGTATGCTCTATAGCGAGGATACTGAGGTCATAGCCGAGGCCATTCGTCAGTATCGCTCCTCGTCAATCGACCAGCTTGATCCCGAACTACGCGGCCTAATCATCTCGACTGTTGTTCGTCACGATCATCGCCCGGACGATATCGATGCACTCATCCAGGACTATAGCGCAACCATCAATCCCGAGTTGCAACACGATATCTGCGGCGCCCTCACCTCATCGCGTGATCACGATACACTACTGCGTTTGATCGGCCTCCTCAAAGATACAAAGGTGATCCGTCTCCAAGACACCGTCTCGTGGTTTGTATCGCTCCTAAGAAACCGCTTTAGCCGCCAAGAGGTGTGGGACTGGATGAGACGCGAATGGCCGTGGATCGGCGAGATGTACTTTAGCGAAAAAAGCTATGACTCATTCCCGAAGTACGCCGCAATGTGCCTCATGACAGCGTCACAACTCGATGAGTTTACAGCATTCTTTACCCCGATGCGCGATGACCCTTCGCTGACACGGGCCATCGATATGGGTATTGTTGATCTCACTGCCCGCGTTGAGCTGATCGAAAAAGATGGACCAGCCGTCATCGCGAGACTAGCGCAACTCTAAGTATGTGACGACAGCGGGTGGTGTGCCGGTGGTAGAAATAACTCCTAGCCGCAGATCATGTCCCGGGTGATGAGCGGCATACACCTCTGCAGCAAAGGCCATTTGACGCTGCTTCCGCTTTGTAATCGCAGCAATTCCGTCTCCCGCTGTATCATTTTTGCGATGTTTCACCTCTGTAAAGTGCAGCGTATTTGCCTGCTTGCTAATGATATCAATTTCGCACCATTTCGTACGCCAATTCCGTGCCACGATGGTATGACCGAGTGATTGTAGATACTCAGCCGCCACAGCCTCACTCGCCTGGCCAATTGAGCGAGTGGTGGTAGCCGGTAGGCTTTTCTCGCGCCTTTCTTTGGGAGCGTCGAATCGATAGGCCGCGAGTGGCGCAAAGCTCAACCGATGCAGCGGAGTTACCCCGAGCTTGTCTATGGCCGCTCGATGTGCCGCGACGCCATAGCCAGCATGACGACCGAATCCATACCCAGGGTAGACGCTATCTTGATCGGCCATGTAGCGATCGCGTGCCACCTTTGCAACGATCGAAGCAGCCGAGACACTCGGCACCAATTTGTCGGCTTTTGGCAGGACGGTCACATACTGACCCTTTTTTGTTCCAGCGAGGAAATTAACAGTGCCGTCGATGATGATTTCGTGGTACGGTACCGTGATTTGCTCGACAGCCCGCCTGGTCGCTAGTACAAGCGCCTGGCTGAGGCCGATGTTGTCGAGCTCTGTCGCCGTGACCCATCCCAGCGCTACTGCTGCAGCCTGCTCGATGATAATCGGCGCTAGCGCTTCTCGTTGTTTCTTGGTCAACTGTTTGCTATCAGCTAGTCCCTCTATCTCAGTGCCACCAAGCACCACCGCACCAACCACCAGTGGTCCTGCCCAGGGACCACGTCCGACTTCATCGATGCCAAGTATCATGCACATAAGTATAGCGTATTCCTCATATTTGACTTTTAGTGATATTTTGACAGATGCCTCCAGACACGGGTCATTATCATAGGAAAGCGGTATCTCTCCATGCAAAGAACTCTCGGGTTTTGACCGAGAGTTCTTTAGTATATAGCTCTAATTATTTAGTCATTTTCAGCGTGACGTGCTTCGACTTCAGCTGCCTTGGCAGCAAGCTCGGCAGCCTCTACATCTTTTGCCGCCTGACGCTCGGCAGCCTCTACGGCTTTTTGCTCCTTGATACGCGCTTCTTCCTCTTCGGCATGATCGTTTTTGACGGCGTTTACTGCTTCGCGGTCAAACTGGACCGCTGTCAAACGTGCACCCTTACCGCTGCGCTGGCGGAGGTAGCTCAGGAAGTTGCGGCGAACTTTGCTGCGGCGAACAATCTCGACTTTTTCGACAAGCGGGCTGTGCAGGAGAAAACTCTTTTCGACACCGACGCCGCTTGCTACCTTGCGAACGGTGATGCGGCTCGTATGCTGACTCTTGTTGTCGGTACGGATGACGACGCCTTCAAACACCTGGATACGCTCTTTGCCGCCTTCTTTGATTTTTTGGTGCACACGCACGGTATCACCGCTGCGGGCATCGACGACTTGCTTTTTCTTTTGCTCGTCGTTGACTTTTTGGATTAGGGAAAAACTCATCTTCTACTCGCTTATCATTTAGTATTACAATTCGACTATCAACTATAGCATACTTCTGGACATTTTAAAAGAGGCTAGACGCCTCAATCGGTAGGGCGGGGACAAGGAGAGAGCGGTGGTGGTGCAGGGAGTCCTCTTTCGAGAGCTCCCTGCACCGTGCGGCCGAGTCAGGGCCTACCGACCCATGAGGGCCGGCCACGCCCCGAAGGGCGACGACACCGGGTCGAACGGGCTCGGCCGGTCGAGGATCTCGTCGGGGACGAGGGTCTCCTCGACCCAGACCCCGTAGACCGTCGGCTCGACGAAGGCCGTCCCGTCGAGGTTGACGACAAACTGGCCGGGACGCAGGACGACCACGACGGTGGTGCGCTCGAACATGGATAGCTCCTAATCTCACTCTGCCCACGATGGGCAAACACCACAGCCGGAACGTCCCGACGAGTGCTGAGTGGCAACGATAGTCCAACTCGTTAGCCTATCATTGCCCCTCAGCACATACTCTCTCCTTGTCAAAGATCGTGTGAGGTTATCTCACAACGAACAAATACATTATAGCACATTATGCATTAATTTGCAAGCATCTTGTACTCCGCCAGGTCTCCTAACGGCCAAATAATCCGCCGAGAAACCCATTCTTTTTTTTCGTCCAGCCTGATTTCTCAAGTAGTTCAAAGAGTGGCTTCTTGATCTCGCTCGTATCGAAACTATACGAGTAAGTCATTCCACCGATCGATACACTACTCTGCGGTTGTTTCGCATGCCCAAGGCCAAATCCCATTTCTTTACCTATCTTATGGCCTTTGAATCCTCCCATTTCGCCTCCAAATGATATGGTACCGTTTGTGAGAAGCGAAAAACCACTAGATTTACTTGTCTGCGTGTCCTGAGAAGTGTACGTATGCGTCAGTTCATCGAGCATCACTACAAGCTTAAATGTCTTTTCGACATTGTTGGCGGCAAGTGGAGCCGCCCAAATAGCGTCGAGATATTTCCATTCGGCAACAATCTTGTTTCCCTGGACGGAATAGGAGAATGGTCTTTCTGGCAGATTTAGTTGGTTAATTGCTGAAATTATTTGTTCGAGAGATAGTGGCTGCATTGCAGATTACTCTATCTTTGCTTCTAATGAGCTGTTGCTCGAGCGAAAATTCATCACGCGCCAATTATCACCGTTTTTTTCGAGGATGACACGGATGTACTTCGTACCCGATGATGTATCGACCGTATAGACGATGATCGCCTTTTGCGAAGAACCTGCGGTGGTTTCTACCGCACGTGCAGTCACCTTCTCGTCTCCTTGTAATGCGGGAGAGACCCGTTTGATAACTGCATCGAGATCATCTCTCGATGTCGCACCTCGGAAGCCCTCGCTCGTTAACGCATAGGCTGCCTCGGTGTTTGCCGACTGTACATCGTTGACAAACTCGTCACTTACCTTCTTTGGGGAATCTGTCATATTCATGACGACAATAAATATCACTCCTCCCACAATCAATAGTCCAAAAATCACGCTGATAAGTACTACGAGCCAACGAGGAACTTTGCCTGAAGCATAGTTATTTTTTAAGTGTGTTGTTGGTGTTTTCATGTAAATAATCTAGTTCCTTTTTTTGTTTATTTGTCGCTGCTGGTGATTATAGCACCCTAGCTTAGAAAACTCAATTATCGACAGTATTTACGCGCATGTTCTATACTTGAAAGATGGATTACAACCAACTCGCTCTCGATCTCCATGCGCGCTATGGCGGCAAAATTACCACTCAGCTCCGCGATACGAGCGAGCTTGATCGTGCAAAGCTCAGTGCGTATTACAGCCCTGGCGTAGGAGCAGTTAGTCAGGCGATAGCCGCTGACCCCTCGTCACTTTCCACCTATACCTGGACAAACAATCTCGTCGCTGTGATTTCTGATGGATCTGCCATCCTCGGCCTCGGGGACCTCGGTCCCAAAGCAGCCATGCCCGTCATGGAAGGCAAAGCCCTGCTGTTTAAGCGCTTTGCCGACATCGATAGCGTACCGATCGTGCTCGACGTGCACACAGCCGATGAAATCGTCGCTACTGTCAAAGCCATTGCGCCCAGTTTTGGCGCCATCAACCTCGAGGATATCGCCGCGCCAAAGTGTTTTGAGGTCGAGGAGCGACTCAAAGCTGCTCTCGACATCCCCGTCTTTCATGATGACCAACATGGTACAGCGGTGGTGACACTCGCCGGACTTATCAACGCAGCAACCGTCACTCATCGTTCACTCGTGGATTCAAAGATAGTTACTATCGGAGCAGGTGCAGCTGGCACAGCCATCATTAAGCTCTTACACCGCTATGGTTGCCGACAGATTGTAGCAATCGACAGCAAGGGTACTATCGGCGACTATCGCAATGATCTCAACGATGAAAAAAAGGCCCTTCTCGGGTATGTCGACCGTTCGGCTCACGGCTCACTCAGCGATGCGCTCAAGGAAGCCGATATCTTCATCGGCGTCAGTAAGGGCGGCCTCCTGACATCTGATCTCGTCTCACTCATGGCACCTAACCCCATCGTCTTCGCACTAGCTAATCCAACACCTGAAATTATGCCCGACGAAGCAAAAGTAGCTGGCGTCGCCGTGATAGCAACCGGCCGAAGTGATTTTCCCAACCAAGTCAACAATGCCATTGCCTTCCCCGGTATCTTTCGGGGTGCACTTGATCACGGCATCAAAAAGATTACTGACGAACATAAACTCGCCGCTGCTAAAGCTATCGCCGGATTGGTAGAAACACCTACCCCCGATACAGTTATTCCCAGCGTCTTTGATGAGCGGCTTGTGCCAACGATCGCTGCCGTCATTACTTAACCTGAGTCTCAAACCCCTCCTCCGACAGACAGTTGGCCCTGATGGGCCAAGGCCCGCCAAGAGCGAAGGCTGATTTAGTTAGCGGCGGGCCGGTTGTGTGGAGTGAGAGAGTATGAGACTTGAGACTACTTGATGTTTGGCGCTACAACAACACAGGTCCGGTCATCGTGCTTGCGCGCTGCGGTGATAAGGGCGTGCGGTATCTCGGCAGGGTGACTGCAACTCGTGAGATGTCTGATCATCTCGTCATTTGTCATAATATCCGTGCCATAATCGCCCGTGATACCATCTGAAACTAAAATGCCGATCTGATGAGGTCGCAGCAACAAGTTTCCTGTCTGCTCAACTCGGTGAGGTCGTCGAGTTATATCGTTTACACCACCTATGATGTTTGTCACGAATCTGCCAAAGCCTTCATCAATAGTGATCTGAGTAAGCTCACGAGTCTGTGTATCAAAGGTATAGAGCCGCGAATCACCGATTGATGCCCAAGCAACAGGGGTGTTCCCTCGGACATCTACAGGAAGACAGCGCGCTACTATTGCGGTTGTTTCAGATTTGATACCTCTATTGACGAGTACTGCGCTCGTATAATCAAGCACCGAAGCAAGCTCTTGCTCCGCCTGGCGGAGTGAAATGCCTTGGCAAAAGGGTGCACGTGCAACCATTTCGGCTACCAGAGACGAGGCGTACGCACCATCCGAAGTACTCACACCATCCATGACGCCATATATACCTCTGTGATCGTCAACGACAGATCGGTCATCGCCGTGCATTTGCAAGTCTTCAGCGTAGCCGATGCAGATGTGGCTCGATCGCTCAGGAGTATCAAGGCGAAATCCCTCGGCAGTGGTGCCATTGAGCGAGGAAAGATCACGCGCAATGAGCATATTGCCCCGACGTCCTAGATGAAGATGACTCCGTGACACAGTCGAAAGCTGATCGAGTGGAATGTGAAACTGATAACCCAGCCACTCTCGACCAATCTGGTACTCTATACCTTCAGGTAAAACAACCTGATCTTCTGATCCTTCACAGCGTAATACCGCTTCGATGACACGACCTGCATCAGTTTCGACCCCCAGGGTTGGTACCCAGAGCGCGGTGCGACCAAGGGTTAGCTGAACTGCCACAAAAGGATCACCATCAATACGGTCGATGCCAGCAGGGATCGGCGGATCTAGGGATAGGTGAGCTTCGGTGGATGACAGTATCCTGCCTCTTAAACCGATACCATCTGTATCGGGTCGGTAACTATTCATTAATACTATTATACCATATAGTGGTATAATAGTCTATATTACGCGAGCAATCTCATCGAGTGTTGTTTCGCCTCTGAGCGCCGCCAGTACTCCTGCTTGTTCGAGCGTCAACATGCCGTGCTTGCGTGCGGCAGTCTCGATAGCCTCTGGGTGCACATCCTCGACATCACCGCGAATGAACCGCTGGATCTCCTCATCAACGATAAGTTGCTCCATGATGACGATACGTCCTTTGTAACCAAACGGTGCATCATCACTCGCTACGGGACGCCAGAGCGAAAACGTGTCAAGATCGGGGTGCTCAGTATCCTCTGGGATTCCCTCAAGCACTCGTTTGACGTAGCTGCGTGTCGCCTCGTCGGGTTCGTAGGCTTGCTTTGTCTCATCCACCAGTCGACGGACCAGACGCTGCGCGATAACCAGGCGAATCGCCGAACTAAAGATGGGGTTCACGCCGATCATGTCGATGATTCGGCTAAATGCCGTGCTTGTAGAGTTGGCATGAAAGCTACTGAGCACGAGGTGACCAGTAATTGATGCCTGTATCGCAGTCCGGGCTGTATCTTGATCACGAATCTCGCCCACCATCACCACATCAGGGTCGAGACGCAGCACGCTGCGCAACCCGTCAGCAAACTGTTGTCCGCCCGTGGTATTGATAGGGATCTGGGAGATACCAGAGAGCCCATACTCGATGGGGTCTTCGAGCGTGATGAGTTTTCGATCGGGAGTATTGAGCGCGTTGAGCATACTATACAGAGTCGTCGACTTTCCGCTTCCTGTCGGACCGACCATCAAGACAAGTCCGCGTGGATGGCTAATGATATCATCTATTTGTTCGCGCTGCTTTGGAGGGATACCAAGCAAATCGAGGTTGAGGAGAGATTCATCGAAGTTGAACAAGCGAAGCACCGCATCTTGACCATACATGGTGGGAACCGTTTCGACACGAAGATTGAGTAAGTGTGTGGCGCCACCAGCGGTGATCTCGCGCTGCATATGGCCAGACTGCGACTCCGCTGCGGCAGTCGAGATACCAGCACGGCTAGCAAGTTCGCCCATAATCACCCGATAGCGATCGCGGTCGAGATGGGCAACCGGGTGAAGCGCACCATCAACGCGCATTCTGATACGAATATCCGTCCGACCGTTTTCGATGTGAATATCGCTCGCACCAAGACGATCTGCCTGGGTAATCAGGTAATTAAAGACGTCCTCACTACTGACCGAATTGAGCGTCTTGCTGACAGAAGAGATCGTGTCGCTATCGCCTTCTTTTGCGATGGAGATGTCATCATATACGGCTTTTTTGGGCGGATCAAAACGGAGCATAAACTGACGATAGGCACTAAGGCTAATCAGCGATATCTGGATAATTTTACCCTCATCGGCATAGTCTTTACGCATCTGTTGGATGAGGGACTGTGGTGTCTGCGTCGTGGCCCCAAACTCAAAGGCTCTTTCGTCACCGCCTTTGATGAGTGGCACGATATGCCCTTTATACATTTCATCGACCGATAGCACATCGGTTACAAGCGGAAGATCAGCCTCAAACGGACGCGTGTCCAGATAGGACATGCCGAGGATAGCCGATCGTTGCTGTGTCGACTCTTCATCCTGTTGACGACGTTTTTGCTGTATTTCCACTTCGTCCATATCCATTAGTGTAGCAAACTGCTCATGGTTTTTATAGTGGTAAAATGAGAGTAATGCCTGAAATAACCGTTGTTGCCCACAACATTCGCAGTACCCACAATGTTGGAGCTATTTTCCGCACCTGCGAAGGATTTGGCGTCAAAAAAATTATCCTCAGCGGCTACACTCCCTACCCTCTAGTCAAAAACGACACAAGATTGCCGCACATTAGAGAGAAGATCACTACTCAAATCCATAAAACCGCGCTTGGTGCGGAAGTATTGGTCCCCTTTGAGTATGTCCCAGATATCTCTATGTGGTTTGACCAGAACGAACAGTACGAAAAACTGCCCGTCATTGCACTCGAGCAAACACCGAAAAGTATCGCGTTACCGACCTTTCGCCCACCCCAAAAAATAGCGCTACTCCTCGGCGAAGAAGTGTACGGCATACCAGACGAACTTCTGGCCCGCTGTCAAGATAGTATCGAGATTCCTATGAGTGGCAAAAAAGAATCGTTTAATGTCAGTGTCGCGACCGGCATCGCGCTCTATGCACTCACTACTTCGTCGCGATACATTCACTCCCAAAAATAGATGAAAGCTGCGCTACAAGGTCACTCTCCGCATCAACTTTAAAGGGCAGTCGTATCGCCGACGATTTATCTTTACCGAGTACCATAATGATCTCTTGCTGTCCCGGATACGTATTGCAAGCTTTCTTGAGAGACAGCAGCGCGTCGTGATCGTCTGGATTTTTGACATGAACAAATAGTTTTGTGACGAGAGACGGAGGTACCGGTATGGCGGCTTGAGCGGGAACTGACTTCGGTGAAGAAGCGACAGCTTTTTTGCGCCGCGATACCACGGCAGTCTTTGGCGCATCCATCTTGCGACCTGTCGATTCATACTGGGCAAGTTCCCGATCGCTCACAATATCAATTGTCTCCGCGATCAATTTTGCCTCGTCACCTATACCACCTTCTCTATCACGAGCACTTACTCTGCCCGTGATCTTGACGACCACGTCTTGATGCAGCTTGTCTCCCAGTTGCTCGTACAGATTTGGAAAAATGATGACCTCACATTCACTCGATTTGTCCTCTATGCCTGCAAATGCCATCTTAGTCCCTGCTTTTGTGATAATTGTCCTGAGCGTTGTCACGAGTCCACCGACGGTAACTGACTGACCATCAATTTTTGGTGAGATATTGTGGAGCGGGATCGTTTGTTCCTCAAAAAATGCATCAAAATTATCGAGCGGATGGGCACTAATGTAAAGACCGAGCAGCTCTCGCTCCCACATGAGTTGTTCTTTCGAGGTATATTTTGCCGGTGAAGGAAGTAGCTCAACTGAGGGTAATAACTCGCTGCTTGCCCCCAAATCGCCAAAGAGATCGGTTTGACCGCTGAGCGCTTCTTTCTGCAGCTTGCTTGCGAAGCCCAAAAGTGTTTCTAGGTTGAATAACAAGTCTGATCGATCGCCAAGGGAGTCAAATGCACCAGATTTTATGAGCGCCTCCCACGTTTTTTTGTTGACTTTACTGGTACTGACACGCTTGGCAAAATCTTCTACTGAGGTAAATTTGCCATCCGCATCCCTTGCGCGAATAATCTCCTCGACGGCAGCAGCGCCCACTCCCTTAACCGCGGCCATACCAAATCGTATCTGCTGTTTGTCCGGCACGATAGCAAACTCAAGGTAGGATTCATTGACGTCAGGGTTGAGAACCGTTAGCCCCATGTGTTTGCACTCGGTAATTTCAATCGCTAACCGATCGATATCACCCTGGTCGCTCGTCATCAATGCCGCCATAAACGCATCAGGATAGTGTGCCTTGAGATAGGCGGTCCAATACGCAATCAAACCGTAGCATGCCGAATGAGACTTGTTAAAGGCATAGTCAGCAAAGCCAAGGATATCGTGCCAGATTTTTTCGACCGTCGCCTTTGGGACACCATTGTTTACAGCACCATCGATAAACTGCGATCCCATTTTCTTTAGGACTTCAGGAATCTTCTTGCCAATTCCTTTTCGAAGCGTATCTGCCTCACCGCCCGTAAACCCTGACATCTCTTTGCTCATCTGCATCACTTGCTCTTGGTAGACGATCACGCCGTACGTACTTGAGAGAGCATTCTTCGTGAGCTCGTGTTCGTAGGTAACCTTTTCGAGTCCGTTTTTGCGTTTGACGAAACTATCGGTCAGTCCCGCCCCCAAAGGACCAGGTCGATACAAAGCACACATCGCGATGATATCTTCGAATTCCGTTGGTTTTAGCTCCCGCAGGTAGCGCTTCATGCCTGCCGACTCGAGCTGAAATACCCCCGTGGTTGCTCCTTGTTGCAATAATTCAAACGTCTTTGGATCATCCATGGGTAACGTTGAGAGATCTATGTCATTTTTATATACTTTACGGATGATACGCATTGCATTGTTGATAATGGTAAGGTTTGACAGCCCAAGAAAGTCCATCTTGAGGAGTCCTAGTTCCTCGACGGGGCCCATTGGATACTGCGTAGCAACCACGCCTTTTTGTGCCATCTCAACCGGCACATAGCGCACAATATCATCAGGTGCAATGACCACGCCCGCAGCATGGACGCCATGGCTCCGGATGGTACCTTCGAGACGAACAGCAAAATCAAAGACTTGTTTTGCAATCGGATTTGTCTCGTATTCATGCTTCAGATCATGATCCTCGACAATACTCACCCTGAGCGGTATATGCCGTCCCTGGTTTGGCGGTGGAATGAGTTTTGCCAGACGATCGCTCTCTGCATAGGGCACCTGCAAAACGCGGGCTACATCGCGAACCGCTGCACGAGCTGCCATTTTACCGAAGGTGACGATGTTGGCGACCCGACCCTCACCATACTTTTCGGAACAGTATCGGATTACTTCGTCTCGGCGTGTATCCTGAATGTCAATATCAATATCCGGCATACTGATACGGTCAGGGTTGAGAAATCGCTCAAAAAGCAGATCGTACTTCAGTGGGTCAAGATCAGTAATATTAAGCGCATAGGCCACAATCGACCCAGCCGCTGAGCCACGTCCCGGACCAAACACGATACCTCGATTTTTTCCCCAGTTGATAAAGTCTTGGACGATCAAGAAATAGCCTTCATAGCCCATTTTTTCCATGACGTCCATTTCCATTTTAGCGCGATCACGAACAACGTCAGATAAGTTTGAGGTAATTTTTTCGGGAGATAGCTTGGCCGCCTCCTCGGCAGATAGCGCGGTATAGCGGACCGCTAATCCCTGGTATACAAGCTTCTTTAGATAACTGTGTTCTGTTTCACCTTTTGGCGTGGGATACTTTGGGATCAATATTTTGCCGAGCTCAAGCTCGACTGAGCAGCGATCGGCTATCCTGCGAGTATTTCGTATGATTTCTGGGTCGCTTTCTCCCCAACGAGCAATAATATCGCGCGGGTCGGTGAGATGAAGCTCAAACTCCTTGAGGCTCATGCGATTGGCGTCTGAAAGGAACGACCCGGTGCCAACACAGAGGAGGATTTCATGTGCTTCTCGATCATTATGCTCAAGATAATGTCCATCGCATGTTACAACCATAGGGATATCGAGCTCTTCACTCAACTTTCGTAGGCCATCATTGATCGTGGTCTGTACACTCCAGTGCCCAGGAGCATCAGGGTGGCCGTGATCTTGCAGCTCGAGGTAATACCGATCACCAAAAACAGATTTATACCAGGAGGCTGTCTCTTTCGCCGCTTTATAGTCGTTATTTTTGAGCGCTTCACCCAATTCACCACTTGCACAACCGCTCAGAATGATGAGACCATCGCCATACTCTTGTAGCAATTCATGATCCATGCGCGGCTTGTAGTATTTGCCTTCAAGCTCAGCTTTGCTCGCCATTACCATGAGGTTGTGATAGCCCTGGTTGTTCATCGCAAGGATTGTGAGATGATACCGCAATTTATCCTTTGAGGGATCTCGATCAAACCTAGTCCGCGCCGCAATATAGGCTTCGATACCAAGGATAGGCTGTATGTTTTCACCATTTGCCGCTTTATAAAACTCGAGGATACCGCTCATTGTGCCGTGATCGGTCACGGCAGCAGCCTGCATACCAAATGCCTTGACCTTGATGACAAGTTCGTTAATTTTTGTCAGCCCATCGAGAAGCGAGTAGTGACTATGATTGTGCAAATGAACAAAATCGCTCGGCTGCAGCGAAGTAGTCGGTGCTGTTTCTGTTGTCTTGGCTCTCCCCATAGTTCTCTCACTAGTATACGCGACCGAGTCTCTAGTCGGAACTATTTTTGAGTCAAAAGACGAACAATTTTATCGAGAAAGTCGCCAATCGGTGGTACCCAACCCGAGAGAAGTGTCAAAATCGATACAAACAGAGCGACAAGCAGCGTCGCCCCAAGAAAACTACCAAAGCCAAAGAAGACACCGCGAATGAAATTGATTTTGTAAACACTGAAGCGATTGCGATTGAAATCGTTGAACAAATCTTCAATCACCGCCTGTCTGGCGTCACGCTCATCCGCGGCTCGTGGTTGCTTTGGTTGCTTTTTTTCAGCCATTACTACTTTGTAGAGTCGTCTTTTTTGAACTCGCCCTTTGCGGCATCGACTGCTCGCTCAGCTCGCTCGCGATAATCAGCAACGGTTTTTTTGCCTTCGGCCACTGCGGTATCAACTTGCTTTCGAGTGTCATTATAGACTTTTTCGCTTTTCGACTTTACTTCATCGGCTTTTTTAGCAGCCTGACTTTTAAGCTCATCTGCTTTGACTTTTAGATCAGCTCTGGTTTCTTTGCCAGATTTTGGAGCTGTCAATACACCCGCGACAACTCCTGCCAGTGCTCCAAATATTGCTCCGAGTGCAAATTTTCCTTTTGACATAGTTCCTCCTTTATTTATCCTTAGTTTTTTTGATAAAGTTTGCCATCATTTTTGCGATCGCTGCTGGCGCAGCAAATTTGGCCGCCGACTCAGCGGCACCGGCAAATTTCAGCGTAGCCTTCTCGGCAGTAGTGGTAATCGATCGTATTTGCTTCGTAACCTTTATGAGAAGTAAGGTCAGAACGATTGCCAGTACCAGAAACAGCGCCAGGAACACTGATAGTATGATGACAAGCACTTGTGCCCATTCCATAGTTGATGACACTCCTTTTTATGCTATTTGCTTCATTTACTGAAGCACTACTCTTAGTATACTCTCACACGCGGGCTATACTGTGAAAATCTTCACTTTAACGACTAATTTGCGATACGATCAGTCTCAATTACTTCCGGAATAGCCCGCCGAACATCCTCGGCATAATCTTCGTTATCGAGAACGTATTTGAGATGAGCGAGGAAATAATTTTTTGGATCACCCGTTGTCACCCATTGACCTTCTGTCTTTACGACATAGATATCACCCCGTGATACCATTGCCGTGATGGCATCGACCGTCCACAGCTCATCGTCAAGCCCTTCGTTGCCGGGTTTGAGATGGTCAAATATTTCTGTCGTGACCAAATAGCGACCATACGAAACGAGTGTCGACGGGGCTTTGTCAACCGGCGGCTTCTCGACGATATAGTCAAGCTTATCACCGTCTTTTAGTGATACGATACCGTATTTGTCGACGGCCGATGGGTCTACTTCCTGTGCCATGATGATGGCTTTTGCGTCGGGATGTTTTTCGTAGGCGTCAATCAACGATTTTGCATCAGACGATCCAAAGACAACGTCGTCGCTATAGAGCACGATGAATGCCTCATCCTCACCAAAGTAATCGCGTGCACTTGCAATCGGCGAACCATTACCATAGGGCAACGCAGGGTCTTGCACAATAACGCGGATCTTTGGTAAATCGAGCACCTGAAGTACCGTTGAGTTGTAGCGCTCAACTTTGCCTTGTGCTACCAATTGTTTGCGAATATGATTGACTGCGTTGCCAAAATAATCCTCATAAATGGGTTTTCCCTCTGGGGTAGCGACGATGATAATTTCCCTGATCCCTGCTTCAGCACATTCCTCGACAGCCATTTGAATGATCGGTTTGTTTCCAAATGGCAGCATTGCCTTAGGAATTGTCTTAGTGATTGGGAGGTAGCGGCTTGCATAGCCTGCGTCAGTGATGATAGCTTTTGTTGGTCGCTGCATGATTCCCCCTTTTCTTTATCTGTATTACAATTTTTGTCGGATAAGTTTTTGCGCCAGAGCGGGATTGGCTTTGCCCTGAGACCGTTTCATGACCTGGCCAACAAGATAGCCGATCGCTTTGTCCTTGCCGGCCTTGATATCATCGAGGGATTGCTTTGAAGCTGGATCAGCCAACACGTCATCAACAATCTCGGCAATAGCAGACTCATCGCTTACCTGCAGTAGATTCTTCTGCTCTGCGATCATCAATGGCGCATCTCCAGACGCCAACATTTCGAAAAGTATCGAGACCGCTCCGTTACTACTTACCGTATCGTCTATCGCCATTTGCGCAAGATCTACCAGATGTTTCTGCTGCAAGTGTTTGTTGTTCCACGTATCCATGCCGGCACTTACCCTACCCTGAACATCGATAATCAGCCAATTTAATATACGGCGACGCTGTTCACCACTCAGATTTGTGGCAAGCTCTGCGATAAATGATCGGACAGAAGCGTCACAAATACCAAGTGCCGTCTCAATCATCGCATGATCAAGTCCTGCTTCACTGAGGATATGGCGAAGCTCATGAGGAAGCATCGGCATGTCAGCTTGAATCTGCTCGATTTCTTCGTCGGATACTATAATTGGCGGAATATCGGGATCGGGCATATAGCGATAATCCTGCGCATCTTCTTTGCTCCGTTGGCTAGTGGTGATGCCCTTGTCATCATTCCACCCTCTCGTTTCCTGGACCACGCGTTCACCTTTTTTGAGCAAGGCGACTTGACGTTCAAATTCATACTGAGCTGCTCGTTCAACACTGCGGAAACTATTGAGGTTTTTTACTTCTGCTCGCTTGCCAAGCTCTTTTGCCCCTTTGGGCGCGACGGAAATATTGACATCGAAGCGCATATTGCCGTGATAGAGATCACCATGACTGACACCAGAATATGTCATCAAACGGTGGAGCTCAGTCACATAGGCTCGCGCCTCTGCCGGACTGTGCATATCTGGCTCAGAGACAATTTCGATCAACGGCGTGCCTGCACGGTTGAGATCAACCAAACTATAGCCGGAGTAGTGCGTCAACTTGCCCGCATCGGATTCGATATGTGCGTGGTGAATGCGCACATGTACTGGGGTACCGTCTTCAAGCACCGTATCGACGTAGCCAGCGAGGATGGTAGGTTGATACATCTGCGTGATCTGGTAGCCACTGGGCAAATCTGGGTAAAAATAATGTTTGCGGTCAAACCGACTAACGCGGGCAATCTCAGCATTCAACGCCTTGCCAGCCCGAATTGCGAGATCAACTGCGTGTCGGTTGAGAACTGGTAGCATACCAGGTAACCCATAGTCGATCGGGTGAACTTTGCTATTTGGTTCTGCCTCCCGCGCATCGTTATCGGCGGGGCTAAACAGCTTTGTCGCCGTCGCCAACTGTACGTGGCATTCGATGCCGATGGTCATCTCATAGGTATCAAGGGTGTCACTACTCATCTTAGATAGCTCCCAAATCTTTCAAGGCTTGTTTGTAGGCGCTGAGCGAGCGCAGGGCTATATCGGGCGTAACATGCACGTCCGTTTCATGAGCCAGTTGGTTGCGAATCTTGTGTGCACCCCAGACGTGATTGGCATTTGTCCAGATGTTTTGAGCAGATTTCATTCGTTCGCCCATTGTCTCGCCCTTAATATGTCGCTCTTTGAGCGCGAGATCCAGCAATTTATCTGCATTGAGTATCGCCATTGGGTAACTTTGCGGGTTTTCTCGGCTCAAGCTATTCTCGATCTCAAGCCATTTCGTTTGGTACTTCTGCGAGTCGAGGCTCGGGACGCCCCGTCTCGACATCGTCAGGTAGACGACCAAAATAATGGCAACAATCAAAACGCTCACAAGGAGAAAGAAACTAGCGGGATTTTGAGTCATTCTTTGGCCTCCATACTTCCAGCAAGTGCCAGCATCGCTGCATCGCTCTTGGCCGGTCCGATAAGTTGTATCCCGATTGGCAAGCCGGCTTTTGAGACGCCGGCCGGCACGCTCAGTGCTGGCAAGCCAGCAAGACTTGCCGGGACGGTCATGACATCGGCTAGATACATTTTTACGGGGTCGTCTGTGTTTTCGCCGATACCAAATGCGGGTGTCGGTGCTGTCGGCAAAATCAGGAAATCATACTGAGAAAACAATGTATCGAATGCTTGGATCAACAACGTCCTAGCTTTTTGCGCCTGCAAATAGTAGGCATCAAAGAAGCCGCTGCTCAACACGTAGCTACCGATCATGATACGGCGCTTGTTTTCAGTAACAAATCCTTCATCGCGCGAACGTCCGTAGAGTTCTGCCAGTGTTTTTACGTCGTGCGCACGGTACCCGTAGCGTATCCCGTCAAACCGCGCGAGATTGCTACTCACCTCTGCTGGAATGATGATGTAGTACATAGCGAGGGTGTATTTGAGGAGTGGCATCTCGACTTCCTCGACGACATGTCCCGCCGCACGCAGACGCTCGACATATTCGAGCGTACAACCGCGAACCTCTTGATCGACATCATCTGACATCGCATCTTTGACAAGACCAATACGTAGCTTCGGCTGTACAAACGTTGTCGGCTCAAAGAAATCAGGTAGTGTCGTCATGTCCTTTTCGTCGCGGCCAGCCATAATGCTTGTCACGAGCGCCACATCCTCAGCGCATTTCGCGAAACATCCCATGGTATCCGTGCTACTCGCCATCGCTACTACTCCATAGCGGCTACTGGTACCATAGGTTGGCTTGTAACCATATACGCCGTTGAAGCTTGCAGGCTGCCGGATAGAGCCACCCGTATCACTACCGAGGGCAAATGGTACGATATCGAGTGCGGTCACTACTGCCGATCCGCCCGAACTACCACCAGCAACTTTTGTCTGATCGACGGCATTTTTTGTCACGCCGTAGGCAGAGTTTTCGGTCGAAGCGCCATGAGCGAAAGCGTCGAGGTTACTCTTGCCGATACAGATGGCACCCGCCGCCTCAAGTTTGTCGACAACCGTTGCCTGGAGCGGAGCCTGGAAGTTCTCGAGTATCTTTACAGCAGCGGTCGTCGGTGCGCCAAACGCAAGATAGTTGTCTTTGACGACAAATGGTACACCCGCGAGTGGACCGACAGATTCACCGCTAGCGATACGTGTATCTATCTCATCTGCTCGTTTGAGAGCACGATCAGCCGTCAGGCTGAGAAGCGCATGATAACCTTTGGCTTCCTTTGCCTTAGCGAGAGCTGTCTCAACTTCTTGGCGGGCGGTTGTGTCACCATTTACAATACGCGCAACTCGGTCAGTTATCTTCATGACTACAATACCTGCGGCACTTTCACACTATGATCGGCTTGCTCAGGAGCAAGCGCCAGCAGCGCCTCGCGGTCAGCAGCACCTTGACGCACGACATCATCGCGCCATACATTTTCGAGTCCCGATACTTGGTAGGTTGGTTCGACATTCGACGTATCGAGCTCACTGAGCTGGTGGACATAGTTGAGAATATTCTCCAGATCGACCTGGAGTGCCGCTAGTTCGTCATCGCTGAGTTGCAAGTTACTTAACTGTGCGAGATGCCGCACGTCGTCGGTGGTGATAGTGCTCATTTGTACGTATTATAGCGCATCTATCGTTGTTTTGAAAAGCAAAGGATTGACTAAATAAATCATGTGTGTTATAATAAGATCAATGTCTTAGGAATACATCCTTTCGTTGACAGCAACTTTAACAAGCTAGGAATACGCCTTCATTCCTGAATCGCACCGACTCATCAAACATACTTGATGGATGAGTGCGATTCGGGAAGCTCAGTACCGACGCAGAAGTGGAGCCCATATCATGAACTTCACTCGTATCGGCCGTCGTAACCGTGGCCGCACCGGTGCGGCGCTGCTCGTCATCGTCGGGCTCATCGCCGTCATCTGGTACATGGTGGCGGCGAACACCACCCACACGACGACCATCACGGTCTGCAACAAGGAGCGGGTCGCGGTCAAGAACTCCGGTGAGTACCGGATCTACGCCGCCGAGGGGACGTTCGTCATGGCGGACTCCCTGCTCGGGACGGTCCGCTACGACACGGCGGACGCCTACGCGAAGGTGAAGCCCAAGACGACCTACGACGTCGTCTACAAGGGCTGGCGCATCCCCTTCTTCAGTTCGTTCCCCAACTTGCTCGAGCTCAAGGAGTCGGCCACGCAGCACCCGGAGGCCTGCGCCAACTTCGGCTGACCGTCGGCAACGCGTGCGGGCTGGCGGGACCTTGTCCCACCAGCCCGCACCGGCAATTCCTAGCTTGTTATCTCTCAGCTCCCACAGGGGAGTAATTTTATTGTCTTTATTTAGTTGTATGGTTGCCTAGATAACTCTTATGCTTCATAATAGCCAGTAGATGAGTCATCAGATCAAAAAACACTTGGGGGCGATTGTTCGGCATAATGGTGTCGAGTTTCGCGTTTGGGCGCCATTTGCAAAAAATGTCAAACTCCTTACCCCCTATCTTGGAGTATTTGATGGCAGCAATACCTACGATATGCTCAGCGAGAATGACGGATACTGGTCAGCATTCGTCAAAGATGCAGAAGTCGGCCAAAATTATAAGTTTTTGATCGACACCGGCAATGAGCTGCTGACAAAAAATGACCCGCGCGGACGCGCACTCACCGCAAGCGACAATGGCGTATCGGTGGTCGTTGGGTCAGATTTCGACTGGGGCGACGACCTTTTCATGCCAATTCCAAGGGAGCAGCAGATTATCTACGAACTTCATATCGGCACCTTTAATCGCCGCGACCCCGCTACGACCGGCACCTTCTACGATGCAATCGAAAAACTTGACTACCTCCTAGACCTCGGCATCAACATGATCGAGGTCATGCCGGTTACCAGCATGGCGTATAGCAACGGCTGGGGCTACAACGTCACCGACGTATTTTCGATCGAAAATGCCTATGGCGGGCGCCATGGACTTATGGAGTTTGTTAAAGCCTGCCATATGAGAGGTATCGGTGTCATTATTGACGTGGTGTACAACCATTTCATGAGCGGCGACCTATGGCGTTTCGATGGATGGTATGAAAACGACCGTGGTGGCATCTACTTCTACAACGACTGGCGAGGCGATACTCCCTGGGGCGCACGACCTGACTATGGAAGAGCCGAGGTGCGACAATTTCTGATCGATAGTATCGTGATGTGGTTTAACGAATACCGCGTTGATGGTCTCAGGCTTGATAGCACGGCTTATATGCGCAACACGCTCGGCTACAATGATGATCCCGCCCATGATGTCGATGGCGCCTGGAGCCTCATGCAGGATATTACTGATGTGGCGCACAGGATACGGCCCGGCTCCATCGTTATCGCAGAAGACACCTCGGGCAATGACTATATAACGAAGCAGCGCCAGGATGGTGGATGTGGGTTTGACGCGCAGTGGGGTATTCCTTTTCCACACGCTATCCGGAAAATGCTCGGACTTGGTACCTCATGGCCAGTTGATCTCGGTGAGCAACTGCTTCGAGCGTATAATGGTGATGTCTTTCAACGCGTTATCTTTAGTGACTCTCACGATACCGCAGCCAATGGCTCAACCCGCATTACCAGCGCTATTTCACCAGAAAATCCCAATAGCACGAGGGTGCGTCAGGACACAATTATTGCGTCAGCAATCACCCTTACGTCACCCGGTATTCCTATGCTACTTCAAGGCCAGGAGTTTTTGCAGGAGGGTGCATTCACTGATTGGCAAGTGCTCGAATGGGAAAAAACTGAGCAATTCGCCGGCATCGTGAAAGCCCACCAAGACATCATCGACCTCCGCAAAAATACCTACGGCAATACAAGTGGGCTACTTGGGCAATCAGTTAGAGTGTTTCATAGAAACGATCAGGGCCAAGTGTTTGGTTATCATCGCTGGAGCCGAGGCGGGCCAGGCGACGATGTGCTCGTGCTGATTAATTTTGGTGATACCGAATATCACGAGTATCATCTAGGCTTTCCGCGCCCAGGTGAGTGGCGAATACGGTTCAACAGCAGCTGGCAAGGCTATAATAGCGACTTTCCCGAGTTAACTCCGGACAGCGTATCCACCGACGATAGCTGTAATCTCGCCATGGACATCCCAGCACGCAGCGTGCTCATTTTGTCACAAGACGCTACTGCTTCTTAATATTCTAGCTCGGCACGTACCGGCCGATGGTCTGATCCGACGTCTCGCCATACTTTATAAGCATGCGTCTTGAAATGGTGCGAACCAAATATCCAGTCAACTTTCGCAAGACGAATCGAAGGAATCCACTCCACTCCGTGTTGCTTGCCCGAGATAGTGAGATGATGACCTGGATCGAGATCGTGAAGCTGCGAGTGACTCACCATGTAGTCGATGGTGGTCCCGCTGGCCATTTCATGAGCGCGCGATGCAATACTGCGAATCAGATCGTGCGGTGCCCGGCCCACAACTGAATGCAACAAACGATTTCGAGCAATACGTGCACTCTGTGATCGGCTTCGCATGGCATTGAAATCCCCCATAACAAGCGTTGGGCAAGCCATCTTTCCGATTGCTTGAACCAGGTCTTCGGCTTGCTTGAGACGCATTGTCTCACTGTTATCATCAAGATGGACCCCGATGATTCGCAGTTTTTTGCCGGCAGCGTCACGACACGTTACGTCAAGTGCATTGCGGACTCCCCCAAGTCTGAGTGTCGTTGAAGAAACCAATTTACACCGTGTAAAAATAGCAAGTTCATAAGGATAGCTCTGATTCTTCGTATGATAATAAGCGGGGTCAGGATCATACGGCACCGTGGCGATTTCGTACCCAAGATAATTCATCGTGACGCGTACGTGTTCTGGCATCGCACCATGCTCCCCGAACTCAGGTATGACCACTATATCTGCGTCGAGTTCCTTTATGACCGCAATGCCATCGTGGTCATTGGCACGAATCGTACCGACGTGTTCGTCAAACATGCCTTCGGCATTCCACGTCACCACTCTCAGTTTGTTCATTTCATCTTTCCTTTGATTTCAGCGATGAGATCACGCAGTTCTGCGGCTCGTTCAAACTCGAGATTGGCACTGGCGAGACTCATCTGTCCCGTCAAGTCTTTTACGAGGCTCGCATACTCATCTTTCGGTATTTTATTGAGATTGAGTTTCTTCTCGATTGACTCTTTCTGCGGAATGATGGCACGAAGGCCTTCGTCGATGCTTTTGTCGACACCCCGCGGGGTGATGTCGTGCGCTTCGTTATATTTTTGCTGAATATCACGTCGGCGATTCGTTTCGCTGATTGCGCGCTTCATGCTGTCGGTCATGACATCGCCGTACATAATCACCGTGCCGTCGACATGCCTGGCAGCTCGTCCAATTGTCTGTATGAGGCTCCGCTCACTCCTCAAAAATCCTTCTTTGTCCGCGTCGATAATTGCCACGAGTGATACCTCTGGCAGATCAAGCCCTTCACGAAGTAGGTTGATTCCAACCAACACATCGTATACTCCCATGCGCAAATCACGCAAAATGTCACCTCGCTCCAATGTATCAATATCGCTGTGGATATAAGCCGTCTTAATACCAAGATCGATGAGATGTGCCGATAGATCCTCGGCCATTCGCTTAGTCAGTGTCGTGACAAGAACACGCTGCTGCTTTGCAGTTCGTTCACGTATCTCGGAGATCAAATCGTCTATCTGACCTTTGGTTGGGCGTACTTGTATCTCGGGGTCAAGCAACCCTGTCGGTCGAATCACCTGCTGAGCTGGGGTCGGGCTATGCTCCAGCTCGTAGTCCGCTGGTGTTGCCGAGACGTAAATAACTTGATTAATGTGTTTTTCAAACTCATCAAAACGAAGCGGTCGGTTGTCGAGCGCGCTCGGTAGCCGGAAACCGTGTTCGACGAGCACTTCTTTGCGGGCGCGGTCACCATTGAACATACCTCTCACTTGAGGCAGCGTCACATGGCTCTCGTCGACAAAAAGCAAAAAATCATCGGGGAAATAATCGAGCAATGTGGCGGGCTGCTCACCTGGCTCACGATCAGTCAGGTAGCGGCTATAGTTTTCAATTCCCTTAACAAATCCTGTTTCCTCTAGCATTTCAAGATCAAACTTTGTTCGCTGCGACAAGCGCTGTGCTTCGAGATATTTGTCATGCGTCTCAAACCACGCCAGTCGCTCGTCAAACTCTTTTTTGATGCCTTCGATTGCTCGTTCCACTTTTTGCTTTGGAGTGACGTAGTGGCTTGAAGGAAAAATCGAAACGGCTTCTGGCTCAGAAATTATTTCGCCAGTAAGCGGATCGATCGTTGTGATGCGTTCAACTTCGTCTCCAAAAAACTCTATTCGTACCGCAATATCACTCCCAGCCGGAAAAACATCCACCACATCACCACGCACCCGAAATGTGCCCCGAGCAAAATCTATGTCATTTCGCTTGTACTGAATGTCAGTCAACTGGCGAACAAACTTATCCTGGAGACGCCGTTCTCCGCGCACGATTTTCATCGACATCTCAGCATAATCATCTGGCGAACCGATACCATAGATGCAGCTGACACTCGCCACAATAATGCAATCTCGGCGCGTTAAAAGCGCACTTGTCGCCGCGTGGCGCAAACGATCGATTTCTTCATTGATGGCCGAATCTTTTTCGATGTACGTGTCACTGCTCGCAATATATGCCTCGGGCTGATAATAATCAAAGTAACTGACAAAATAATGCACTTCGTTATCAGGGAAAAACTGCTTGAACTCACTAAATAATTGCGCTGCAAGCGTCTTGTTGTGGGCCAATACTAGTATCGGTACATTTCGCTTGGCAATGATATTTGCCATGGTGAAAGTTTTGCCACTCCCCGTCACACCGAGTAGGGTTTGTTGACGCGTTCCTGCGTCGAGTCCGGCCAGCAATTGAGTAATAGCCGTCGGCTGATCCCCAGTCGGTTTATAGGGCGAAGAAAGCTGAAATATATCCACTCAACTATTATACGCGATCGAGCTTACTTGTAGTGAGCACTACGGAGAATATCGTAGGCCTTGTTCATGTCACTTGTGTTCAGGCTGTCAAACGCAGCAGTTTTCGTATCGTATTTTGGTAAACTCGATGTTCCACCAAATCCTACCGAGCTAAATGAAAGCTGGCCATGTGCGCCATTACCATAATCCAGTTTCTTACCGCTAATGAGTGGCGTATACCCAAATCCACAGTTCTGCGTTTCGCCCAAGTTTGTTAGTTCTTTTGCAGTAGTAAGGTACATCCCTGCATGGTATTTTCCATCAATACCCTTGCTTACTACTCGAACGGCGTACGCTCTGTCATCTGACCATTCATCCGCATAGCCCGTTAGCTTCGTCGTATACACCGACATCACTGAGAGGGGCGATTTATCTTCATCTGAGCATACGCCGCCAATACCGCTAATCCCTGATTCTAGACCCAACACTTTTGTGCCAGTTTCGTTTCGTATTTCAAGACGATCTATCTTGTACTCTCCTGATAACCGTCCGTCTGTAGGCTGCCCAAGATCAACCACCTTCCAGGTGTCCGGCATAGTGAAGCAGAGCTGCTCATACGTAGCGCAATATTCTTTCGAAACAACAGTAGTTTTTACTTCGTCCGATTTTGTTGTGTTTGAAACTGTATTTGTTTGTGTGGTTGATTGTTTGACGATGAAGTTTTGGTAAAATACCACACCGAGTGCCGCCACAAGCGCAACCACAAGGCCGACGATTATGATGACGTGTGCGCTACCGTGTTGGTCATATCTATTGCTCATTTCACTCATGTATCCTATTTATGCTTTTACCATTAGTATACTCTTCGTAATAATGATTACAATTATCCTCTCCGTTTGGTATGAATTTCATCGGGAGCTATCTCGTCGCGTGCATAATCAACATCATGAAAATCAGCGTAATGTTTATCGAGCGCCTCTACTACTTTTGATACGAGTCGTTTTGGATCGGTATCGTATATGACATCCTTTGCTCCTGGAGCTTCGATATATTTGAGAAGCGTTGCGGCATAATCAGCAAGTCCACCGCTGCCGAGCAAAATACCGCATACCTTTCGACTTTCGAGGGCGGTCGCAAACTCGTGCAAGCTTCCCATACGACCACCGACGGTGATAACCGCATCCGCGCTACGCACGAGATGTACATCACGACCGACGTATTCCATACTGGTAAAGTTGATGTAGTCAAACTCTTTGGTAGGTAGCCGATAGGTAGCGACGTGTTCTCGGTATGAGCTTGCTGGTGAAAAGCCGATCGATACACCTTTGGAGTTTTTTACGCTAAAAAAACCTTGCGCCGCATAATGCGGTAACCCCACCGTTGCGCCAGTTAGGAGTGTCTTACCCGCCTTTGCAATTTCAGCACCGAGCGCATACGCCAGGTCATGTGCTTCTTTAACTGTCTCGCCAGAGGCTGCCCCCGACACGCATATTTGGTATTTCATCCGTGAATCTCCTCTGCCTTATACCACTCAGGTGCTTTTGCTATATATTCCTCAACCTCTTTTGGACGCAATAATCCGGCTTGTGCTCCTAGTTGCTGAACAACACTCATACTATTGATCGGTGCCCACGTCAGTGCGGTCTCAATTGTCTCGCCTCGTGCGAGAGCTGCAACAATAGTCGATGCAAAGGCATCACCAGCGCCAGTTCGATCATATGGCGGAGCGGGATCAGGATAGTTTGGAATCTTGTAGAGTTTCCCGTCATGCGATGCATATGACCCATTGGGACCATCGGTGATAACAACGATAGCCGGGCCCAACGCGTGCAGACCATCTGACAGCTCGCGGAGAGACTCATAAGACTTCCCCGTGACGTCAACCGCTTCTTCACGGTTCATCACGACAATATGCGCCCTTTTGTACAACGCGGCTAATTTCTTGGCACCCCACTTGAAGTGAAATGTGCCTGGCTGAAACGCTAACTTTACATCAGGATGCTTCTCGAGGTACTCGAGCAAATCTTGGTGCAACGGCCAACTATCAGGGCTTATGAGTGATAGGTATATCCAGTCAGGCGTCGTAATCGGCTCGCGCCAGCGATATTGGTAGGCCTCATTTTTAACCAGAATTGTACGGTCAGCCCCATACCGTAGTACATAGTAGGTGCTACTCGGAGTATTCTTTTGTACGATTAACGGTTTTGTGTCGATGGATTCATGAGCAAGATAGATGAGCGAATCCTTGCCTACTTGATCATCACCAAGCCAGCTCATCAGTCCCACTCTCAACCCTAGCCGAGCGCACGAAACGGCAGCGTTTGGTGATGGCCCGACACTGCGCACGATATCAGCCCGTTCATAGGGCGGTTTACTGCCAAAAGGAATCCGCAACCACTGTTTGTCATCATTGTCTTTCTCAATGCTCGCTTCTTCCTCGAGTAGCTTAATGAACACGTCAGTAAAGATATCACCCACGCACAGAATATACGGGGCTTGTTTACTTTTCTTCTCAAAAACCTTCTGCTCGTGATAGTCACCCATATCACACGCGCTAAGGCCTCCTTGAGAGACGAGTTCGTTGATCGCAACCTCGTCGTCACCATCAGCCGCCACATAGCGCGCCGCAAGGCCATGTTGTAATTGGCACTGGAGATGTTTGTTTGTACGGAGTTCAAACGTCTGTGAGGTATTTTCGAGTACATCGTCGTGATTAAAGGAAATTGGTTTGCCCTCTAGTATGAGCCCGACATCGTCACTGAACGAGAATAGCTCGCGGTTGGCCGCATGGGCATTGAGCGCTTTGTACAACTCAAGTGCCGTAGTGTCAGCCGGATCAAGACCGATGGAACGCATAATATGGTGAGCGCGAGCCGTAATGTCGGCGATATAGGCAACGTCAACACCACGGTGACCCGTCATGCTTTCTAGTTGTCGAAGTGATGAACTAAACAGTGGTTCATGCGCATCGAGAAGTTGCTTCAAAAACTTTGCCATAGCTACTCTTTACTCCGTTGATTAAGGGGCTTTTCGTGAATCGGCATTTCGTGCAGTGTGCTATGCTTGTGCAAAATACCAGCCTTGGCGCCTATCTTTGTCACGACCGATGTCGAATTTGCGCTCGCAAATACGATTGACTCGCGCAAGCTTTTGCCCTGTGCCCACTGACTCAAAAAACCACTCGCAAAGGCGTCACCGGCGCCAGTTCGATCAACCACCGGCACATCCTCATACATACCAGCTCGTACTATCGTCTTGCCGTCAGTGGCTACCACACCGTTTGGTCCATCGCTCACGATAGCCACTGGTACATAATTGAGAGCATGAAGCGCTAGCTCCTCACAGGTCTCACCTGAAACCAGCATTTGCATCTCCTCTTTGTTTGTGCAAAGCACATCGACACCGTCAAGGAGGGCTACGAGTTTGTCATGTTCGGCAAGCTCGGGACCGGCGGGGTTGAGCATCACTTTGACATTGTGTTTTTCGGCCATATCGACTATCTCACGGAGCAATGGCAACCCTCCATCCCCAAGACTTGTTGGGTAAATCCAGTCATAGTCACCAATCACGTCAAGGTTGAAGTTATGCCGACCCGTGCGACCAAATGCTCGGCCACGGTGATTGAGAATCGTTCGTTCACCGTTTGTAGCAATCATAATGACCGAGTAGCCTGACTGAAAGTCACGTGCCTGTACTACATGTGTCGTGTTGACCCCCTCGTTATCGAGGTCCTGGAGGATCGACTGGCTCGCAGGGTCTTCGCCCAGCCCCCACAAATACGCACTCTCCAGTCCTTGACGAGCGAATGTCACCGCCACATTCGTCGCATTGCCACCCGTGCAAAAATGAACATCCTCGACTTCCATCTTGAGACCAAGGGGCAAATGAGTATACATATGTTTACCCTCTTTGTGCGGATCAAACTCATCACTCTTAAGGAACACATCTTGCGTACCCTTACCGATTGCAAGTATTTTCACCACGTCAGCGTACAGCCTTTCCAGTACTCCCAAAGGCGGCAATCTTTTCCTCGACAACTGCCTGAACTGCCTCGTAGACTGTCGGCATCAGTTTCACGACGGCATACTCATCGGGGTTTTCCTGTAACACTTTGACAAGCGTATCGCGGAATACTATCCGCATATCAGTATTGATATTGATCTTGCTAACACCCGCTTTGCTGGCTTCCTCGAAGTAATTCAGAGGTGTGCCTGATCCTCCATGCAAGCTAATTTGGCAGTCAATTGTCTCTCTAATGCGAGCCAGCAACTCGAGATCGAGTTGTTTTGGCACATCATATTTGCCATGCAAATTGCCTATGGCTGCCGCGAAGGTATCAATTCCTGTCGCATCGACAAACGCCTTGGCGGTTTCAGGTGTTGAGAAGGTTTTTTTGATTTCTTCGTAATCAATTCCCTCGTGGTGGACATTGCTCCCGCCCGCAAAATAGTGTGGCTCACTCTCAACGAGTGCCCCCGTGAACTTTGCATATTCCACGACTTCACGAGTTTTTTGTATGATTTCTTCTTCGGATGCATCGTGATTTGCCTGGGAGATATCAATGTGGATGAATTCAAACCCAGCGTCAATTGCCCGCTTACAGGCCTCGACCGAGGGACTATGGTCGAGGTTTATGTAGATTTCTATGCCATACTCGTCTCGATAGTTATCAACCATATCGCGAATATTCTCGAGACCAAGTGCCTCAACTTCACCATGGCTGACTTCGACGAGTACGGGAGCCGTGAGTTTTTGGGCTGCTCGACAGACAGCGATCAGTGTTTCTTGGTTATCAATATTAAACGCGCCGACCGCAAATCCCTGCTGACGACTTCGCTGCATCAAATGCCGTGCACGAATCGTCCGATCACGGATTTCGCTGATTGTCAGTCCCATTGTCTCGCCCCCCCCCTGTAGAAGTTGTTATGCTTATCTGTTATATAGTATACCACCCGCATCCCACAATTAAACCATTGATTTGTACATAAAATGTAAGAAATTACTACACCGCATTGATCATGATTGAGCACGTATAATTCGATCTACACTAGGAAGAAACTTCTTAGGAGCAGATATATGCGTGTGCCGCGGCTGAGTAGAGGCGTGAGCTATGATGGCGTCAATGGCCGCGCAGACTTCTGGGATAGTGACATCCCGAGCACCCTCGACGAGCGTTTCGATCGAAACTGGCGCCCAGCCAAGTTCAAGCGTATCCATGTGCAGTGCGCTTCGCTCCTCGATACCATCGAGCGTGCGCAGTAACATACCGAGATGCCCCGCACGTTTTGCGTCGAGTAAGGCAGGCAAGTATCCCGCCGAATCGACTTCAAATAATTGCCGTTGCAGGCGTCGGATGGGGCGCACGTTTTTTGCACTCGCCTCAGTGTATGCCAAAAGTGTCTGCGCTCCAGGTGCCGTAGTTTCGGACAACAGCAGGCTACTGCCATAGGCGAGCCCGCGTTTCTCACGTATCTCTTGACTCAGCCAACGTTCCATGGCATCCATAGCAATTCGATAGGCAGGGTCATACGAAAAGAACATTTCTTCTAGCTCGCGAGAGAGTGGCAGGCTTTCGGTTAAGTAAGCGCTTTCCCCTCGAGGCAAGATAAGTCCACTCGATGCCGTATTGATACGTACATTCAACGCTCTTCTCTTTTTGTCAGTCGTATCCCCTAGTGGGGCATCGAAATATTGCTCAACTGACTCAACTACCTCTTCGTGCGAGAATGCACCTACTGCCACCACTGCCATAGCGCGCACCCGGTAGTAACGAGACCAGAAGTCTCGCAACATGTCGGCAGAGAACATTGGCTGGCGATAGCCTATGATCGGCCGCGCGACCGAACTACCAAAGAGCGCATACGAAGCCGCCATATCATGCTTAGTCTCAGGGGTCAACGAACTCAGTCTCTCTTCTTCGATGATCGACATTTCTTTTGCAACGGCATCGACAGGAAACGTAGGATGGAGCATTACCTGGCTTAGATAGCGCATCAACGGGTCGAGGCGCTCACCCTGCGCATGATAGGCAGTTTGGACATTGGTAGTATACGCGTTTGTTGTAAAACCATGTGCATCGACAAAATGCTCCGCTGCCTCAGCATCGATAAATTCATCTGTTCCAAGATGAAGCGCGTGCTCAAGCGCATGCGCCTTGCCGGCATCTCGTTTCGGTCCTTCAAGTCCCCCTATACCTACGTGGACATGGACAAGACCAGTGTGAGCACCAGGCATGTGATCGGTATAAACAGTGAGGCCGTTTTGGAGGCGGCTTGACTCAATAGACATATCCCCACTATAAGAGATGAGACGTCACATGCAAGCATGGGCGGATTAGCACTGAAAACGAGAGGACGCCCGACAGGTTAATACCCGGGTTTGTACTGCGGTCGTGAGTGAACAAATTGCTTCACACGGTCGGTAATTGCGTTATCATCGAGACCAAAATGCGCCAATACCTCTAGCGGTGCACCGGACTCGCCATAGCGATCTTGCATACCAATCCGCAACAGCGGTGCCGGCATTTCGTCGCATAGTAGCTCGGCGACAGCACCGCCAAGTCCACCAGCAGCCTGCGCGTCCTCGCACGTGACCGCACGTCCAGTTTTTTTGACACTCACAATCAGTGTGTTACGATCGAGCGGTTTTATTGTCGGCACATGCACTACTTCGGCAGAAATCCCGCTACGGAGTAGTTTTTCTGCTGCACGAAGCGCAAACGGCGTTTCAATTCCCGTCGAAAAGAGCGTGACATCGGTTCCTTCTCTCAACACATATGCTTTACCAAGTTCAAACGGCGAATCAGACGTACTAAAGATCGGTGTTTTCTCACGTGCGATGCGGAGATAAGAGGGGCTTGGACTTTCAGCAAGAGCACGAGTTGCTTTCTCGGCTTCGATGCTATCGCCTGGACAGACCACAACCATATTGGGCATAACTCTCATAAGGGCGATATCTTCAAACATTTGATGCGTCGCGCCGTCGGGGCCTACCGTCGAACCACTGTGAGCACCTACTATTTTCACCGGCAAATCGTTGAGTGCTGCGGTTGTCTTGATTTGCTCCCAGTTACGCCCAGGGCTAAAGGCTGCATAGCTGGCAGCAAACGGTATTTTGCCAGCACGAGCAAGTCCGGCCGCAACTGTCGCAAGGTTTTGCTCGGCAATACCAATCTCGATATATCTGTCGGGAAAGGCTTCGGCAAAGAGATGCATCTGCACGCTCTCAACGAGATCTGCACACAAACCGACCACCGCAGAATTCGACTCGCCCGCCGCTTTGAGACCCCGTCCAAACCCTGCCCTAGTAGGCTCACTATCTGGCATTTCATTGTATATATTCTCGTTTAGTGGGTAATTGCTCATCGGTCCGATCCTCTCGATAGTCTATAAAATGCTACGATAGCAAGCAGCAACGAAGCGAATAAGCCGCCGCCATGTATTGTGCGCAGCGTCTCATCATGTGATGCCTGTATTTGCGAGACTTGTATCGACAAGAGAGCATATACAAAGTAGGCTGCGATCACTACTGCGATACCAGCTATCAGGATGTCGATTGTGCGCGACGCTTTCATTACTCATGCTCCCCGCGGATTCGACCACCCATGGTACGAAGCTCTTTGAGCGCCTCTTTGGCTTGATCTTTGTTGGGCGGAATGCCGTGCCACTTGTAGTTATACTCCATGAAGTCGACATTTTTCCCAGGGATAGTGTGCGTAATGATGACACTCGGACGATTTTCAATTGCCTTTGCCATACCGACCGCGTCGATAATGCTTTCGACGTTGTGGCCATCGATCTCTTGGACATGCCAGCCAAAACTCTCCCACTTACCACGCAAATCTTCAAGCGGCATGACGTCTTCAGTCGGGCCATCGATCTGGATATTGTTACGATCGACAAATACGATAAGTTGCGATAACTTATATTTTCCCGCGAACAGAGCTGATTCCCAGATGTTGCCCTCATCGAGTTCACCATCACCCGTCACGACATAGACCCAACGATGATGTTGATGATCGAGATACTGAAGTGCATACGCATACCCAGCACCCTGGCCGATACCGCAGCCGAGCGGCCCGCTTGTGTTCTCTAGTCCAGGCAATTTAGTTCGCTCAGGATGACCCTGAAGTCTCGTGCCAAGTCGGCGCAGCGTCATCAGCTCATCGACCGGGAAGTAGCCTCGATGCGCCATCACCGCATATTGTACGGGCACACAGTGTCCGTTGCTAAGCATAAATATATCTCTGTCAGGATCGTCAGGACGAGCCGGATCGATATTCATGGCGTCAAAATAAAGTGCCGTTACGAGATCAGCTAACCCCAGGGGACCCGCCGAGTGACCGCTCCCCGCGTGTTCGAGCATACGCACGATATCTTTTCGCACTTCATTTGCTTTGGTCTCTAGTTGTGTAATCGTCAATCGCCCACTCATGCTACTTCCTTAAATCACACTATGTTTATTCATTTCACTTTCAAGCTGCGCATAGACTGCTGCCGGATCAGTGGCCTTATTGATCGCTCCGCCGACGTTCAACACATCAACAGTACCCTGAGCCAAACTAAAAGCGTTTTCAACGTTGACGCCGCCGTCCCACCCTACTTCTACTTCAGGATGGATCATGCGGATAAGCCGGACCTTCTCCAGCTGCATCAGGCTAGCAGTACCCCCGTAATACCCGAGGTTTCCGCAAAACACGAGGACGTGATCGGCCGCTTCAATATAGCCCCTGACGGTATTTGGTACCGTCGGCTTGAGAAGCGCGACACCGGCTTTGATACCAGCCGCTTTTAGTAATTGCAGACTTGGCGTGAGGTCTTCCTGTGCTTCAGCATGAAATATGACCGTGTGGGGCTTTAGCTCGATCAATGCCTGCACATACTGGCTCGGGTTTGCTACCATGGCGTGCACATCGACTTCCCACTCTTGCGGCCACCACAATTGATTGACACCAACAGTAAAAGAGGGCGCAAACTGGCCGTCCGTCAGGTCAATATGGACACGTTTTGCAAACGGATGGAGCCGCTCCACAGTTGTGCGATACTCATCTTCGGTTTCACATAAAAGAGCGGGTGCTATCACAGCCATGACTAAAACACATCCAACTCTGCATTTCGCCGCTTATATCGGGCTGCGCCAGCAAATGGTGTTGTCAGCCATTCGTCGATCACTTCTTTCCATAGTTCTAGATCATCGCCCGGCGCATCAAGCACCCGTGCGGGCAAGCAAAGGACGTTGCTATCGTTATCGTTACGGCATTCGTGAGCTTCAAACGTATCCCATATCACTGCTGCTCGGATACCACGGAAACGGTTGGCTGCCATCGCCATACCCTGTCCGCCGGTGCAAATCAAGATTGCCCTGGGGTCGTCCTCTTCGACCTCGCCCAGCACTTTTGTGGCCGCCATCTGCGCAAATTGCGGGAAATCATCCTGCGGATCGAGTTCCTTATCACCGACATCTTCCCATGTATAGCCGCGCTTGGTGAGGTACGCTTCGACTTTCTCCTTGAGATAAAAGCCGCCATGATCGGCACCGAGAAACAATTTCATACTGCTAAGTATAAGCGGTATTATGCTCTCTGTAAAGTGCAGGATGAGATTTTACTATTGACTTATATGTTACTTAGGATATAACGAGTATGCTCAGATGAGCGCACTTCTGCGCACACCAGTGCACCTACCCCTGAGGAGAGTTGTTATGAACAAGTCTTTCGCCATTGCCATGTTCGTGGCCGTGTTCGTCGCACCGGCGGCAGTCCAGACCGCCATCAACCTGCTCGACGAGCGCGGGTATCATCCACGATGACAGGAGTAGGGGAGATTATTTAGTCAGGGATTACGAATCGAGTACCCATGGGTACCAAGAGCCATTATTCGTGAACCCGGTATACTGTACAGTTGAGGTGGTACCCACGATTCCACTATCTAAGCACAGTTGGGGTGCCGTTGTAGAACCGGAGTATGCGGAAATCTGATCTGTTGACGAGAGATATTTTATAATAGTACTTGACTTGACTCTTGCAACTAAACTGTATGTAGTTCCAGCGTTATCAACGCAGTAGAATATTGTTGCACCAACCGGATTTACTCCGTATGTTTGTTTATTAATGTGTACTCCAATTGCTTTAAATTCGGCAACTGTTGGAAAGCGGCGATTATCTGTCCAGTGTAGTTTGGTTTGTGTAGCAATATTTGCTATATCATGGCGCACAGCACTATCTTGTGCGTGCTGGATAATTCCACTATAGCTAACGACGGAGATTACCGTTAGTATTGCGATCACACCAATCACAACCAGTATCTCTACTATCGTGAAACCACTTACACAACTGGGTTGATACCTTACGTGCATACTTATTGGCCGCCTGCCACTACCTTTCCGGCATCAGCGACTAGTTCAACAAGACGGTTTGAGTATCCCCACTCATTGTCATACCACGCCACAACTTTGACGAGATTTCCCCCGACGACATTGGTGAGTGGCAGATCAACGATAGAACTATGGCTATTGCCTTTGAAATCTGTGCTTACTAATTCCTCGGCCGTAACATCAAGAATACCCTGATAAAACGGTGTCGCAGCAGCTTCTCTAAAGGCACTGTTGACTTCATCAACTGTCACATTCCGCTTAACGAGTACCACAAAATCACTCATGCTCACTACTGGTGTCGGGACGCGTACTGACAAACCACCGAATTTTCCCTCGAGTGCCGGTAAGGCTTTTGCCGCAGCGATGGAGGCACCGGTCGTTGTCGGAACAATGTTCTCGGCTGCCGCACGTGCCTCACGAAGATCTTTTGCGGGAGCATCTTGAAGCCGCTGGCTCGCAGTATAACTATGAACCGTTGTCATCATAGCTTTTTCGATACCAAACGCCTTCTCGAGCACCGCCATCACTGGGGTGATACAGTTTGTCGTACACGATGCATTTGAGATCACGGCGGTAGAATGCTCAATCTGATCTTCATTTACGCCGAGGACAATGGTATCGGCCCCCTCGCCCTTCGCCGGTGCCGAAATGACTACCTTTTTTGCACCGGCATCGATATGCGCTTGAGCCTTGGCCGGATCAACAAAAAATCCCGTCGACTCGATCACGACATCGATGTTATGATCGCGCCATGGAAGGGCTGAGGGTTCTTTCTCCGCCAACACCGCGATATGTTGCCCATCAACGATGATACCCGTTTCGTCGTGTCCTACCTCGTGAGCGTAGGTTCCGTACGATGAATCATGTTTGAGAAGATGTGCTAGTGTCCTCGTATCGGTAAGGTCGTTGATCGCCACAACTTCCACGTCATCACGCTCAAAGGCGATTTTAAATGCGTTTCGACCTATCCTCCCGAATCCGTTGATTGCCACTCTCACTTTGCCCATAGTGTTCCTCATTGTTTTAGCATTAGCTCTATTATCTCATAGTATATCGCACCGATTCCATTCCTAGTAGATTGACATTAGTTATGTTTGGTTTTCTAATGGTAAGTTCAATCGTCTTTTAGTATTTTTCTGTATACTTAGTAGTATGGATACGAGCGAGGTGTTGCGGGCGGCCAAAGGACAATATGGCAAACAGCAACTTCTTGTGCTCTCTCGCGCTATTGATTACGCGGCAGAAGTCCACAAGGGCCAACGACGAAAGAGTGGTGAGCCCTATATCACTCACCCGCTGTCTGTGGCGGTGCTCCTGATCGAATGGGGCATGGATGTCGATTCAGTCATTGCCGGTATCCTCCATGACACCGTCGAAGACACTACTGCCACACTCGAACAAATCGAGCACTCGTTTGGAAAAGACGTCGCTTTTTTGGTTGACGGCGTGACAAAGGTAAGCCAGGCTCGTGCCGGTATGCAAAGCCTCGAAAATTACCTACCGCAAACTCGTGATAATCTCACCAAACTTCTCATCGCCGTTGGTCAAGATGTCCGTGTTATCATCATCAAACTTGCCGACCGACTGCACAATATGAAAACTCTACAGTATAAGAGTCAGGAGAAGCAAAAAAAGATCGCACGTGAAACGATCGAGGTATTTGCACCACTTGCTGACCGACTCAATATGGGTCGAGTCCGCGTTCAACTGGAAGAGCTTAGTTTTCGCTACCTGTGGCCAAAAGAATTTGAGACTACGAAGCAGCTGATGGACAGTCGATTGAGTAAGAGTAAGAAAAAACTTGAGAGCGTGCGTCGAGAGGTCGATGCTTACCTTACAAAAGAAAAAATCCCTCACTCGATAGACGGCCGTGTCAAGAGCGTCTATAGCCTCTACAAAAAACTCAAGCGAGTACCAAACATTGATGATATTTATGACCTCATGGCGTTACGAATTGTCGTCGATGATTTGGCAACGTGCTACCTTGTGCTTGGTGAACTCCATAGCCTCTACGAGCCAATGGTAGATCGTATCAAAGATTATATTGCCAAACCAAAACCAAACGGCTACCAATCACTCCATACAACAATTATCACCAAAAACGGTCAGCATGTTGAGTTTCAGGTGCGCACACGGGAAATGCATGAATACGCTGAGCGTGGGTTGGCGGCAAGTTTTCACTACAACGAACAAAAATTAACAGAGGCCTATATCCGTGGTAACATGGCCGAGTTGCCGGCCGATCTCCACTGGATTGCCGATCTGCAAAACGCTGCCGCTCAGATAAATGAGGGTAAGGAGTTCGACGTCGAAAATCTCAAAGTCGATTTGTTTGGTGATCGTATTTTTGTGTTTTCGCCAAAAGGTGATATTTATGATCTGCCAGATGGAGCTTTTCCACTAGATTATGCTTACAGAGTACACTCCGACCTGGCGGCGCGCGCAAGTGGTTTTATGATCAATGGCAAGATGGAGCCCTTTAGCCATCAGCTTCAGCATGGTGATGTGGTGGAGATTTTGACAAGCAAGGGCGCGAAACCACGTCCCGACTGGCAACAGTACGTACTTACTAGTCATGCCCGCATGAAATTACGCGCCCAACTACGAAAAGGGGGTGTATTGGGACGTATCTCAAACGCCGCCTCGATTCTTCACCGCAAGATGCGCAAAAACAAACGATCGTAGTTACTTATTGTTATAGCGCTCAATGCACTCAACAATAATGCGCTTGGCTTCCTCGACATCTCCCCAGCCAATCACTCGAGTACTACCAGGCTTCTTCAGATCTTTGTAGTGCGTGAAGTGATGCTCGATTTGCTGTTTCCAGCGTTCACCTAAATCTTCGACGCTACGATACTGATCACCCGTTTGTCGATCGTCGGCAGGACAGACGACAACCTTGTCATCGACTTCACCATCATCCTCAAACTTTAGAACACCGAGGATCCGCGCTTCGAGCCAGATGCCCGTGACGAGCGGCTCGTGACAGACGATCAGTGTATCAAGCTCATCGCCATCCTCATCGAGTGTTTGTGGGATAAACCCATAGTTGACTGGTTTGGCAAAAATTTGTGGCTCAACACGATCAAGGGTAAACGCTGCACGCTCACGATCCCATTCAATTTTTAATGTTGACCCCTCGGGAATCTCAACTACCGTATTAACAACGCCATTATCGACATCTCCCGGGAGAAGCACCTGATTGAAATCAGCCATTTTTTTCCTTTCGCTTAACAAACTGTGTTTTAGTGTACCAGCTTTGAGCGTGCTAGGGTATACTGAGACGATAGAACTATGCCGTCTTCTCACCCTTCGCATCTCTTAACTGCCGCAGACTATATCGCCGACGTTACGTCGTCGATCAACCGCGCAAAAACGCGCATAGCAGTTGTAGCGACAACCTTGCATGCCGACGACCCGCTAGCTGAAGCATTGGTCGATGCACTCTGTGCAGCCGCAACTCGAGGTCTCACGGTATCAGTCTGTATCGATGCCTACACCTATATTGAGCCAAAAGAGTTTTTATTGAAGTCTCCGCGCCGCCACCCAAAACGCGCCTATCGAGCCCTCAAGGTTGAGCGCCGGCTAAAAAAGCAAGGTGTCGATTTTCACTGGCTTGGCCGTACCACTAACTTTGCCCTGACGGGTCGAACTCATAGTAAATGGACTATTGTCGATGACTGCGTCTATAGTTTTGGTGGCGTCAACCTGGATCGTGCCAGTTTTGCAAATACTGACTATATGCTCAAGATGGTCGATGCCGTGTTTGCCGATGCCCTCTACAGCGAACACCTCGACCTCATTCGTGCTGATCGCTCAGGGCGAGCCAGCAAGAGCAGGACCCTCACCGTCAGTCCATCGATGACCGTTCTCCTCGATGGAGGGATGCCTGGCAACTCACTTATTTATCGCCGTGCCTGTAGTTTGGCCAAACAAGCTAACGAGATAACGCTCGTATCGCAATTTTGTCCTACCGGTAAGTTAGGTCGCATCTTAAAGCGAAAAAAAGCTACTCTGTATTTTAATCATTGGCGTGAGGCCGAGGTGCTCAACAAAGTTCTCATTCAGGTAAGCATGTTGTTTACACGCCACAAGACCCTGTACCAAAGAGAGCAGTACTTGCATGCAAAATGTATAATTTTTACTATGTCAAACGGAAGCAAGGTCGCGCTTAGCAGCTCGCATAATTTTGTATATGGCGGCGTGCTGCTCGGTACCCGGGAAATTGCTCTTGAAACAACTGATCGAACCGTCATCCAACAGCTTGAGTCGTTCATCACCCATCACGTTGCCGGCCGCGACTGAATGATACAATGACAGTATGTTAATTATCGGTCATCGCGGAGCAAAAGGTCTCGCACCCGAAAATACGCTTGCCGCATTGCAGGCTGGAGTCGATGCTGGTGCCGACATGCTTGAATGTGACGTACGGCTGACAAAAGATAACCAGTTGGTTATCATTCACGATTCTCGTTTGATGCGTACACACCGCCAGCTCGTTGCCGTGAGCGGACTTACCCTTGCTGAGCTACAGGAGCGAACTCCCGACATGCCAGTTCCAACGCTCAGAGAAGCACTCGATGCTTATTTTGGGAAAATCATACTCAATATTGAAATCAAAAGCCGCGGAGCAGGCAAAGCAGTCGTGGCGCTCCTCGCAAAAGACTACATAACACGACCTCAGGACTGGGACACTATCCTCCTGTCTTCTTTCCACGTGGGTGAACTTCGCTCGATACGCCGCGCATCACAGCGAGCCAATATTGCACTACTCCACCGAGAAAACCCCTTTACCTTCATTGCTTTTGAACGCAGTTTACGACTTTCGGCAGTCGGTTTTCATCGATTGACCATAAACTCATTCGCCCTCGATATTGCTCATCGAATCGGGTTATTTACCTATGTCTATACCGTCAACCGGCCCGAGGCCGCCCTGCGACTCGAAGCCCAAGGGGTGGATGGTATCGTTACCAACTATCCCGATATACTTGTTGAGGTATTAAACAATTCAAACTAGTTTTTTGCGGATGATAGAGCATCGAGATATTCTCGAATATTGAGGGCAGCCGTGGCTCCTTCACCAACCGCACTGGCTACTTGCATTGTCGCCCCACTGCGAACATCGCCGCTGGCAAAGATACCGGGTACGGCCGTCTCGAGATGTTCATTGGTGATGATATGCCCGATCGGGTCAAGTTCAACCCCGCTCCCAACCAAAAACTCTGTGTTCGGTTTGAGACCAATGAATACAAAGGTACCGTCGACCTGTAGCTCATCAGACTGACCCGCAGAGACTGTACGAACAGTCATTGCCTTGGTTTCGCTATCAACGCTAATCTCAGTTGGTACCGTTTGTAAATGAATGGTAACCTTACCAGCATCAACGTACTTCTGCAATTCATCTTGCAATACCTGGCTCGCTTTGACCGTACTACGTACCAACAGATCTATGTGACTCGCAAACCGAGTCAGAAAGATTGCTTCCTGCACGCCAGAGTTGCCACCGCCGACCACTACGAGCCGCTTATCACGATAAAACGCGCCATCACAGGTTGCGCAGTAGTGCACGCCGCGTCCATAATACTCAGCTTCACCCGGAATCCCCAATTTGTTGTAGTCACTTCCTGTTGCAATCAGTACGCTCTGTGCTTTGACCTCTTCACCATCAACTGTCAACACAATGCCGTCTTGGCCACGACGCACCGCAGATACGTCACCGTACTTGATGACTGCGCCGAAGCGCTCGGCTTGTTTTTGCAGATTATCTGCCAAGGTCAGCCCTTCAATGCCATCGGGAAACCCAGGGTAATTGTCGACTTTATCGGTGATCGCTGCAAGTCCACCCACAACTGCCTTTTCGTACAATACTGTCTCGATGTCCTCACGTGTCGTATAAATTGCGGCAGCGAGAGCACTCGGCCCGGCACCGATCATCACAACATCATGGATAGTTTCATCGGTCATCATCACCCTCCTTACTTATTGTCCCAGCCCCTGAAATAGCTCCATCGGATAGGTTGGCGGCGTTATTTCAGCCGCCGCAGGTATTGCCATCACAATAAATTTGAGTGGTGTGTTTGGCGGAATAACTTCATTACCCTGTTGGTCTTTTGTCCCCTGTTCTTTATACCCCTTATCTGAGGGGATGGTCAGCTCCCGCACGCCGCCGAGACGCATTCCCTTCATGCCTTCTTTCCAACCCTGGATTAAACTACTTGTTGCCAGGCCATCAATGGCAAGCGGTGACTTCAATTTGCCCGAGGCTGGGTCGATTGATTGCTCTTGGATTGTGCCACGCGGTAACCACAGAATATAGTAGGCGGCAAACTTCGTGGTATCCGTCACTTCCTCGCCGTCGCCGACAATAAGGTCTTGTGTCTGTAGTGTTTTATTGTTGCTTTCGATATCGTAGACACCAACTCTTGAGCCAAACTGACTAAATGTCGAATAATATTTTGCCGAAAGTTCATCTGCCTGTGCAGCTTTCTGGGCCTGATATACTTTCACTTTTGCTTGGTAATCATTTTGTACCTTTTGAGTCTTGCCGCATCATCTGATTGATTTTTTGTCGTCAATATCAGTGCCGCAAATGACCCAATCGTCCCCACAACGGTGACGATTAAAATAATCATAATGCCTAGTCGCTGGCTCTTTGTTGTTGCCACATCTGTCCCTTTCGTTTGTTGAGCTCGTTTTAGTATAGCAAATTAGCGACGTTTTTTCACCTTGATCGTAGGGGCAAAGTAATCGTCTTCGTAGACTTTTGCAGCTCGCCAGGCCCCCAGTGAGGTACCAAGCGGTAACACCTCACTGTATCCGACGAGATCAGCAACTCGACGGATTAGTCCACCAATCCACCCACAAAATCGAAGCCAGCGCCACTCAACAATTGCCCACCTAGCTCCAACCGGTATAGCCTGCACCGGCAAAATAGCCTTATACGGCTTCATTGGTCGTCCAGATGTCTGCCTCTTTAGATTACGCGCAACAGTTCGCGCATCATGAATTGCCGTCTGGGCAAGACCAGTGAACGGTGTTGCCGCATTGTCACCGATGACATAGATATCCTTATTTGCCTGCAAATATTGATCAACTTCGACGCGACCATTTTTTGCCAGTCGAAACACCGATGGATTGTTAGCAAAAAATGGATGATTCGTTACTCCAGAGGTCCAAATGACGGTATGACTATCGATCGAAGCACCGCTCACAATTAATTCATGAGCCGTCTCCCTTTCGACTTTTTTACCGGTTTCTACACGCACACCAAGTTTCTTTAGACGTCGCGTTACCCTACGACTTGTCTGCTCTGATAGCCGAGGTAAGATTCGCGGCATCGCTTCTACCAGGCGAATATTTACCGTACGTTCTCTGATATGATACCGCTTCATGAGTCGCTTCAGATACGTTCCCATCGCCGCCGATAATTCAACGCCGGTTGGACCGCCACCGATAATAATGTAGTTTTTATCGAGATGATGATTCTCGGCGATGTCAATCGAAAGCCGTCGTTTTAACCGCTTGATCTCTTCTTCGGACTTAATGCCGTAGGCGTAGGTCTCTAGTCCTGGGATACCAAAATAGGTTGTCACGACACCAATCGCAATAATACACACTTCATAATGATAAGAGGTTCCCGACTCACCGCCGACAACTTTCTGCTCTACATCGATCGATGTGATAGTGTCGATATACACTTCGACATTACTACTCTCGGCGAAAATCTCGCCCAATGGAGCCCAAGATTCAAGATGACTATGTCCAGTAGCGGAGCTATATAAGGTTGGGTAATACTGAAACTCTGTGCTATCTGAAATAAGCGTGATGTGATTGCGGCTATCTTTTGACAACTCAAGTGCTGCCTTGATACCACCGAATCCGCCGCCAACAATTATAATATTCATCGCTACTTACAAAAAACGTACTATTATTTTTTTCACTGGTAGTATAATAGCAGATGAAAGCATAAGCGTAAAAGGAAATTGGTCACTATGGATGGATTCTTAGCAGCGCGTTCACTGATTGGACATTCGCTTGCATTTCATATTTTGATCGTTGCGCTCTCCATCGGCCTCCCGGTGCTGCTTAGTTTATTTGAGTGGTACGCGTGGCGCAAAAATAGCGAACGTCTCAGAGCATTTGTGCGACTGCTCGCGAAATGGACCGCCGTGTTTGTGATCGGTGGTATTTTCACCGGAACAATCATTGCACTTCAAATGTCAACGCTTTGGGCCCCATTTATGAATGAAGTACGTCCGACTGTCGGGAAGTTCTTTCAGCTCGAGGGCTACATGTTTCTTATTGAGGCAGCGTTCTTGTCATGGTATCTCGGTACGATGAAGCAAACTGGCACGCTCCGTCATTTTTTGATAAGCATTCCTATTAGTATCGGTTCTATAGGTTCGGCATTTTTCATTACTGCAGTTAACGCGTTCATGAATAACTCGACAGCGACATTGACGTCGACAACTATCAATGAGGTGTCCCACTCAGTTGCATCCTATATTTTTGCGACAACGTTATTAGTGCTCGCGTATGTTGTGTGGCGCAATCTCCACAAACAGCCTGCTTCTACGAAAACATTTCTAAATTGGACCATCAAGCGGCTCGTCGCTGTTTCAGCTATTTTACTGGTAACACTCGCATTGTTAGGTCATCAATCTGCCGTCAATATTGCCGAGACACAGCCCGCCAAACTCGCCGCCATCGAGCTACTCGACAAAACACAGTCAAACGCACCGCTCCGTATCGGTGGTGACATCGATGCCAACGGTAAAGCCGAGGGAGGTATTGTACTACCCGGTATGCTGAGCCTCCTCGCAGGATATTCAACTGCCTATGAGGTAAAAGGGCTAGACCAGGTACCGCGCTACCAATGGCCCCCGCTCATTGTCCATCTCTTATTCGATACAAAGATGGCACTTGTTGGCCTCTCGTCACTTCTCGTTCTTGGTGCGATATTCTTTCTGTGGCGCAAGGGGTCGTTTCCTCGCTGGTTTAGCATCACCTTTATCCCTCTTAGTGTCGTCGGAATGATTATGATGGAGTTAGGCTGGTTTATCACTGAACTCGGGCGTCAAACCTGGACTGTTGCCGGAAAACAAACTACCGCAGCAGCCTTTACGCATGGTGCAACTATCGGCAACAGTCTGTTTATCTTTATCCTCCTCTTTGCTGTGCTTAGCTGTGCAACCGCTTTCGCACTCGCTTATACGACTAGGCATTGGCGCGCCACGGAGAAAACATCATGGTAGAAACACTTTACATCCTCATACTTATTCCGGTGCTTTTGTACCTATTCTTTTCGGTGTTGGAGATTTGGCTGGTATATCGGATTGCACTGCGCAATCACAGTCGATCCTTATTATTTATCCAGGGTTCAACCGAGCTTACTCATACACTGCTCGTATTTGCTTATGCGCAGTTTATGGTGACGTTTTCGAGTCTCCTCATAGATATTGGTGGCGAGCTCTATTGGCCGATCGCGCTACTTATGGCAACCCTATTACTTCGCGGCTCTACCTACCTTTTGCTCTTTTATCGTGAGCGGCCGCCGCGCTGGATGTATCTTGTACTCCTCGGCACCTACCTCGTGGGGGTTACTTCACTTGTCTGGGCGCTATTGATTGTTATTCCCGCTATCGCAACAAAGGGCTTCATACCCGACACCACCAACATCGATCTCGTACTCACCGTTGGCTTACCTGCACTCGCCTTTGTCATGATCCCGATCATTGCTGTTTACAAGAGTGCTTTTGCCGCTCTTCGTAAAAAATGATCATATATTAACTTTGACTTTTTGTACACTTAAGATTATGATTATCATATAATCTCATCAGCCGATGAGGTTATCTCGAGAGAGGAGTGTCATAGCATGGCAGACTGTTACTATCACGGTTACTCAGGCGGTCCCGGGAGGTGTATACACTGCGACAGGGAACAGCAGGCCAATCTGGAACCTGGCACCCTGGATGGTTACGACCAAGAGGTCACCACTCACGACTGGCGACATGGTCGGATTGGTCGGATCGGCCAACCCGGCATTCCGCCCCAGCCCAACACCCCGCCTTCTCGTTAACCCCGCACCGGCACATCCCCAAAGAAGGGGCTTCGCGAACGATGCGGGGCCCCTTTTTTAATTTCGTCTACGCGGCGATATCAAACTCTGCTAGTTTCTTTTTGGCGGCCTCAGAGGTGCCAAGTTGGAGCGCAAGGAGTTGACCGTAAATACCCTTTGTCTTACTCAACTGAGCGGGAGTACCGATCTCATCCACCTTGCCATTCTTGAGTGTGACGATCATATCTACCTCTGCAATGGTACTAAGACGGTGCGCGATCACTAGCGTTGTGCGATCTTTCATCAGTCTATCGAGCGCTTGCTGCACCTCGTGTTCGGCACGACTATCAAGACTGCTGGTGGCTTCATCGAGAATGAGAATCGGAGCGTCTTTGAGCAAAGCACGCGCGATCGAAATACGCTGTTTTTGACCGCCACTCAATTTGATACCACGCTCACCTATTTCAGTGTCGTAGCCATTCGGAAATGCTGAGATGAAATCATGCGCGTTAGCAGCCTTGGCCGCTTTTTCAATTTCTTTATCGGTTGCATCAGGTTTCGCATACGAAATATTCTCACGCACCGTTCCACTAAATAACGCCGCATCCTGAAATACCGTTGCAATATTCTTTCGCAAGCTGTGACGCGACACCATACTAATGTCTTGTCCGTCGATCACGACGCGTCCTGCAGTGGGTTGGTAGAGCCCCATCAGAAGATTTGAGATCGTCGACTTACCACCTCCAGACTCACCGACAAGTGCCAGCTTCGTCCCGGGTTCAATCGAAAAACTGATATTTTTTAGTACCTGATTTCCCTTAGCTCCATACGAAAAATTAACTCCCCTATACTCAATCGCCGCCTTTTGGATCAGTAGCTCCGCGCTACTTGCTTCCGGCTCGGGCGATTCCTGAAGTGCCGCCAAGTAATCACGACTATTCGCCACGGCGCGCTGATAGCTGTCTACAAAGAAGCTAAGACCGTTGAGCGGCATACTTGCCTGCTGAATCAAAACAACGAGCATGGCGATATCACCAACCGAAAGCTGTCCCTGTCCAGCCAAATAAAAAATCACGAGCAGACTCAGCGCACGAATAATGCCAAAGATCATGCCCCTCCAAAAATTCATCGTATGCCAGAACCGTGACTGCTCTCTGGTGAGAGCGATCATACTGCTAACCTCACCATCAAAAAGTGCGTATTCGCGTCGTTCCGTCACAAAACTTTTGACAAGCCGGATCTGCCCAACCACTTCCGCAAAGCGACCGCTCGCAGTATCAAAATGTTGGTTTTTTTGTTTCTCGAGTTCCTGCCACTTTCCACTTGTGCGTGCTGTCAGATAGAGATTCGCGGGTATCAGTATGGCGAATAGTATCGCTAATTGCCATCCATAAAATGCCAATACCGCCAGTGTTAATGTCGTGGTCAGTAACATCTGCAGTAGGTTGTTTGAGAAAAACTGAAAGAAATTGGTAATATCTGTGATCGCTCGGCTGAGTCGATTAATGATTTTACCTGTCACTTCATTGTCAAAATAGTGCTGAGGAAGTGTCAAAAGATGACGATAGTATGCCGATGAAAGCTGGTGGCGAGCACGAATTGCCAACTGATCACCCACATACCCACTCACATCAGTAATAAGCGCGCTGAGAAGTGCAACACCAGCCAATGCGCTCCCGAACCAAATGATATGATTCCAGTCAAAAGCGACATGATGTGCGTTGATAGCTACCACCCAATCAGTTGCAAGTTTGATGACATACGGCGGCACAAAGGAAAGCAGCGAGCTAATTAACGCTAAGGAGCCGATGACAACCATATAGCGTCCGAGTCCAGTGGTGAAGCCAAAGATTGTTCGAATTGATTTCATCTGACTAGTATACTATGAAATACCTATTTGCCGAGACTCGTGCAGCCGCTACTAGCGTCAATACGCCACTTTTACTGACTCACTTCACATAGTTTCCGAAAAATCTCGACCATAGCGAGAGTATCGAGTGCACAATACTCACGCAGCTCGTCAAATACCACACGTCGCTCACACTCATCCATAGATAACGAAAGTACCGCCTCCATCCACCGCTTCTGGGCAACTGCACCATCAGCAATCGCCATGTTTCGATAGGAAAGCTCAGGGACGAGTGCCGGTAGAACCTTTTTTATGCTCGCGCTTCCGCCTAACTGAATATCAGCATAATAACCTTTATAGAAAAGTTCTATTGGGTCGCGCATTCGTTCGTTAAGAGCCAAAAGGTCTGCACTATACTCTGACACCAGGCGCGCCATCGTTTCATTGCAGCGCTGCTCAAAACCCATACTCCACGCTACAATAGAGCCGTTATTACCAATTGACGAAAGTAGGTGTGGCACCAACTGCCCAGCCGGCATATCGGCCATCTCGTGTAAATACATCGCATGCCGAACCTCACTATCAGGAGAATCAAGCACATGGAGTGAATATTGAAACGGTACTTGTTCATACGGTTTCACGCCATCATAAGGAGGCACAACACCAGCTGCTGTTTCGTAATCGAGAAAATACAGCGGGTACTCAAGCGTAGAGAGCCACTCGCGAATCTTTTGTTTATCGATGTTTATGCCGCCCGCTTTTGCTGCTTCGATGTGCGCGACAAGGGCTGGCCGCTCGACAAGGTGCGGTGGAATATCTGCGAGCTTTGAAATGCCCAATTCTTCACAAGTCGCAAGCAACGCCGGGCTAATAAGCACACTGCTGTAGATCGAGTCCTCACCGCTAGGCCAGAGTGTTTGATGGATCTCTAGCCAGCCTCTTAGACCTTGTCTACTCGCAAGCGACGGTGAAGGATCGGGCATTGTCGGACGGAGCACTGTGGCAAGCGCATGCGCAGCAGCGGTCGCAGTAGAGACCTCCAGCGCTCTCACTTTTTCGGTCACGTCAGTAACGCTACTTAGTTCCAGTGGATCAATATCACCATGACGCACAAAGGAAGGATTGACGTGAATCACCGATATATTTCGCGCCTCGTAACCGGCGCCTTCCAAGACAAACAACTGAAATGCTAGATCATAAAGGTGTTCGGGCTTGACGCGCGTGCTTGATTTTATCTCGTACAGATCAACAACATTCTGGTCAACGACATCAACAATATCACAAATGAACGTAAACGGACCATGCTCAAACCGACCCTGAAAAATCGTCCGTGCTCCACCATCTAGTGCCTCCCTGGTGCGCTCAGTAAGTGTACGATACGACGACCAGTTGCTAAACCCAAGGTCAACCGCGCCCGCAAAGCGCTGCTCAACAAGAGGCTCAAAAGCACTTCCCGCGTCGAATCGTTGTTGCTGCTGAGCGGTCAGAGGAGGCAGACGTTCCAGCTGATGCTTTTTGAGCCACAACCAAGCGGGATGCACACGAGACAACATATAATCGGACTTTGTGATGGACACCTCTGACATGCCCTCAGTATAGCAAATCTAGCAGGCAGCGATCAGCGCACTCACAGTAGCGTCGATTTTTTTGGAGACAGCTTCGTCATCCTGAACTGCTCCATCGACTGCGAGATCTTGCATAAATTGTAAGCCGGCTATTGGCTCAATAAGCTTCATGTGCAACACTTCATTCATCAACTCTAGATGTTGATAGGCATGCTTTGCAGCATAAAATCCGTAGCCGACAAATGCCACAGGCTTACCCTCCCACTCTTTATAAATCCAGTCGATCGCGTTTTTCTGAACACCACTTAGGCTATGGTTGTATTCTGGCGAAACCAATACCACGCCATCAGCTTCTTTTACCATCGTCGTCCACTGTAATACTGATTGATGTTCTGGACTAAATCCCTCCATAGAAGGTGGTAGGGCGCTGTCAAAAAAAGGTAACGCTAACTTACTGAGATCGGCGACAGATACTACTGCGTCTTTTTCTTGCAATTTCTTAACTACATACGGTACCACCTGTTGACCCGCGCTATTTGGTCGTACGCTCCCTGTTACAACGACTATTTTTACCATATATCCCCCTTCGCCTTACAATAGTTGATACATCGCCATCATTGCTATACTGTTCTTATGGCCTTTAATCATTATGCAAAGATTGCTCGAATCATCAATAGTCTCGCCTCATCATGGATCGTCGTACGCATTGACAAACCAACCACTGCAAAAAAATTCAATGGCGGGCAAGCATATTATGATCACTATTACAGAGTGTACGACGGTCAACACCGCCCCATACCCTATTGCAAATTTCAGCAACTAGAGCGCTTTGCCCGCGTTATGCAGCTCGACATTAATGAGATACCTGTAGTTGACGAAGGCGCTTTAACGGCGATCAAAATGAATAGGTCATCAGACGATTGACATCGTCAGTCTCATCGTGTTCTCTAAATCCGTTCGCTTCATAAAAACCGACAGCTTCTGGCAGTGACTCAAGTTTACAGATACTTGCCCCACTCGACTTCATATGATCAAGGATGAACCCGAGCATGTGTGTACCGACATGTTGACGCCGTACATCGGGGTCCACCGCCAAACCATGGAGCCAAGCTTCAGACTGTCCTCTGCCCCCAGTATAATAATTTGCCAAGCCTACTACTCTTTGCCCCATGATTCCGGCAACGGCAGCATTCCCATGACGGAAATGTCGTAGGATCTCATTTGCGTGTCGAAGCGACGGTAAACCCGGTCGAGGTACGCCATGTATTGCATCATACACTCTCAATCCCTCTCGTATGAAGTGAAAATCACCACTCGAAGGAAGTAGTGATCTTGGCACTACGATTGGTCTGATTTCGAGTGCGCGCAATTAAACCCGTTCCGCGGCAAGCTCATCTTTTGCACAACTGGCGATGTGATCCATGACGGGATTTATCGTTTGATCCGTAAGCGTCTTGTCATAACTGGTAAAAGTAATGTGGAGTGTTGTTGTCTTTTTGTCAGTATTGTCCTCTGCACTATAGACGGCAACCGGCTCAAGACGAATATCAATTCCCGCCATTTTCTCCGTTGCCGCACTCCAAACACAGTGAAATATTTTTTCATACGGCACCGAGAAAGCGGTTTTCAGGGAGATGTCTTGTGATGTTGATGGATAACGGGACAAAGGTTGATAGTTGTTACGCTTTAGCTCAACAGCATTGGCGATTCCTGCTAACTCTAGCGTCATTGCCGCAGTATAGTCTGGTAGTTTAAACGCCTTCCTCACCGACTGCTTTAGTTCACCTACTATGCCAATATATTCACCTTGCCTGCTCTCGATCCTCGCGCTACGAGCTGGGGCAAATACCGTCGCGGCATGTATGCCATCAGCATTGTCAATTGGTATTAGTTTGAGTGTAAGACCGAGGTCTTTTGCCAATTGAGAAACGAGTCGACGCATCATATAGTATGCCGCTCCCTGACGAGGCTTTTTGCTAGCATATACAGCATCTACAAACTCAGGCTCACTAGGAAGCCCATTATCGTCTGCCAGATGAGACACTTTGTCGTGGCCTTTACCAATTTCAAACAGCACAAACTCATCATAGCTATTTTTTATGTTGGCATGCACCTTGTCCAACAAGCTAGGCAGTACTGACAACCGATATAAATGGAGATCGGGGCTGATGGCGTTTCCAAGACGAAATGCTCGAGAGGCATCCTGCTCGGCTTTTTTCATAACTTGCTCGTGCACAAAACTGTATGTTAGTACTTCATTCGCTCCGGCGCGCGCCAGACTCTGACGAATACGCTGTTTGAGTACCCTATTTTTGTTGCGCGTGGCAACACCGCCAGCACGTTTGGGTAATTCGCGGGGCAAGGCATCAAAACCATACAACCGCCCAACTTCCTCTACAACATCCTCGGGAACCTCTATGTCCATTCGCCAGTAAGGCGGCAAAACGACAATAGCATCATCGCCATCATCTGACACCTCGTCATCACAGCGCATCTCAACATTTGAAAGAAGTGTCGTAATTTGCGGTTTAGCCAGTGAAAGTCCTAGGCGATTATTGATAAATGAGGGAGTAATAACTACCGCCTTGGACGGGGTGATGGTTTGGCCAGCATCAACTACTTCGGTTGCCTGAGCCCCACCTGCCACGTCGATTATGGACATCATCAGCAGGTTGAGCACATACGGATTTTGCTGTGGTGACTGACCTTTATTGAAGCGAGTCAGCGCGTCGGAAAAAACCCCATGTCGCATGCTCGACTTGCGGACCGTATACATATCAAAGGTGGCTACTTCAAGCACAATAGAAGTCGTCGTATCGCTCACTTCGCTATTGCTACCGCCCATGATACCCGCCAAACCGACAGGACCCTCTTGATCTGCAATGACAATATCATCGCTACCGAGCTCATACGTTTTTCCGTTGAGAAGCGTCACCTTCTCACCACTATTTGCCATGCGTGCGCTAAGCGCGTGACCTCGCAATTTATCATAGTCATATGCATGGGTGGGCTGAGCGGTAAGTAGCATGACATAATTTGTCACGTCAACAATATTGTTAATCGCCTTACTACCAAGTCGTATCAATTCGCACTGTAGCCAAAGCGGACTTGGTTTTACCTCGATACCACTAAACCCAACCGCCATAAAACGTGGTACTTGGGTGAGCGCTTGATTTGTGACTGTCAGCTCAAAGCTATTTGCTGATAAAAATGATGGAAGGGTCGTATACCACTCTGGGCTGTGAAACGGTTGCCCGGTGATCCCAGCAATTTCACGTGCCACACCCAACTGACCGAAACAATCAGGGCGATGAGTAAACATTTTATTCTCAATATCAATAATAGTGTCGTCTAACCCCATTGCCTCAGCAAAATCCTGACCAGTCGCAAGTCCTCTTGCGCCAATGTGCGGCGGCATGTCTTCTTCGCGAAGTTCAATAATTCCGTTGTGGTCACTATTGATAGCCAGCTCATCACCCGCTCCCAGCATTCCATTGCTCATGACGCCACGAATTTCTCGCGGCTCAAGTACAAAGGGTTTGGCATCGGCATAGCTAGCCGGGACAGTTGTGTGTGGCGGCAACCATACTGCCCACATATTGGCGTGAACATTCGGTGCACCGCATACGACCTGGACGTACCCATCAACATCGCGGTCAACATCACGTACTGATTGGCCATCATCGATTTTGCACACACTTAGTTTGTCGGCATTTGGATGCTTTTCGCAGGAAACTACTTTTACGATCGTAATATTTTTGTATCGTACGCCTAGTTCGGTCACTTCCTCAACGCCGCCAAGCTGATTGTTTATCGTCGCAACAAGTTCATCAACTAGTATGTTGATGGAAGTAAACTGTTTAATGAGGTTGAGGCTTACTTTCATTGGTATGCTCCTATAGCGATTGCGGCCACCAGTGGAAATGTCTTGTATTCCTGCTGGTGGCTTGCTGAGCCAAAATGACCGTCTTGTTTGATAATGAGTGTCCCTCCTAGTTTATCAAATGCCAACCGACCTTGGGTATCATCGCATTTCCACGGATCATTGGTGGAGTTAATCATATAGTAGTCTGCCAGTGGTGCCAGCTTCTGCCAATCATAGTGCGGCTGAAGAACTGGCTCACGACCCATATCAATTTCTGTATAGAAGCCGGCGATGAGCAGCGCGCGAGCAATTTTTTGACCTGATACTTCGAGGATACTGAGAATGAATGGCGCACCGGCAGAGTGTCCGATCAGAACTGTTTCTTCATTCAGATCAAGCGTCGGTAATACCTGACTTACCATCTCAGCAATCGGCTGCTGATTCATTTGCGGCAAATTGGGTACCGAGACGGTATAGCCCGCTTTTTCCATCTGTTGCTTTACCCACGGAAACCACTGGTCGTCAGGCGACTCACCAGTACCATGAAAAATAATTGCGTTTTTCACCCCACTATCTCCTCATCCGATACACCTTGCATAGCATCGTTAATCTTCTCACGATGACGATAAAACGCCAGCGGCAGCAACTCTTCGATACTGCGTACCTCAACAGAGCCATGGCTATCGACGATAATTCGTGCTTGCGGGACATAATCATGAAAAATCTGACGACATTTACCACACATATTGGCAACAACATACTCTCCGGCGGTATTGCGTCGCACCGCTACCACTGTTTGCACCGCATAATTTTCGCGGTTCATAGCATGCGTCAGTGCCGAAACTTCTGCACAAATTGAGCCAGAAAAATGATCAAAATTAAGTCCCATGATGATATGCCCATCAGCCATGCGCAGCGCTGCTGCAACTGTATGCAGCGGTTTGCGATACTTCTGTTCCAAGTGACGACGGGCAAGTGTAATCAGCTCGTTGTCTTGCTCGTTTAGTGCATGTTCATATTGCTCCATGGTACGTGTTCCTACCTCACTATCTCAGCGAGCAGTTCCGGAAACTCGCGCATGACCATTCCATCCGATTGCATACCAAAATGATTTTTATTCTCAAGGCTGATCAGCCGCCCGCCCAGATGCTCGGCATTATACTGAGCTGCCACATAGGGCACCCACTCATCATCGCGAGAATGTAATAAAACGATGTCAGCGCAATTATGCCGAATAGTCTCAAAGTCATAGGCACCCGAATAAAAATCCCCACCTGCTGCATCCACAAGGTGCGCACCGTTTGTGGCAACGAGGATAACCCGCTTAACTGGGCGGTCTGGTTGTTCGAGCCAGCGCAGTGCAGCCATCCCGCCGCGCGAGTGTCCGACCAGTATTGTTTCCTCATCAGGATGGACGGCATCAATATCGGCAAGCCAATCGGCGATACGAGGCACTTCTTCGGTAGTCAATGCGGGCACATTGCACTCAATAGTTCGCGCGGTACACTCGGCTTTGATCCATGGATACCACGCATCATCCGCTGTTTTATTTTTTCCGTGGAGTAGTACAACACGCGTCATGCGCTAAATTGCCTCAAGAAATCTAGTTTACCCGACTCGAGATGACGGATGTCCTCTATCTGGTATTTCATCATCACAAGTCGATCAATCCCACAACCGAACGCAAATCCCGTGTAAATCGTTGGGTCAATGTCAGCTTCTTTCAAAACGTTCGGATGAATCATACCGCAACCAAGCAGCTCAATCCACCCAGATTGGCTACAGATGTTGCAGCCCTGCTTGTCGCAAAAAGGACAGCTGAGCGCAAACTCAAAACTGGGTTCCGTAAACGGAAAATAAAAGGGGTTAACTCGCACTTCAAGCTGCCTGCCATAATACTCTTCGAGGAAGGCCTGAAGCGTGGCGATCAGCATACCCGCATGAACACCCTTTGCCACGTACACCCCCTCAACCTGATAAAAGGTGTGCTCGTGTCGGGCATCAAGGTCTTCGTTGCGAAATGTTCTGTCGGGCACTATGACAGCGATGGGCTGGTTATTTTCGAGATTGTCATGATATTTCCTCATGACACGATTTTGCATTGTACTGGTATGGGCGGGTGCAATCAGCGGATCGCCGCTCGCATCTGTCTCTACTGTCATGAAAGTATCCCAGTCATCCCTGGCAGGATGGCCTTTGGGAAAGTTTAGGCTCTCAAACATATGGTACTGGTCATCGATTTCACGAGACTCTTCGGTCACGAACCCCATGCGATTGAATATGTCGCTAATTGTTTCGATTTCATTCATCAGCGGATGAATTGTTCCTTGATCACTAGGCAATAGCGCAGGCATTGCTGCATTTACATCAAACGGTGCCGTGATATCAATCGCTGGCAGTTCTTTTGCACTAAGTTGTTCTTGGCGTTTCGCCACGGCGCGCGCAATTGTTTCTTTTAGCTCATTTACTTTCTGGCCAAATTCTTTTCGCTCATCAACAGCAAGCGTCGGAATACTCGCGTACAATTCTCGAAACTCCTTGCTTTTTAAGATGTCTGCGGGAGTATCAGAGGCCGCAATCCGCGACTCAAGTTCAACTTTAAGAGAAGCAATATCGATCATTACCTCTTTAGTATACTACGATTATGAGTTGACGCGGACTACAAAATAGATAAATACTGCTACCGCTGCCAAAAAGATAGTTGCCCACACTCCGGCCAGACTTGTTGTATGCTTGGTACCTTTCATATACTCTGCGTCTTCTACACCATCAATTGCAGTATACGCAGTCGACGGATCACCTTCATCTTTGGCACGAGCAGCTGCCTTTGCACGCAAGTCTGCGGCAATTCGTTGTTGCAATTCGGAACGTGCTTGCGTTTGTTCAATATATCTTCCCATGCGTGACTTGTATTATACCATGAGCTCATTATGCTATAATAGCTGCATATTCACGATAAGGAGGGAATATAATGGCTACCAAGAAAGCCGCTTCTACCAAAAAAGCGACCGTCAAAAAGCCGGCCGTCGCAGCCAAAACTACAAAAACAAAAGTAACTGTCAAACCATTGGCAAAAGAAGTTACGCACCCAGCAAAATCAGTTGCGCACCCTACGGTTCGCGTCAAACGTGAAAGGACGAACCTTGCGCTTCCTGGCAACGTTGTCAACATCGTTTTTGCTGAGCTGATCGGTACGTTTGTACTGACATTGGTTGCGCTGCTTGCGGCACAAACTGTCGATGTGCTCTATGTCGGCCTCACGTTAGTGGTACTGGTTCTGGCCATTGGCGCAATTTCAGGTGCACATGTCAATCCAGCCGTTACCTTTGCACAGTGGACAATGCGCCGCCTCAAGGGTGTACTCGTGCCATTTTACTGGGGAGCTCAATTCCTCGGGAGCATGCTGGCCGTTATTGTGATGAACCTCGTTGCAGGCGGCACACTCAAGCTCGATTTCAGTCATATGGGCTGGAATGTGTTTGATTGGTCAGTCTTCGGTATTGAACTCACTGCAACTGCTATCTTTGTCTTCGGACTGAGCGCAGTATTGAGTCGCCGAGATCTTGCAAATACCAGCCGCGCACTCGGCGTAGGACTCTCGCTTATGGTTGGTCTTGTCGTTGGCGGTGGTCTTGTCAGTACCCTGCAAACCAACGTGCAAAAATCACTTGCTAATTCGAGCATTACGTCTCCAGACCAGATACCGCACGCCTTGCGTGTAACAAATGCCACACTCAACCCGGCGGTAGCACTTGCGGTAACTGAGCGCCCAGATAGCGCCTTCAGCCGTGCCGGTGATACCAAGAATGACAAACAATACTCTCGACTAAGTATTGAGGTTATCACTGCAACGCTCGTAGGAGCTGCCTTAGGAGGCAACCTCTACTTGCTTCTCGCTGGACGCCGCAACACCGTCCTATAAGTTAGGCATAGGTCAATAAAAAAACTCCTCGGTGGAACACGAGGAGTTTTTTATTGCTTCTTCTTATTCCCCCGAGTTTGGTTTATCGAGCAGAAGTGGCTCGACAGCAGGAGTGGTTTCGGCAATTTTTACGACGTCTCTGTCAACTTTAGAGAGTTCTTTGTGGGCGGCGTTGAAGTGATTGACAGTAGTACCGAGTGCACCGCCAAGCTTGTGCATGTATTCATCAAACTTTGCGATATGTTGGCCAAGTTTACCGACGCGCAATTGGATGTCCTTTGCTTGTTCTTCGATTTGTAAACTACGCAAACCCTGTAACACCGTTTGCAAATAGGCCATGAAACTTGTCGGGCTAGTGATGATAACGTGCTTGTCCCGAAAGGCGTACTCAATGAGGTCACGCGAACTTCCTCCACTGCCAACGTTATTGATAAGCAGATCATAGTAGAGTGATTCGCTCGGGATAAACATAAAAGCGAACTCCATTGTTTTTTCACTCGGCCTGATATACTTTGAGGTTTCATCAATTCTTAGTTTTAGATCGCCCTTTACTTTTGTGAGTAGGTCTTCCCTTTCCTTGCCACTCGCTTCGATCATTCGATTGTAATTTTCGAGACTAAACTTACTATCAATCGGTAATAATTTCCCCTTATCAAGATAAATCACCGCATCGACGGCATCACCGTTTAAAAACTTATATTGGGTTTGATACTGTCCCGGAGCCAGTACGTTTTCGAGGACACTGCTCAGATAAAACTCACCAAATACACCGCGTTGTTTTGGATTTTGCAAAACATTTTGCAGCGTTTTTAGTTCGTCCGCTACATCAACGACGCGGCGATTTGTCTCATCGAGTTTTGCCAGACGTTGCGTGACATCGGCAACAATTTTTGCGCTTTCACTGAGTTGTTTTTGTACGGATTGTTGCATAGCAGTGCTCCCGCGCTCAATTTTGTCGCCCATCGTCTGCTGCAACCCTGCGATAGTACGAGTCAGCTCCGTCATATCTGCTTTTACCAGCTCAACAGCACTTCCCTGCTTTAGGTCATTGACACGCTGAAAGAGCAACAGTAGTCCACCCGCCATGAGAACGATTACGACAATAAGAAGTATGATAACGATATGTTCCATACTGCTAGTATAGCATCGACAAGCTACGAGATCAGCATCAGTCGCGTAACTACGACAAGTACAGTCACAAGAACAACGGCAAGGATGAACGAACGGACACGAGATATCCACGTGAACAATCCGTAGCAAACACCAAACAGAAACATCGTCGAAAGGATGGCCCAATACCACGACATCCCAAAGACAATCGGCTCAATCCCCCAAAGTGCTACTGCACTTGCGATAACAGTCAAAAGTGGACGAAAAACCCTTAGGCGAGCAAGCCCCACAACGCCCGCGATTGCGCCGATGACCATTGAAACAATCAATGAGTAAAGTGGTGCTTGGCTACAGTCGGCGCTAGCAGCTGTTCGACACAATACCGTCCCAAATAGATACTTATTCATTATCAACATGAGCGCCGACACCATCAATCCGACACCAATGCCACAGACAATTGCAGCCACGAGCTCACGCAGAGACATTTGCACCAGTGGTGAGACGGTGGAATTATCCACTTCACTATAGACTTCCTGTTTCATCCAACAACTCCTCTTTGTTAAATGATATTTTACTACCTATTTGTGTTTTTTACTAGTTTTTGTGAAAATATTTTTCCATAAGCAATATACCAGACGGCTCCCAGCACACCTACTATCATGCCGCCGATAACATCGATTGGTGTATGGACAAGAGCTAATACTCTTCCGATGGCCACCGTCACCGTCAAAACACCGAGCAGTATTGTCAACCACTTCAGGCGTGTTCCATACCACACTGCAAGCGTCAAGAAACTAGCAAAAAGTGTATGGTCAGACGGGAAGCCCGGGTTGTTGAGATAGGCGGCACCGGCAATTTGACCACTTAGCTCGAACGGTCGAAGAGCTTCTGGCTGCCAAACAGCTCCAAGGTATTTAGCGAGGAGATAAGACGTCATACCGGCCATCAGTATACGAGTATACCGATCGTACCGACCTTTTTTAGGAACTCGTATCAAAAGTGCGTACCCAGCAAGCAATACTATCGGGAGCATTAGCCCATCGGCCAGGAGTTTAATCACAAACTGCATATACCTAGTATACTATCTTAGTCTCCAAACGTTGTGGCAAATAATACACGGGGCGATAACTCGCTATCTTCGATCCCTCCGGCGAACTTGCCCGTGACCGTACAGCCACTTCCTCGTCGTTCCGCTATCGGACCTATCACCTGTGTCATGCCTGCTGATCGTGCCGTCATATACATCGGGCTGTTGATTGTTGTCCGTTGGACGGCTGGAAGCCCGAGTGCTTGAGCACGTTCAAGTCGCAATCGGTAGAAATCATTACTGACTCCCCGTCCACGATAACGAGCGTCTTTTTGAATGCCTGTCTCTGACAAATAATACAGACTTCCCGTGATGCCCACGCCAGCGAGAGCACCGACAACACGCTCGCGCATTTGATCAGTACGATATTTTTCACGCGCGAGTACCCCAGGTGAAGCATATTTGAATGCCCAGCTAAACCCTGCTATCTGCACATCATCCTTCAGCACGAATAAGCTGGCTCCGGGACGAGTTAGTTCGCACTGAATATACTCGACAGTCTCTGCTGCCGGATATGCCAATTGTAACGGCTCATTACAGCACGCGCTTGGTTCACCCGGTGAGGTGGTTGCACCAAAAAACTTACCGTCAACTGGGCATTTTGTCCATTCGTTCCATTCATCCCACTTAAATGCATCGGCATACACCGCAGCGATTTGCAGTAGACTGCTCAAATCAATCGCTTGTAAATCACCCTCCACCCTTTCAACTCTCAGTTCAGGATTTTTCATCACTATTCTCCTTATTCCATTGTTCTACTATTAATTGATAGAGGTTTGCCGCAACTTGAAGATCACTAATTGCTGCCGACTCATTCGCTCCATGGCGATTGTCCCCGCCTGCGCCAATCACATATATTGGACTGTCGATTACTTCAGCGAGTAACTGAACGTCGATATAGCCCCTGTAGCGAGGGTCGTCCGGCTGCCACAAAATACCAGCCTGTGTATAGCACGTCTTCAGAAATTGTTCTGATACCGTATCTCTTGTTTGATTCCAGACACCGAGATCAGCCCCCACTCGAATACTTTTTACCTCGAGACCACGCTCTTGAAGTAGCTGTCTGAGGAGAGTCTCGACCAGTTGAGCCGTCAGTTTCGTATCGGCAACGCGGAGCTCTATGATACCCTCAGCATAATTTGGAATGACATTTCCGCTGCGCTGAAGTATCTCAGGATTATCAACATCCGTTGTCGCGCCGCCCCTAAGGTAAGCAATATTCATCGTCGTTTGTCCCAGTTCCGACGAGGTATACTGAGTCAGCTGCTGCTCAAGTGATGCCAGGCTCTCCATAAGCTGCGTGATAGCGTTGACACCATTGGCGGGATTTGATGCGTGACCGGATTTGCCGATAACTTCAATATCCATTTTGATGAGGCCTCTACACCCCATCAACGGTTGCAAATTTCCATCAAGTGATATAACAAGCTCTGGCGGCTGATCAACAAAAAGCTTATCGGCGATCACCTGTTTCATACCGGCAAATCGATACTCTTCGTCGACATAGATGAGCATACCTACGGTCGATCGTGCACTTTTGCTCATTCGTGTCAACGCCACCATGAGTGAGGCAATTGACCCCTTCATGTCCGCTACGCCCAAACCATAGAGTCTGCCGCTCTCACGAGTTAGTGTGAGCGGCGGTGTTTGCCAGCCGTTTGATATGGGTACTGTGTCGATATGCCCCACAAATAAGACTATAGGTGTCGGGGCGCCGACGTAAAGGTTTGCTCTACCGTCGGGGAGTGGTTGCCGTGTCAGCTTCATATCTGGTAGATTCGTCACAAACCATTGTTCGAGCCACGCGACGACAGCAGTTTCATCACACCCATCAGCGACATAGCTTGCGATCGATACTAATTTCTCGGCCAATGATACGACATCGTTCATACGGTTTTCCTCCGCATAGCCAAGTCAGCCATTGATCCAAATACTCCTATCTGTAATTTCCTTTTCATATCTATCCCTTCGTTTTTAGTGATGCATAAGCAAAGCGCCAGCTAATGCCGGCGCTTCATACATCTGAATAGATAGAAATTAGCCGACATCAACTGGCGGTGTATGGGCATGATCACCAGAGAGAATTGCTTGGTAGCCTCCGGTGCCATTGTCCATCCAGTCACGAATACGCGCAACGGTACGTGTCGACAAACGCGTTTCTTTGACGATCTGGTCGTATGTGTATCCAGCTCGTAGGAGCGCTGCTGCTTTTAGACGGGTGCTAACTTCACGTATTTCTTTTTCTGTCATCACGTCACGCAAAAATGCTTGCATGAGCGCTATGTCATCAATGCCAGCAAGCACCTGCGAAAATCGCTTCGCTTCTGGTGATTTCCATACGGTGGAGGTATTCATGAGATACATTTTACCAAAGTAAAGTATATTTGTCAATACCTCTTTATTTCATTCACTGCCCGCCCTTGAGTTAGCTCTCCTGCGGTGATATAATTCCACTACTACTGGGGATTCGCCAAGTGGTAAGGCACCAGGTGAGAACTGCCATGGGGGCAGTTCGCAAGGCCGGAAGCCGGATGAGCCTGGGGCTCACCGACTGAGGCGGGTCTGCGAGCAATTTCTGAAGGAAATTGATGAGCAGACTGGTCCTGGCATTCGGAGTGAAGATTGCCCGTCGGCAATCTGCAAGGCGATCTCACAAATATGCTGTGCTTATTTGACTGAGTCGTGAGCCCGCGGGACGTGGGTCGAATCCGATTCGAACTCCCGCACATTTCAGGTATAATATATGCATACTGGGGATTCGCCAAGTGGTAAGGCACCAGGTTCTGGTCCTGGCATTCGGGGGTTCGAATCCCTCATCCCCAGCCAAGAGGAATCTTACCTAAATCAACCATGCTATCGTATGGTTTTTTTAGTTCTATAACAGGGGTAGAGTCGTGTCCTGCTCGTAGGTTCGACACAAACTCATTACATATCGTATCAAGTACCGTGATGTCAGTGGATTGAAGGAACTCTAACACCTTGAATTTAGTGAGTTCGTAAAATTCTTTCTCAGTGGGCAAAGTAACGTTCAATTTAGCCAGTTCCGCCTTGTTATCTGCAACAGCTTCTTCGTAGTATTCGATTAGTTGCTTGTGATGTTCAAGTTTGCCATTGTGGTGTTTCTTATACTCTTCCGGATCATCAACCTGGAACGTCTGATACTTGGCATACTGTCGTTCGTTCTCTTTTAGTTGTTGTGTAGCTTCAGATAGTTTGTTCTTTATTACCGCTTTATCTGATGCAATACGCTGTTCAAGGCCGTTGATATACATGCGGTATGCTTCTGTACTCTGTTTCGTGAGATGTCGTAAATGCCACTCAATACCTGCTAGTACATATTTGGCACGGATACTTTTCGAGAGTTTGATCCCACGGTTCTTTTGTTCTTGTGGGTTATGTCGTAAACAAACCCTGTTCCGGCAGTAGTAACTAATCACATACCTGCCTTTTTTCGTTCCCTTAGTTATCGGCTGGTGCTGGAATTGCATCGGAACACTACAGTAATCGCAGATCACTTTGTTACGAAGCAGACCGTAGTCTAGCTTCTGAGGCTTACTAGACTTGATCGTACTAGTTTTACCGAAGTCCTTAGATATATCAGCATTCAGGGCAATGAATTCATCAGGAGAAATAAGCGGCCTAAAGTTGTACTGATCCGTTAGTACAGTCAGTAAATTGCCGTACTTGTACAGTCCTAAGTAGAATGGATCTGCAAAGAAATCACCAACCATTTTCTTCGTAAATTTAACCAATCTTGGACTATCATTCTCAAACTTTCGTTCTGTAAATTTATGATCTAGCAGGAACTGGGCGATCTCTGGATTATTCTTACCCTCGTATAATCGCATATCAACAGCCTTGCGAAGTAATTTCCAGTTATAATCATCCGGCATAAAGTTCCCAGTTGCTTCATCAACGTAGTAGCCTTTCTTGAGTGAACCATTGTATTTACCTTCGGAGATATTCCCGGTATTACCACGCTTCACATCAACTGATAATTTGTCAGAGTACTGCTTTGAAGTTGCGAAGAGTATTCCCAGCATCATCTTGCCGTTCGGGTTATTCTCAAAGGCATAAGTCCGGAAGTGGAGATCCTGTATAGTCTCTTCGTCAACCATCTCAATCACTTCACCAGCTTCTTTCATGTTGCGAGACAAACGATCAGGAGACCAAGAGATAAGCCCGTGATATTTTCCAGTTCTAAAGCCTTGCAGCATTTCATTGAATATCGGTCGATTACCGGACTTTTTAGCTGATGCATGTTCTTCGAATATGTCTTCATCTCGAATCACTGTCTTAACTGTATTGCTAGCAAGTACTAAACATTCCTTACGTTGATCATCTATCGAACGCACTTGCTTGTCTTCACTATCAGTAGACTTACGCAAATAGATTGCATACCTACGTTTTGCCGTTGGAAGTAACTGCTTGGCATTGCTGGTCGCTGCTTTAAAGTATTCAGCAAGATCATTGATGCTTCTCTCGCTACTAGTAATGGCAGTTTCTCGATATGAAGAAGTAAGGTCTTGCAGTTTTTGCAGGGCTATTAGATCAGCCTCATTTGCTAACTGTATATCTCGTTTTTTCCGGTTAGTAGTACCCTTTGGCATATATAAAATCCTTACTACTAGTGTACAAAATTTGTGCTGTAATGTAAACTATTGTTATATGAATAATGATTTACCTGAATATCTAACTCTGCCGGAAGTCGTGAACATCCTGAAGGTACATCCGAATACACTCCGGAACTGGGATAAAGACGGAACACTTAAGGCTATAAGGATCGGCAAGCGTAATATCAGACGCTGGAAGAAAGCTGATGTGCTGCAATTCATACAAGACAATCAATAAGCTCTCAGAACAGCCAATACTCACGCATTATCCGGCTTAAATAAGCATCTTCTTTGCATTTTTATTTCATAGACGGACTTAGAGTCAACTTTTTATTTTAAACGCAAGATTCGCATCAGCGTCAGGGGCGTTTCTCGTAACTTTGATATATAATCAGAGAGTCTAGATTCAACAATTAGAATAATGAAGTCAACAGACTTTTCGTTTGAACCGTAAATACGGCAACTCCTTGCGAAAGCATTTAGGTTCAAACCTGATTGTTGAGTCTAGACAACCCTAGTAAGGGGTTGTCGTTTTTATTAGCAAGGAGTACAGCATCATATGAATTCGTTAATCGCATACGATCCAGTAATACAAGGTGGAAGCAATTCAACTGTAGACGGTTTAAATGAAGACCGTGAACAGTACTATCAGCAACAAGCAAATCAGAGCAACAAGCAAGAAGAGCTCAAACTTGAACAGCAAAAGCTACAGCTACAACAGCAACAGCAGGACACGAACCAACAACTCGTTATTGGTGGTTTAGTCTTAGGCGGTGTCTTAGTCATTAGTATCGCAATATACCTATTAGCAAAGACATTCAAGAAGAAAAAGTAAGCTACTTAGAAGCAGTGTCATATAGTGCCAATGTATATAATTGAACATAACCAAAAACTGCTAGTTTACGCCGGATTCTCACTGTTAAACACATAAGGGTCGTATCACATGGTTATGGTATGGAGTTATAGGAGTAATTCATTGTATAATATACCTCATGACTAATCTGACAAACATCCTCGCAAAATTGACTGCACTCATCGAAAAAAACAAAGCATACATCATAGACGGATCCTTAAATCGAAACCTACTTGCAGCTGATGCTCGTAAGTATGACCCTGAACTACTAAACCTTCTGCAGAAGGATGCTGAACTCAAAGAACACTTCTTCGCTGCTACTGATGGTGGGCTTGTATTCAAGAAAGATGTTTTCTTGCAGTTCATCATGAACAAAGAGTTTTTGCCGGATAGCTACACAAAGTACAAGATCAAGATCGGGCTTGGAGCTGACGACGGATCACTTTTATCGGAGAGTGGAGATGTCGTTCTAAATTGGCCATATAAAGATGCGATCCTTGAAGGCGGACAGGACAAAGAAGATCAAAAACGAAGCGAAGTCTTTTTCAATGAGGTACTAGCCCCAGATCAAATTACACGCCTGTTCGATGATAAAGTTTTCACTAATTGGAAACGATACGATAAAGACGGCGAACGCGATCTCGATGAACTTAAAGACGATGACAATTTAATCATCAAAGGCAACAACCTTGTCGTGCTTCATAGTCTCAAAAAGCGATATGCCGGTAGGGTGAAAATGATCTACATAGATCCGCCTTACAATACCGGAAATGATAGTTTCGGGTATAACGACCGCTTTAATCATGCGTCTTGGCTAACATTTATGCGGAATAGGCTCAATGCAGCAAAAATGCTTCTCGCTAATGATAGTGTGCTAGCTATTCAGATCGACGATGATGAGCATGCGTACCTCAAGGTTTTAGCAGACGAAATCCTTGGAAGAGATAACTTTGTAAAATCGATTGCACTCAAGATGTCTACAGCCTCGGGTGTTAAAACTGCTCACCGTGACCGCACTATTTTGAAAGAGAAAGAACATATTCTCATATACAAGAGAGGTACTTTAAGGGTTACACCAGAATACATTAAGGCTGATGAGTGGGATAGTGAATTTCAATTCGTACTCGAAGGAAAAGAATCTGGTAAGTATAAAGTTATAAAACTTAGTGAATACTTAAAGCAGAATAATATCGATGCAAATGCCAACAGTGACGAATTCAAAGAGTTCGTGATAAAAAATGCCGATATCATCTGGAGACGAGCATTCATCAGGGGTTCATGGAAGGAAAAATCACTTGCGAATCCTAGTGAAGTGATAGTCAATAAGGGAGAAAACGGGATCGCATACTACTATGGTGGTCGGCAAATGTACTTCTATAAAGAGAAATTTCATGAATTTTATGATGAGAATACAAAAAAGTTTGGCCCGAGCAGTTTACTTGGAGATCTGTGGGCGGATATTAATACTGGGCGTATTTTTAATGAAGGCGGAGTAGAACTAAGAAACGGTAAAAAAGCAGAACAGATTCTAGCAAGGCTATTGCGAATGTTTACAAAGCCTGGCGATCTGGTGATGGATTATCATTTAGGCTCAGGAACTACCTCAGCCGTTGCTCATAAGATGGGTCGGCAATACATTGGCATTGAACAGCTCTACTATGGCGATAACGATCCTATGAATCGATTACAGAATGTCATTAACGGTGATCAGTCAGGCATTAGCAAAGGTGTAAACTGGCAAGGAGGGGGCAGCTTTGTTTATGCGAACATTATGAACAATTCGAACAAGTTCCGAAAGCGAGTTGAGGCTGCTATGAATGATTCAGATTATTTAGCTCTGTTAAAGGAAGCGACTTCGTCTTCATTCCTGAGTTACCGTGTTGATCCTAAGAAACTCAACGAAGAAGAATTCCGGAAACTAAGTTCCGCTGAAAAACGACGGCTCCTACTTGAACTTATCGATAATAATACTCTCTACGTAAATTATGAAGACATCAATGATCCTCTATTCAAGGTGAGTGAAAAAGATAAAGAGTTTAACAAGAAGCTTTACGAAAAGAATTAACGAGGATTATCGATCATTATGAATAATAATCCTCAAGACAAAATGCTTAAAAGTGACGAATACGATATCCTGAGTCGATTTCAGGGTGGTTTTACGACAGTACCTGAGCACATATCACTCAATCTTCGCCATGAACTAAGGCCATATCAGACGGAAGCACTCGGACGGTATTTGCATTACTACGATAGCGACAAGAATCGTGATCAAACTCGTGGCATGCAATTGCTTTTCAACATGGCAACCGGATCCGGCAAGACGATGATCATGGCGGCACTTCTGCTTGATCTATATAAGCGTGGACAGAACAAGATCGTATTCTTTGTGAATACCACCAACATCATCGAGAAGACACGAGAGAATTTTCTCGATTCGTCTTCTAGTAAGTACCTCTTCGCTGAAAAGATTGTCATCGATGGTGAAGTTGTAAACGTTCGTGAACTAACTGACTTTTCTGATGCACGTGATGATTCGATCAATATCGTCTTCACGACTATCCAAGGGCTACACACTACGCTCAAAGCACCTAGAGAAAACAGTTTAACGTATGACGACCTGACTGAACATGATCTCGTACTGTTAAGCGATGAAGCACACCATTTGAACGGTGATACCAAGAAGCTAAACGCTGATGAGAAAAAAGATAATACTTCATGGGAGAGTACGATTAATGCCGTCATGAACGGCAACCCTATGAACCATCTCTTTGAGTTTACGGCAACGATTGATCTTGATGATAAAGAGATCTTCTACAAGTACAAGAACCGTATCATCTACCGCTACGACCTCCGAGCATTTCGTGAAGACGGCTACAGCAAAGATGTCTGGATCTATGACGTTGCAGCCGATCTCATGGATCGTGCTATTCAAGCAATGATCATCTCACAGTACCGTAAGAAAATCGCATTGGCAGCTGGCGTCTGGCTCAAGCCGGTCATTCTCTTTAAGTCATTCAGGATCGCAGATGCAAATGACTTCTATGATGAATTTGTACTGAAGGTTAAATCAATTTCACATACTGACATTGATAAACAACGTAAGATCGCAACCGGGATTCTCGAACGTGCATTTGCGTACTTCGATCAAGAAGGTATCAGTGGATCCGATCTTGCAGATGAACTTCGTTTCGACTTTGCGGAAGAACGACTAATATCAGTCACTAAAAAAGCTATCACCCCAGAAGATCAACAACGACTCAATTCACTGGAAGATCGGGACAATGAGATCCGTGCAGTATTTGCTGTTGACGTGTTGGATGAAGGCTGGGATGTCTTGAACCTCTTCGATATCGTTCGCCTGTATGACACACGTGACAGCAAGAACGGACGACCCGGTAAGACAACGATGCGAGAAGCACAGTTAATCGGCCGTGGAGCCAGGTATTATCCGTTTGTATTAGATGGAGATGAAGAGAAACGATTCGTTCGGAAGTTTGATGACAATGAGCTAGAACCACTCCGTGTTATTGAGCAACTGCACTATCATTCAGCAAGTAATCCAAAATACATCCAGGAGATTCGTCAGACACTTCGTGAGACGGGTATTATGCCGGATATCAACACGGTTAAGCGTGAATTAAATCTGAAAGACTCGTTCAAGGAATCTCACACTTACAAAACGGGTGTCGTCTGGAAGAACGAGCAAGTTGAAGCCACTGCTATTCCTGAGCAGACGGTATTCCTCGGAGGAGAAGGATACAAACTGCAAGATATTTATGAGATATCTGTTCCTGTAGGCATCTCCCACGACCGTCAGATCTTTGTAGATAATAGTGATCTCGAGGCACAAACAAGAAGCGAAGAGCATACCTTCAATGTTACGTTCTCAAGATTCCCTAAGAACCTTGTACGTCATGCGGTGGATCGTAACAAAAAACTCCGATATGACATTGTCTCAGAAAAGATTAGTGGTCTCGTTAGTCTTGAAGGCTTCTTGACCGGAGATAAGCAGCTAGGCGGCGTTAAGATCGCCGTAACAGCTGGAGTTGATCGATACGAAAAACTTACCACAGACGAGCGTCTGTTCATCGTAGAGAAGCTGCTCGCATTAGTTGCAAATGATATTGCACTGAATGAAAAGAGCTTCGAGGGCACAAAAGAATTTAAGCCTCATCCAATCAAGGAAGTGTTTGATGAACGCATTCTTAGGAATTACACGATTACAAACAATGATGCGGAGTTCGGCATCTCACAATCTCACCCGGGTAGCTATGATCAACGAGGATCACAATACTATCTCGATCTTTCAAAAGAAGATTGGCATGTATACGATGACAACTTCGGAACATCTGAAGAAAAGAAACTTGTTCTACTCATGAAGAAACTCATCGAAGATCTCCGTGAAAAATGGGACGATATCTATCTTGTTCGCAATGAAGGATCATTCAAGATCTACGAATTTGGCAAACCTGGACGTGCTTTCGAACCTGACTATGTGCTGTTTGCAAATGACAAACGCAACGCTTCAGTTAGCTGGCAGATATTTATTGAGCCTAAAGGTAACCACTTGATTGAGCACGATGCATGGAAACAAGACTTCTTATTGAAGCTCAGTAAGGAAGCAAAGATAGTCGGTGAAGACGCAGATACCCGAGTGATCGGAGTACCATTCTTTAATGGTGATATAGAAAAACAATCACACGTCATTGAAGAAGCTTTAAAAGCACTATAAGCCCGGCGAAGATGCATGGGGTATGGATAATCCAAAATATACTATTTTGTATTTTTAGCCCTGTAACTTCCATACACCGCTATTGATAAGGCTTATTCCTCAGGTATAGCCTACCGTACCCCACCATGATCCAGATAATCACACTAAAATAAACCTACTCTATATATTTAGGTTCAACATTCTTTTCGTTAGTTATGAATTACTTCTTGATCGGTTGAATATCCGGACTCGGAGCTCTTCGTGCTCGCTTACGTTCAGGGCCGTTTAGCATTATTTCACGCTTCTTGTTTTGTTTTTTGAGATCATCAACACTCTTTGCTACCGGAGTAGTAAATACTTTATCATCCCAGTTTGATGTATCTGTAGGCGAAGTTTGAGGTGGTAGTTTGTTATCACTCATTAACTACTATTATAACAAAAAGTCTATGCTGGAGGCACGATCAGACCTGACAGGATCCGCCAGCTTCTTATTCAAGGCCTCAATGCCTTTTTTGATGTTATTAAATTCCAACAGTAGTGCATGCAACTTCATAATTGCAGGTTCGTTCAAAGTACCTTCTCGGCAGCCAAGAAAAAACTCTGTGAGTATCTATACTTACAGAGTTTTTTCTTGGCTCATTTTTACGTCTTGCCCGAACTCATTTTGCGACCAAATGTGAGAAATGAGACTTTTCGGCGGGTCGCCCCCGACCCGAGCCGCCGAAAGTCTCATAAACGGAATTATTTTCGAAGAACAATGTGCAATTGTTTTATTTTTTCGTACCCTACTTGAGTCTAAGATTTTGTCATATAATCGTATATATGACCACATCAGATAAGAGGTTGTCTTGGATATAACGCTTCTATTAACTTTTTTTGTTTCGTTTATTGCAAGTGTTCTGAGTGGTATAGCAGGCGGTGGTGTCAGTTTTGTTACAACACCTTTCTGGCTTGTTATTGGTCTAACGCCCGCACAAGGGGGTGCGACTGGGGCATTTATGGCTACCGGGATGTCCCTAGGCTCACTGGCAACCTTTAGGAAATCTGGTCATATACCAAAAGATAGAAAACTTTTTTATATTTTAGCTGTAGTGACGCTTATTGCATCTATACTAGGAGTGTTTGTAGTTCCGAAGATAGACATAAGTGTGTTTCGGACGGTACTAGCCATTATCACACTAGCCGCTTTACCCCTGCTATTCGTAAAGCCTAGCACAAAGTACAATTTGAAAAAGTATAAAAAACTTGGATTAGCGTTAGCTGCTGGACTAATGGTAATTGGCTCTATAATCATAAGTGGAGCGTTTTCAATTCTTTTTACTTTGGTACTTGTAGTGTTCTTTGGCATGTCAGTCTTGCAAACAACTGCCATGAAGCGGCTTCTGTTTTTCCTACAATCCGTTGTGCTGCTCATTGGGTTTGCCGTACAAGGCTATCTGCTTCTACAATATGCGGCTGTAGCCTTTTTCGGGGGTATACTCGGCGCACACATAGGAACTAAATATGCAGTAAAAAAGGGTGAAAACTTCGCAAAGTATGCACTTGCAGTAATGGCATTGGTTGGAGCAATAGCGCTGCTGGTATGATCGTTCCGGCCAGTAGACAGTCATAGTAACAACAAAATAATTCCGTTTATGAGACTTTCGGCATTTGGTCGCAAAATGGGTTCGGGCAAAGGCGTAAAAGTGAGCCACGCTAAGAGCTCACCAATAGGTGGGCTTTTTGCGTGGCTCGTTATTAGAATCGAACACCCGAGTGAAGCATTCGGGGTGAAGATTGCCTGCGGCAATCTGCAAGGCGATGTCACCGACGAGCTATGCTCATCGGCCCGACTCGCGAGGTCGGGTTAGTGTAACCGAATCCTCCAACTCGCTCAAGCATAACCAACATCGAACTCCACTATTAGAGTTCTTTTGATTTGCGGTTGTTTATCTATTATTAAATTCTAGAATGAGTAGCATGGCAAAAAGCATTACTCAGAAATTAGATTACGGCTGCGGTGTAGCTTGCTTTGCATTTGTCTGCAATATGAATTTTGATGAGGCAATTAAATTCCTTGGAAGAGAATATAGCGTAAAAAATGGATGGCGACCTAGCGATTTATCGAAGGAGCTAAACAGCTTTGGTTTCAATTACAAAAACTACTACGTGCGCAAAAAGGTTCATATTGAATACCCGCTAAATTCTATCGTATTGATCGAGAAATCACAGCAGTACTGTTGGTCATTACTTAGTCTTAACACCGAAAGGCTGGATGGATCCTTGGATAAATTTGCCCAAAACGAACGATATTCGCAAAGCAAAGTCAGGATTTAGAAAAAATCTACCAGGAAAAGCTATGTATGCATTGATACCAATTTCTTCCTAAAGCTCACGGCTATTCTCAGCGCTTGCGACGAAACGTGGGCATCATCTCAGGAATTGATTCTTTGACGCGGACAATATGCGACCGCACGGGTCGGCCAAAATAGTTACCGACGCTGGCGCCGGCGGCAATCGATAGCGCAACACTGAGCGCCGTCAGGAGCAGCATGTTGCCTTCTGCGACCGATGATGCGGAGGGCTTATCGACAAACTGCATTAACCCGTTGTAGAGCGCGAGTCCCGGCACCAACGGCACAACACCGGCATCGATGAGAGCGATCGATGGCGAACGATACACACGAGCGATGATTGCCCCCGCAAATCCGACTAATACTGCTGCAACACCGTTTGCCAGTGCCTCGCCACTTGCAGCGGTCAACATATAGACGCCCCATCCCAACCCACCGATTATTCCCGCCCACACGACAGCAGCGAGTTTCGACTGCATAAACAACGCCCAACCCGCTGCAATAACAACCGCACCCATCACTTGCCAAAATGGATCACCGAGTGCCACAGGATCAGGTGATACAGCAATTTTACTTCCTGCCGCGTGAGCGACCAAAAGCCCGATCACAATCCCCATCACAATTCCGGCAGTCATCACAAATGTCTTCATGAAACGCGCACTCGCCGTCACATAGAACTCGTCGATCGCATCCTGAGCAGTCGCCACCACCATAAGGCCAGCCACCAGCATGACAATCCCCCCGACAACGATGAGCGTGGGATTAACGCCAACAAACGGCCAGACGCCGCGATTGCCAAGCTCCACAACCAACGTTGCACTCATAGTAATCGTAAACGAAGATATCGCTTGAACAAAAAAACTAAGCACCTGCCGGGCTTCAAGCCAGCGAATCACGGTCGACCAAGCATCCTACCAAAAAAGTTGTCACCACAACAACCCACGAATTGGTAAATAACATCGTCGCACCAGCGGTCACGCTCGCGTTTCCGATCATCGTCAGCCAACTTGGGTAGGTTGGCTTGACAGCAATTATTTTTTCGAATCTCGCTTCCGCCGAATCGAGACTGAGTCCTCCGCGAATACTCCTCACCAAATCTTGCATCTCTTGGACAATAAGATTGTTGGGATTTTGCATCGAAACGGTGCGAATGAGCGTCAAGGGTTCTCGATCAATACCGCGATCCTGCGATGCCATGATAGACGTAGCGTTGATATCAATATGCACCCGCCGCTGACAAAGTGTCTCGGTTATATCCAGTGCGCTATCTACTACATCGTGTGCCGACACGCCGTGACAAAGCAGCTGCTCGGCAATACGCATCGTCAGGCGTAGTGCCCGCATATTTGGTGTCAGATCACGACCAACTTTTTGGGTATCAGTAGCAGCAGGAGTGATTGCCCTCTCATAAATCATACTCTCTAGTATACCGATAGTTACTGTTCGCGAGAACCCCTCGATGATGTTGACCGATGAGGCAATTCACGAATAACGATAACGACTGCGCAAACGAGAAGTCCAGTAAACAGCACCATCCACGTCCCGACGGGGAGAAGTAGCGTCCCTCCAAAGAGACCTGACTCAGCAGTGTAATTTCCTTGAATATTGAGAATGAGGGCGAGGAACAACCACACTATGGCTGTCGCAAGTGTTGCTACCCTGGATACTGCCCACCATCGGTAAGCAAGTTTCATCGAGAGTAGAAACGGCAAGGAAAGAACTTCCAGGAGTGGTATCGAGAATGCTAACACTGTCGCCGTTATCTTGCCCCCCGCCAAGCCATATGCGGCCGTTATATCGGCAAATTGCTCGTAGGTAAATAACTGCATAATCGCCAAAAAAAGGTAGACACCGGCAAGCGTGAATCCACGCCAATAAGCAGGATTACCGAAGAAAACACTAGGGAATACGGACCGAAAATAAGTCTTCATATCCTTAGTATACTGCTGTCTTGCACGGCAAACTGTTGTTTTTTTGTACATACTGCTTGCGCTTTTTGAAAACAGAGTGTATTGTACTGATAGCGAACGTTACAAAAACAAACACCACAAAAAAATCTTGTAGACGCCGAGGTCGCGTAGGGCAATGCGCGTGACGGCCGCGTTGAGTTGCCCCTGGGAGCGGTAGGCTCCCTGGAACAGTCGGGTGCGGTCGGCGCGGTCACTGAAGATGCGAAACATCAACTACCTCCGTGGTCGGGGATTTGGACACTACAATAGTAACATAAAAATTGTGAGTAGTCAAGTAACCCTCGATTCAGTCTCCTCTCCTCCCCCGACAGACAGTTGGCCCTGATGGGCCAAGGCCCGCCAAGGCGAAGGCTAATCAGTTTGCGGCGGGCCGGTTGTCTGGAGTGGGGAAGTGGGGAGACTCGGGTACGTGGCAATAAGGGTACGCTCATTGACACCAGAGGCCGAACAGTGTACACTTGTGTGAAGTGATAATACTATGTTAAAAGAGTAAGTAAAGGAAGTATTCATTTTATGCTCGCAATTCGTTTGCAACGGTTGGGCCGCAAAGCCTATCCTGTCTACCGTCTCGCTGTTCAGGAAGCACAGCGTCATCCTTCGAGCGGCCGTGTGGTTGCCTACGTCGGAACCTACAACCCCCACACAAAAGAAGTTAGTATTCAGACAGAAGCTGCTCAGAAGTACCTCGATAACGGTGCTCAGCCAACACCTCGAGTCGTGAAGCTTCTCAAAGATGCCGGTGTGACATTGCCAAAGTGGGTCAAAGAATTTGATGGTTCAAAGGCAAAATCAGTCAAAAAAGCTGATAAGCTCCGCAAAAACCAGCCAAAAGAGGAAGTGACTGAAGTAGAGCAAGAAACTCCTGAAGTTCCTGCCGACGAAGTTGTGGCTGACACTACTGTTAGCGAAGAACCAACTGCCGAATAAGTTACACTAATGCAAACGAACACACTACCTCTCTCGCTCAGAGAGGTAGTTTTGTATTATGCCTTCAGCAGCGTGGTACAATGAAATATAGCGATATTAACAGTGAGACCAGAACAGGAGGCTAGTGGGCATGTCAACTATCGACCAGCAATTTGTAGAATATATCGTCAAATCACTTGTAGAACATCCCGATGATGTGATCGTTGATCGTATCGTCGATGAAAAAGGGGTGCTTCTGACGCTGACCGTCAATCCAGAGGATCTCGGCAGAGTGATTGGACGCCGCGGCGTTACAGCCCAAAGCCTGAGAACACTTCTCAGGGCACTCGGAACAAAAAACACCGCTCGTTACAACCTAAAGATTGTCAACAATGACGACCCGAATGATTCAACGGTTATTTCATCTGATGATGCAACTGATGACGCTGTGGAAAATGTGACCGAGGATACTGTGGAAAACGAGTCAGAAAAAGAGAGTGATTTCGCAAAAAAGTCTCGCCAAGAGCTTGCGGAACTCGATGATCTCGATATATAATCATAAACAGTTCATGCGAGAATCTTGAACTTGAACGACAAAAGCTCTTGCGAGCAAACCACATGTGTTACTGACCCAAGAAGAGATAAAGACCTGTCTCACAGGATACGGGTGGAAAGTATGTAGGTTGCGACAGTCAAGATCGTGACGACCACTCCCCCTACCAAAAAGGTGACGATATGTCCTGATCGAGCGTGCTCATGCTGATACTCATGCGCCCCAAGCTCGCCGCGTGTCTGTTCTGTGTCAATAGGAGGGTTTGCAAGGGGACCAGCAACAAGATGCTGGTTGACGACTTGTTCGTCTGGCAAGTCGTCGGGTTTGACGTTATCTGTGAGCGGCTGAAGCGTCAAATCGCGCTCTTGAGCAGCAAGCACCTCCGCACTTGGCATGTCGTCACTCGTCGATAACTCACTGTCCATATTGTTTATACTATACCACGAAAGTAGCCCGCCGAGCGAGCGAATCCTGAGGCCATGTTGGCTCGGATCAGGCTACAATCGACGGGCGTGCCCGTAGGGGGGGGTGAGTGGGGGTCAGTCGTCGCTGTCGACTCGTGCATCCAGCCTCGCGCGGTGCTCTGATGCGATGATCAGAGACGCCAGCGCGGATGAAGGCGACAATGACGATAAAGAAAATGCTGCTCATACCAGCTCCTTACGGGTTGGGACTGTCAGGAATTGACAGTAATATCATTATAGCATAAGAACAATAAAAAAGCAATACATCGGATGCAACCACTAGCATAATTTGTCAATAGGTGCTATGATACTTTTTATGAAAAAGTTCCAAGTCATCACTCTTTTTCCCGAGATGTGCGGAGGTGTGTTTGGCAACAGTATGATGTGGAAGGCCCAAAAAGACGGACACGTTACACTTGAGACAATACATCTACGAGAGTTTGGTATTGGCCCTCGCAAACAAGTTGATGACACCCCCTATGGAGGTGGTGATGGCATGCTGTTGATGGTAGAGCCACTGTGGAACGCCATTATGCAGGCAAAGAGCCTTGATCCTTCGGCAAAGGTGCTCTTGATGACACCGAGAGGCAGTCGATGGAAGCAGGCCGATGCCCGCAGCTACAGCGAGTCAACGCACGGGTATATTTTTGTATGCGGACGCTATGAGGGCTATGATGAGCGAATTATGTCGCTCGTCGACGAGGAAATAAGCGTCGGTGACTACGTGCTGACCGGTGGTGAGCTGCCAGCTATGACGATTATCGACAGCATCGTACGCCTTATTCCGGGTGTTCTCGGTGGTTCTGAGAGCGCGGCGGTAGAAAGTTTTGTTGATGGGAAAACGCTGGAGTATCCTCAATATACACGACCAGAAGTTTGGCAGGATATGCGCGTACCCGATGTCTTACTAAGTGGGCATCATGGTCAGATTGCTGCCTGGCGGGCTAAGCATAGCAAGAAGGCAGGCTAATAAAATGGCAATACCCCGCGAAAAGCGGGGTACCACACAATATATGTTGTGGTGGATATATCGTAGAGCGATATGCTCCTTTACTTACTCTTTTAACATAGTATTATCACTTCACACAAGTGTACACTGTTCGGCCTCTGGTGTCAATGAGCGTACCCTTATTGCCACGTACCCGAGTCTCCCCACTTCCCCACTCCAGACAACCGGCCCGCCGCAAACTGATTAGCCTTCGCCTTGGCGGGCCTTGGCCCATCAGGGCCAACTGTCTGTCGGGGGAGGAGAGGAGACTGAATCGAGGGTTACTTGACTACTCACAATTTTTATGTTACTATTGTAGTGTCCAAATCCCCGACCACGGAGGTAGTTGATGTTTCGCATCTTCAGTGACCGCGCCGACCGCACCCGACTGTTCCAGGGAGCCTACCGCTCCCAGGGGCAACTCAACGCGGCCGTCACGCGCATTGCCCTACGCGACCTCGGCGTCTGTGACGTCGAGCGCGTGGGCGAGCATGACCTCCGGGTCACGCTCTACTCCTGCGTCGAGTGGAGCGACTGGCTCGCCGAGCAGATTGCGGCCGAGTTTGCCGCCTGATCGCAGCCACGGGACACCCCTCGGGTACCGGCCGTTTGCCACACAAACGGCCGGTACCCTGCTTGATTTCTAGCCCCCTTATCTTATGAATCGCGTTTTTCGTACGCCTTTAGGGCAGCACGTGCCGCCTGTTGCTGTGCAAACTGCTTACTTGGGCCAGTACCCTTGCCCATCAAGACACCACCGACATAGGCACCGAGAGTAAACTCTTTATCGTGATCGGGACCTTCTTCACTAATGACTTTATAGACAGGGGTCGCGCCATCAAGACGCTGCGATACCTCTTGGAGGTGCGACTTTGGGTCACGCCACGAGCCTTCGTCGAGGATTGATTCGAGTTTGCTGAGGATATGGGTATGAATGAAATCGCTGGCTGCCTGATACCCTTGGTCGAGATACAGAGACCCAATAGTTGCCTCAAAGGCGTTGGCGAGTATCTGTAAACGGGCGCGTTCAGAACCATTTTTTTCGCCCTTGCTCATGCGTACCAGCGGCTCATAGCCGAGACGCATACCCGCCTCACCAATGCTTTCGGTGCGTACGAGTGCCGCCCGCCAACTTGTCAGGATGCCCTCTGGTTCCGAGAATGTCTTGAACAAATAGTCTGTCACCACCAGCTCCAGCACCGCATCGCCCAAAAATTCAAGCCGCTCGTTGTGCTCGCTGACGCTCTTACGGTGCTCGTTGACATAGCTGCGATGTGTCAATGCAGTGATAAAAAGTTGAATATCATTGTAGGTAATCCCCAACGTTTCCTTGGCAAACTGTACATATGGTCCAATCGGCATTCCACTCACGGCTACAGCCCCTCCTGTCGAATACGTTTCTTGGCAAGCAACATTAGCTTTCCTATATCTTCATATTCAATGAGATCAAGTGCTTCGGCAAAGGAAAACCACTTGATACCATTCATCCATTCTTCTTTCTGTATCGCATTGGTATCGCCCTTTGCTCGCACGAGATATATTTGCGTTGTCATGAGAACAAGTCGATCGAGCCGACGATAGCGAAAATGTATCTTACCTAACCAACCGAGCATATCAACATCTGTCAGGCCGGCCTCCTCGCCAATCTCGCGACGTGCCGTCTGCAGCGCCGTCTCGCCTTCTTCGATATGACCTTTTGGAATTGTCCATCGATCTTTTGCATCCTGAATCAATAGAATCTCTAAGTCACCCGTCTTACCATGACGAAATACAATCCCGCCGCTAGTAGGCTCGCGGACGATTTCTTGGATGGATGGCTTGTGTTTACCTAAATATTTCTTAAAACGATCAAACTTTGGCGCCGGCATTGTCTGGTTTCTCCTCGACAAGCGTACGATACGCAGTCCCCAGGACTCCGTTGATAAACTTGCTTGAGTTATCAGAACCAAACGCTTTAGCGAGCTCAACCGCCTCGTTGATGGCGACCTTTGGCGGCACTTTGTCGCTGCCAAAAAGTAGTTCGTAGAGTCCGAGTCGCAGAACTGATCGGTCGATGCGGGCAATCTGCTCAATTGGCCACTCTGGAGCAATCGGCTGGATGGTTTCATCCAGGTGTGCTTGCTCCTTTACGACACCCTCTACGAGAGATTTGACAAATGCCGTATCATCGATGGCTGATTCGTAACGCTCAAGATTTCGCGCCAATATCTCATCGAGATCAACACTTGGATCCTCTGACTGCGTACGAAACTCATACTCGTAGAGAGTTTGGAGAGCGACGATACGCCCAAGATGACGATTTGAGGCCATTGCTGTTTGGTTCTTTCCTTGTTAAATTATCCCACCTAGTTCCACAAAAAGTAGCAACCTACTTTTTCTTGCCCGTCTCGTTTTTTGTGGTACGGACTTTGACGGGTGATGTGGCATTTACCTTACGCGCAAGCTTGAGCACCAGGTGGCTGCGACGTAGACCTGTCTTGCGAGGGCTCGTCTGCTTCTTTGGCTGTGCCATGAAATGTTCTCCTGTTTAGGATGTGATAAAACTTGTTTATTAGTGTACTTGATTATGCGGTTTTTCTCAAGGGGGTTGACTATAGCTGATTTTTATATCATAAGCTTATTGACAAAATATATATAAAGTAGTATAATGACAATTGTCGGACAGTCGTCTGGCACCCGTACTTCCCCGGCCCCTAGGAGGCTCGCATGTTCTACAACATCGCTGTGTACGCCGGCCTAACCGTCCTCGAGGCGATTGCCATCGTGATGATGGCGCGATCAGTCCAGGACGCGCAGACGCGCCGGCTCGGCGCGGCCATCATCCTGGCGGTCTGCGCCGTGGCCGCCTACCTCGGCGTTTGGGTTTCCCCCGCGAGGGGGAGTGCCGCCGAGGATGGCCTGCGGCCGTTCCTCTGGTTCGGCCTTCTGAACGTCATCGCGTTCGTGGTCTTCGTGATCACGTCGCGGCTGAAGTACGGAAAGCCCCGCTCCTCCTCGTGAGGGCGGGGCTCTTCCCGTTTTTAGGGGAGTTATTTTGCTATATTAGACAACGATACTCAATAATTTGTGTTTGATGTAGATAATCTTTTTTGGCTCACCACTGAGATAGCCCGCTACAGCATGATCAGCAAGCGCCAGCGCCGTAATCTCTGCCTCATCTTTGTCGACACCGACAGTGAGTTTAGCACGAACCTTGCCATTGACTTGCACCACAATCGTCATCGTATCGCTCACCAAATATTCGTCATTCCATGCAGGCCACCCAGACTCTTCAAGCGAAGATTCGTTGCCGAGCTGTTGCCATAGCTCAGCGCCAAGGTGGGGAGCCATCGGTGCGATCAGGCGGGCGAGCGCATCAACAGCTTCTGCCCACTCTGGCCCCGCGAAGCCATCCAGCTTGTACTTGTAGAGTTCGTTGACGTATTCCATCAATGCGGCAATTGCCGTGTTGAAGCTTAATCGACGATAATCATCAGTTACTTTCCTGATAGTGCGATGCGTCAAAGAGCGGACTGCAGTCGCCTGCGCGGAAGTGCCTTCATGATCGCTCTCCAGGTATTCCTGTGTCAGTGTCCAAGTACGATTGAGAAATCGATAGATCCCGGCGATTCCCCGACTACTCCAGCTCGAGTTTTCGTTGATTGGCCCGAGAAACAGACAAAATACTCTGAGAGCGTCGGCACCATACCCCTGATCGATAACATCCAGCGGATCGACGACATTGCCGAGACTCTTGCTCATCTTTCGTCCATCCTCGGCACCTATGAGCCCGTGATACACCAGTTGTTTGACAGGCTCATCGAACTCAACTAGTCCCATGTCGCGAAAAACGTGTGTCCAGAAGCGTACATAGAGCAGATGAGCGACTGCGTGATCGCCACCAACGTACATGTCGAGTGGTGCCCAAAAATCCGCTTTTTCTTTCGACCATGGTGCATGCTCATTGAGCGGATCAGTGTAGCGAAAGAGGTACCACGACGAACACGCGTAGCCATCCATCGTATCGGTCTCGCGCTGTGCCGGACCGCCACAGGCTGGGCACGTGGTATTAACCCAATCTGTTTCGCGTGCAAGTACAGACTTTCCATCACCTTTTGGTGCATGATCTTCGACAGGCGGCAACAACACCGGCAACTCATCGGCCGGTACGGCTACCGCACCATCCTTTTCGCAGTGAATAATCGGGATCGGCGCGCCCCAATACCGCTGACGGCTCACCAGCCAGTCACGCATCTTGTAGGTTATCTTTGCACGACCTATCCCCTGTTGTTCGAGCCACGCAACGACTTGCTCGCGCGCTTCATAACTTGTCATTCCATCAAATATACCGGAATGCACCAGTACGCCTTCGTTTGCGAACAGATTTTTTTCTCCCTCAAGCCATCGCAAAATATGCTGAAGCTCAGAAATGGGTTTTAACGTGGGCAAGACGTCTTTTTTCACCCACATGGGCTCAAAGTCTTCATGAGCTTCACGCTGAAGCTCGACGGAATCAAGTGAGTTGAGACGAAAGCGCACAACAGTCGTCAGAATATTACGGTTGACATCCTTGTGGGCAGCATAAAACTTACTGTTTATCTTTGCGGGCATGGCCTCAATAAACGTCATATCGGTATAACCGGTTTCCTCTGCGATTTCTCGCCGCGCCGCTTCTTCGGCCGTTTCGCTATCCTCGACACCGCCCATGACAAATCCGTGCCATGGCAGCTTATTCCACTTGAGCGTCAGGTACTCGCCATTTGTCGGGTGTTCGATAATACACATTACGACATTTCTATCAGTGTCTTGTTTGCCTTTTTGAGGGGGATTTTCCTGATCATAGAGGCTTTCGGCGATGACCTGAACAATCGGTAAATCAAACTTCGATGCAAATTCATAGTCACGGGTATCATGAGCTGGCACCGCCATGATTGCACCCGTGCCATAGCCCCAAAGCACATAGTCGGCTACCCATATCGGGATACGTTCACCGTTCGCAGGATTGATGGCATAGGAGCCCGTTGGAACACCCGTTTTTTCTTTGCCCTCGCTCATTCGCTCTATTTCTGAACGCTTCAGAGACGCATCAATATATGACTTTACTACCTCGTAAGTATCAGCGTTCGTAAGCTCAAGGGCAAGTGGGTGTTCGGGAGCAAGCACGAGAAAGGTCGCACCAAATACCGTATCGGGGCGTGTCGAAAAAACGGTTAATTGTGCTTTGGTTTTTTCGACAGAGAAGGTAATCTCTGCCCCCTGGCTCTTGCCAATCCAGTTTTCCTGCGCGGTCTTGATTTTATCTGGCCAATTGAGAGCCGGCAACTCCTCAAGCAATGCCTCGGCATAATCAGTAATCTTGAAAAACCACTGTTTCATCGATTTCTTCACTACTTCGTTTTCGCAGCGCCAGCATTTGCCGTCGATCACCTGTTCGTTCGCAAGTACGGTCTTATCGACAGGACACCACCACTGCATCGATTCTTTTTGATATGCTAAGCCACGCTTGAAAAATTCAGCAAAAATCCACTGCGTCCATTTATAATATGACGGATCGCTGGTGTTGATTTCTCGCGACCAGTCGAGGCTTGCTCCCATGCGCACAAGCTGATTCTTGAAGCTAGCGATATTGTAACGCGTCGTTTCGGCAGGTGGTTTGCCAGTCTTGATCGCATAATTTTCTGCAGGCAGACCAAAGGCATCCCATCCCATAGGGTTAAGTACGTTGTAGCCCTGTTGTCGATGAAACCGCGCTACCGAGTCGACAATGGCATGCTCAAAGGCGTGCCCAGTATGCATGCCGGCCCCGCTGGGGTAAGGAAACATGCAAGAAATATAGTATTTATTTTTGGCCGAATCCTCGACAACATCATAGCGATGGTCGTTCGCCCATTGTTGTTGCCATTTTGGCTCGATACTTGCAGGATCATAGCGCTTCATTGGCATTAGTATACCAAAATCGCCCCTGATTGTCAGGGGCGATCGTTGCATCTGTCTTACTTAGCAACCGCCCATACTGAGGCTACGCGTAACCGGGGCCATTTTTGTTTCATCGTAGTACACCACTTTTCCTGCATCAGTACCACAACGGACATACTGAATGGTCGACTTATTGCTTGGAGGCGTGCTTACCACTGTAAAGGAAGGGTCATCGAGACGTGAATCGGTATTTTTCGCAAAATCTGCGATGGTCGCTGGATATTCACCTTCTAGGGCATAATAGACTTCAGCTTTTTTTATCACCATATTTGCATTTGTTTGAGCGGTCGTCGTATTGGCTTTTGCTGTAATCGACATGCTACCTGAAACAACACTTGGTTCGACATCCTGTACGAAGTCAGAAAAAGACGTCACCCATTCTTTGGCCGTCATCGTATCTCGTGGAGGAGTCGATACTACAGATTGATCATAGGTAAGGTCTGAGACCATAGTAAGAGACAGGTCTTTTCCATCTTGTTGAGCTCCTTTGACAACTGTTGCCGCGTCAACTCTCCGTAGCGTATGGCTCCACGGATCAACCCAGAGGGTCACAGTTGGCCCGAGGTCAGGCATAGAATCAACGGTCATTGCTTGATCGACGCCACTCGCCGATGAGAGCGCTTCGGTCGATGGATTGCAGGCATCTACTGCCTTGAAATATGCCGTAGTCTTCATCGCTGTCGAGAAATCGCTCGCCTTTGCTTTGTCAATCGTTATTTCGTAGCCATTAAGCCCATCTTTACTTTTGGTTGTTCCGCTCAGTTTTATAAACGGATGCGCGAGATAGAGCTTTTTTATCTCTTCCGTCGCCGCTTTATCGCGGTCAATACGCTTGTAGGCGTCAATGAGGCAACTATAGGTCTTTGCGGCATCGGGCGCATCGGCTTTCATTTCTTGCAGAGTATACTTGGCCCATTTGCCATCAATTTTGTCCAGGTCGTCCTGTGCTTTTTGTGGCAGCGAGGGATTGCCGGTGTATTTTGAGGCTAGCTTACTCAGTATTTCTTTTATGCCACTTAGCTTGAAATAGATATCACCGCTATCGGCGACATACGCAGCGCCTTTTGTGGTGTAGTCCTTTCCATCCCAGGTGAACTCAACTTCGGCATTTTCATCCGCGAGCGACTGCATACTGGCACGTGAGTCAAAGGTCAGACGCTTGATCGTGAAGGTCCCGCTCTCACCACCGTCAACTTTCCAATTTGAGGTAATGGTCGTTTTTGACTGAACAGCCCGTGCAGACATAAGATTCATGATAGCGTCGCTAACGACTTTCTCCGGCCGCTGATAGATGAGCGCCAGGGCAGTCCCCGTTCCAGCAAGGATGAGTGCCGACGCGCCGGCGACAATGCCGATGATAAGTTTTTTGCGCGACTTCTTAACATCGTTCTGGTTAGGAGCGTGTGGTAACTGTGTTGGATCTTTTTCGACTGGGGTAGTTGGTTCTTGCGGTAACATAGCGTGTTATTCCTTTAGTATCCTCTTGGACTCCATTATAGTTACTTTTGTTCAGAAAATTGAGAGAAAAACTCATTTTTTTTGGCCATCCATGCCTCTGATTGTCTGACGAGTTCCTTGTCTTCAGTCATGTCACAGAGTATCTTAACGGCTTCCTCAAGATAACTATTATCTTGTGAGCCGGTTGCCAGAATCACCGACCCCTCCTCTGTTACTGTCCTGATAAACTCGCCCGCCTCGACAGCAGTTCTGCAGCACTTCACCTGGCAACCTCGTTGACGAGCAATTGGTGCGAGATAGTTCTGAGTATCATTGCCGACCGTCACTACCCACGCAAGCATATTGGGGTCACAGAGGGCACCAATCTTCTCATGCTCGATCTGGCTTGATTGTCCCAAATTGTGCATATCACCAATGAGAGCAATGCGCTGAGGGGCTTGGTCAAAGAGATACAGCACCTGGATAGCGGCCGAAACGGTAGAGGGGTTTGACGTATAGGTGTCATCGATGATTATCGTCCCGCCAATGCCACGCAGTAGTTGCATGCGGCCGGGCACTGATCGGATCAAATCAATGCCTTTTCGGATTTCTTCAGGTGTAAGCATCATTTTTGCCGCCACCGCCACCGCTGCCATGACCGGACGAATACTGTGTTCCCCCACCACGTTTATTGTCACGGGAAACGGACTGGGGTATTCGGGCGCAATGATAACGCCGCTATAGCCTTGATACGGCGCAAAGTCTTGCTGTTCGAATCGATACTCTGCGGCTCCTGATGTACCATAGGTCGAAAAGTTAGGATTTGTCTCCAGGTTGGCAAATCGTCCGTCGACATCGTCGCGATTGATCAACACCTGGCGCGAAAAACCAGAAATAGACAGTTCCTCTTGCGCAACCGATTCGATCGAACCGAATTGTTCGATATATTCGGAGGAGACTGACGTCACGACTGCAATATCCGGTACCAGGTACCGAGTATAGATTGCCATGGTGTTTGGATGATCAATTTGCAGTTCTACGATAATGACGTCGGTATCAGTTGCAGAGGCTATATGACGTCGCGCTGTCTTGAACACCGACCTCCATTCGCGGATACTTCCGACGTCCTGCGGAGGAGTTATGCCGAGGATCGCAAGTGGTACCGCTAACTCACTATCGACAGCAACCTCACCTTCATGCATCCTGATACGAAACCGACTAGACAACACATCGGCGATCGCACGCTTGGTGCTTGTTTTGCCGACAGTGCCAGTCACGACAATGATCTTAACGTCAGGATGTCTCGCAACATACTTTTTGACATACTTTTCGAGCTTTGATTGCACATATTTCTTTAGCATACTGCCTTTATCATACTGCATACGCCTAAGGGAGACTAGTCTGTATGAGTCTTGAAAAAACGTTACTCCCGAGATATACTCACTTAGTACAGTAAAATACGCGGGTTTAGCTCAGTTGTTAGAGTGAGAATCTCCGGCAGAGATTCGGAAACGGACTTTCCGATGAAAACTACGTTTTCAATAGTGAAATCCGGGGGTCGCGGGACGTGACCTGCCTTGCAAGGCCAAGGAAGCTAACACAGGAGCGCACCTCGTACGCACATTGTTACCAACCATACGCGGGTTTAGCTCAGTTGTTAGAGCGCTTCCTTGCCAAGGAAGAGGTCGAGAGTTAGAGTCTCTTAACCCGCACCAAATATTTGAATTATGAGCCGAAAGGCTCTTTTTCTTTGCCTCAACGATGGTTCTAAAGGGGTCGTTTAGTATATAAGACAGCTTTTTGTCCTTTAATTCAATGTTTGAAAGTACGTATTCCAATAACTTCTGTCGTAGCCCCTCATCGCTCTCTTTGAACAACTGGTCAGCCCGTTGAGCCAAGTCTAACAGGTAAGAGGCGGTTACTTGGAACTGTTTGTTATCATTTGTTAGCAACTTTAGGCGGTCATTCAGTTCCTGCTGTTTCTTTTCTAGCTCAGTTGCAATTTCATCGTGGAATGTCTGTGTAATACGACCCTCAAGTAAGTCATAGTAAACCTTACGCATTTTGTCCTTGAGCTTGTCGTACTCAGCACGGGTCTGCTCAATGTTTTGCGTAAAGTAGGTTTGCTGGTCGTTATGACGGTTACGCAGCTCGGCAATGACTTTATCTAACCAATTTTCTGGCACGTCTATAAACCCTATATCTGCCGCTACTTCATCAATTACGAGGCTCACGGCTGTATTAGGATTATCGCACTTGGAGTTAGCACATCGCAAATACACTGTGTTGCGAGCCTTGAATGGCGATACTGCACGTCCGCACTTGCCGCACTTCACTATCTTTTTGAGTGTAAAGTCTTTGCTATCGTACTTAGTCTTTTCGTGTTTACGCTCATCACGGACACGCTGCACTTGGTTGAACAAGGCACGGCTGATTAGCGGCTTGTACTTGTGTGGGTACTCTCTGCCAGCGTGTACCATAACGCCATAGTAGAATGGGTTGCTCAAGATGCGTTCAAGAAACTGCTTACTTGGTGCTTTACTGCCAGCGATATTGCTACGAAAACCCATCTCACGAAGTTCTTTTGCAATGACAGCATACGACATACCTCTTGCTCGCAGTTCATACGCTTTTACAATGTAGTGTGCCTTTGCATCATCAACTTCAATATCTTTGAGTGGTTTCTGTGGCGTACCGCCCTTCAGCACGTTTAGATAGCCAATAGGAGCACGATGTACCCAAATGCCCTCACTCAGCATCTGCTCAAAGCGGCGTTTTACATTATCACGGATACTATCTGAGTAGTATTTTGCCAGTGCCATACCAATACCTAGCCGAAACCAATCAGCAGCCGATGAGTTTTTATCAATGTACAGGCTATCGTTAGGGAAGTGCAGCTCAATCTTGCCTTGTTTGACCAACTGCTGCAATGCTTTTACTTCTTCTTGGCTACTATCACGAGTAAGGCGGTCTATCTTATCAAAGACTACGTAGCACAAACCAGTTTGCTTGTGGATGTGTTCAACGAGTTTGCTGAACTTCTGACGTACGTCCTTATGAGCACTCTCGTCAAACTCGTGATATTCAGAGGGTAGTTGTTTCTGTTCGGCATACCGTTCAAGCCGCAACTTCTGAGCTGGCAACGCTTTACGTTGCTCAATGTCCGATACTCGTGCGATTAGGATTAGCTTAGTTTCCATAATTGTTTACTCCTTTATAACTTAACATTACTTACCAGTATTTTCAATGTTTGATAGAAAGTCAGACATACGTGTAGGCGTGAACCGCTGCAATGCCTCGTCTATATGCACAAATGCTGTAAAGCGGTACGGGTCAGGCGATTTTAGCAATGGTTTGATGCGATACCACGCTTGCTTGCCATAACGAGCCTCAAGTACGTTACGCAGCCCGACAATACCTACTTGGCTGGTAATAACCAGTCCAGCGACTGCTGCAAGTGCAGCCTGTGGCGTTACGTCATCGTTTGCCTCAAGGTAGTTTTGCAACAGCTCGTACGGTTCTTTTACGTCAAGGGCAAGCATATCAACTGAGCTTGTGAGTTTGTTCCAGTGTTTGAGCAGTGTGTTTTGGCACAACTTCTTTTTGTACAGGCTCTCAAATGTCCATTGCTCTAATTCGGGATAGGCTCGCTTAATAGAGGCTCTACCGACAAAACGTACTTCATACCTAAATACTTCCATTGGTCGGTATTCAGATAGGCTCTCAAGCAGGTTTAGCTGCACGGTGCTGTCATTCTCAAAAGCCCGTTTGCCGCTTTTCTTTGCTTTTAGCAGGTCAGCCATTTTGTCGTAAAAGGCTATATCAAGTGAGTTGGCGTGAATGTGTACGACGTGTCCATCACGAAAATCTGTTTTCTGTAAGTCGTACGTTTTACTCACATCTAGCTTGCCCATCGTATTGAGGATTGTTTGGCACGATGTGTAATCAAGAAACACTATGTTCTTGGACGGATGCCAAGCAGCAATATCGGCGTGGGCAAGCTGTGGCTTGAAGAACTTATGACCGAGCAACTCTTGTAGTGATGCTTGTAGTGCGGTCAGCAGTGCATCAAAGTCTTTTTCTTCCAGCTCATCAAAGTTATTGCCGAACAACATCTTTGGTGCTGAAAACTCAGCTGCTAACTGGTAGACAACGCCGAACTTTGTCATTCGCTTGTACATTGTCAAACGGGGCATATACTTGCCCATCTTGCCGTAGGTTGGCGATGGGTTGAGAAATGTCTTGCCGTAGCCTCTACTGTTCACAAGCTGCTCAAGTGTGATTGGTGTAAACCTGCTACCGTCAAAGATGAGCGGATTATGTACGGGTATGAGTAGTTTTACTGTGTCTATCATACTGTTCATCACTTCTTTCAAATAACTCAATGCACTTTGCGACAACCGCTTGCTCAATTAGCTTGCCAGCCTCTTTGGTTACAGGATGGAAGTAGTTGAGCTGACGTGAACCTATCCTTTTGGTCGGGTAGGTTATGCGGTAGCCAGTGCCATTTAGTAACTGGTGTACGCCGAGCGAGCCGACATACAACTGACCGTCAATTACACAGTTTGCAAAAGCTACAAGCCCATCAGTCGGTTTGACTGGCGTGATATTTACTTCGCTAACGGTCATAGTTTTTACGTTCCTCAGCTGCCTTTTGGTGCTTGTTAGCCCAGAGCCAAAACGTCATAAGCCAATCAATTAGCTTACGCAGCGACACTTGAAGTATTTTGTAAATCGTTACCATCTTCATCATTCCTCTCATTACGTTGTTTCTGAGCAAAATCCATCTGTATAAGCACGTCAAAGAAACCAGTAAGGTTACGAATAGCCTCATCGCTTAACTCAGCAGCCACGCCATCGTTTGCGGCGTTATTTTGTGGTTCTGCTGGTAGTGGTTTATTCTTCGTTGACATATAAAAAGTAGCCTCACTAACAAGACTACTTTCACGGCATACGAGCCAACCTAGACGCTCACTGGCTCACATTTCGCTCACATTTTACTACTGATATTTTGCAGTAATTCGCACTTTTGCGGCTTTATAGCTTAGTAACTTTCCTATACCTAGTTGCTCTCGTGCTTTTTTATTTACCCTAAGCATTGCATCGTATACGGCACGTTGGCTATCTTGGCTTTTTGTCGTGTACTCAAGAATGTCATCTTCCTTTGCGGCTGCTTTGCGGTTTTTGAAAACTAACTTGCAGATGTAGTATTCAAGCGTTTCGTCTGGTATACCGCAACTCTTACCCTCAAAGGTTAGCCTACTCGCTTTCGCATCAAACCTTACTTTATCCTGAGACACGTTTGTTTTCTCAGGCTCGGCAGGTTCGTTATCGTCATCACGGAGCGGAGCAGTATCGTCGGGGTACACAGGCTGTGGTTTCGGTTCTTTGTTGATAACGACCCCTTTCTTACGAAAGTCTTTCGCAAACGCATCAGCTCGCTTGTACCAGTTATCGGCAGCCTCACGGGCAGCCTTTTTATGTTCGGCTATCAGTCCGTCAATTTCTTCAAACAGTGCTGCTAGTTTATCGTCAAGCTCAAACTCAACGTGGTTACTGAGCATCCAATCCTTTTGTAGTTTGGCGTAATACTTCAATACTTCCGCACGGCTATATTGCCATCCCTCGCCAATGTCTTCGGCGTGTCCGAGCAATGTGTCGTACAGTTCGGGTGCAGCCTTTTCCCAGCTTTTCATTGTTTGCTTGCTGAGTGTGCTTTCTATCAAAGAAGTTAGCTTTATGTACGCAAAGTCTAGTTTGTCATCTTCAATAACTACGCCAGCCGAAACGACTGCATCCAATATGGCGATAACCCTGTTGTATAACAGTCTTAGCAGGTAAACGTCTTGCTGATGTTCCAATTCGGCGTTGCCAAGCAGCTCGTCAGCCAGTGCCTCAAATCCCGAAAGTACGTCAATACTATAAGTAAGCTCCTCAAGTATTTCAGCAAACATTTCTTCGGTTGTCTTACCAACGTCAGATGCTATTTCATACACATCAACTTGTGTTGACGGCGGTATGTCGGCTTGGCTTGCGTAGGTGTTATTGGCGGTATACTTTATGACCTTTTTATCGTTTGCTAGTATGTCCAGCACCTGTTTTTGCTCTCTTAGCCTTATGCCTTTCGCATCAAGGTTGCCTGAAAATACAATTACAGCGTTTCCAGTAACCAAGCCTTGATATGCGTCGTTTATTTCTTCAACAACGGCTTGTATTTTCTCTTTGCCTGTCATAACGCCATTCTTCTTGGCACTCGCTTGAGCGTACGATATTTTGGGGGTTGCAGCCGCTGGCTCAGGTTTTTCGCCTATCCAATCAAGGTATTTCGGATCTTTACGCAATTCCTGCACGTAGTTATCAAAGTCAGGCAATATCTCAACCAGATATTTGTTATAGGTTTGGTCGGTAGGCATAGCAATAAGCCGAGCAGCATTATGCTCTTTCTCTATCTTCTCAACCATCTGAACAAAGTCCATCGGCGGATAGTGATTGTTTAGGTCGTTTGCAGGGTGCAAACCAATGGGCTTACCATCCTCAGTAACTTCACGTTCGTCAAGCAGTCTGTTGATAAAAAACCATATTTTTTCTTTGCCGTGTAAACTCATAACTCATCACATCTTTCTTATCACGCCACTGGTAAGTGTTGTATAGTTATAGTATGCCACAAAGAAGTAAAAAAGAGCCGAAACTACTCACATTGAAACAGGCGTGTGAGATTTTGAATTGCCATCCAAACACGCTACGAGCTTGGGATGAAAAAGGCTACTTAGTTGCAGTACGTTTTGGCACACGTAGAGATAGACGATATAAACGAGAAGATGTGATGAAACTATTGGAAAAAAATGACAAAACAAAACACTGAACACACACATACTCACGATGACCATCATCACGCACACGGCGAACACGGACACTCGCACGGTATAGTAGACCCGTCTATAGTTCGCTCTAAGCAGGGCGTGAAAGCAGTTAGCCTTAGTTTCCTGGTATTGCTTGTAACGGCTCTTTTACAGGGTACAGTGTACCTCTCAGGGCATAGCGTAGCCTTATTGTCTGACCTGATACACAACTTTGGCGATGCTCTAACGGCTATTCCGCTTGGCTTAGCTTTTTTCTTTCGGAGTAAAAAGGGCGAGCATTGGGCTGGCTACTTCGTGGTAATTCTGATTTTTGTCAGTGCTTGCGTTGCTTTATATGAGGTTATTCAACGGTTTATACACCCTCAGTCACTAACAAATCTTTGGGCTATTTTTGCGGCAGGTGTCGTTGGTTTCTTGGGCAATGAGCTTGCAGCCATTATCCGCACACGGGCAGGTAAAAAGCTGGACAGCCCCGCTCTGATAGCTGACGGCAAACACGCTCACGTTGACGGCTTGGTTAGTCTCGGCGTAGTTGTCAGCACGATATTCGTAGCACTTGGCTTTCAACAGGCTGACCCGATTGTTGGCTTGTTCATTACATTGCTTATTCTACGAATAACGTGGCAGTCGTGGCAAACAATTAGGAAAGCAGCCTAGCTATGAGCCACAGTCACGATAACAATGACGGTAGTATCAAGTTCGGATTGGTATTGAACACTGCGTTTACTATTGTTGAGTTTGTCTTTGGCATACTAACAGGCAGCCTTGCATTGATAGCAGATGCAGCTCACAATTTGACAGATACGTTTACACTATCTGTATCTTTTGCAGCCAACCGTCTAGCTCGGCGTGAGGCAAATGACAGCAAAACCTTTGGCTATGGACGGGCAACCATCTTGGCTGCATTGCTTAACGCAAGCGTAATGCTCGCTGTGGCTGCCTTTATTGTTATTGAAGCCATACAGCGACTTGGTAATCCGCACCCAGTAGAGGGCGGTGTGGTAGCTGCCGTTGCATTTGTGGGCATACTGGTAAACGGCTCAATCGCTATAGTCTTATCAAAGAACCGTAAAGACCTAAATATGCGTAGTGCCTTTGTGGATATGGTATTTGATGCACTGTCTTCACTCGGTGCGGTTGTAGCTGGTTTGATTATCTGGCTGACAGGCATAACGTGGGTAGATAGTGCTGTTGGTTTAGTGATTGCAGCCTTACTGGTATACAACACGCTCAAGATACTGCGAGAAGCGGTACAAATACTGCTTGAGGGTACGCCTAAAGAGCTAGATGTTACGGCGATAACTCAAGCCATTACAGATACTGATAAAGTCTTGTCGGTTGATGATATGCACGTCTGGGCTATTCGCTCTGGCTACAATGCCTTGAGTTGCCATATAGCAATTGACGAGGCTGACTTGAAGCAAAGCCGTGACATAGTGGAGGTTGTAAAAGCTAAGTTACGGACTAGCTATGATATTCAGCACGCCACAATTGAGGTTGAGTTGGAAGACTGCACTACGCACGATGAACACGAACGACACTAGCGATACAAAACCCGATGACTATGCGTGGAAGCCAAAAGGCTTGCCTATTAAGGTACAGGGCGTTGCGATTGACCCTTATCTTGCGTTTAAGCACTTTGTAATGCCCGCTCTGGGTGACCCTAACTGGATTGAAGATAGCAGCAAAGTAATTGATACGGGTATGAGCAAACGGGAGTGGATTGGGCTTATCATTCACGCAATCGCACTGATGGACTTAACGGGCGATGACCTGCGTGTAGCTAAGATGCTAGATAATGACGATGGCGGCTTGGTTCGTGGCGAAAGTGAAGCCGTATACGTGGAGCAGACGCTTGCAACGCACAAGAACAAGAAGCACGATACTCTGCTTGAGACTGTTGCCGAGCGGGTTGAAGACAAGTCGTCTAAAGGCGAGGGTTACGCTGCTAATATGCACCTAATAGTGTTCTGCAATATGGACGGCGACCTGCAAGAGACTGAATTGGCTAAGATAGTATCCGAGGGCAGGTTTAATATCGTCAATATCTTCGGCTTTAACAGTAAGGACAGGCACTACCTGTCACTATTGTTTGATAGAGACAAAGCCGATGCACCAATACACAGGTGTGCCATCAGCGAGACAAAGTTGATTGAGCAAGCTAACAATTCTCAAAAAGTAACGTGATGAAGAAGCTGAAAAAACTACTGACCAATCGGAACAACTACGTTGATACCTCGCTGATAACGGCTCTGCAAAGCTGCTCCGATAAACCGCCCGTCAAGCTGATTGAACACTGCAATTCGCTCAACAATAGCTACAAGAAACAAAACTACACAACTGTTGCCATTGTCATACGAGGGGTGCTGGATTACATACCGACCATTTTTGGTTTTGCCAATACTACTCAGGTTTACTCGGAATTACAGGGTAAACGAACATTCAAGGACGCATTGAAACAGCTTGACCAAGCCAGTCGTAACCTTGCAGATGATGGTTTGCACAGCCCAGCTCGTAAAGATGAAACACTTAAGGTCAGTAAGCTAACCGTTGATAACTTGCAAGGTAACCTTGCTATCGTGCTGAGCGAAACGGCTGCCCAGTTACGAACAAAGGATTTGCGTGACGATGGAAACGCCAAGTTAGACGAGCAAAGAGCCGTAAAACCCAAGCGACAAAAGTCGCAACTGGAAACCTTTGAGGATTATATTGTAAGTAAGCAGTGGACTGAGCAGGAGCTAGACGGCGATACGGTTTGGATTTGCGAAACGGATAATCTCTACCAGATACACAGCAAAGGCGATTATGACGAGTTTAGTGAACCGTGGACACAGGTTTACCCCGACAGCAGAGGCTCAGGCAAGCATAGTGTTGACCTTGTATATGCTGGCACAATCATCAAGCGATTTACGTTCATCTACTGTGACGGTGGTCGTATAAGTGTAGTTATGCCTGAGCTTTATATAGCACCTGAACACAGGTATCCACAGCGTAAGTTCAAAGAGGATGATAAAGACTATCGTGAGTACATCTGGGAAAAGGACAGCCTCAAGTTCAAGTTGATGATGCTCATCGGTAGCTTTTACATTTACAACACTCCAGAGGGAGTGGCTAAGCACTCAAATATACAGATAAAATAGCTATCCAAAAACGCTTGGTCATTCTGCCCCCATAAATTCGGCATTTACACTGCGGAGTGCTGTGTTGGCAGAATAAAGGGCGACTACCCCCCTACCAACACGTCGTTTGCATAGTACCCCTAGGGGGTATATAGTAAGAGGTATGATAGGCGATATAAAGAAGCGAGCGTTACACCGAGCCAAGATACTTGAGGGGCAAATGCGAGGCGTTCAAAAGATGATTGAGAATGAAGACTACTGTATGGACATACTCACACAGAGCCTAGCCATTCAAAAGTCTATCGGTTCGCTCAATAAGCTGATACTTGAAAATCACGTACGAACGCACATCAAAGAAAACCTAAGTTCCAATTCGGAAGATGAGCAAGAAAAAGCCATCGCTGAACTTCTATCACTTTACGATCTGACGAATATCAGGGGTAAATAAACGTGAAGTACCTAACAGCTATAAAAAACATTCTAGTTTTGTTAGCTGTATTGGTGCTCAACTCGGTTAGCCACGCATCTGCTATGTCGGCAATGCCCTCGCACGAGATGAGCGGTATGAACCACGGCTCAAGCGACGCAACTTCCTGTGCTACCCTTTGCCGCACGGCAGTTATCAACAAGGAAGATAATGTCATCAACGATGACGAAAGCGAAGATGATACCGAACCAGCGATAGCTTTCTACGGACAGAGCCAAACACTATCAACAGATGAAAAATCGCTTTCTCAACACCTTTATGCCGCAGAGATAAAGCCGCCGCCAAAGATACCGATTTATATTCTGTACGGTGTCTACCGAGTGTAGGATGCGATTGTTTACACAAATAGCATCAACTTAACTTTGGAGAAACTATGAAAAATAACAGGAACAGTATAATCATCGTGGCGATAGTCGCAGTTGTAGCTATCGCAGGTGTTAGTATTTACGCCATTAGCCGCAATGACAATATGATGGACGGCGATATGATGGGCAACTCAAACTCGCAATCGGCGGTTCAAGCTGATACTAGCTCGGCAGACTATAAGCAGTACGCCGCACTCAAGGGCGAAGACTATGACAAGATGTTCCTTGCCAATATGATAGCCCATCATCAGGGTGCGGTTGATATGGCAAACCTTGCTCTAACCAATGCCAGCCATCAAGAAGTGAAAGACTTAGCTAAAGCCATTGTGTCCGCTCAAACGACTGAGATTACCGATATGACTGCTTGGCAAAAGACGTGGGGCTATCCTGCAAGCAGTGGCGAAATGATGGAAGACCATAGCTCAATGGGTATGATGAACACAAACGCTGGAATGATGAACGAATTGAACGGCAAAACGGGCGAAGCGTTTGATAAGGCGTTCCTTGAGCAGATGATTATGCACCATCAGTCGGCTATAAATATGGCAGCAACAGGTAAAACAAATGCTCAACACCAAGAAGTAAAAGACTTAACAGTTGCTATCGTTACAGCTCAGACCAAAGAAATAAAGCAAATGAAGCAGTGGCAAAAAGACTGGGGCTATTCTACTTCCAATACTACCAACTCAATGTCGGGAATGAGCCACTAAAATGGAACACTCGCACCACGAACATTCTGAGCATCAAGACCACGACAAGCACGCAGGACATTCAGTAGCAATGTTCAAGGACAAGTTCTGGCTGTCCTTGCTGCTAACGCTACCTGTACTTGCGTATTCCGAGATGATACAGCATTGGTTTAGCTTTACGCCGCCAACCTTTCCTGGCTCACAGTACGTGCCATTCGTATTCAGCACCATCATCTTTTTCTACGGCGGTCTAGTGTTTATAAAGAGTGCGTGGGGCGAGCTAAAAGCCAAATTGCCAGGTATGATGACGCTCATCAGCCTGGCAATTATCACGGCTTACGTGTATAGCGTAGCTACCCAATTCTTTATAAAGGGTGATGGTTTCTTTTGGGAACTAGCAACCTTAGTAACAATTATGCTGCTCGGTCATTGGCTAGAAATGGCATCGGTTGCCAAAGCTGAAAATGCCCTAGATGCTATATCTAAACTGTTACCTGACAAAGCTGAGAAGCTAGTCAACGGTAAGCCAAAACAAGTATTGGTAAGTGAACTAAAAGTTGGCGACCTGGTATTGATACGTCCAGGTTCAAGCATCCCTGTTGACGGTGTGATTGTAGATGGTAGCTCGGCAGTTGATGAAGCGGCTATCACTGGCGAAAGTAAGCCAGTCAGTAAAACAACCAACGATGAAGTTATTGCTGGCACAGGCAATCAAGATGGTTCACTTACGGTAAAGGTTACGAAAATCGGTCAAGACACGGCACTTGCTGGAATTATGCGACTTGTAGCCGAAGCACAAAGTTCAAAATCTAATGTACAGATACTTGCAGATAAAGCAGCCTTTTATCTGACCATCATTGCAATCGCTACTTCAATCGCTACGTTTATATTCTGGCTGATAGCTAAAGATGCTAGTTTCGCTTTAGAGCGGTCAGTTACGGTTCTGATTATAGCTTGCCCACACGCACTCGGTCTGGCAATACCACTTGTTGTGTCTATCTCTACTGCATTATCAGCGAAGAACGGTCTACTTGTCCGAAAACGTCTTGCTCTTGAAGCTGCTCGTAAGTTGGACTGGGTACTCTTTGATAAGACTGGCACATTGACTAAAGGCGAACACGGCGTTACGGATGTGTGGGCTACAAAAGGTTATACAGAAGAAGATGTACTGCACCTGACGGCTAGCCTTGAGCAGAACAGCGAGCATATTGTCGGTAAGGGTATTGTCAAAAAAGCCGAAGAACAACACGTCCATCTTGATAAAGTAGCCAACTTCAAAGCGTTACCTGGCTTAGGCGTACAAGGTACTCTACACGGAAGCGAAGTGTATATCGCAGCAAGCTATCGCTACATAGAAGATAACAAGCTAATTGTTCCAACTGAAATAGCTAAGATGGTTAAGCAAGCAGCCAAAGAGGGAAAAACTGAGGTGTATCTAATTACCAATAAAAAGGTTGTTGGAGCATTGGGCTTAGCAGATATAGTGCGTGAACAATCTAAACAGACTATCGCAACACTCAAATCAATGGGTATAAAGACGGCAATGATAACAGGCGACTCAGATGAAGTTGCAGCTTATGTGTCAAAACAGCTTGGCTTAGACCAGTATTTTGCAGAGGTAAAACCAGAAGATAAGGCTGCTAAAGTCAAAGAGTTACAGAAAAACGGGCAGAAAGTTGCAATGGTCGGCGATGGTATCAATGACGCACCTGCACTTACTCAGGCAGATATTGGTATAGCTATTGGTGCTGGTACGGATGTAGCAATCAAGTCAGCAGATATTATACTGGTAAAAAGCGACCCTCAAGACGTGGTAAAGGTAATCAACCTATCAAAGGCTACCTATCGCAAGATGCTACAAAACCTCGGTTGGGCTACGGGTTATAACGTATTCGCAATTCCACTGGCAGCTGGCGTACTATATGGAGCAGGTATCGTTCTTGCTCCTGCTCTGGGAGCTGTACTTATGTCTGTTTCAACTGTTGTAGTAGCATTCAACGCTCAATTACTCAGACGTGCAAAACTGTAAGCGTAGATAGTTTGATAGCTAGCTGGCAAACTGCTAACCAGTTATCAAACTACCTGACAGCTGGAATTGTTCAACGAGGTGTTTTAGCTTATAATCCTCTTGTGCATCAATAGCAGCTGTTTGAAATACGTCAACTATGCTGCACCAAAGAAGACTTTTCAGTTACTGGAAGGTCTTTTTTATTTGACTGACCCCTGAAAATGGAGCTTATATTATGGGTGTAAACATTTTTGTTTTCGTCAACGTATATTTTGCCTGTAAATAACAATTGTTTACACCGTTTCATATCCTCCCCTGATAACTCGAAGAAACGCCCACCCTTGTTACTAAGAAAGTTAAAGCTAAAGTCTAAGAACTCAGCTAGGTCTGTTTCGTGTTGTTCACTAAGCACAGCTATCTTATCTTCGTTCTCCGCAAACTCAGCTTTAAGCTTTTCTATTGAAGCCATTATTTCATCGCTAATCGAAACGAAAGAAGGGTTAGTAACTGCATCTGCTTTTTGAGCTATGCTTTGTTTTATATTGGCGTTAACAGCCTCAAGCCGTTGTATCTCGCTCTTAGCTTCGTGGTGCTTCGCGTTAAAGGTAGTGACTAGCTTAATCTTTAATTTTCTCATCTCAGCATTTGGCAGTATTACTGCATCTAGTAAATTGGAGAAGCTAGCGTGAGTTTCGTCTCGGTCTAAGAACCTGTTGCACTCTCTGCACTTATATTTGGCGTAGTAGCTAACTTTCTTTCTAGGCTTACCGTGGTTAGTCTTGCCGTTATTTAATGGTACGCTCGTGAAGCGTGGATATTTACGTTTTGCCGCTTCGCAAGATATACAGGTAAGTTCATTGCTCAATGGGTATTTAGTATTTTTGTCTGGTCTATGACCTTGCTGTTTCTTAACGTTACGCTCAAAGACCCTAAGTATCTTTTCGTGCTCAGTACGGGTTATTAGTGGCTCGTGTAGACCGTGTTCATTACGTTCGTTAAACTTGCCCTTAAGGTCGATAATTCCTGCGTAATATGGCTCGCAAGCGATTATCCTAAACTTGTCCATTTTAAGCTTTGCATAGCGTTTACCGAACTCAGTTTCTTGTAGTTCTTTTAAAGCGTCGGTTGGCGTTTTTAGATTTGAGGCAATCTGCCTTAAAGCTCTCTTGAGCGGTTCACCAGTAATTGGGTCTACGATATGAACACCAGCCATTGTACCTTTTTTGTAGCCTGCTTTTGGACCAGATGGCAAACGACCCTCTCTTATTGCTTTTTTACCACCAGACACTGACTTACTTATGCGTTCTTCGTTACTACCCTCAGCTTGCAAGAACTTTGTGAATTTGAGTAATTTCGATGGTAAATCATCCTTATTTAGCTCAGGGTTTGAAGCATACCAAACTCTCGTACCAGTTTCATAGAAAAGTTTAACTTCCCAAAAACCGCTTTCGTCAATTGACCGCATAAACCTATCAGGCTCGTCTACGATAAGATACTTTACTCGCTTATTTTTCTTGGCAAAGTCGTATATCTCCAGCAGGTCTTTACGTTGTACGTTACTCCCACGTTTACTAGATACGCTACCTGACCACCATTTAATAATTTCTACACCTAATTCTTTAGAGGCGTTAAATACAGCTTCGTGCTGACGATTTAGGCTATTGTTGTCAAGCTGCTCAGTCGACGATACACGACAAAGTGCTATAGCAAGGTCGCTCATCTTAACGCCTCAATAACAGTAGTTGGCGTCTCTCGGACAAGCTTGCGGAAAGCCAAAGAGACGCCAACTACCAATATCAAAATGTCATTTAGTGTCTTCCTCATTTTCCGCAATTTGTCCTTTATCTAACTCTATTTTAGCACCGATATTATCCCTTGAATGTTGGTAGGCGTCATAAAGAAAACTAGCTAGCTCATCAAGTAGCTCATCGCTACCTACCACTGATGGGCTACAACCTGCACTAGTTTCCTTTGACGCCATACCCTAAAGGTAGAATATGGTTATATTTTTGTCGTAAATCCCGTAGTGTTTATTTGCGTTTTTTAGCTTTTAACAGAGTGTTGTGCTGGTCGCGGCATTTGACCAAATATTCTTGTATTTCATCGTCTCTAACTCCAAAATCTACAGCTCGACTACGCCTAATGACCGTATGGGCGACTAGGGTGGTCTCATTGTCTCCTGCATCAAAAATAGCGTTGCTTAGTTTTTCGGGTAGCCCCGTATTGCTTATTAGCATACTCGTTCTAGCTGGTTTGGCTACTTTAATAGTCTTTACCCAGCCCTTTTGTTTAAATAGCTTCTCAAAGTAAATATCGTTAGGTTTGCCTAGCTGGAACTGTTTTACTACAAAACCGTTTAGTTTTAGTTGGCGTTTGTTCGGGTTATAGCTAAGCCAGTATGCCGTGTCGTTAGGTCTGCGTTGAGGTGGTATGACACCATAGCTCAGTAAATGTTTAAACTTATCTGGTGGGTTTAATTCCAATTCCAGTTTTAAATCATCATCCTCTGAGTTCTTTTTTTGCAAGCTTGCCATAAAGTAATTATAGCTCGAAACTCGACAAGATACCCCAGTCTTACATCGCTAACTTGGCTGAACTGTTGTATAATTTGGTTAGAAATCGAACATTTTTTCAACTTATGACAAAAATACCTGTAACCATCAGTCAACTAGCAAAATACGGACTTGATTATGTAAGCCTTATATCGAGCAGTGCCTCGAGAAGTAGACCGATAAAAACAGAACCTATGGACGCCAGCCTAGTGTCCATCCCCGACTTAATTTTCAAAAGCGAAGTCGATACGATAACTATTAACCTCGTTACTTCGTTAGATAGTCAATATGACCCGAACCTGCCAAGTGAAGATAAGACAGATGAACAGCTACAAGCTGAGCATCGCGTTATCCGTGACAGGGCCATCTTTGATAAAATCCAAGAAATAGACACAAAGATAAAGACTGACGAATACACGAAGCGGGTCGTACTGCAGACGGGCTTTATATCCTTTGAAGGTAAGCGATACAAAGAAACAGAGTTCGGTGAAGAGTATGAGAACTACGAAGCTCCGTTATTGCAAATTCCAATTGCTGCCATCAACTTCAAATATACGAGTGACGGGGCTAATGTAGTCATTGAACTTCCTGACAGCTATGTAGAAGTATTGAGTGGTCCACTAAAAAACTATTTACCGCAACAATACTACGATAACGTCTTTAAGTTTGTTGCCGATGCGGAGGCCGAAGGAAAAACTAGCCTACCAATCGGTAGTGATTTTATTGAAGATTTGTGGTCCGCAATTAGAGTACAGCTTGATAGAGTGGATGCTAGGTCTATTTCTGAAGCACCGAGCTTCGATACAAGTATAGTTGCGATTACAAATAAGACTAACCACTTCTTAGCAGAAGACCTTAAGGCGATTGCTGCTTTAGAAGATGAAGACCTGATTGAGACTTCCTTGGGAAGCTGGGTGTCTGACGAAGATATGGCGATAGAACAGGCTGTGTCCGATGATGGCAGTACAGAGATATTCTTTCCATTTGATTATGACAAATACCAACTAAAAGTTTTGGGCATTACAGCAAATAAGGCAGTCATAGTCGAAGGCCCTCCTGGTACTGGTAAATCTCAAACCATTTCAAACCTACTAGTTCATCTAGCAGCTACGGGTAAAAGAGTATTATTCGCTAGCCAAAAGGACCAGGCGATACGTGGCGTAAAGGACAAGCTAAAAACTCTTGATGTACCATTTCTTTACGGCTATATACCTGATAAAACATCTAAGTTGTATACAGCAGATGATGAAAAAGACAGTGCTGCGAATACTCTCATAGCTTTAAACAGAGAATTCCAGAAAGGTAAGGTCGGTGACTTAAAAGAGCCTCTTGAGTTACTGTCTGACCGTTCAAAGATTTTTGTAGAGAATATGAACATTGAACGTTCGCTCTACTCATTATATGAAGAGCGTCGAAGCCTTAGCTACCTAGACCCTTATTATAATTACGGAATAGACCTAGAATTCTATGAACAATGTTTAGATTTTGAAAATAGTATAGCTAACCTCGAGGCTACGATTAAACAATTCGAGAACGTACATAGCAAGTTTATAAAAACTGCTGACACCAAATTCAAAGACCTTGAAATAGACTATCAAGAAACAATATCTTCGATTGAGAACATAAACAACTATTTTAAAACCCATATGCCAGAAAGGTCTGGTTTCTTTGCAAGTAAAGTTAATGACCTCAAGCTTCGTAGTGCATTAAAAGAACACTGCAAAAACATCCTTCAAGAAATATACCTAGAATTTGAAAAGGTGTTGTTTTCAGATAATACAAAGTCAGCAAAACTGAAATTATTAGATGGCCTAAAAGCATATTTTGTATATTCAAGCGACAACCAGGTATTGGCGTATAACCGTGCGGAACTCGACGGATTACTTCAAAGTAAAGATATGCCTCATACCGCCCTTGCAAGCCTAAAGAAGCTGGTAAGTGAACACGGTGGATATAAGAAGGTATTTGAAGACCTCGAAAGGTACAACGAGATTTCTGCCCAAATAGACGAAGCGTCATTATACTCAGCAAATGAGCTAAACCGAGAAATCAAAGATATACGAAAGTTCTACAGAAAAAACATTACGAACTATGTTCGCAATCGAATACTAACAAGGGTTGGTGAGGCCAATAACAGCAAAGAGCTGAGAGCGACATTGGCACAAGTTGCTAGAAGTCTTTCAAAGAGTAAGAAAGCAAATAAAACGTTCGACAGGCTCAAGCATAACGAAGATAACTTTAGTGCTATGTCAAAAGTTCTACCTATCTGGATGATGAGTTTAGACGACGTGAGCCGTATTGTTCCTTTGGAAATGAACGCGTTCGATTACGTGATTATTGACGAAGCATCCCAGTGTAATTTTGCTTATGCGTTCCCAGCTATGTACCGTGCAGAGCATACTATTTTCTTCGGCGATACTTTACAAATGCGTGACGACAATATTATGTTCAAGTCTAATGACCAACTTAATGCCATAGCAAAGAAGCATAAAATTCCTGATGTTTATCAGATTAAAGCGGAAGAAGACACCGTTAAATCAGTAATGGACATCGCCAATCTAAATGGTTTTAAGACGACTACTTTAAAGTATCACTATCGTTCCCCTAAAGAGCTTATAGGCTTCTCAAATGAGGCCTATTACGAGCCTATTGGCCGTAAGCTTGAAGCAGTTAATGATAACATTGTGCCTTATAAAGACACTGGTCGTGTATTGCTTAATCATTTGGTAACTCCAAATGATAATGAAGAGATTGGCAGTAGGACCAACTTTGCGGAGATACACAAAATTCAACAGTTGGTAGAAGAAATAAAAATCGACCCAATTTTGAAAGACAAGTCTATAGCCATATTGACCTTCTTTAACGAGCAAGCCGAAGAAATACGTAAAGCTATTACGGATGAAGACATCAAAGTTTCGATTATTGACGGTATCCAGGGAGATGAACGCGACATCGTAATTTACTCATTTGTTATTAAAGACCCAAGCGACAAGCGACGCTATATCGCGTTGACTGGTGAAGGTGGTGAGATACGTAAAGATATAGCTGCTGGTCGTGTGAATGTTGCATTTAGCCGTGCCCGACTTCAGGTCCATTGTGTGACTTCTCTTGCCACAGAGCTTTGGCCTGAGGGTATTTGGATTAAGAAGTACCTAGAGTATGTTGATAAGAACGGAGCAATATCTAGAAGGCATAGTAAATCCGAGCAGCGTTTCGATTCGCACTTCGAGGAGCAGGTTTTTAGCTACCTATCAAAGCAGCTTGATGCAAATGAGTTTACGCTCGAAACACAAGCAGGTTCACTCGGGTTTAAAATTGACCTAGTCGTTCACCATAATGGTAGGAAACTTGCTATTGAGTGTGATGGTCCGACCCACTTTGAGGGAGGAGACGGTCAAGTTTACGTACAGAACGACTGGGAGCGTCAAGGGGCATTAGAAGTAGCAGGATGGACCTTCTATCGTATTTCTTACTTCGATTGGGTCGACGACCAAGCAGAGGAAGAGAAAGCCCTACTACTACATATAGGTGAGTATTTTAATGATGAGCATAATTCAGGTAAGACAAGTGTTGTTAAAGAGCTAGAGAAAGAAACGGTTGCACCTGAGGATGCCCCGAAAGATACGTATGTAACAGATTTTTCTGACGAACGCGTCGATAATGAAAGTCCCGTTAACGCAACGCCTGCACCACGTGCAACAAAGACTAAGGCTAAGACTTCGACAAAGAAAGAATTTAGTGTCGGTGACCGTGGTGTTGACCAAGATGTTTTTGAAAGTTATCTACAAGCAAGAGTTAGAGGAACAATAAACATAAGATACCAAAGCACTCGCCCTGGCAGCGGGAACTATTGGCGTAATGTAAGCCTAATCAAATACGATGGCACATATCTTTATTCCGAAGGGTCGGGTACTTACCCAATCCGATACCGTCGTGACCGCGTCTTAGAATTCAAATAAAACCATACCTTTAGCCAACAACTTTGCTAACATTAGCGACCCTTGTTTTTGCCGTACGATTGTTGGGCTAAACTTGAAAACAAAAGAAAATTCACCATCGACAAAAATTTAGCCTACAAGTGCGTTTACGAGCTTAAGTAAATTCTGAGTCTAAAGCATAGGGGGGGCCATTTTATAGTCGGGTAATTCACCTATTACTGAAATTCTAATTCCATATTTTGTTTTATCAAGTGTGGCAGGGTCTACTTTTGGCCAGTTTTGAAGCTCTTCGATTGTCAGTGATTCTGACTCTACATTTTGGTTAGTCTGAAATGTGTTTTTTGCTGCATCAAAAATACCTTGTGCGTGCTTAACGTTCCATTTGCCATCCAGATACTGTGTGCCAACTTCATAATTGAAGGAGAATTCGTCTATAACCCCCCTTGTACCGTCCGCCATTACAATTTCTTGCTTGGGCAAAGTATATGCGTACCATCCGTCCGCACCGTTATTAAATTCTTCAATCCTCTCAACCAAATACCCACTGTTCCAAAGCACGTCTTTGAAGACATCATATGCTATAACCGTGTGACTGCCATCGTCAGATACAAGCTCCTGTCTACCCAAATCTTGATAAACATTAAATCCTGAACCAACTGAAGTGTGTTTTATCCCAAAACTTAGAGCCTTAACATAACGAACCTCAATAAGTGTCTTCGAAGCGATAGCAAATGGGTTTTCCTTATCCGTAGTGTCTATCAAATGAGTTGGTCTTATGCCAAAAAATTTAGCTGCTGCAACTGCAGATTCTGCATAGGGGCTGTTAGATACCATCACTCCTAGTGGTACGCCTTCGTCCTTAAGCTTGAAGCCATAATCCGCCACATCCTTTATCCCAATGTTCCGTTTATGGTCTTTAGCGTCAAAGTCAATCTGTTGCGTGCCAGTATCAAGTAAAGTATCAACTTGTCGTTTGCCGCCAGTAATTGTTGCAGGTAACTTTACATCGTCTTTAATTTCAGAGTTAGGATAGAGCTTTCTAACCATAGCACTGACTTTCTTTTCATACTTTTTGCCGTCGTTAGATTTTTTATGCTTTTTCTTAGTCATTGCTACTACAATTCACTATCAAAGAAATTAACTTTTGGTCGAATTATTTTACCATCATTATCAAGGAAGCAGTCATATCCAACTTCAATATAACCACCAATATTCCAAACCTGCACTTCCAGCTTCTTGTTTGGATGCAACGTGTCTAGCTTAATATTTTTACTTGGCTTAACCTGTTTTGGCTTTTCTCCAGAATTCAATATCGTCACTGTCCTTGGCTCATTACTAAGATGTAGAGTTAATTTTTTTATTAACTCATTAGAGTTGTTCTCAATAATAAAAATCCACATTTGCTCACCATTGTGGCTAGGCTTTTGCTCGTCAAATTGAGGAACATAATGGGCTTTTAATCTAAGTCCAGGCACAAAGTATAGTTTTCGTGTAAATACGACTAGCAACGATACGCCTACAATTACTGCAATAGGCCATTTAAGTACACTTATATTCGCGGACCAAGCAGTGTGATTACCTGCTAATTGAAAAGCAAAACCAAAGACAATAAGCCCAATACCAAATCGTGACAATATTTCGTATCGTTGAGCTTTTCGTTTTAAGTGGTCGCTATTGCCAATAGAGAGTGACATAGAACCATCTCTTGCTAATAATGGTGCAAGTCCGAAGAAAAACAATAATATTGCTCCGAAGAGGTCTAGCACCAACCCTATGTCACCTAGCTGTATGTTTAATATCATCTAATCTAATATTATCAAATTAGGCTATCTTCAACGATGTAAGTCTTGCTCGGTAGTAGCATACTCTTATACTGGGCATAAGGTACGGCTAAAATATCACGCCATCTTTGTATTTCTAACCTCAGTTCCGCATAGCTATCCGCGATAGTTTGGTGTAAAAGCTTTTGGTCCTCGTGCACCATAGAAGACACCGCCTCAATGGCGGTATTTTCTATGGCTGTACACAGTTTCCACTTTGTGGGGCCAGGCCACTTGCTTTGTTTATTCAGGCAAATTGGTAGAATATTAACACTTCTTAGGGGTGAACTCCATATCCCCCTATATCCCTGGGGTTTTCCTTTTGGTAAGAGTAAAGTTTTGCTGGACACCGACAAAACAACGCCTCACCGCTAGCGAGCTTTTGAAAAGTAACAAGCTCTGCTACAATATGAAAGTATAAATAAAGAAAAAGCAATATGACATTCACTCGAAAAAAAATTATCGTAGCGCTTATTGTCGTAGTGTGTATCGCGCTTAGTGTTGGCGTTTTTTTAGGAACTAGGCAACAAGTCGTGACAACCAAGCCGGGAGATACTAATACCAGTACTCTCCAGGAGTCAGCCGCCTCATCACAGAAATCAGCAATATCTAAGACTGAACAAGGTGAAAAAACTCAGGCACCCGCTGATCAAAAAACACAAACTAGCGCAAATAGCTCAAATCAAGGCGGTGCCCAAGGTGCGACAAGCCATAGTCAGCCATCATCACCTCCCAACACCACCCCCGTGAACCCAAGCACTCCCGCGCAGATATGCGGTCAGGCTGGCTACAATGGCAATGGCAATTCATTGTCGCTATTTCAGACGGTCTACCCGGGCCAATGGCGCAGTGACTATAGCTTTGCATCACTCTGGAGTGTACCCGGACAGACGTTTGAAAATTTCCGGCTCGAAACCTCGCTTTTCGCGATGTCTGACAATTTGATAATCCGTAATTTCTATCTAGCTCCGGGTGCCGACTACTACCCGGTTCGTACCGATAACCGAGAGTCGGGTACGGGCACGCAAATCTACAATGGGACAGTCAGAGCAACTGGCGCGACCGATGACAATCTTTACAAAGGCATTCTTGTCGATGTACCACATGTCACAATAAGTGACATGGATATTTCCGGAACCCACGACGGCTTATCGCTGGCATCAACTTACACCACAGTAAGCAATGTGTGTATCCACGACCTGGCCTCTACTCCAACAGCCCACAATGACGGAATCGAGATATATGGGGGCGGTCATGTCATTATTAAAGATAGTGAGATCAATAATAACCACGGTCAGACGTCAGCTATTAACATCACTAACGATTACGGAGCTATCGATGACGTGCTTATAGAAAATGTCACACTAAGCGGCGGCGGATATACAATTTATGTTCGTGGCGATGGTGCCAGTGGCCAGCCGATTACCAATATTCGCTTTAGAAATGTAAAGATAGCGAGCCCTGGGTATTACGGAGTCGTGAGCTATCAGGGTGCGCCTGGCGCGATTGTTGAGTGGGACGTCAAAGATGCTCAGGGCAATGTCATTCAGCACCCATAACCCCTCCTAACTTAAATGACCGTCCTGGTGCAACCAACCTAGAAAGACTAGATTGTCCAAGACGGCCATTAAAGCCCGCGACAAATAAAAATAGTCTTTCGCTGGATGGTTGCTCTTTTATTATACTGCAGATCGACGCAAGGCTGCGAAAAAAAGCATGTCTTTAGACATGCCGAACCGCAGCTCTTCCCCCAGAAAAACAGATGGGTTTTGCTCCGCAAAACCATACTTTCCCAAACAAAAACGGGCGTTTCGCGCCCGGATTTGCGGATTTGTCCAAATTTGGTGGAGTTTTACAACCAAGTTCGAACCGAATTCGAGCAAAATGGCCGAAGCGCAGCCCCAACACCTGCGGGCACGCTGCGCCCGCTCGCCCCACCAGAAAAACCCTTTGGTTATTTTTTTGAGATTTCCCCCCGCCGAATTTCTTTTGTTGTTGTAAGGGGTGTTTTCTGGTGGTGGCGCGTTACATATGCTCGGTGTAGTACAATAGATCAGAGATGAACTGGGAAGTATTTGTCGTTATCAACCTAATCACCGCTTCGTTGCTCGTACCATTGCAACGTCTTTTATTGCGCCGAGAAGAAACTGATCCGTTGACTTTTATTGTTGTGTCACAGGTTATTACCGGTGCCCTACTTATACCATTCACGCTTGCACATGGCTTTGAGTTCCCCGACATTAATAAATATGGCCTGCTAATGATTACAATGTTTGGGCTTTACAGTATCGGACATTATCTCTATGCGCACACGCTCAAGCGTGTCGAAGCTTCTGTATTCTCAACGTTGCTCAACACGAGCACAATTTGGGTAATTGCAATGGGTTATCTTGTATTGCACGAAGAGTTGCATCTCTCGGATATTGTTGGGACGGTTATCATCATGACAAGTGTGTTTATGCTCATGGAGCGTAAAAAGAAACATAGGCTACACCTTGAAAAATCTATTCTCATGGGATTGCTTGTCGGATTAATATTCGGTGTCGCTTTGTCAATGTGGGTATACATAGGCAAAGGCTCGGACTTATTGTCATGGATAACAATTAGCTTCTTCGGAACGCCCCTTATTATGCTTGCCGTGAAACCAAAGGTAGCACGAAAAGCAAGGCACTTTTTCTCTGGTGAGTTGCTACCTAGAATGTTAATACTTGCTGTTGTATGGGCGGTTGATAATCTTGCCTCACTGGCTGCATATCAGCATGGTAACGTCAGTATTATTGCACCGTTGCTGCAAACAAGCGCAATCTTAAGCGTACTCGTTGCGATTATATTCTTAGGGGAAAGAACTCGGTTACGCTGGAAAATTGCTGCATCTGTTGTTTGTTTTATCGGCGTTGTACTGATTATTAGTTTCTAACAAATAATCCGGTGAAGCAATGACAGCCCTAGTTCGTGATATAATATACATGGGACTGCTTAGGCAGTCGGTACGTTTTTATCATTTTCTGCTCGCTCGAGGTGTTGTGACATGGCAACTATGCCATAAATAGTCCCCCTTTAATGTGATTCTTGTAATGCGTTAATGTGTGGCTATTACGCCCGGCTTCGCCGGCGCGAGACCTACCGGTTACGGAGCTTGTCTTTGTACCGATACGTTTCTAGAGGCCAAAGTACGTTGTATGACCTTTTCTGGACAGTGCGGAAAGCGAGACCCCGCGTATGCGTGGAGAAAGGAAATGTGATGAACTTACAGCGTACTAAATATAAACGTACGACTCCAAAGTCTCTTACTGAATACTCATCAACGAGCATCAGTCTGGGCGATGGCTTCAAGCTACTGGTTCAAACCATAGTGAAAATCATCGAAAAGTACTTTGGTCTCCTCTATGTTTCTATCTATTAGGTAGGCGCATACGGGAGAATATGGGGAACACGGAGGAACTAGAAAAATTATTAGCAGACTACCCCGCCGAGGCGAGAGTTTTTTGTGCATTAGAACCAAAACGCGACGGTACGTCGCGTCCTATTATCAAGCCAAATAAGCCGCTCAATCAGTGGCTCAAGCGTATGAAACGCGCTTTGTATCGACAACGTAGAGACTGGCCGACGTTTATTCACGGCGGAGTGAAAAAGCGAAGTTATGTATCATTCGCTCGCCCTCACGCCAACAAGAACACCGTCATTACTATTGACATAAAAGACTGTTTTGGCTCCATAACACAAAGCGAGGTGCAACAAGCCCTCGTCAGTAAACTCGGCTTACCGGACGGCCTTGCCTCTCGGCTTGCAGCAAAATTGTGCTACAAACGCCGCATACCACAGGGTTTTGCAACAAGTAGCTATCTGACCAATCTATATCTCAACGACACACTACTGAAAATCAACCGCCAACTTAAGCGCAAACAAATTGACATGACTGTGTACGTCGATGATATTGCGCTGTCGGGACAAAAAGTTGATAGTGCGGTGATTATCAACCTAGTCACGCTTGAGCTATCTCGCGCGCGGTTAGCAATAAGCAAGGCTAAGGTGAAAGTTATGCGCTCTCATAGTCCGCAAATTATTTGTGGACTTGTTGTCAATAAAGGCGTAGCCCTTTCGCGACAAAAACGGAAAGAAATTTTTTCAGATATAGCCAACGGACGTATGAGCGAGACAAGTTTACAGGGCTGGCTAGCGAACTTAAATATGATAGACAGACGGCTTATGAATAAGTTGCAAACATACGCTACACAAAAAGGCCTGGTGGTAGTGAGCGCGAAGCGCGGCGGTCTTGCCGCCTAGGCGAAGCCTCAACACCTCTACTGCTTGCAGTAGTCGCCACCACCAGAAAACACCCTTTACAACAACAAAAGAAATTCGGCGGGGGAAATCCAAAAAATGCAAAAGGCAGGGCTGGCGGGACGGGCTTGCGTTTCTCGCAAGCAATCGGCGGGGTTTGTTCACGCATTTCGCTCAAAATGGGTTCGAGCTTGGTTGTAAAAATACACCAAATCAGGACAAAATTGCAAATTCGGGCGGAAGTTTGCGCTCCGCCCCAGCCAGAAAAACCTTTGATTGTTTCTTTTTATAATTTCCCTTGCCGTGTTTTTTGGAAACTGAAAAGGGTGTTTTGGTTTGTCGGTTCTACCTTATGGCAAAAAGGAGTTGTAAAGAGTACAATTTAAATATAACCCTAAACCAAATCTCTGTTTGGCATGGTTTATAAATCCACAAAGAGAAACAGCTCGTCACGGGTACTTCTTTTTGTGTTCGCGTGGGGAAACCCGCGCGGGTGGTCGCAAGGCTGCCGCTCGTGGCGAGCTTTTTGGTACGTCACGAAAATATTGCCAAATAAGTAAAAGGGGCTAAAGTGTCAAATAGTAACGAATGGTATAAAAGAAACACGTCAATCATACTTCTACTATTTTTCTTTTTTCCAGTTGGCCTCTACCTGATGTGGAAGTATGCAAATTGGAATAAGGTAGTAAAAATAATCATTAGCGTGCTGTTGGGGCTGACTGTTATTGTAGTGTTAACTAACCCGCCAAAAGAGCCGGTTAAAGATACTCAAGAAACGAATACGGAGCAGAGACAGCAAACTCAACAAGCACAACCGCAACAACCAGCTGCGAGTGCATATAGCTACGACTGGGGTAATGAGGGGACAAATACTTACTGGTTGCTCGCGAAAGATGTAGACAACAGTAGCGCAGACTTAAAGGATCGCATCAAGGCTACAATAGCAGACTTTAGCAAGAAAGTTTCGTTCACGACAAACACCCTAGTCAGTGTCACAGATAACGCTAACGTATTTAAGTGCGAAACATTGGCGGGAAAACCAGGCTACACGGGGTCTGAATATGTTGCTTGTCTAAACGAAGCTGGAGGCAAAGACGCCTATAATGCCGCCACTTCTGCGCATAATATTGCTCTTTATAGCCATAATTTTAAGTACAATATGGACGCCACGGAGTGCAAAGATAAATGTAATGAACTAATGTTCTATCCCGATGCGTCAAAAACATCTGAGCAAGCAAAGTATAAAGAAACGCTATACTGGAAACCATAGGAGGTGTTATGGGATTATTTAGTGTTAGTGAAGAAGAGAAAGCAAAGCGAGAACAAGCGAAAAAAGAAAGCACAGCAGCTAAAGAAGAAGCAGCATTTAGCGCCTCGCCCGTCGGAAAAGCGCGCCAAGCCTACGAAGACGGTCTAAAATACTATCAAGTATCTTTTGATTTAGAGCGAGTTGGGACTAATTCTGTTAGTGTTATGGCACGCAGACAAATTAAATCAACATGCGACCCTGTCGGGGCAATTCTAACAGCCATCGACGATGAGGGATGGCAACTAATCCAGGCGGGCTATACTTTCCGCCAAACCCACCAAGATAGTCGAGATAAATTTCTATCTAGCGGCCAGCAGGTCGCCATTACTGGTCAGACAGTTGGCTTATACCTCTTTAGGCGCAGGCCGTAATTGTGTTTAGGCGGTGGCTTTGTCGCCTAGGGCGGAGCTTAGCCACTCCGCTCGTAATCGGTTCGAACTTGGTTGTAAAACTCCACCATAGAAAACACCGCCTCAATGGCGGTATTTTCTATGGTAGTACACAAGTTTCCAGTTTCTGGGACCAAGCCCCTTGCTTTGTTTATTCAGGCAAATTGGTAAAACTAACGCTTCTTAGGGGTGAACACCATACACCATACACTCTATACACTATACCTCCTATCCATATCTCCTTTATTGCGAAAAAAACCTTTTACACAAATCGTCCGTAATTTTACCGAATTCATCATGCAAGCTCTTAGTATTTTTGAGCGAGATATCCTTCCAGTCTATAAAATTTTTGAAGGATGCGACTTCAGTGGGCATTCCCACATCATTTTTCATAAGTTGTCTCTCACAGTACTCGATGATTAGCTCCTCTGCTTGCTGCGTACTCTTCTCAGCTATCGCTTCAAGGTATTCAAGTTCTTCGATATGAAGTATTACAAAGGGATAGAGTTTGTTCCTAGATAGTGTGGGAGTAACCGATGAAGCATAGCCATTGTAGTAACGACGATTAATTGGATCTGCGGGTAAGTCATCTTCTGTAACGAGTATAGGCACAATGATGTCAGGCAACTTATATCCAGGGATTTGCACTGCATTGTCACGAAGAAGTGACACGAAATGGTCAATTTGCTGAAGACCCTTGCGTTTATGCTTTTTTTTCGGGTTCCTGGTCTTTTTAGTGCCAAATAATTGTTGAAGCGAACTCTTCATGTTTGGACGCGAGGCATAAAGCTGCATTTTATAGGGGATATGAAGGGCTTTAGCCTCAATGATAAGCAAAGCTTTATTACCCAACACTAGACCATCTGCAAGCTCGCCGTATCTTTTGATGGTAAAGTTCCTAATGACCTTACTGGAACCAAATCCACTCTCAAGTCGGTCAAGTGCATATTTCTCAAACCCAACTGACCAAGCTTTAGGCAGCAAGCCAAGTCTGCTTTTATCATCGACTCGGTTCAAATATTCATTCATTTGCCAATAAACACCGAGTGTCGTCCTGTTAGCCAATAACCTAGGTGAAGCACACATGATTTTTTGTTGCCCAATCATAATTACTGGATGTCTCATAAAAACCATAAAATTATTCTGGTGCGGACTTCCACGCAGAACTGTGCTGATAACCTCTTTGTTCTCTGATTCATAATCTTGCAGTTTCATCGTATATAACCCAAGTAGTGTTTGTAGCTGCTCAGGAGTAAGCTTCATTTGAGAAAAATAATCCATATCTCTGACGACATCGTTATCTAAATCTGGCTCTGAGCTATGAATTGACCATTCAGTCATAAGCGAGAAGCCAAAACCAATATAGTCAGAGATGGTTACCCCCGTGGCATCAGTGAATAACTGCTCAATATCCAAGTTATGGGGATTTGAAGCACAGCGTTTAACAATGAGCGTTGTCCTTGCTAGCTGATGTAGTATATTTGGGCGGGACGTTAGGAAGCTCTGCTCAGCGAAAGCCATTCGCATTCGCTCCACAGCATATTTGGTCATCTTTGGTTTGCCATTTACCATTCTGTAGTGCATGCCACGCGGAGCAATGGCACGATGCGTCCATTGTTCGGTTAATACCAATAGCCATTTACCAAACTGTTCAAGCTGTTCGGGAGTTGCTATATCCTGGCCAGCATCCGAGTCGCAGTTATCAATCGCAAGTGCAATAAGTGCCAATAAGGGAGGTTCTGTAAAGAACACCCACTCGTCACTCAGCCCCTGATTCTTTCTGGCTTGAAACAACTTGGCGATTTTTTCTCTGGTTTCCTGCGAGAAGAAACTTCTGAGTAGTTTAATCTGTTCATTGTTGTCTTTTACGGGAGTTTTATAAAGAACGATGCTGAGCTTTGACGCTACAATAAGGACAGCCCATAGGTTGTAGTCTTGTAACTCTTTGCCTACTTGCTTAACACTACGCATTTCTCCGAATATATCTGAGTAGCCAAAGTTCACGTTTACGTAATCTGCAACTGCCATAATGTAAGTATAGTTTATAAGAGTAAATGTCCGTTGGTTTACGTGCGTACTATTTGGCCGTTACCCTTGTGTATGTAAGTAAAGGAGCTATTTAAGGGGTGGTGAGGCGGTATTTTCTGTGGTGCGATACGATTTTTAGTTTCGAGGGCCAAGTTTTTGCATTGTCTATTTAGGAGAGCTGGCAAGAATGTACATATCTTGGGACTCAACCGTGAACCCGATACAGTATATCTCTTGACCTAAAACTATCAGGTACTGAGTTCCTTGCGCCAGACCGTACAGTATCTGTGTTTCTCCTTGGCTGCAACATCGTCTGCAATCTTCGCAACTCGTGGATCAATCCTTTCGAACCCAAGCGCTTCATAAAACCGGTTATTCCAAAATAACGTCATGGCCGTAAGATCACGTATGTCCTCCTCACCCACAACATACAGCCCAAATAGCTGCTTCGTCAGCTCGCTACCTATACCCCGCCGTCTCGCATCGGGATGCACTACAAGTGATTCCATGTACGCATGGGGAGGCCGAAGCTCAACTCCAACACAGCCAACCAGTGTTTCCTCACCTGGTACATACGCGAGGAGCCAGCCGTCATAGTCGGCAATATCTTCCGTTGATAATTTACCCAGACGTATCAGTGCTTCAACACTATGCTCTATATTGGGCGTCATTGTTTCGAGAGGGGGATGTTTCGATATGTCGATAGATTTCATATTTCAAATATACACTCTGAGGACGCGCCACCAAACCATAAACCTATAACTCAGCGAGGCGTGGGTTGGTCATTTACATCACTGATTAGTTTGTAACGATCACCGTTGGCTTCAAGCAATTCAGTTTAAACATAGGAGCCCGCATTGAACAATCGTTCGGAGTATAGCTACAATGACGATTTGTACGTACGGTAGCTTCCGGGATTGGTGTGAATATAACGAAAGATGTACACCAGAGAAAACTTTTCGGTCACAGGAAGGTCATTATTAATCAACACTATTTAGTCTAAGCGTATTTTATATATGACCTAATCGTTATGTAAACCTGGACAGTAAATAGTACCGAGATTATGATATATGTCGATATCGTTACCGGCCCCTGTATGGCCGACGGGAAGAATAGTCGATAGAGCCCCCTAGCATAGTCATGAGCCACGCAGTCAGCGTGATGAGCACTGGCCAGCGCCGCGTCCATACATTGTGTACGGTCACAAGGTAAAACCCAAAGGCCAGCAGCACAAACCCATTGAGATAGACCACATGTTCGCTCACCTGAGAGTTGTAGATAGGGAGCGTCACGATCTCGGACAAAAAGAGTGCCGACAGAACAGGTCCGGCAAATCGGCCAACCTTTTTTGATGCGGTGATCTCGACGCGTGTGGTCATGCAGACATCTTAACAAATTTTGTCAAACAATCCCACTAAAACTGAAACTAAATAAGAAACCGGCGTAGGTATATAAACCTTTTGCTACACACTAAAGAGATTCTTGTATTACACTATACATATATGTCACGACAACAAAAAAATGACCCTAGGTCAAAGGAATCCGAAAAACAGCTTCAGGCTGATTATTTACGAGAGAGAATCTATAGTGGCATTACCCTTCTTGGCGTTAGCGCAGGCCTCCTCGCAAATACTGCATACATCTCTGCCAGTTACGCGCTCACGACAATAGTATCCGCCGCACTTGGTATAGGACTGGCAAGCATTTTTGCAGAACTTGTGTCATATCGCGTTATTCACGACAGAGCTATTCCTCGACGTGAATTCTTGCATCACCTAAGAACACACCGAGCTTTTCTGGTCGCTGCAGCCCCATCACTTATATTTATTCCTGCTGCGGCCCTCAGCATCATGACACTGCGAACTGCGCTCGTAATAGACATCGTTCTCGGGGTATTTAGCTTATTTGTTATCCTCATCCGTTCAGCAGTCACGCCAAAGAATACGTTGGCATCAATCACCGTATCGATTGGAATACAGGCGATTATCGCAGCTCTTGTGATTGGTCTAAAGATAGTAAAATAACCTAGCACTTCATAGTCATAGTTTTATTGACAGGCACTACCAAACAGCTCACCATAGGTAACTTTACCTATTTGGTCTTTTTTCTGATCAGCAACGCGAGCGCGACACTCGACTGCCTTGAGGTCTAGCTCACGCTGAGCAGCTTGCCTCTGTTGCTCTACTGCTTGAGCTCGCTTAGCTGATTCGTTCTGCAGATACATATACCCCATCGACCCTATAAGGCCCAAAATGAGGATGATTGCTGCAGTGATATATTGTTTACGACTAAACTGTATCTTTGGAAGTTTTTTAGTCTTTTTCACAGAGTGGACGCCCACTTCTGCCTTTGCTTCAATAGACGACATCATGCGTGCAGACGTTATAGCTTTACGCCCGATTTTGCGACGATATAAACCCTCTCCCCGTCTCGCATGTTGTGGTTTCATCATTCCTATCATAGCAAATCCAGGGTCCGTTTGCTAGCGACATATCCTCGACCTTGATAAAAATAGCCACCTCTTGTAGAATGGATGTTGTGTGGCTCTTTAGCTCAGTTGGTAGAGCAGAGGCCTGAAGAGCCTTGTGTCACTAGTTCGAGTCTAGTAGGAGCCACCATACGAAAGCATCCCTCGTGATATGAGGGATTTTTTCGTGAGGTGACACAAGGCTCTTCAGGCCTTGGCCCTTCGAGCGGTTAATTGAAGCTGAGGGCTCTGTCACTAGTTCGAGTCTAGTAGGAGCCACCATACGAAAGTATCCCCCCATATCTAGGAGGGATTTTTTCGTAAGATTGCATGCTATAATACCCGTTAGCGCGGGTATCGTATAACGGCTATTATATGACCTTCCCAAGGTTGAGACGGGAGTTCGACTCTCCCTACCCGCACCATTTCCAGTTATGACTAGAGTTGATTTTTCACCAAGAGCACAACGAGTCGTCGACATTACCTTGAGCGAGGTAGCGCATCGCTATGGCGACGGGATAAACCCCGGATCAATCGCTTCATGTCCCTATCACGATCTTGAACATTCGACTGCCGTCATGGAAAGTGCTGTCCTATTGGCTTCACGGTTGCATCTTAGTAGAGCCGCCCTCGAATTGGCCGCTCTGAGCGGCGCAGCTCACGACGTCATTCGCGAACACGCTGAGGATATGACACCGGAGGAAGCAAGTGCTGCATGGCTTCGCCGCGTCATGCTTAACAATGGATACACAATTGACGATACTACTGTAACTACCCGGGCAATTCTTGCCACAACTGCCCAAATGCTTGAATCGGGTATCGTTGTCCAGCAAACGGCTGGTCTTAATGCCGATTCAGAAGCTAACGCGGTAGCACTCTGTGTAGCGAGCGCAGATCTCCGGGCCCTCTATATGCCGACCGGACCGCGTGCAGCTCATGATTACTTTCGTGAACTGCGAGGACTATCGGGCGAGGAGGCTCCGGCAGATTTAGAGGGATTGCGAAAGTACCAACTTGGAGAAGTAGCACTTACTAGTGGATACCGCTATCCACTCGATGTAGCTGAGGCGCTCTTTGCACGCGATCGTGACGATATCGTTGCCCACCACAAACGACTGATTGATCTCCTTGATAGAGGACTTATTTCTTCCTGGGATGATGTCGTACAGCTAGACCTCGAGTATTACGAGGCTCATACCCAAAGATAACTATTTAACTTCTTTGGCCATAAAATCTTTGACACTCTGCACTGTGTCCATAAATTGACTGGGGAAAATAATCGTTGAGTTCTTTTCAACCGCAATCTCAGTCAAGACCTGCAAATTTCGAAGCTGTAATGCAATCGGGTGTGCAGAGATGATATCAGCCGCTTCACCTAACTTTTGGGCACTCATTTGCTCACCCTCGGCAGCGATGATCTTTGCCCGGCGCTCGCGCTCTGCCTCGGCCTGTTTGGCCATGGCACGTTTCATATCCTGAGGTAATTCGATATTTTGGACTTTGACACTGTCGATGTTGATGCCCCATTTTTCGGTTTCGCCGTCGACGATATCTTTGATCTGCTGGCTCACCTCATCTCGTTTACCGAGCAACGAATCGAGTTCAACATTACCAGTGACGTCGCGAAGTGCAGCCTGCGCAAACTGGCTTGTCGCATAAATATAATTTGCCACCTCTAGAACAGCTTTATCGGCATTGACGACGTTGAAATAAACAACTGCATCGACATTGATGGTGACATTGTCTTTTGTGATAACTTCTTGCTTAGGAATATCGATGGTATTAGTGCGAATATCGACTTTTATCATTCGCTGGAACACTGGTACTACAATGCGCAGTCCTGGCTCACGTATACCGCTAAACTTACCGAGAGTAAGTACAACCCCTCGCTCATACTGATCGATAATCTTTATGCCACTTGCAATAATTGCCCCGACAAACAAAATGATTGTGATTACTGCACCTTCCACTGTATCCTCCTCGACATTACATAGATACCAGTAGTATAGGATGTTCAAAAAATATTAGCAACGTCTGCCCTACTTGTCGCGAGAACTAGGCCGTGATAGCATGGACTGACATGCGGGTGTAGTTTACCGTCAAAACGCTGGCCTTCCAGGCGAGAAACTCCTGGTTCAACTCCGGACACCCGCACCACAATCACAGTACATCCCTCGACGAGCTTCGCAGATGCGTGGCTCGTTTTCAAACGAGCGACTCTGGGGGTATAATGATAGAGGAAGATGAAATTGATACATACAGCAAAAAAAGCCCTCTACATTTCGGTAGCGAAGTATTTTCGTTACTGGTCAAACAAGAGCCTGCGGCGCTGGAATCCGCGAGTTATTGTCGTAACGGGGTCGGTTGGCAAGACAACCATGCTCAATCTCATCGAAACGCAGCTCGGACCGGCGGCTCACTATTCACACAATGCCAATAGTGCCTTTGGGATTGCCTTCGATATCGTGGGGATGCGTGGTATTACCAGCAGCAAGCTGAAATGGCTGTATCTGTTCATCGCCGTCCCCCTCCGATCACTTTTTTTTACCAGACATGAAAAATATTATGTTGCCGAGATTGACGGAGAACGCCCCCGCGAAGCCTCACTGCTTGCCGAATGGCTACGTCCCGAAGTAACTGTCTGGGTGAGCCTGGGCAGAAGCCACGCGGTGTTTTACGATGCAGTGGTCGCAAGCGGTCGCTATGGGTCAGTCGATGAAGCTATCGCCGATGAATTCGCTTCACTTGCCCGAAACACCTCAAAGCTCGTAATCGTAGATGGCGGCAACCCGGCCATGACCACACAGATCAAAGATATTAGCGGCAAGATAGTTGCCATAACTGACGCAGCATTGCACAAATACCACGTCTCGCCTACCAGTGCATCATTTGTAATGAGTAGTGGCACATTTTCTTTTTCAGATCCAATGCCAAAAGAGACGTACGTCCAATTGGCGATGCTTGAGCAGCTCATGAACTATCTCGCTTTGCCGATTACCCACGATGTATCGTCATTTTCGTCACCACCAGGCAGAAGTCGTCATTTTGCAGGCATCAAAGACACACACCTGATAGACAGCAGCTACAACGCACACCTCATCAGCATGCGTTCAATGATTGCGATGATGCAGGCTATGCCCGCGACGCACAAGTGGGCGGTCATCGGCGATATGGTGGAGCAAGGCAAGAGCGAGTCCGAAGAACACCGATTGCTTGGCGAGCTCCTCTCAACCACAGATTTCGAGCAAATTATTCTGGTGGGGCGACGAGTTTCTCTACATACTCACCCCGCTATCAGTTCATCCAACCCGCAAAGACACGTAGAATCATTTGCAAACGCACGCGATGCACTGCAATATATCGTCGATCATTTGCAGGGAAATGAAGTCCTGCTCTTTAAGGGTAGCCAGTACCTCGAATGGATAGTCGAGAAGTTACTTCTCAACCCACAGGATGTAAGTAAATTAGCTCGCCAGGATATTGCATCAGTTAAGCGCCGAGCATCTTGGGGGTTATCATGACAGCGCCTCTCGTCATCATCCACGGCTGGACCTACACAATTAAGCCATGGGACAAAACTGTTGCCATTCTCAAGGAGATGGGAGTGGAAGTACATCAACTCCGTGTGCCAGGACTGACACAGCCGTCTGACGCCGTGTGGACAATCGATGCGTACGTCGCCTGGCTCGATCAGGAACTACAAGCAATCCCCAATCCAATCGTCCTAGGGCATTCAAATGGTGGTCGTATTGCCATGCATTATCTAGCACAACACCCCAATCGTTTCAAAAAGCTTATTTTGCTGAATAGTGCCGGCGTCGCTATCTCGTCAACGAGCCAGTCGCTGAAAAAAACTGCAGTGAAAGCATCAGCAAAGATACTCAAACCGCTCAAATATATCCCTGGTGTTCGACGTGTAGTGTACCGCGCGCTAGGAAGCGACTACGGCAGAGCACCAAAAAACATGCAGGCCACACTCAACAATATGCTAGCAGCCGATAAAGACTTCTCTCCGCGTATGATCGCTACCCCAACGATCATGCTGTGGGGGGAGTCGGATAACGTTACGTCGCTCGCAATTGGCAAAAAAATTGCCGATGAACTCCCCACGGCAACGCTCCATACCTTTCCGGGCTGGGGACATGCGCCGTACCTCACTCACCCAGAACAAGTGGCTGACGCAATTATGGCTGCCATGCAGGAGAGCGCGTGATTTTTCAGTCAATCGGCTCACAGTTTCGGGCCCCAGATATGTGGCGGCATCTGACTGCTCATGCTTCGCGTGATTCGTCTACGAAACTCACCCACACACTTGAGGCAACATTTGGCGGAAAGGCCTTTTTGTACCAAAATGGCAGAAGTGCGCTCGCGGCAGCCTTAACCCAAATCGCGTTAGATCATCCAGGCGCATCGGTCGCGGTGAACGGCTATAGCTGCTTCGTCGTACAAGAAGCGGTGCATGCGGCTGGTTTGACACCAGTATTTCTTGATATCGATCCAAACGCTCTCCATTTTTCGGGTGATACCCTAGCGAAAGCGCTCACAGAAAACACCGATATCAAAGCAGTGGTCGTTCAAAATACCTTAGGCATTCCGTGTGATATAGAGACGATTGAGCGAATCACTACAAAACGAAATATTTGTCTTATCGAGGACCTGGCTCATTCTGCTGGCTTACGCTATGGCGACGGTCGTGCGGCAGGATCTGTTGGGGCCTTTGTCATCCTATCATTTGGCCGCGATAAACTACTCGATACGGTGAGTGGCGGTGCACTCATTGTGCGTCAATCAACAGATACAAGCAAATTGCCTCAGCATGAGCTACTTGCACCGCTGGGAACTCGCCTGAGAGATCGTTTGTATCCATTTTTTACCTGGATAGCACGCATGTTGTATCCGATAAAAGTTGGCGGCGTGTTACTACGGGGGCTCCTGTGGACAAAGCTCATTTCACGCTCGGCGAGCGGTAGTATCAACCCGTCCTACACGATGCCTGCTTGGCAAGCCGAATGTGCGCTCTATCGGCTGAAGGAGCTAGATCATGATATTGGTCGGCGAAAGGCGCTCCAGGAAATCTACCAAGAAAGACTACCCTCACTCATCGTAGCCGATACACCCGTGCGTGTCTCGATCATGGTAAAAGATCGTGCTGCGGTGCTGCGCGCCCTCCGTGCCCACCACTATTATCTTGATGATATTTGGTATGATAGTCCCATCGGCCCGCGCCGGCTTTATCCCTCTGTAGCCTTTCCTGAATCACGCTGTCCTCACGCTGTCTATGCAGCAGAACACATCATCAATCTCCCGACTCATGTGTCTGTCGACAAAACAACTGCTCGACATATTGCTCAGATCATCGCCGAGGAAGAAGCATGAACCAATTCAGGATGTGTAGCGATAAGGCCACGTGGGATCGCTATCTCGCAGATTATCCTGAAGCAAATTTTTTGCAGTCATGGCAGTGGGCAGAAACATATGCTCGGCGTGGCAATACCATACTGAGGCATACGCTCACCGATGATGGTGTAGTAAAAGCAGTAGTCGCTGGCGTCACACATACTGCCCGGCGAGGAAAATATTTAGAAATCGCTGGCGGACCTTTGGTTGACTGGTCTGACACTCGCCTCGTTACTCTCCTCATGAATCATATTGCGACATTTGCCAGAGAGCAGCGGTGCGTATTTGTGCGTATCCGACCACAAGCACAGACCGTTTCATTGACACAGTTTGGTCTCCGTCCTGCACGTATGCATCTTCATGCAGAACATACCAGCATACTAGACATTGGCCGTGACACCGAGGTATTGCTCGCCGCCATGCGCCAACAAACGCGCTACGAGATACGACGCGCACCAAAACGCGGCATTAGCATCTCCTCAAATAGAGCGTCGGTTGAAATTGATGAGTTCATTGAAATGCAGTACCAAACTGCCCATCGCCAGGGATTCACTCCCTCTTCGCCCGATTTCCTCCGTGAAGTTTGCCGCCAATTTGGTGACGATGCGCGTCTCTACCGCGCACAAAAAAATGGTCAGACGCTCAATCTTGCGCTTATCTTACATTTCGGTAAGGAGACGGATTATTATGAAGCGGCCTCGATACCAGCAGCACGCAACGAACCCGGCGCTTACGCTATTTTGTGGCAGGTTATCAATGACGCCAAGCAGCGACAGATGTCGCGTGTGAACCTGTGGGGAATTGCACCGTCCAATTCCGGGCCAGCTCATCGCTACGCTCGTGTGACGACATTCAAACGTGGTTTTGGTGGCGACGACACTACCTATACACATGCTCATGATCTCGTCCTCAGGCCCATTGCCTACACAAAAAACTGGCTTGTTGAATCCATACGAAAAAAAAGGAGAAACGTATAAATGGCATACGAAGTGAAAACGGTTGAATCAAAAGAGCAATGGGATTCGTTCGTCACATCACACCCCGAGGCCAACTTCCTGCAATCATGGCAGTGGGGAGAGTTTCATACATCGCGTAGCAAAACGATCGTCCGTCGCGGTATCTACGATGACAACAAGCTTGTCGCCGTCTACACCGGACATGTCGAGCCAGCGCGTCGTGGGATTCATTTGGAAATTGCAGGTGGCCCTATCGTAGACTGGCAAAATCAGTCTCTCGTAGAGAAAGTATTTGCAGACATTGCAGATATGGCAAAAAGACTTGGCTGTGTCTATGTGCGAATCCGGCCTCAACTCCTCGATAGTCCAACCGCTCGGCATCAATTTGGCAATCTTGGTCTCAAAAAAGCGCCAATGTATCTGAGTGTGGAGCTAGCAGGTGTGATCGACCTCACAAAAACCGACCAGGAAATACTGCAGGGGATGCGCCAGCGTCTCCGACGGGCCCTCCGAAAAGCAGAAAAGAATACTATCACCGTCGAAAAAAGTACTGATCCTGCGGCGATAAAAGAGTTCTATAAGATTCAGCTTCAAACTGCAGGACGACATCAATTTGTAGCATTCTCGGAAGACTTCCTCACCAAGCAATTTGCAGCATTTGCAAAAGATAATTCGGCAGTCCTCTATACCGCAAAGTACCAGGGAGAGATACTTGCTCAAAACTTTATGATATTTTATGGCAATGAAGCCTCCTACCATTATGGGGTTAGCACCGAACTCGGCACGACACTCTCTGGTGCACCACTGCTACATCTCCAGGCAATGCGCGATGCTCGCGAGCGAGGTATAACTCGTTATAACTTCTGGGGTATTGTTGACGAGACCGATACTAACCATCGATTTTACGGTGTGAGTGTCTTTAAACGCGGCTTTGGAGTTGAAGAGCTACGATACCTACCAGCCCATGATCTGATCATCAACCGCACCGCTTACCTAAAGACAAAGCTTATCGAGACGACCCGTCGAAAGATCCGACGTGTCTAAACGCTGCTACTTACTGCTCATGCTATAATGATCTCTAGTGAAACATATCTATGAGATACCGGTGGCACCCTGGCTCGCTACATTGAGTACAAAAATTGGTATGCCGATCACGCTCGCAACTATTCCAGAGGATGTTGTCGAGCAGATAGTCTCTTATCACATGGATACGGTATGGCTGATGGGGGTATGGCAACGCAGTGAAGTAGCGGCCGAGATTAGTCGAGCTGATGAGCAACTCTGGCACGAGGTTGTCGGAATCCTCCCCGACGCCACCAAAGACGATATCATAGGATCGGCCTATGCAGTAAAAGCCTATCGTGTTGACCAACGATTCGGCGGCGAAGATGGTTTGGCGATTTTTCGAGAGCAGTTGCGTGCCCGCGGTGTCAAGCTTCTGCTCGATTTTGTCCCCAATCACACGTCATTTGATGCACCATGGCTAAAGACAGACCCCGAGTATTACATTGCCGCTCGCCGAGATGATGCCAACGAACACCCTGAGCGCTACTACCAAACGGAGCAAGTCTGTATTGCCAAAGGTGCCGACCCAAACCTGCCACCATGGCCTGACGTCGCTCAGGTAAACGCCTTTTCGTCAGCATACCGCCTTGAGAGCAGTCTGACTCTGCAATATATCGCCAGTCTCTGTGATGGTGTACGCTGTGATATGGCGATGCTTCTCCTGAACGACGTCGTCGAACATACTTGGGCCGAAAAAGCGGGTCAACGACCCACTGAAGAATACTGGTCAGAGGTTATTGGCTCGGTAAAGGCGCTTTATCCATCATTTATTTTTATTGCTGAGTGCTACTGGGACACGGAACGCACTCTCCTAGAGCTGGGCTTTGATTACTGTTATGACAAACGTCTTTACGATGCTATGGTTGCTCGCGATGAGAGCGCTATCGATAATCGTCTCAGTGTACTGTCGGATGTCGCACCCCATCTGGTGTACTTCCTCGAGAATCATGATGAAGCGCGAGCAGCGACCGTCTTTAGTCCAGATGAGCAGACGCGGTATGCCCGAAAAATTATTACATCGCCAGGAGTTTGCTTATGGTATGATGGCCAATTTGTCGGCAATCAGGCGAAGCTTCCTACCCATATTGGACGTGCACCGATCGAAAAGCCAAACGACGAAATTTGCGATATTTACAGAGAGTTACTCGTCTAAATCTTTTTTCAGCGGGTGCTCACTACACTCGACAATGACACCCTCGAACGGGCGCAACATGATTGTGCCGTCTTCGGCAATTTCCGGATAATCAACCGGATGCGTACAACACAGAATACGTCCTTTATGTGGAAGTTTCACCGTATTATCAAGTCGTCCGAAATTGAGAGCAACGTAGATATGCTGATCACCCAACCAGCGAGCATACGAGAATACATCGGCCTCAAGCTCGCCAATCGCCTCATAGGTACCAGTCCGCAAAATCTCATAACGGCTTCTCATGCGCAGGAGTCGACGATATAGTGACAAAAAAGAGTCGGCTTCGTGTTGTTGTGTTTCAACATTGTGATGTCGTACAGACTCCCCTAATGGTAACCAGGGTTTTGCCTTACTAAATCCTGCATATTGACCCGTCTGCCACTGCATTGGTGTCCGCTCTGGATCACGCGTCGAATCGATATCTCCTGATGTAAACGCTCGTAGGTCTTGGATATCCTCCTGTTTAACTGGGGTATTGGGCATACCCAATTCGTCACCATAGTACACCGTCGGCAAACCGGGTAGTGACAGAAGGAGGAGTGCCATCAAACGGGCCTGCTCATCACCGCCCATTCTTGAGACTAACCGTGATTGGTCGTGATTACCAAAGCAGTACACGGGTGTATGCTCATCGGGATCAAGCATTCCCTGAAACTCAGTGATAAATGTGCGGAACGCATCGGCATAAAAGTCGGTCCACACGCCCTCGAAGTTAAATGGCATCGCTACTTTAGGATTGACACCATAAAAGCCAAGGTATTGCTCTTTTGTGCTGTAATTGGCGTCAGGATAGTCTTCGAATATCATGATACGATTATCGTATTCGGCAACAACATCAGTAAGCTCACGAAGATAGGGGAAAAGATTTTTCCAGAAACGACTATATTTATGAATGTAGTGGTTGTACTCACCCTCTGTCCCGTCCATCGCCTTTCTGACAATTTCTGTCAAAGGATCGTTTCGGAACTTCGGGTCTTTACTTAGCCAGCGTACCGCGTCCGCGCGAATACCATCGATACCGAGATCGAGCCAAAAGCGTACCACGCGTTTCATTTCATCGCGTACCATAGGGTTGTCCCAATTAAGATCGGGTTGCGCCGCCAGAAAGGTGTGGAGATAGTATTGGTTACGACCATCATCATACTCCCAGGCAGAGCCCCCAAAAATACTCAGCCAATTGTTTGGTGGACCACCTCCAGGAGCGGGATCTCGCCATGTGTAATACTCTGCGTAAGGTCCCTTTCTTGATTTACGTGATTCCTTAAACCATTCATGCTGGTCACTGGTGTGATTTGGCACAAAATCGATCATGACGTTTATATTTCGTGCATGCGCTTTCTCGATGAGCTCCTTAAAATCATCTAGCGTCCCAAATAGTGGATCAATATCACAGTAGTCGCTCACGTCATAGCCCATATCTGCCATCGGTGAAGGAAATATCGGTGAAAACCATATTGCATCAATATCCAGCGAATCTTTTTGGCCTTTTATGTAGTCCAGACGGTCGATAACACCCCGAATGTCACCTACACCGTCGTTATTCGCATCCATGAAACTACGTGGGTATATCTGATATATTGCGTTCACATCTCGCCAAGAAAGACTCATTGCTTTTCTCCTTCATCATCCAACGCTGCATAGACGCCGTTTGTCCAGCCAAAGCCATCCTGAACCTCATACTCTCCGCCACCACCCAGTTCTCCGGGATGAACGACGTTGTATTTTTCAATCATTTTTTGATACTTTGCATACACTAAGTCGTTTGCGAGTAGCCAACGGCGTCGAATTTCATTGGCAAGTTCATGATACCCATATTCCCTCAGGCCGTGGATTGCCACCCACTGAAGAGGCGCCCAGCCATTTGGTGCATCCCACTGCTGTCCGCTTGTAACAAGGGTTGTTACAAGTCCACCGGGCTTCAGAAAGTCGGTTTCAATTCGCTTCGCTAAAAAGGCTGCTTGCTCCTTCGTAGCAATTTTTGTATAGAGAGGAAACAATCCTGCCAAGGTTACTCGTCCGCTTGAATTATATGTCGACGTGTCATAATCACAAAAAAACCGTTCCGATTCATCCCAGCAATATCGCCGAATAGTCTCTGCTCGCCGCTCAGCAGCTTTTCGAAACGACGTAGCCAGGAGGGGCTGCTTGATAAGTGTGTAGGCTTCTGCGATGGTGGATTCAAGCGTATAAAGCATACTGTTGAGGTCAATTGCCGCCATGTTTGTGGTCTGAATTGATTGAATTTCATCCGCCACGCGAAACCAGCGTGAGCTAAAATCCCAACCACTCTCAGCGCCTGCCCGTAAGTTAAGATAGAGCTGTTCTTTAGCGTTCTCGTCACTGATATTCTGAGCTGTTTGTCGGTCCTCACGGCTCATCTCGGGACGTGGTGTGTGCCTATCATCAAAGTATCGCCCAAGCAGCGCACCGTTTGGCATCCGTACTAATCGATTGTGGAGCGTTGGGGTGCTCTGCTTCATCGCCTCCCGTCGTCCGTGCGTCCAAAAACGGTATTCGATAAGCAAATATGGAAGGAACTCAGCGTATGTCCGCGTGCGCCCCCTACGCTTCGCTAGCAATATTATCATTTGAGCAAAAAACGGCGGCTGGGAGCGACTAAGGAAATAGCTGCGGCTAGCATTGGGGATCCTCCCATACTTTCGTAGCATATAGGCATGGTTTCGTACCATACCAAGAAGTATGTCCCACTTATCGTCAGCAGCAAGACCGAGCATGATAAAGTAACTATCCCAATAAAACTGTTCGTCAAACCTTCCCCCCGGCACGACATACGTATAGGGGAGTGCGAGTAACGAACCGTGTTGTTTTCTATTGGTACGTTCTAGGTAGGGCCATAGTTGCCGTATATGTTCACGCGCAGTCGCCGCAGTAGCAGGCAAACTCCCTGACTTCTTGTTTAGGATAGGCTGTGCCTCAAAGTTAGTATCTACGAAGTCCTTGAGGGAAAAACCAGCCTGTTGCCGCTGCACTTCATATTGTTTTTTTATTTTTTTGCCCTTTGGAACCATATCAACAAATCGTTTTCCATCGCCCAAAACTTGAGTAACTTGAACATCTTTAAGAAGATCACCATAGCTATCCTCGGGACTCTGAGGCGTTCGGCCCAGGGTACCCGCCACTGCAACATATGTCGATTTCACTTTTTCGACATGACGGCGAGATGTTTGTTTTTTTCGCAAAATGCGCCTAAACATATCTTACTATTATAGAGGTTACGGCTAGATTCTGGCAAGGTATTTATGAAATGCAATGTTATCAACATAAATGCTTGTGTTTTTTGCTACCTCACTGTATATTAGCGACATACACGGTGGTAAACAAAAAAAGGGGATGTCATGAAGACAAAAAAGAAAATCTACGTTCAATACATTGGCTAGGGCCGTCTTGTCTTAGTAATATGGCCTACGCTATGAAGGAGCTACTATTTGTTAGCTCTTTTTCGTTCGTTTGGATCGAGTAATTTTTTGCGTAGCCGGAGGGATTTAGGAGTCACTTCGAGAAGCTCATCATTTTCGATAAAGTCGATACACTGTTCGAGACTCAATTCAGTAAAAGGCGTCAGTTGTACTGTGCCATCACTCGATTTACTGCGCATGTTTGTAAGATGCTTTGCCTTACAAACATTTATCTCTAGGTCTTCTTGGCGAGTATAGAGGCCGACAATTTGTCCAGCATACACTTCGACGGCCGGTCCCAGAAATAACTCGCCGCGAGACTCTGCGTTCTCTAGCGCGTAAGGTGTCGTCGTGCCTGTCTCAAAGGCGATCAAAACTCCCGATCTTGTTTGTGGCAACTTTCCGCCAAGCGGTTGATAACCATGAGGTAAGGAATTCATGACCACCGTCCCCTTGGTATCAGTAAGCAAAAGATTTCGTAGCCCGATCATAGCCCGTGTCGGCAAATGATACGTAAGTCTCGTCGTACCACTACTGGTCTGTTCCTGCTTGCTCAGTGCTGCTCGACGCGTACCTAGTTCTTGACTAACTACCCCGACAAATTCAGCGCCGACCTCAATCTGCAATTCTTCAATTGGCTCCTTCTCGACTCCATCTTCGGTGATTGTAACAACTTGGGGCCGCCCAACTTCAAACTCGTAGCCCTCACGCCGCATCGTCTCGATAAGCACAGACAGATGTAGCTCACCTCGCCCAGAAACGGTAAACCCAATTCCCTGCTCCTCAACACGCAGTGCAACATTCGTCTCTAGCTCTTTTTGTAGGCGATCGCCAATCTGACGACTGGTCGTGAACTCACCTTCCCTTCCCTTAAAGGGGCTGGTATTGGGACCCAGAAACATACTCAATGTCGGCGCTTCTATCGAGATGGTTGGCAACGCCTCAGGCTCATCCTTGTCAGCAATCGTATCGCCGATATGTGCACCAGACGCGCCAGTTACAGCAACAATATCGCCCGCGACCGCTTCGTCGATCTCTTCACGCAGCAGCCCACGGTAGCTAAAGAGCACGTCAATCCGTGCCGGAGAAGCAACGTCATTTTTGATAATAACGACGCTTTGCCCCTTTCGTGCCTTACCGCGTGAGATTTTCCCGATAGCATATTTCCCTAAGAAGGAATCGTATTGAAGCGCAGTGACGAGGAGTTGCAGCCCACCATCTTCACTCACGCGTGGTGCAGGAATATCATTTATAATTGCTTGAAATATTGGCTCTAAGTCAGCATGCTCACTAGGATTCTCCGGTACTCCTACCCAGGCCTTTCCTTCTCTCCCGATTGCATAATACACAGGATAGTGAAGCTGAGAGTCATCTGTTGCTAATTCCAAAAAGAGATTAGCAAGTTCATCTTCTACTTCGGCAATACGTCGTGCCGGCTTATCAATTTTATTTATAACAACAACAGGCTTGAGTCCCAACTCTAGTGCTTTGCTGAGCACAAATTTCGTCTGCGGCATGGGGCCTTCCTGCGAATCAACAATCAGTAGTACACCGTCGGCCATATTGAGGGTGCGCTCAACTTCACCGCTGAAATCGGCGTGACCAGGTGTATCGATAATGTTGATTTTGTACTCACCGTGATAAATTGACGTCTGTTTCGCCGTGATAGTGATACCGCGCTCATGTTCCTGATCGCCGCTGTCCATGATGAGTGTTTGGCTCATTTCTGCTTGATTATCACGAAATGTATTGCTCTGCTTGAGCAGGCCGTCAACAAGTGTTGTCTTACCATGGTCCACGTGGGCAATGATAGCAACGTTTCGAATCAATGAGGCATTTTTCATAAAAATATGGTCTGACTTCAGACCTTCCTAGTGTCCATCATAGCATAAATACGGTATCATAGAAAGCATGAACTCGAGTGAACTGATCGGAATCTTACGACGAAACATCCTCACGCCCGTAGTGCTTTCTATCTACGTACTAGCAGGTATTCTACTATTTCTCCACGAATACCGTGACGCGTGGTTTATGTCCTTTGTTATTACCCTCAATACGATTTTTGCTATTGTCCAGGAAATCAGAGCACGCCGAGCTCTGCATAAGCTTGAGCTAATGAACGCCCCCTTTGCTCGCATACCGCAACCAGACGGCACGCTCAAGCAGGTTCCCTACACCGATCTAACTGTTGGTACAACGATTGAGCTGCTGCCGGGTGATGAAGTGCCGGCAGATGGAGAGGTGATAGAATCTCGCGGGCTTGAAGTAAATGAGAGCATCCTCACCGGAGAATCACGTTCAATTGAAAAACCAATGAAATCCACCGTCTTAGCGTCGAGTTCTGTTGTCGCTGGTACTGCACTCGTCAGGGTCAGTGCTGTTGGCGTCGATACAAAAGCAGGTGTAATGACTTCACAACTTAAACAATACCGGCCAGAGCTCACGCCATTGCAGCAAATACTTGCTCGGCTCATCCTCTGGCTTACCTTTGGAGCAATGGCTGTGATCCTATTTATATGGCTTGCCTATTGGCTTGCGGGCTATTCTACAACTGTTATATTTAAGACAATCACTAGCGCAGGAATTACGATTATTCCCGAAGGTCTCATCCTCGCAAGCACATTGCTGCTCGCATTTGGTTCGCTCAAACTTGCTCGCGCTAATGTTCTTCCCCAAAAACTGTCTGCTATCGAGGCTATGGCTCTTCTTAAGGTCCTTTGCGTTGACAAGACAGGCACTCTCACGAGTGATGCAATCGAGTTTGATCGAGTTGAGGCTTTCGAAGATGAGACAGACGCTCTCCAAAAAAAGGTTGGCGTAGCAGCAAGTCTCATTGGCGGAGGGAACGCGACAAGCGATGCCATCACAACCGCTTTGGCTACGGCGGCTCATGCAACTGCGCTTGACACGCTCGCGTTTTCGTCGGAGCGCAAATTAAGCGCCGTTCGCTATCGTCTCGACGGCCAAACGCACACGATAATGCTTGGTGCACCGGAGTTTGTTGCTGCCTATGCACCGATCAGCCACACCCAGAAACAGCTCATTGAACGCTATGCATCTGAGGGACTGAGGGTACTCCTCGTTGCGTCATTCGACGACAAAAAAACTCCCCTAAAAACGTTGCCACAGAAAAGTGGTCTGCCACTAGGCCTTATCATTTTACGCAATCAATTGCGTGAAGGCGTCAAAACCACTGTTTCCTTCCTGCAAAAGCGAGGTGTCAGTATCCGCGTCATTAGTGGTGATAATCCTGATACCGTGCGCTACATCGCCAGGAGCGCTGGAATTATTAACACTGACGCAACCATTACCGGTGCGGACTTAGAGAAGTTATCAAAAAAACAGTGGGACAAAACCATTCTTAACACGACGATTTTTGCTCGTGTACTCCCTGAACAAAAAGAAGCACTCATCGACACATTTAAACGACATGGCCTCTATACAGGCATGGTGGGCGATGGAGTCAATGATGCTCTGGCATTAAAGAAAGCCGATCTCGGCGTTGCTATGTTTGCAGGAGCGGCCGCAAGCCGACGTGTCGCCGATATTATCCTTCTCAATAATTCATTCAACTCACTTCCTATCGGTATGCGACTAGGAAATCGTATTATGCAAGCAATCGAACTCGTTTCACTGCTGTTTTTTCACAAGATTCTCTATGGACTCGTCGTGCTATTTCTCACGATTGCTCTCTCGCTACAATATCCCTTTGCACCCCGACACAATACCTTTATGAATATTTTTATGGTCAGTTTGCCGACACTCATGTGGACATTTTTCCCTCCTCAACCGCTTCACCGCGTCAATCCAAAACGTTTCTGGCAAGATACTTTTTGGCCTATTCTACCAATTTCGCTCATCTCGGGTATTGCCGTTACGGCTGGATATGCCTACGCTATGGATATCCTCAAGCTTGATTATATGACGTCGGGAACCATCGCAGTCATCATGGCAACCGCCATTGCTATTAGTCTCGTATTTCAGTCAAGTCGTATGCTCGGAGTCAAGATAACTCGTCGCACAGCCAGTGCACGATTATTTTACGTTGTTTGGGCATCACTGGTGGTATTCCTAGCATTCGGCTTCCAGTTCTCGCGCAGCTTCTTTGACTTCAACCATCCCGCTTCTAACCGACTCCACGAACTCTGGCCCATACTCTTAGTGCTCACTATCACGCTACTAGTGCATTACTTGTTTGCACGCCTTGCGGGTACCCGCATACGAAAAGACAATACGGCAATGTAATTTCATTCTCTCTGGTGGAGCATATCGGATTCGAACCGATCGCCTCTTCCATGCCATGGAAGCGCTCTAGCCAAATGAGCTAATGCCCCTTATCGGGAGGGTACTGCCCTCCACTTCGCTCTCGAAATTAATTCGAGATCTCGCTCCACCCGCTAAACCCAGTACTTCGTACTGGTGCTGCTAGCGTTGGACATTTTCTATCATAACAAAACACCCCTCTTCCGAGAAGTGTTTTGTTGCTGCTACGCGCCCACCCGGGGCACGGTGTTGGTGAAGCTGTTTGTTTTTTCAATCGCAACGGGCACCCCGTATGCGTACCAGCATCTTCATAGTATGCTACCGACCAGGAAAAAGCGCAAGCATGATATAGTAAACAGAGATGAAAAAAACTCGTAACTCTATTATCCTTGATGCAATCGGCTGGGCTGGGACAGTGCTCGTCATTGGCGGCTATGGCGCCTACGCAATCGGGCTCATTTCTGACGTAGTTATCTATCATATTTTCAATCTGTTTGGATCAATCGGCGTACTGGTACTCTCGACATATCGCCGAATTTGGCAACCGGTTGTTATCAATGGCTGTTTTGCCCTATTTGCCTTAATTGCCATTATTCGTCATTACCTCTAGCCAAATAACAACAAATGTGCTTAACTAGAGGTGTTCAGAACTATGTACACGTCATCAGTAAAGAGTCTTTTCTTTCTTGTACCGGTACCTAGGGTCGATCTGACTCATTATTAACTACAAGAGAGAAGAAATGGCAAAAGCAAATCTTTTCGTCGGCAGTCTTGCTTACGCAACCACTGACGACAGCCTCAACGCTTTCTTTGCAACAGTTGGTCCTGTTGTTAGCGCTCGTGTTATCACTGACCGTGATAGCGGACGCAGCAAAGGCTTTGGCTTTGTCGAATTCGAGAACGAAGACGACAACCAAAAAGCTATCGACCAGCTTAACGGCAAAGAGCTTGACGGCCGAACTATCGCTATCAGCGTTGCTCGTCCAAAGGAAGATCGCCCACGCGGCGGTAACTTTGGCGGCAACAACGACGGCAACTCATTCCGTCAGCGTAGCTGGTAAATGCAGTGAAATAAAAACGATCGCTACCATTATGGCGGCGATCGTTTTTTTGTTATCTCAGCTGATCTTTAAACATACGAAAGTATTCGCCCTTCAGCGCAACTAATTCCTGGTGCGTGCCCGATTCGGCAATTCGCCCATCCTTCATCATATAGATAACGTCAGCTCGCTCGATAGTGCTAAGTCGATGGCTGATCATGATAAGCGTATGTTGTTTATCTTTAAATAGATGCGAGAAAATCCGTGACTCTGCCAGTGCATCAATAGCACTGGTTGGTTCATCCAAAATAACAATCGGACTCTGACGATAGAAGTTACGTGCCAGAGCCAGTCGCTGCCATTGTCCTCCCGACAAATCAACACCAGGTGTGCCGTCATCGTGCTCGAGCCACTTATCGAGATTTGTGAGGTCACCCTTAGGTAGTTTCTCAACGAACGAACGTGCCTCGGCTCGATCGAGGGCTTGTCGATAGCGCGCCTGGTTGAAATCACTGTCGATATCACCAAATCGTACATTGTCACGTGCATTTGTGTACCAATACTGGACAAAGTCTTGGTGTAGTACGCCGAGTTGTCGATGCCAGTCAGTCTTTTTTATCTCTCTTAGGTCGACACCATCTATTGTTATGGCTCCTCTCGACGGTTCATAGAGACCCAATAGGAGCTTAATCAACGTCGATTTACCAGCACCATTTTCACCGACAATCGCAATATGCTGATGACGTTTGATGGAAAGTGAAATGTCGTGCAGCACTTCTTGCTCGGCATTTGGGTACGCAAACCAAACATTTTCTACCGAAATGATTTTCGGGGAAACCGTGAGTGATGTCCGCCCCTGCTCTCCTGTCGGAATTGCCATAAACGCATCGTAGTCGAAAAGAGTGGCAAGATCTTCATCCATACTACTGTATTGGTTAATGAGAGAACCGACACTCGAAAGTGCTCGCGTCACCAGCGACTGCGCATACACAAATTGACCAATCGGCTGCCGTCTCGCAATAATCTCACCAACAATGTAGAGAAGGATACCAAGTTCGGCCGCCGCTTCAAAGAGCTGAGCGCCAAGCCGCTTAGTAATATACTTGCGTTCATAATCAATTTGTCCTTTTTTGTCGATATCACGCAAACGAGCATGCCATGCAATCAAGTGTGAAACAATGCCGTACATACGAAGTTCGGCAAAGTTTTTTGCCTGAAAAGAACTCCATCGAATCTGGCTCATCCGCCGCCTCGTCTCCACATTTTTCTTCCAGTGCGCTGATGATAGTCGAGACAATGCTAATTGCACCCACATACTGGGGATGACGGCAACGAGAATTACCGCACCCAACCACACGTTGATGGTGGTCAGGGCAATCATAGCGATGATCGCCTGTATGATTGACGATATCATCTGAGCGATGGTATCGAAAAAACGCGAGAAAAAGTACGCAAAGTTTTGCGCTTTGTCAAATAAGTCTGCTGTCGACTTGTCATCATAGCGCCAAAACTCAATTCGTGAAAAATGCAGATGAAGTTGATCACTTACCGCCGCGTCAATTTGATAACGTGCCAATTCGGCGATATAACGTTCGATGCTACTCCATGCAACCTGTACCATACCGATAGCCGCAGTGATGATGACGTAGGTTGTTGCCATTTCCGCACTGCCCGCTTTGCCCGCAAATGCATCAGCCAGCGCCGTTGTCGACAGTGCCGCAAAATACGCAGTCACAATCGGCAAAATTGCATCAATTAGTGCATTAAGTAATTTTACAAAGACGGCCAGTGGTGCAGCACGATATGTTGTCTTGGCAACACGCCACAATGCAACGAGCTTTTTTTGTACTGATAGTTCAACCACCGCCGGCACTACTAAGCCCCTTGCGTTTGGCTGGTTTTTTGTGAAGACGTACGTGTTGCAAGTTGTCTCTGTCGATAATATTCAGGCAGCACCACCCCGACCAGCGCAACAGCCAGCAGAACAGCAAAGCCGCACATAATCGATGGGATGCCCTTGATTGTGGCGGGGTCGACAATATTTACGGCCGTAGTAGGCACGATAAACACGAGATAGCCGGCTGCCAGACCTCTGAGCGCACGACTGATATGAGGAGCCGAGGCTTTCTTTGCGTGTGATAAACAATAGAACGTTCCAGCCAATAGCCAGCCATAGTAGTAGAACGCGTACCAGCCAATCGCCATGGGAGCAGACTGGAAAATAACATAATTACCCAAGCATGCGCTTGAAGAAATGCCGTGTCCTGTCAAAGCAAAGAATCCAGCAAAGAGTGCGGCGGATCCATAGGCGGCCATCAGCATCGTACGATTACGACGTCCGGCAATGCGTGACGCAAGATGAAAGCCGAGTGGTGGTAACAAAGTAATTGCAACATAGCCTATGCGTGCCCACGATAAGCTATCGACCCCAAAGCTTCCTTCACATATGTTGTACTCAGCAAGTTGAAATACGGCAAGGAAGAATAAGATCGCGATAGAAAGCTTTGAAACAGCATCAAGTGTGTAGCGCCACCCTACATACAGTGCGAGCCCTATCTCGATCATAAATGTTGCTAGCATCACTGGTGGCGAAAAGCATGACATTTGCAGTGGTTTGTAGTATCGCATGTGCCTATCATAGCAAATCTCTCCTTTTACGCACAGCAATCGTAATTGGTGTACTATTGACACTAAATTTTCTGTCTCGTATATTTAGTGTATAAAGTACACTAAATGAAAGCAGGTTATCATGCGCGAACGACAACATGAAATTATCGAGAAGCTCGGTGTCAAACCAATAATAGATCCACGCGAAGAAGTAGAACAACGTACCCACCTCCTTGCCAGCTATTTGCGCGAGCATCACAGAGCCGGATACACACTAGGCATATCAGGTGGGCAGGATTCACTTCTCGTGGGGCTACTCGCGCAGCGGGCGGTCATGCTCAATCGAACCCTTGGCTATGACTCGACATTTTCGGCAATACTACTCCCCTATGGCACACAGGCCGATAGAGCTGATGCGCTGCTAGCAATTGATACGATCAAGCCTGATCATACTATCGATTTTAATATTGCCTCCGTTGTGGACGCGTTTGTATCCTCATATGATGCCGCAAGTGGGGAATCATTGACCGATTTTCACAAAGGAAACGTCAAAGCGCGAACTCGGATGATGGCACAATATGCAGTTGCCGGCATGCATGATCAAGTCGTACTCAGTACAGACCATGCCGCTGAAGCCTTGGTTGGATTCTTTACAAAATTTGGTGATGGTGCCGCCGATGTCGCTCCTATCGCCACGCTCAATAAACGTCAAGGTAGACAAGTGCTACGCTTCCTTGATGTACCCGAGGTATTTATTACAAAAGTGCCGACTGCTGACCTGCTCGATGCTACTCCTTCTCAGCCAGACGAAGTTGAACTAGGAATGACCTACGAAGATTTCGATGATTATCTCGAAGGTTTTGAAGTTCCCGAAGAGAAAGCTATTGCTATTGAGCGCAGGCATGCTGCCATCTTGCACAAGCTCGAGCCAATTGTGAGGTTTTAGTCAATTATGTCGGATTGTTGAGTGCCTTTTCAAACGATCTATTGTATTGTAGACTTAGTGTATGAAGTACAGTAGCCCCTATGTCCCACCTACACTGACCGTTGACGCTGTTATATTTCAACTTCACGGTGATAAACTAGAGGTTCTCCTCACCCAGCGTGAAAGCGATCCTTTCAAGGGGGAGTGGGCACTACCGGGTGGATACAATGCTGTCGGCAGCACTACCATTGAGGCACTTACTGAAATTGTTTTGCGCAAGACGGGCGTTGATCTCGACAACGATCTCGCTTATATCGAACAGCTCTATACGTTTGACACGGTCGCTCGCGATCCGAGAGGACATGCCGTATCTGTTACCTATATGGGCTGTAGTCGAGCTATCACCCTCGGTACCGGCAGCCAGCATGCTGAGTTTTTTCCCGTCGATAGGCTTCCCAATCTCGCCTATGACCATGCGAGCATCATCACCTATGCCCAGGAACGTCTCGCAGCAAAGCTCACCTATACCAATGCCGTGTCGGGGTTACTCGACAAGAAGTTTACGCTTTCCCAGCTGCAAACAGCATATGAGGCGGTGATGGGACGCTTGCTCGATAAACGAAACTTCCGCAAAAAGTTTCTCACGCTCAATCTCATTCATGAGACGCCAGATACCTGGCGAGATGGTGCGCATCGCCCAGCAAAGTTATATGCATTCAATTCGTCAAGCCTTGAGGTTCTTTCTCGAAGTTTCGACTAGCTAACACATAACATACACACCATCTCAATTCCCTATGCAAAACAGTGTGGCCAGAAAACACACAATAGGGTAAATGGGTTCATATTCTGACAAATTGTTGAATAGCGTTGACAATACACTATTCGCTTGGTAGACTGAAATTAGTTAGTGTAATATGTACAATTAGTACGGGAAGGAACACTCCAATGAAAAAACTATTAACCACTAGTCGGGTCAGCAATACGCGAGATATCGCGGAAAGTGTATTTATAGGAGTTATCCTGACTACGCTTTCCTATGTCGTAGGTCTAAACGCCGGATGGGTTTCAAGTCTTAATCTGCTCGAGATTTTTGCCGTTTTTACCTCCTACTCAAGCACTTATCTCTGCGTAAAAGAGCGACGCGCAAATTACCCGATCGGCGCTATCAGTACGGCCGCGTATATGCTACTGTTTCTGCAAAATGGGCTACTTGCCAGCGCCATTCTCAATGCTTATCTCACCCCCACGCTCATCTATGGGTGGATCAGGTGGCGCAAAGACAAGCAAACACGACCTGTCACCCACGTGCAACTTCAGTGGATACCTGTCTATCTAGCCGTAGCTGGTGTCGGCTACGCTGGAGCAGCACTCATCAGTCAACAATTTGGCGGCACTATGGCATGGACGGATTCGATGATTTTGGCTGCTACCATTCTGGCTCAATTTTTGCTTGACAACAAAAAGCTAGAAAACTGGGTTGTATGGGCCGTTGTCAATGTGTTTGCTATCTATACCTACGCCACCACTGGACTACCACTTGTCGCCTTCCAATATGTGTTTTTCCTCCTCAACACAGTGTATGGATTTATGATGTGGCAACGGAGTAAAAAGATAACCGACACTCTACCGACTCACGCTGATACCGGCGTTCCCATGGAGGCATAGCATGAAACCATTTACCGTTACCATCATTGGCGCAGAGTCCACCGGCAAAACGAGTCTTTCTCGCCAGCTTGCCGATACAATGGATGGTGACTGGGTTCCTGAATTCGCCCGCCCCTACCTTGAAGTTACCGACGGCATCACAAATATCAGCTCGATGCTCGCAATATGGCAAGGGCAACTAGCACTGCAACACGTTGCCACACAGTCGCCGCGACCGTACGTTATCCTCGACACCGATCTCTATGCAACTGTTGGTTACTGGAAGCTCCCGCAGAGCAAATCGTATCTTGGCGCATGTCCTGAAAAACTTATAGAAGACGCCGCATTATACCAATCAAACCTTTATCTCGTCACGCAAAGTAACATTCCCTTTGAGCCAGATGCGCTACGCTATGGCGGCGACAAACGAGAAAGCACAGATGAGTATTGGATACGACTCTGCAAAAGCTATCAACTACCCTACCATGTTATATCGGCAGCTAACCGTGATGAGCGCTTAGCTGAAGCAATTGGCATCATAAACGAAAGGAGTGCACAATGAAAGGTCTTGTTATCGGAAAGTTTTACCCACCTCACCTTGGGCACAACTACCTTATCGATACCGCCCTCAAGAACTGTGAGTCTGTCGACGTGCTCGTCGTTGATAACCCGGCATATCACATTGCTGCCGAGAAGCGACGCGAGTGGCTTCAGGCTCGCCACCCTACTGCCCACGTTACCATTATCCCTGATATCAATAATGACGATGACTCGGTGGCGTGGGCCGCACATACGATGCAGTTTCTCGGCTACAAACCTGATGTTGTCTATAGCTCCGAAGACTATGGTGACCCATGGGCGCGGTATATGGGTGCGCAAAGTATCGTTGTCGACAAAGCACGTACTGCCGTACCAATTTCAGGCACAAAAGTTCGTGAGGATATGCTTGCTTCCTGGCAGTATCTTTCGGACGAGACAAAGGCCGGACTAGCACTTCGCATCGTCATCGTCGGTGCCGAGTCAACTGGTACAACGACTCTGTCGAGAGACCTAGCCGCCGCGCTCAACGCACCGTGGGCACCCGAGATTGGTAGATACTACACCGAATCGATTTTGACGACCGACAAAGCATGGTGCGACGATGACTTTTATCGAATCGGTAAATTACAACAAAACTACGAGGCGGAAATGGCAAAACGCAGTGACGGCGTTGTCGTGTGTGATACCAATGCGGTCGCGACAGAACTCTGGCAACGCCGCTATATGGGGCGTACTACGAAGGCCATGCACGCTATTGCCGCCCAGGATAAAGCTGATCTTTATATTATTACCGGCGATGAAATCCCGTTTGTACAAGATGGTATCCGCGACGGTGAGCACATCAGACATCGCATGCACCAATGGTTTATCGGCCATATCAAAAAAACAGGAATCCCTTACATCATTGTTTCTGGAACGCGAAGGCAACGTCTCCGCAAAGCCCATCAAGTCTCGAAAAAAATGATACGAGAGAAAAAAGTTATTTTTTAATAAAAAATTAGTGTTCAAATCACACTAATATATAAAGGAGTTGTTATGAAAACAAGTAAAGAAACGAGCAGGATATATGGCGAAGTAGTCGCCATCAATGTTGACTTACAAAATGACTTTTGTCCGGGCGGAAGCCTCGCTGTTGAGGACGGAGATCGAGTGATCGAGCCGATAAATAGGCTCAGTGCTTGGGTGCGAGAACACGGCGGTATGGTCGTCGACACCGCCGATGAACATCCGAAAGTAACAAATCATTTCGCTGAGTATGGGGGGACATGGCCGGTCCACTGTGTCGTAGATACCCCAGGTGCCGCCCTACACCGCAATCTGACCATCGAACCATCAGATGCCCTAGCCCGAAAAGGTGTAGCGCCTAACGACGCGGGGTACTCAGGCTATGACGCTGTCTTAAAACCACGTGCTACCGTGCCCAACGATATCGTCAGTGATCTCCCAGAAGAGGAACAGACGGTCGGCAGATTCCTGGAAAGAGTGGTGCGAGTTAACCGTAGTCTTGGTTCAAGGACACTTATCCTCCTCACAGGACTGGCTGGTGACTACTGCGTATCGGCAACGGGACGACCCATCCTTGAGAAGCTCCCATCAGAATGGACAGACCTCATCTGGGTGAGTGATGCGATTCGGAGCGTCAATCAAGAAAATGGTGAGATTGAAAAACAAGCCTCGATTGAAGCAGGTGCCTTGGTTATGACAACGGAAGAAATCTTAGCCGGAGGCATTGTCATTGATCGTGGGCGCCTGGAGAACTAGCCATGGAACGTCTCCTCAACCTTCAAGACCAATATAAGTTCCCGATGGGACAGTTTATCTATGAACAAGAACCCGCTGCAGAAGTAACCTTCAAAATGGTGAATCGCAAGGCAAAAAGTGGTATGCGCATCGCAGATTATGTTTCGGTTCAAGAGCTACAAGAATATTACGATAGCCTGCGCAGCCTCCGTTATACGCCCGAGGAGCTGGCGATCATCGAACGACAGGAGGGCAAGGACTACACACCTGAATTCCTTGGGTACTTAGCCGCATTCCGTTTACCGGAAATTGAGGTCTCAATTGATCCAGCGACGAATGATTTGACCGCCGTCACAAGCGGAAAGTGGAATGACGTTTCACAAGCTGAGATTCCAATCCTCAAAGCCATCCCCACACTCTACTACCCTCGTTATCTTGCCGATCACGGCATAAGTAAACGTGAGTGGTTTCGTGGCGGCGATGAGCGTGGCACAGAGTTTATCAACTATATAACGTCGAGTGGCGCAGCTACGGCCGAGTTCGGCACACGACGCGCAGCATCGAGTGAATGGCAGGATCACATGGTAGGACGTATGGTCGAGGAATGCCCTGGGCAATTTATCGGCACCTCAAATCCCTGGCTCGCAGCCAAATATGGGGTCAAAGAAGTGGGCACAAACGCCCACGAGCTAGGATCGGTCTTTGGCGCACTTGAGGGTAGCCGCGGCGGAAATCCACTCGATGGCCAAGTACGCCTGTTTCGCGAATGGATGACGCGCTTCCCGATGATGCGGGCTGCGCTTATCGACACGTTTACAAGTGATGTCGCCCTTCATGACATGGACCGAACCCTATACGAGCAGACTGAGCTCTATCGTATAGACTCTGGGGTAGAAGAAAAAATTGGTCAAAAAGTTATTGCGATGCTCGAACGTGTCGGTATCGATCCAACGACACGCACCCTCATGTTTACCAATAGTTTGAGCGGTAAACGTGTCGCGGAACTACAGCACCTATTTGGCGGGCAAACGCGTGTTGCCTTTGGCGTTGGCGGTGGCTCAACTAACAATATGCCCTATACTCCCGGTCTCAATATCGTCTGTAAGGCCGTCGAGGTAAATAGCATAGGCACAGTAAAGTTAAGTGACGATGATGGAAAACACATGGGCAATCCGGCCGATGTCGACCGTTACCTAACTCTGTGTGCACAGCGACTCGCCGAACCTGCTGCATGGGACATGACGAGTGCGCTATGATAAAAGAGACTATGCCAAAACAGCCAATGTTCCCCACCGACGAGGAAAAGAGTCGCTTTAGACAGCTCGGCTACGAGCTAGATTCGCACGGAAGACCGCTCCATCCATGGCGCGATCGTCTTCCGCACCTAGCGGAAGGAAAGGGCTTCTTCTACCATTGGGGACCAAACTATACTGTAGATCCGGTCGTTATTTCCCAGACAACAACACCCCGCCTCCTCCTCATCCAAAGGGGCGATACGGGACGATGGGCGTTTCCTGGCGGATTTTTAGAGACAAATGAAGACATCCATACTGCAGGGCTGCGAGAACTCCAGGAAGAAACCGGCCTTGCACAGGTTGACTCATCGGGGAGAGTGGTCTATACGGGCGTCGTCAACGATCGACGCGCGACACTCCATGCCTGGCCCGAAACGTCGGCAATTTTATGGCGCACTCATACAGCCTATCCAGTACAGGCAGGAGATGATGCAGAGCACGCCGAGTGGGTTCCACTTTGCCACGCGCGAACACTGCTTGCCGATAGTTCGCATGGCGATATCCTCGCCGAAGCAATAAAAACTCACGGTAGTCTTCATGAAAAAGTAGAGTATTACGCCGATCAAAGCATTATTCGTGATGCGCAGGGCGGTCATATGGCATATAGCCGCGTAATCATCAGCCCGCCCGAAGGAGTGCCAATCTTTGTTAAGCATCACAACAAAAACACGATCACTGATGATATCCGGGCAGATCATTTACGTCGATATCTCAAAAAGGAATATGCTGTTTATAAGCACCTTGAGACCCACGGTGTACCTGTACCAAACGACGTTATGCTGATCGACGACCATACGCTGCTAATGGAAGCGCTTGATCCCAATAGCGGCTGGTATTGGCGGGCACCGGGTGCACCTCATAAACGCGAAGCTTATATCGAAGATATTTTGCGCAGTCTCACGACAGTAGCGTCGACTCCCCCTGTGGACACTGCGGATATCGCATCGAGCTACACCACCCTACACCAGGAGGGGTGGAACGTGTACCCCGACCATCAACAGATGATTAGGGAGAAGTTAGCAGCATCACAAATCGACGGGAGCAATGAGCTCATAGCAGCACTCGATACTATCTACGCGCGATACTCAGCCCAGCATCCTCCAGAGCTTACCGCTTTTTGTCACCATGACTTTCGTCAATCTAACGTTGCCTGGCATCCAGCGCACGGTACCAAGATTGTTGACTGGAGTTGGGCTGATCGCGGGCCACGACTGGCCGATACAACCAGTTTTCTTATCGATCTCTACAAGTCCGGTCATGAGATTAGCCGCTATCAAGAATATGTTGATGAGTATCATGCACTCGTGCTGATCGGTTTTTGGCTCGAACACAGCATATGGCCGCCAGCACCATCAAATCATCTGGTTCGTGAGCAACAACTCGCCTCGGCTATTGCTGCATTTCGTCTGCTTGAAGAGATTCGACAAACTTCCGTACCTGAGAAAACGGCTTCATGAGTTGTGCATATGTCCGCTCGTTTTCCTCTTGGCTCATCTCAGCACGTGTAATATCATAGCCTTCGTTGATGAAAAATCTATCAAACCCAAATCCGTTGTCACCCCTAGGAGAGTCTGAGATTGTACCCGGGAGCTCACTGTCAAAGAACATCATATGCTCACCATCAAAGTAGCCAAATGTGCACCGAATTACTGCGCCACGATCTTCAAATCCATCAAGCATCCGACAACATGCTTCCTCACCTGCGTGTTCCACAAACCATTTTATGTATGGCCCCGGTAGGTCACCTAGTGCATTAAACGATAGACTTACATCCTCGACCAAGACAGGGCGCCTGACAAACGCATAGGCTTGACGAAGTTTGTGCTCAACAATACTATGGAGGTCTGTCGACTGTAGTTCATCAAGATTTACTTTTTGATACTCGAGCGAAATGCCGAGCTGTCGAGATAAATAGTCCGCTTTATGCTGGTTTCCTGTGATGAATACTGGGAGCTTGCTCATTTTGTCTTTCTCTTTAGCGTCATGCCGGCCACCAGGAGTGCACAAACGATAAATGCGGCTACCGCCCATACATCACGCCACATTTCTGCCGATATATCGGTATTCTTCACTACTCCATTAAGGGCATCTACTGCATATGTTAGTGGCAAATAGTAGGCAATGGTTTCGAGTGTATCGGGTAGTTTATCGAGCGGGACAAAAAGTCCGCAGACAAGGATTTGAGGAAAAATAAGGGCCGGCATGAATTGCACCGCCTGAAACTCAGTTCGAGCAAATGCGCTCACAAATAGGCCAAGTGCTACACCCAGTAACGTATCAAGTAGCGCAACTACTACCACAAACCACTGAGGTCCAACCACATTGAGCCCAAGCCAGTATATCGCGACACTGCTCGTAATGAGCGACTGAATTGCACCAAACAACCCAAATGCTATGGCATATCCGATAATAATATCAAGCTTACCGGCCGGCATAGCCAGGAGACGTTCCATTGTGCCAGTGATACGCTCCCTCAGCGTCGTGATACTTGTTACAAGAAACATAACCGTAAAAGGAAATATCCCTAGTAGTGCCGGACCAAAAAGATTAAACATTTTTGAATTATCGCTAAATATCCAATACAGCAGCGACATCAGGAGTGTTGGCGCCAAAAACATGAGAGCGATTGTTCGCTTGTCATGCCATAATTGCTCAATGATTCGCCATGCTGTTGCAAGAGTTACCCTCAAATGGTAGATCATTTTTGCTCCTCAATCATTGCGACAAAGGCGTCGCCAACGGTCGATTTTTTTGTTCTGACGAGAAGTGCTTTTTTGCTATCGTTCCATAGCATTTCGCCTGCCCGCAATAAGACTAACTCATCGCAGCGTTCTGCCTCATCCATGACATGACTCGAAATGAGAAGTGTCTTTCCCTTTTTGGCGAGTTTATCAAACAACTGCCACAGATCGTTTCTTAAAATGGGGTCCAGGCCAACGGTTGGTTCATCAAGGACGAGAAGATCGGGATTACCGATCAATGCGACTGCTAAGTTTACACGAGCCCGCTGCCCACCTGACAAATTGTCGACAAGACGTTTGCGATAGCGTGTCATATCTACCTCTTTAAGCACACGCTCAACCTCATGCGCATGAGCACCACTCACCCGCGCAAAATAGCGCAGGTTCTGTTCAACCGTGAGATCACCATATACTGCAGGGGCTTGCGTCGCATAGCCAATCCTTGATCGTAGTAACGCATTCCCAGCAGGAATACCAAATACCATGAGAGATCCCCGATACCGCTGAACACCAACTATCACTCTCATCAGGGTTGTTTTGCCGCTGCCACTTGGTCCCACAAGACCAATGAGTTTACCCGGGGGAATAGAGAAGGTTACATTATGAATAATTTTCTGATTATTTCGACTGACCAGCAGACCGCTAGCAACTATTGCATCCATATGACCATTGTATCACTCAATATCACCTCCTGCTTATCCGTATTGCTTCATCCAGAAACAGGAGTCCGGCATGTGTAGAGAGGGGTGAGTGGGGAGTTTTTGGAACAATAGAAATTGGTATGTTTCCCATACCTGCTGCATCGAGATTACTTCTTATTTCGGCAGGTGGAAAGAGTATGTCGTGCTCACCGCTCACAATATGGATTGGAATGCCATCAAGAAACAACTCCTTGACCGGGTCCAAAATACGACATACTAGCCCGGCCTCATATTGTGCTCTTGCCTTGCTCGTGCCAGGTTTTATAGTGCGGATCAAAAAAGCATGGTTAAACAAAAGTCGAAGATCTGTAAAAAGTGACGTTATTTGATGAAGGAAGTTATGATTAACTCGACGCTGCAGCTCACTATACGGAGAAGGAGACCGTGTATATTCATGGGTATTCAGGCCCAAAGGTTGAAGCAGAATCAGCTGCTCCACGTTGTCGCGCATTTTTTGCAGATAAAGAGCCACTCCCCCGGCCGCCTGTGACTCGGCAATAATTGAAGCAGGCTGGCCGTATCGTCGCGTCAATTCGTCAACCATCGTCGCGGTATATCTCACAATAAAATCTGGAACGTCCGAACCATCCTTGTTTGCAAACCAATGCGGCGCGCCTGGTATCACCGCCACGCCCGGCGGGCAGCTTTTTGTAACCCACTACGCCAGCCTGCCTACCTGCGCAGTCCCGAGGAACAACCAGGTGGTCACTGTGCTGGCACCAGCACTACAATATATCGTAACCGGAATTATCTGCTGGTGATAAGAAAAATCAACTTCGATTGTGGAATATTGTCGAGCAAGGTGACTTTTTTTATTACTTATCAATGAGCGCGAGGAATGCCGTTTCATCAATAACCTTCGTACCATACGACTGAGCCTTTTTCAGTTTACTTGCACCAACCTTACCTCCGACAACCAGGTAATCTGTATCTTTACCGACTGTTGTCTGAAAGGTGCCGCCTAATGTCCGTATAAGATCAGCCGCCTCGTCACGTCCCATTGAAGTAAGCGTACCAGTCACAACAAATGACATATTTATCAACTTTCCTGATTTTTCTTCGTAGAAAGGAGTGACATCGTACTGCTCAAACTTAGAAAGTAGTAATTCGTTATCTTCATCAGCAAACCATGCGGCAACACTCTCGGCTACCACATCGCCGACGCCATCAACTGAGCGCAGCTGGTTAATCGTAGCATAGCGAAGTGCATCCAGTGATTTAAACTGCTTTACCAAATCAATCGCCGTTTGCACGCCGACATGCCTGATGCCAAGGCCAAAGACGAAGCGTTCAAGTGGCGGCTTTTTTGACGCAGCAATTGCGTTAATCATTTTTTGTGCAGAAATAGCCGCAAATCGTTCGAGTCCCAGTAGTTGCTCGTACGTCAACCGATAGATGTCTGCGATGTCGTTTACAAGCTCGGCATCGACAAGCGCTTCGACATTTTTTTCACCCAGCGTTTCGATATCAAGTGCGCCCTTACTTGCAAAATGTTGCAACGATCGTTTGAGAATCAGTGGTCCTGTCAAGCCTTTTGCCCGATAGACTACCTCGCCTTCTTGTCGCTCAAACTCCAATTCAGGATACTGCCTAGCAAGCTCACGTTCATACTCAAAGGGCGCTACATTATTGGGACGAAGCTCCACGAGCACCTGTTGTACCTGCGGAATAATATCTCCTGCCTTATAAATCACCACCGTATCTCCAATGCGTACATCGAGTCGTGCAATCTCGTCGGCATTGTGCAGACTCGCATGTTGTACCGTTGTGCCGGCAATTTGTACGGGATCAAAGACAGCCACAGGCGTCGCTGCGCCAGTACGACCAATCGAAATAACGATATCCTTTACAATAGTTGTTGTCTCCTCGGCTGCGAACTTATACGCGATTGCTGCTCGAGGTGTTTTACCCACTATACCCAGTCTCGCAAACTCGGTACGATTATTGACCTTAATGACGGCACCGTCTGTGTTAAAGGGCAGGCCTGATCGAATCTTATCTAGATGGCGTACATACTCCATGATTTCTGCTACGCCGCGAACCACTCTTGTCTGTTTACTTGTTGTTATCCCTAACTCCATGAGCATCGCGTAACCAAATGCAATTGTTGGCGTGTCAGCCAAATCATCACGAATAATGTCATACCCCACGAAATTAAGTGGTCGTTCGGCGACTAGCTTTGGATCAAGTTGCCGAATGGTACCTGCTGCCAAGTTGCGTGGATTTTTGTAAAGTGGCTCACCGCTTCGTTCACGCGCTCTATTAAGCATTTCAAAATCTTCTTTAAACATGACGATTTCGCCACGAATCTCGGTACGGCCTCTCAAAAAATGAGCAAACTTTTGATTTGCTCTCAGCCGTAGTGGCACATTATTTATCGTACGGACATTTGCCGTTACGTCTTCGCCAACTCGACTATCACCTCGCGTTACTGCCTGCACCAATACTCCGTCTTGGTATATCAGCGCAGAAGCCAACCCATCCATTTTTATGTCGCAGAGAAATTCATCACCGACTGTAGGTAAGACGCGTTTCATACGAGCAACCCACGCGATAACTTCGTCGCGGTCAAACACATCAGCGAGACTTATCATTGGTGTCTGGTGAGTGACCTTTGAAAATGAATCGAGTGCTGTCCCGGCGACACGTTGCGTTGGGCTATCGGCTGTAATAAGCTCCGGGTACCAATCTTCAAGTTGAGACAACTCGTGCTTCAAGCTATCGGCTGCCGCTTCACTCAAAATTGACTCATCAAGAACGTGATAGTGGTACCGATAATCATTGATTAGCTCGCGCAGTTTTTCGACCCGAATCCGCGCCTCAGCAAGCTTAGGCTGGTTTTGTATCGTCATCAATAATCCTCCGATAGAGTAAATACACGTAGCTACTGCACCACACGACCGTCCATGCAAACATACACGCGATAACTATCGGTACAGCTGGCACAAATACCCACCATGTCCAAACATGAGATGCCCAGGTGCTCAACTGAATAAGGGGAATTGCGACAATCAGCCAAAGCAGCGCTATAAGTAGCATCATCCACAGCAGACGAAATAAGATGCGGAGTCGCCTTCCCGTCACGAGATCACCTGCGACTTTTACTGCCCTGAGCGGATACATCCCCGGCAGAGTAACGACAACTAATGCGAGAAAGGTCGAGGTAAGCCAGTAGAGCGAGAGGGCAATAAGTAGTGTGGCAAATATCGTAAATATCATCATACTAAGCCCTGAAGAAAGTGCTCCCACCATCGCTAGTGCGGCATACAGTACGATGACAAATCCGATTGGTAACAACTGAATGAGTGCGAGAAATACAAGCATGAGTGTTGCTATAAATGGTGCACCCGCCGAGTATAGGCCGTCTCGCAATTTTGGCTTTCGTCCCGCCAATCGTTCTCTGAGTAGCCATACCGTCGTTAGCCATACAAAGAGAAGAGCAATCATGAGATAGATTTGCTGATCAACCGAGAGACTGGTCGGACCGGTCAATACCGTTCCTGCCAATATTAGCCCCGCTCTGCCGTATGACCCAAACATTTCTCCGATCGAACCGGCGTTTTCGATGGTTTTGGAAATATTTGTGAAGGCGTCTTGACTCGTTACTCCGCTAAAGATAAATATAATCATTCCATAAAAGAGCGTGAGGAGCATAAAGATTTTCCAATTTTGGCGAAGTGTTTTTGTCACGATATGGGTAAATACACTGTAGCTCGGTAATGGCAATGATCTTATGTAATCGCGGCGACGAGTCCGACGGAAACTACGATGAGGGCGACGATTCAAGAACGACCCAATCCGTATCATGAGGTGCTCAAAGTATTTCTTGAGTCCACGTGGGTTAGGCAATGATGTCAAGCGTCGAGTAGTTGTCTTTTTGCTGGGTTGCGGCTTTTTCGAAGAAACTTTGGGGCGACGCGTCTTAACGGCCTGCACAGAGGCTTTTTTGCTTTTCACCACTTGTGCATATCCTTCTTGAGACGAGCTATCCTTGCCTCGAGAGGAGGGTGCGTACTAAAAAGCTGGGCGATGAGACCCGGCTTCAACGGATTAGAAAAAAACAAGTGAGCAGTCGAGGTGCTTTGACGACGCATCGGTTGACCATATTCCATAAGTTTTTCGAGCGCGCTTGCCAACCCCTCAGGATCACGTGTTGAAAACACTCCTGTGGCGTCGGCCAGATATTCGCGCTGGCGGCTGATCGCCATCTGGATCATCGCGGCAATAAGCGGTGATATAAGTATCAGCACAAAGCCAATCACATAAAACAGTGGGCTGTTTGCGTTGTCTTCGCGGTCGTCTCCCCCAAACCACATCAGGCGAAATGCCATGTCCGACAAGAGGCCGATAGCACTCACCAAACCAAACGCAATCATGCTAACACGTATATCGTAGTTGCGCACATGACCCATCTCGTGAGCAATCACCGCCGTCAGCTCGCGGTTGTCCATGATCTCGAGTAATCCTGTTGTTGCCGCCACTACTGCATGTTCGGGATCACGACCAGTCGCGAACGCATTTGGTGAAGGGTCATCGATAAGACATACTTTTGGCATTGGCATGCCTGTGGTGATCGATAGATTTTCGACAGTACGCCATAGACGAGGACTGTCTGCTTTGGTGATTTCCCGCGCACCAGTTGTTACGAGCGCTAGCTTATCGGCAATGACGTACTGAATCAATGCGTATACACCAGCAACAACGAGTACACCAATTCCTATACTTGACTGTCCATTGATTGCACCCACGAGCCACCCAATAGCACCCACAAATCCAACGAATACCGTCATAATCATGACGGTATTTCGTTTGTTTGCTGCGATTGCCTTATACATGAATTGCTAGTCGAGACTAGAACTTGACTTCAACGGGTTTCTCAACAGCTGCGCGATCCTCGACCTCAAAGAACTCGCGTTGCTTGAAACCAAGCATACCTGCAATCGTATTTGCCGGGAACATCTGAATCTTAGTGTTGAGGCTGCTAACACCACCATTGTAGAAGCGTCGTGCTGCCTGTATCTTATCCTCGGTATCAACCAGCTCGTTTTGCAGTTGGAGGAAGTTTTCATTTGCCTTGAGCTGAGGATAGTTCTCTGCTACCGCAAAAAGGCTCTTGAGAGCACCCTCGAATTGATTTTCTGCTTGAGCAGTTGCTTTTGGCCCCTGAGAGCTGGCATTGACAACGTTTGCCCTGGCTTCGGTGACATTTTCAAATACTTGTTTCTCGTGCGCTGCGTAGCCTTTAACCGCCTCTACAAGATTTGGAATAAGGTCGGTACGCCGCTTAAGCTGGACGGTGATATCGCTCCACGCTTCATCGACACGTACTTTGAGTTTGACAAGACCGTTGTACGTTGCCCAAACAAAGAGGACAAGCAAAACAACCACACCGCCCACGATGAGTAAGGTTACTGTTACTGGATCCATGAGTTCTTTTACCCTTTCTTTCTCTACTTTTACTGTCTACAGTATACCACTCGCCGCGCTAAAAGAATAGCTCAACCTATCATGACATCCTAGCAGGACAAAGACTGTCTAGTATTTGTTGAATTAATTACCCGACTCCGCGTCTAAAGCATGACGGTGTCTCACATACTCTTCGATCGTCTGGGCGTCAGAAAATACTAGATAATATTCCCGCCTGTATGCTTCTTGAACACTAAGGGGTTCGTCACCCGTCAGGTCTCTTGTTGTGTCTTTTTTCGAATATAGTTGAGCAAACCTCACATAATCAAATGATTCCTTATTGGGGTTGGCTGCTATTGCCTCAGCGATCGCCTCTGCAATTGTTCGATCTTGCTCTGCAAGCGTAGCCGCCATAAGTGATTCGTGAGTAGGGCCAGGTACAAATCCATCGGGCACAAGGTTATTTGTGCTGTCATGCTTGGGTGGTGAAAATTCCGTACCGTTCATTTTACTTATCTCCATTTCTATTATAACGTATCACTCTTTAATTTTACTAGATATCTCTTGATCCAGCTTCGACCGTAACAGATTAGCAAATAAATGTACCGACGAGTTGAGTAGTGACGCTGCCTTATTATGTGTCAAGAACTCACTGGAGCCAAGAACTGTCATTGTGCGTTCCATAATTGGCCTAAAAAAATCGTTTCCCCATTCGATACCAAGCTGGTGTAGATTATAAGCAACACTGGTCGTGTTATCGATTAGATCTCCATACTTAATAATTCGTACTTCCTCGGGCGCAGAGGCAATTTGCTGCATATATTTGTCAGTGTGATAATCATCCTCGTGGTTGGTCAGTAGTTCAATAAATGATAGTACACGTTCTCCATACTGATCGCGCAAAAGTTCGCGAGGAATATCCGTATCTTCGAGCAAATCGTGACCCAGCGCCGCCAGAGTGATATCCTCTAGTAACCCTTTATCCCTAACAGAGCCGGTGGCTGTAAGCGCATATTCAACAATATTTGCAACATTTTGACAATGTATCGTAACGGGCACGTCACCCCTAAACTGCCCCTTATGCCACTGACTAACCGTATCTAGCATCTGTCTATGTTTATCGCTTATCATATGCCCCCATTATCAGTTTTTACCATTGACTTATAGTACTGCAGGAAATCTTGCCAAGCCGCTCTATCCGCGATCTGATCAACTCTGACTATACTCCTTGGAGCGTGTTTATAATACTCATCACGTCCACCCTTATAGCTCGGCAATGATAAACCGGCACGCATCAAGACAAAGGAGGAGATAGCTTTAGCTGTTTTACCACAGCCATCAGCAAAAAAGTGGTCAACAAGGTCTATATGGTACTCACAAAAAGCAGCAACCTCGACGGGGTCACTATCGGGGTTGGTTAGTTTTTGATGTAACTCCTCATAAAACTGTTCCATGGCAGCAGGCAATTCGTCAAGTCTAGTGTATGGATATTTATCGGAGTCTTCGCCAGTTCTGATAAGAGAACCTTCCTTTACAATACCGTCATTAATCTGAGCAGCAATAGACTCAACTAATTGTCTAACTTTGCTGGCTGATGAAAAATCTGCGTCTCTTTGTTCAAAAGCCAATGATATCGCCTTATCAAAGTTTGCTTTAGCTCTTGCTGCGGCTTCATCACCATCGATGGATTCCATACTGGCTGCTTTTGTACTACTCGCCGATGTGTCGATTGTGCCGTTAGCGGTTCGGGAAGTAGCCAATAGATTATGATTAGCGTCAGCCAAATAACCCTTAAGCTCTTGAGCGGTACCCGCACCTGCCATTATGTCCACCGCTCGGCGTAACGTCTTGCCCTTAAACCCTCCAAGTCTAGCCGCAACCTTCGCGGCATGTTCACGGCCCTTCTCGCTATTATCGTAGGATGAATTACAGTGTTGCTGTATAAAGGCATCGTCAATTACCGTGTTACCCAGTACCTCCGCATCAGCTTCCGCTTGCTCAGGCGTACTAAATAATCTAGCGTAAAGTTCTTGTCGTTTCTGATCGACAACAACTTTACCATCAATTAGAACAGCTACCACTACAGGTCTTCGCTCATCTGGGTCAAATGCCATAAGCATGTACCCATCAACTGCCGTATTGCTACCAGTCTCAACCTGCTTTATAAGCTCAGACCTATTTGCTCTAATACCGACAAAACCTTTGATTATTGCATCAAATGGCACATTAGGATCTTCGCCACCTTTTTCGCGCATTAATACGCCCACCAGTGAGGATTCTAGCGGTACGTCGACATCAAGAATCCGTACATTACGTTCCGTCTCAGAAGCATTTGCTAAGATGTCCTCTATATCTCCGGGGGTTTCGTTGCGCTTATCTAGTACTACTGACATATCAGGATCTGTTAATTGTCGCTCGATTCTTCGGCTTATCATCGATCCCTCATCGTGTACTTGTGCGGCACTGATATCTGGGTCACCCTCTCTCAAGGCAAACTTATAGGAATCAGGGTTGATTGCACCCGAGGGTTCTCCCCTTCCGTCTAATATTCCAGCGAACATTTCGTGACCAGCGCTTAAAGCACGGGTTTTTCCAGATGCAGTATTACCACGCAGAGCATAGATTGTCGGCTTTGGATTTTTTTCTTTGAGCCTTTCGGAAAGTGCGTGAGCTTTTAAGATTGCTTCTTCGAAAACACTTTCGTGCAACTTGCGCCTTTCAGAATCCCAGCTTTCCGGATTATCAAGCAGGGATTTCCTCTCCTGTTTGCTTAAACTATCTAGATTAGCTGATGTAAAGGATTCTATGGAAGAAGTGGTGGTTTCTTTGAGTCGTTTAATCTTAGCTTTGTAGACCTCTCGCGCCGCGTGTTCAGGAGTTCTAAGCACCCCTTCAACACGATCAATTTCTTTTGCTATCGCTTCGGCAGTTTCGGGATCTTCTGCTGCTATCTCTACAGTTGCATCTACTAACTCTTGATCAAAACCATCTCTCTCTAATGTTTCTATGGGGTTACTCCTGCCCACTAAACCCCCGGCTACTGTCTGCTCAGCAGCTGCTCCAACTGCTTCCGTTATTCTTTCGCTGTCCCCCGGGCCCCTCATTTCATAAGCACCGGCATCGGCTATTGTACGCTCAGCGACATAGGTTAGCGCCTCACCAGTCTGTTGCTCAAGTTCGGGAGAAGTCAGAGGATTTACATGTTCTTTAATCCAAGATTTTGCACCATCAATCTTATCCCTAATTTTTTCCATCAATGGTCGGCGACTTTCTGTTTCAGGGGATTGAAGTGGTACAACTGGAATATTTTCTGGGTTTCTATTTTGTATCACATACAAATTATACGAAAAGCTCATGTTATTTACCACACCAGTGAATAAACAAGTAACGATGGTAGAATTAGTATATGAAACACTTCCAAACCCTTCCCAAACTCTCACCGGGCGACCAAGTTGGTATTATTTCACCGTCTGCGGGACTACCAGGACTCTTTCCATGGGTACAAGATTTGGGCCTAGAGCGCATGCGAGATATATTCGGTCTTATTCCTGTAGAATATCCCACCACACGTATGATGAATGCTTCGCTTGAGGACAGAGCGCGCGATATCATGGCCGCATTTGCCGACCCGAACAACAAAGCAGTGTTTGCTTCTATAGGCGGTAATGATCAGATAAAACTTATCAAGTACCTTGACCCACAGGTATTCAGAGATAATCCAAAGCCGTTTTTTGGCTATAGCGACAATACACATTTGCACAATTTCTTGTGGAATTTGGGTATACCATCGTACTATGGCGGCGGTATTATGAATCAATTTGGTATGAATGTCCGAATGTTTGATATGACGATAGATTCTCTCAAGCACGCCCTATTTAACAAGGGCGAATTTCCTCTTGATATCGCAAATAACTATAATGATGAGGGCTTAGACTGGTCAGTAAAAAATAACTTGGCGTTGGAACGCAAACTTGAACCAAACGATGGCATATACTGGGATGGCACCACAAACGCTAAAGGTATTTTGTGGGGTGGCTGCGTAGAAAGCCTAGTGGCTCAAATGGCAACAGCAAAATATCTACCAAGTGATAAAGACATTGATGGCACAATCTTAGTATTGGAGACCTCGGAGAACATACCTCAACACTGGATTATTGAATATCTACTAGTAGGACTAGGTGAGCGCGGCTGGCTGGATAAGTTCCAGGCTGTGTTAGTTGGAAGACCAAAGGCGTGGGAATTTAACAAACAGATGACGCCGCAACAAAAAGCAGACTACCGAGATCAACAACGCAAAACGGTTGTAGGTACTATACGCCAATATAACGCACGTATTCCGATCGTCCAAAATATTGACTTCGGACATACCGATCCCCAAACGGTATTACCCCTCGGCCAGAAAGCGCGAGTCATAGTAGATAAGCAAATAATATACTTGAGTTACTAAATCTCAGAAAAGCCAGAAAAACAGAGGCGAACTTGAATATTATTCCAACCTGGTGCGCGGGGCGGGAATCGAACCCGCACGACTTTTGGTCAAGGGATTTTAAGTCCCTCGCGTCTACCTATTCCGCCACCCGCGCTCAACTTTAGTATACTAGAAATATGAAGCAAATCCTCATAATTCATGGTGGTGAAAGTTACAATTCATACAACGCCTATTTGACGAAGCTGCGATCAAAGCGTGTTGACTATGACCGCCTAAAGGTTCATCAGAAATGGAAACCATGGATCGCAAATCAAATAAAAGATGCCGACGTACTCCTTCCTGAGTTTCCCAATGCGTGGAATGCTGTCTACGATGAGTGGAAATTATATTTTGAGAAACTCATCCCCTTCTTCGGCAATGACGTTCAGTTAGTGGGGCATTCCCTCGGCGCTATGTTTTTGGCAAAATACCTTCATGAGGTTCCGCTCAAACAAAAAGTGAAGCGACTTATTTTGGTCGCACCGGTTTACGACAATGACTTTACGGGAGATAATGGTAGTTTTCTCGTTGGTGACGCACGTGGTCTCGATAAGAGTGCGAATGAAATCCACTTGTTTCATAGCAAAGATGACCCTCTCGTGCCATTTGCTGAACTAACAAAGTTTCACCGTGATTTGCCCGATGCCATAGTTCATACGTTTGAAAACCGTGGGCATTTCATCGAGGAGACATTTCCCGAGATGCTCGAACTCCTCAAAAAGAAATAACCTCGAGCCATCGAGATTATTTCATGGAGGCACGTATGGGAGTTGCACCCATCTACGCGGTTTTGCAGACCGCTGCGTAACTGCTCCGCCAACGCGCCACGTTTTTTAGTATAACAAATAGATTAGCTTTGGTCTCTCGGAATAATAAGAGATGCCTTGGAGGCATCTTATTTGTGGTGCACTGAAGAAGACTTGAACTTCCACGATCGCAATGATCACTAGCCCCTCAAGCTAGCGCGTCTACCAATTCCGCCACCAGTGCATATCACCTGTTGGATACCCCCATAGTATACTGCAATTTACGGTGTTTTGTAAACCATGTCACTCTCAACTGTCCAATAGATGACAGTTGAGAGCCGATCGGTAGAGGTAACAAGTTTTGCGTTACTACGGACTGTTTGTGCATTTTTGTTTGATACATACTCAGCAACGGGTTGGTAAAGACCGATCGCTGGCGCATCCTCTATCCACTGCCGCGCAAACTGCTTGTACTTAGCATTACGTAGATCGGGTTCGAGACGAGACCGCGCACTTGCTAAACTTGCGTCTGCTGTCTTGTTACTGTAGCTGGTGAAATTGTATCCCGATGGTCCCGCCTGCGATGAATGCCAGTACGCATAGACATCAGGGTCAGCACCGATGGAAAGCTGGTAGAGTAACACGTCAAAGTTTCTTCCCTGCAACGTATCTTGCACAAAGGTTGATGATACAGTTGCAGTGTCAACGGTACGTGTATTGACTTTTATACCAAGTGCCTGCCATTGCCGCACTATTTCTTTGAGTACCACTCCATACTCGCTACTTTTCGTTGTTGTGATGTTGAGCTCAAGCGGCTTGCCATCTTTGACACGATACGAACCCTCTGCTTTCCAGCCAGCTTCGTCCAGTAGTGCTTTCGCTTTTGTTAGATCGGTTTTTGGTGCATGCGGAATATCCGCTCCCGTCAGCTGCCCATCAATAAATGGCGAATCGAGTGAAAGTGTTCCCTCACCTAATCTCGCGCGAATGGCTTCAGTATCTGTTGCATACTGAAGTGCTTTTCTCACCTTGCCATCACGTAGTACCGGGTGAGTGGTGTTGAGGAGCAGATAAACACCGCTATCGAGCGATTGAGGTGCCACAGTGTAGCTGTTTGGTATTTGCGAACGAGAGGCAATAGAAATGTCCGCCGCACCATTGACCTCACCTGATTTTAAGGCACTCAGTATTGCTTCTTCGCTTGTGTATGCCTGCACTTCAAACCTATCTAGTTTCGGTTGCCCGCGATAATAGTTTTTATTTGCCTCAAGTGTGACACGCCTCGTTCCCGTTAGTACATCCGCTGACTGGAGAGACTTGAAACGGAATGGTCCACTTCCCACCGGCGACTGACTAAATATGTTTTCCCGAACCGCACCCGGACTCACGCTCGACAAGATATGCTCAGGCAGCACAGGAAAGGTGAGCGCATACGGAAAGGCGGCATAGACTGTTGGTAGTGAAAATTGCACCGTTGTCGCATCGATCGCCTGTACCGATACGTCAAGCCAGTTGATCCTGAGCGAAGAGCGAGAGAGGGGGTTTTTGATGAGATTTATAGTAAATACTATGTCTTTTGCCGTCAAGGGCGCACCATCATGCCATGTTACATTTGGTCTGAGTTTGATGGTATATTGCTTTCCTGTTGAATCCACTTGCAGCGAAGCGGCTATGTCCTGGTGCAAACTACCCGTTTCATCATAATCATATAAGCTCGAGAATACTAAACGACCAACGGTTGCTTCGGCACTTGACGAAATATAGAGTGGATTGAGCGTCGTAATCGGCCCGAGTGAAGCTTCAACGTAGCTTCCACCCCCCTGCCGTGCAGAAACCATGTAATTTGACTGTCCCCACATCCACTGAAGTCCCAAGCCGGCAATGATAAACCCCATCATAGTAAGCCAGAGGGTAATTTGGCGTCGAACAGCGCGTACGTTTTGAATACGACGAATAATAAAACGATGAGCATGTCGACGTGTTGTCCCTTCGATGCGTCGAGCCCGCCGAGCCAACGCCTTACGATCAAGACGTATTCGCCTAAACTGATTCCACCCCTGTTTATCTTTATTCACGTGGTTCCCTTACCTAAATGATGGCAGAAGTAGTCCGGCCAGGATAGAGGCGACGAACGTAATCGCTAAAAAGATAGTTACTTCAAATAGATTTTTGTCTAAGCCGCGCCGCGTAGTATATAACTCCCCCGAACCTCCAAATCCAGCACCTAGGCTCGCGCCGCGTTGCTGAAGTAAAATGGCAAGCGACATAAGAATTGCCGACCCAACGGTAATACTTTGCAAAATACTGTCAAGACTCATTTATTGCTCCTTTCGCATATTCGAATACTCTAGTTCGAGCACGCTACTTACTACATAGTTTACCAGACTTAGTACCAATCCTGTAAGAACCGAGTGCCAAAATGTCATCTGTAGACCTGGAGCGAGCTTTAGTGATATCCAGACCATAAACCCGTTGACAATAATAGTGAACAGACCGAGCGTCAATAAGATTGCAGGAAGTGCCAAAATTATGACAATCGGTTTTAGGATGGCATTGACAACTGAAAATATTAGTCCGGCCAACAAAAAGACAGCGACCCCGGCATCAATCTCAGCTCCGCTATAGCCCGTGCCAAACACTCTCACGGCGATCCAAAGCCCAAAGGAATTAAGTATCCAACGGATGGCAAACATCATCATTTGTTGTTTCATAGTCTCCGTATGAGTATAGCGTTTTTCTACAAACTTGTCGACAAGGCGCGACTCAAGTTTTCATGTCCATCGGCGGTTATCAGGATATCATCCTCGATTCTCACCCCGATATGTTCCTCTTCGATATAAATACCAGGTTCAACCGTCAGCACCATGCCGGGTTGAAAATAGCGCGGTGCCCCAAGGCTATCATGAACATCAATGCCTAGACCGTGACTGATAGCATGAGGGAAATATTTTCGGTACGTCTCAGTGTCATCCCGATTTTTGAGCAAGCCAACCTCACCGAGAGCATCTTTCATAATCTCATCAACTTGACGTAAATAGTCTGCAATAAGCAAGTCTGGTCTGAGTAGTGCAATAATTCGGCGATGCGCATTCTCGACCGCTGCATGTACTTGCTGCTGACGCTTTGTCGGTTTCAGACAATACGTCCTCGTAATGTCAGCCGCGTAACCATCAACCCGCGCACCGACATCGATCAGTAATGCCTGATTTTTCATTATTCTGCCACTGTTTTCGACATAATGAAGCGTCACTGCGTGGCTTCCGCCGGCGATAATTGGTTGATAGGCGTGTGCTGCGTTTGCCCGACGAAATGCCCTCGTCATATCAGCCTCAACCTCATATTCATAGCGGTATTCTTCGAGTTGCGCACGGACAGCGGTAAAGGCCATGATTGTTAACTTCACCGCTCGACGAATTGCCGCAATCTCCTCAGGCGATTTGATCGCTCGAAGTCGAGCCAGTTGATCACTGCAGTCTACTACCTTGGGAAATATTCGGCAAAGCAGAGAATGTAGCTCAGCTGGTGCTGGGTTCATAACAAAATGATGCGGATGTGGTCGATACGGTGTATAAGCAATTGTATGCTGACGGCTCAGCTGGCGTAGTCTTGTTTCAAAATCTGTTTCGTCAATGATCTCATTTGCTCCAGTTGTCTCGAGCAAGGCTTCTTCGTCTGTCTTACCATCAAATATAACTTCCGCTTCCGACCGAGACGGTCTCACCAACACCACATGCTGACGTATGCCGTCAATAATCACTTTCCACCCAGGTAACGTAATTCCTGTAAGCCACAGAAAATTAGCTTCCTGTAGGAATGGTGCTACCATATCGTTACTTAATTGCACTTGGTCATACGATGAAACTACGACAAGCCCTCCGGACAACTGCGCGGTTAGTTGCTCGTGTCTTTTTTTTATCTTCTCACTATCCATTTATTAACTGCTGCGTAACTCAACTTCTGCTGGTTGGCTAAAGATACTGAGTATCTCATTTATTCTAATTTTTGGTAAATATTACCTTTGAATATCCACCGTTAATGTTTGCTTGTACCTGAGGGTTACTTACCGATGCTGAGTATGCTTCAAAGGTCGCTACCGTGCCCACCGGGCTAGTATTTCCAGGTGTGATACGCACCTGATATGTCCAGCCAGCTGATGAAGTCGTCATCGAAACAGTATTTGTAGTTGTCCACGTAGTACCTCCATCTATGGACATCTCAAGAGGACCAGTAGTTCTCAGCTGAAACACTGTTGTACCACACAGGATTGTTAGCTCAGTGCAGCCAGCGGTAGAGTTTATATTAATCGTCGTCCCAAGTGCTAAATTGGTAACTGCTGGCTTCAATATAGCCAAATCTACACGTGCACCCCAGCCACTACCTGTATATCCAAAGACAAGATCGGATGTACCAGAAGGAGGCATCGTTATCTGCCACGCACCAGGAACTATTACTCCACCCGCACAGGTACCATACTGAGGAGTTTGGTACTTATCTGAAACAAACATTTTAACCGTAGGCACTGCCACACTAACCCCTTCGACACAATATGTAGAGCTGGTACCTGAAATGTAGGTGACCGTCACACCAGAGTTTATCGTCACATCAGTTGGTATAGACGTTGGAAAAGCATTATCAAAATTCCGGGCATTTTTCATCCCATCGGCAACAGAGGACAATGCGCTCCTTACTTCTGCTACAGCAGTACGTTGTCGCCAAGACCCAAAAGCGAAAATTACTATACCCGCAAGTATAGTAATCACGGCGATCATTATAAGTAACTCAACTATTGTAAATCCATGCTGCTTGTGGTTAGTTTTCATACAATTACTATAGCACTCCTCATGACTTTACAAAAGAAATGATTCTCTGTGCTAACTTGTCGCCAACAACTTGAGTGATATCTGTCTGGCTCGCTTGCTCGATACCTCGCAGGCTACCAAAAGCTTTGATCAGCTTCTTGCGTGTCACCGGGCCAATGCCAGGAATATCCTCGAGTGTACTTTTGGTTTGTGAGGTACGCTTAAGGGTCGTATGGTATGTCACAGCAAAACGATGCGACTCATCCCTAATGCGTTGTAAAAGTTTAACGATATGGGAGCTGTGAGGAAGACTGATTAGGGTAAACTTGTCACTCGTCATAGTATGACCGTCCAATCTCTCGAGTACCTTATGGTCGAGCCTCACGCGAGATCTCTCGAGGTGTACGACTATCTCTTCGTGCTGTTTAGCTAAGCCGATCATTGGTATCGTGAGACCTGCCTGATCCCGCGCAGTAATCGCCGAATCAAGCTGACCCTTACCACCATCAATCAAACAGATGTCCGGAAGTTTCCACCGAGAACGATTTTTTTCACTAAACCGACGCGACAAGGTCTCAAACATATTTGCGAAATCATTGTTTTGCTCCTTGTGCATTTTGAACTTTCGATACTCAGTACGATCACTAACGCCGTTTGTAAATACCACCATACTCGCGACAACATTTGTGCCACTCATATGGCTAATGTCGTATCCCTCCACTCGTGCCGGTATCGACGCTAGCCCCAAAAGTAATCGTAGATCATCGAGCGCCCTGTCCTTGCTGATATCCAAGAATTCTTTGTCGCCAAACATAATACGCCGCTGCAATTCTCGCAGATATCCGAGCCTATTGCGCAATTCGGCAGCAATCTCAAATTGCTGCTGCCGTGCGGCGCGATTCATGTCTCGCTCGAGTTCGCGAGTGATAGTTAACTTATCGCCCTCAATGTATCGTATGAGCTTTTTAAGACTAGATTTATATTCTTGGCTTGTCATATCGGAGCGCGGACTCAGCCCCAGATGAACATCAAAGTCGACGCGGTGTGTACCCGGCGGTTTCGTATAATACGGAAACACTTTTCGCAGGTATCGAAGAGCTTTTTTGAGAGCATGGCCATTATAGAATGGTCCGATGTACCGAGCCTTGTCGTCAGCTGGATTGCGCGTAAAACTGACATGTGGCCACTCGCTTTTTATGTCAATACGGACATACAGTTGGGACTTGTCGTCGCGAAGCAAGATATTGTAACGAGGCATGTAGCGCTTTACCATTTCGCTTTCCAAAAACAGAGCATCAATTTCGCTGTCCGTCTCAATCCAGTCGGTATCCTCTATCTCCGCCACCAGCGCACGCGTTTTGGCATCGATATCTCGATTTGCCTGGAAATACTGCCGGACACGATTTTTTAAGACCGCCGCTTTTCCCACATAAATCACTTCTCCAGAGGTTGATTTATGAAAGTACACCCCAGGGGAATTGGGAAGGTTTTTTAACTTTTGCGCGAGACTGGTGTTCATCCCACTAGTATAAGCCGAAGTGATCGCGGGGGTCTACTTTTTCTCGGCGCGCATCATACCAAGCGCCATACCGACAAATGCAGCTGATAACACCAAAAAAACTGATCCGACAGCATACTTTGATGCCAGCAGCGCAGTGCCGATTGGCAACATGGCGATGCCCAGTACCAATACAGCCGTTGAGTCTTGTGATGATTGCTTCTTATGCTTTTTCATACATCAAAGTATATCACATGCTGTTGCCGACTGGCACTAGAGATCGTATAGTAGTCATATGAAGCAAGTGTATCTGGAGAATAATTTCGCGTGCTAAAACGCTACTATCGAGCCATCGCCTCAAAAGACCTTGCCCTTCTGGGAGAGTATCGCGACAACGTATGGGTTCACTTGGAATCTCCCTCGCAAGATGAACTGGCTGAAGTTGTCGAACGATACGATCTCGTGCCTGGTCACCTAGAAGATGCGCTCGACGAAGACGAAGTGCCGCGGCTTGAATCAGAGGGCAAACAGACCTACATCTATGTACGTTATGTGGTTCGTGAGCGAACTGGTGATTTTGAGACCTTTCCGTTGCTCATCATCCTGCTAGAGAACGCGCTTATCACCGTTTCATCACGGCACGTTGCTCCGCTCGAGCCCCTTCTCTCTGGCAAGATTCCCTTCACCACCCGGGAACAGACGCGGCTGGTCTTGCTTATTATGCAGCGAATTACCGAGCAGTACGACAGCTTAACAGACAAGACGAGTCGAAAAATAAAAGCAGTTCGGCAGCGATTGCGCACCCATGCAGTGAGCAACCAAGATTTTGTTGATTTTGTCTTGATCGAGGATGAATTAAATGAGTTTTTGAGCGCATTGCAGCCAAACAGCGCTGTGCTGAGGCGGCTTTTTGTCGGTCATCGTTTGGCAGAGCAAGACCGTGATCTCGTGGAAGATGCACTACTCATGAACGAGCAGTCGGTCGAAAAATGTAATGATAACATCAAGGCAATCGTTGGGGTGCGCAACGCGCATAGCTCCATCAGCGACAACAGCCTCAACCAAACAATGAAAGTTCTCACTGTGGCTACACTCGCTATGGCAATTCCCAACATGATTTTTGGGGTATATAGCATGAATATCGAGACACCATTTCAGCATGATACCGGTGCCTTCTGGATTATCCTTGGCATTACGACAATTGTGCTAACGATCGCAATGTGGCTTGGTCGTAAAAAGGGTATTTTTTAGAAGTATGAACAGAGCTTTACTTATCAAAATCGTCGATGTGGCAGCGAGTATTTATGGGCGCATGCTTCGCATTCTGTTGGGAGCATGGCTTGTATATACTGCGTTCGGAACTCTTCGAGACCCCTGGCAGTGGATAGTTGGCGACCTTGGCTTACTGTTGATCGTCTCTGGCCTACTGGGTGCCTGTCTGCTCAATAAGCTAATAGGCAAACCAATTATCACTCGTCGCTAATTACGTTTTTTTGATTGATAGATAGTACTGACGTTGAGTTTCAGGCAAGTGCTCAATAGCATAACGTAGTGCCGTCCGTGGCATACCGCGGGCATGACGGTCGAGAAAATCACGCAGCAGTTGCTCGTCACAGCGTTTGCCGACTTCGCGGAGTGTCCAGCCAACGGCTTTATGCATCAGGTCTTCGCGGTCACAGAGTAGCAGTTCGGCCAAGTCGAGTGAGGTACTTGCGTCACCACGAGCGATATAGGCAAATGTACTAATGATACTGACGCGGCGCTCCCACAAGTTGTTGCTTTTCGCAAGTTCATACAGCTGTCCGCGATCGCCTTGTAGATGTTCACCAACGATCTGGCGACAGGTAACATCGACAAGGTCCCAATTATTGATATTTCGCTTGGTTAGCTCCTGCATATAGAGGTCAAATATGTCATTTTTCGCTTGATTTGACGCACGCGGGTATTGGAGTGTCAATATGATAAGCCCTGCCATGCGGTGCTCGTGTAACGGGCTTTCGATGAGTTTTTGTACCTCCCCGAGCGATAACTGTCGAAACTCTTTGCAAACCTTCCGAATCATCGGCACCCGTACGCCTAGGAATTGATCACCCTCACCGTACTCCCCCGGCCCCGTCTTGAAAAACCATTGCAAATTCACTGCATCGGCATCACTGGTGTAGGCCTGAAGCATGGCCTTAACATCTTCAGCCTTCATTGCACCAGCTCTGCTAGTTTACGGGCGGTGTTCACGTTACGAATGGTCATCTGCTGGTACAGTGGCGTACCGACCGCCCTGAGCAAGCTGCTGCGATGTTGGTTTTTGCGCTCTACAGAGTACAGCAGCGCACCCTCTACATACACCGCGGTTTCTATGTCTGCGTTGCAGCTGAGCTTCATGGTAATGGTCGCCTCATCGACCGCGGGGAACAGGTAGGCTACGTCTGACTTCTGTGTGGTGTCGTTTTGCCACCCTTCCGGAATCGCTTCGGCAATGCGGCAAATGTTGTTAGCGTCGAGAATAAGAAGCGGTATTTCAAACCCAAAGGCTGACAATAACGTATTTTGAATAGCGCTCACATTTAGCTTCTTGAGCGATTCGAAAATGACATTGCCAGAGTTTATGTACGTCCTGACATCGCTAAAACCACATCGCTCAAACACGGTCTTCAGCTCTGCCATCGACACCTTGCGGTTGCCCCCTACATTGATTCCGCGCAGCAACGCAACGTATTTCATAATGATATAGTATAAGAGTTATATCATTTCATTCAACCGTAATACGGAGAAAACACTTTGTCATTTTTACCCCTACTTCTGATCGCACTTGCCATATCGGCTTACTCAACCTACACCGGCGTCAAAGATTACGCCGAGCTCATACGCACAAAAGAAAGAAGCAGGTTATACCTGCGCTGGATTAGTCAGTCCTGGCTCATTTTTGCCCTCCCAGCAGCGACGCTTTTGCTGCTCGCTGGACACATCCACTATCTGTTTGAGCCGATTGCTCGCAGCGACAGCTCTGCATTCATCAGTCTGAGCGGCAATAGCGAACACGACACGAGCGTCATCATTGGCGTCGTGGTAGGGCTTCTCGTCGCAGCCTTCATTGTTGGCTGGCGAGTCAAACGTAGCCTAAAAAAGCGCCGCGAGGCACCGCAAGAAGCACTTATTCCTACTACAACCAAAGAGCGATGGTTGGCTGTCGGCATGTCGGTAACGGCCGGCATTACCGAAGAACTGTTTTTCCGCGCCATGCTGCCCGCGCTCCTTTTTCTTGTCACTGGCAACGCGGCCGTATCGATGGGTCTAGCGCTTCTTGTTTTTGGGATTGAGCATCTCTACGGTGGCTGGAAGGTTGTGCTTGCAACTACCGTCATTGGCTGGGTATTTCTGAAGCTTTTTATGAGCAGCGGAACTATTTTTGTACCTATGGCTGTCCATGCACTGCTCGATATTAACGGGCTCATTGTCATGCCATACCTTGCGAAAAAAGGCATATTTGGCAAACGCGCGTAAGACGCCTAAACCATGCGCTATACTGGTGGTATGAAAAAACGTTCACAACTCATCATCATACTTGCCTGCCTCATTGTCGTTGGCGCTGGCGTAACGTTCCTGCTGTTTTCTAAACGAAGTGATACCCCTACAAATACCGGCACAAATGACATCACAAAAGCCTTGCGCTGCGACCGCGCAACCGCGGACTACACCACAACCGACCCGCTTTGCACCAACACCGATTATGCCCGTCAGCTTTTCGAGCGGGGCATAACCTTTGGCGTGAATGTGCCGGGTACTGGCACGAAACCCTCGCAGGTAACACTGGTTGTCATAACAAATGGAGCAAAGGCGCAGCCGCTCGCCCGTACCCGCGTGAAGGTTTCGAGCGAGGTCAAGGTACAGTGCATAAAAGCACCATGCAACCCCGTCAGCGAAGTACTCACCGAAGCGACAACGGATGAGTTGGGCGTCATCAGCCTGCCGGCCCTACCTTCCGGCACCGAACCGCTCATAACGCTCATCGTCGAAGCCGATGGCCACCCCACCAAACGCGAAAGCATTATGCGCTCCGATTTGGGGCAGTATTTAGTCAGGATTGACTAAGGCTGAAAGAAACTGCAGGAAATAATCGGGGTCTAAATCGCTTTGAACGTCAGCGTGACACCCACGGACAATCGCTTTCCATTTGTCTGTTGCGCTCGCAGGTACCCCGCAGCCCATCTTCTGATGCGCGGAACAAGTCGCCAACACTTCTAGCTGACCAATGGCGATATCTTTCTTACCCGCCTACAGGCACATAGGTTAGCCTACTCACATGCAGTATATCTGCCGCTTATTGGTATTGACTATTACTATCTATCCTTAACGTACACGACTATGCCTGACTTTTGATCATGAACAATTACGCCGCTACGGTTAATATATTTCCAAAGTCTTTGGGCAGCCCATAAGTCTCCAACTGATCCGGTAAAGTTAACTATAAACACAAGTGAAAAAATATGTTGATACATGGGTAGTACTACAGATAGCATGAGAGAAAGCACAGACAAAACGACAAAAGGCAAACATCCCGCTATCAGCATTGGCTTGACAGACAGGAGCCGGTTGGCGGTTACATAGAGAAACCCAAAACCAATGCCAAATGCAGGTTTCACGCCTGCCAGCAAGAACCCAACAGCATGGAGAAGCTCATGTACGACCAAAGTCATGCAGAATACAATAATAAATACACCTAGTCCTATGGGTGTTCCATTACCGTCGCCGACAATATTGTTATATACTGCACCACCCAAAAAGGCCACCGCCAGTCCGACAACCTGCAGCACTGCTAGGCTTTTTGCGGACATCTTGATTGTTTCTACCTTTTTCATAATTTTCACTATACCATGTTCATGAAAATTATGGGTTTCACCCCCGTAACATGCCGGTCTGTACTATTGAGATTTACATAATTTTTATACTATAGGCATGACCTTCTGCACACGCAAACGTTACACCATATGACAATCTCAACCTCGATGTGAACGTAATGCTCGAGCGACAACAGGTCAGCGCTTTACCTCGATACCTGCCATGATGAGCACCCCATCGAGATAGAGTATCGGCGCATCTTTCGAGTGAACGGGGCTTGTTTTGTCTTCTATGCCACCCATCACCATAACAGCGCGAGATTTCACGATGACATTTTCGGGTACGCGTAGCTCCACTCCACCCATAAACACAAAAACGTCAAGCAGCGCGTCTTTTTTAATAGTTGCCTTGCTAAGATCAATTTCGCTGCCGCCCATCACGGCCGTCACCTTACCGCCACGGTAGTCTGACGACGTATTTTTGTGCGAACTGCCACCGAGTATTGCAGTAATATCTTCGTCATTTTTTTCACTCACTCGCCGAATAGTAGAACCGGTGCTTTGACGCAATATCGATAAGCCAATAGCCACTAAAACCGCTGGGAAAAAGATGTCACCTACACTTACCCTTGCGATATCGAGCGTGTTTACCAAAAAAAGTACCCCAAGGCCCGACACAAACAAACTCCAGATGTAATTTTTGCTGTCATTAATTAGCATCAGTAGTCCCGCTCCGATAAGCAGTAGGGGCCACCAATCAGCAAACACAGGACCAAAGTTCAATACGTTAATATTTGAGAGTAAGATCATGACACCCGCGAGGATGATAGTGATGCCCGTGATAATTCGTTTCATAATACAATTATCATATCACCCATCGAGAAAAAGCCACACCACGCTTCACTACAACAAAACTAATCCATGTCTCAGTCAGGCCCTGGTCGGTAGCTCTTCTTTACATATCTGACACAAATGTACGTTCGTAGTGACAGGTATACCCACCGGGGTGCTTTTGCAAATAATCTTGGTGATATTCTTCGGCCGAGTAAAACTGCGTCAACGGCTCCAGACTCGTCACGATCGCACCGTCCCAGCGAGGCTGCGCCCGCCCAATCGCCTGTGTGGCCGCATCTTGCTGCACGTCATCAGCATAAAATATCGCTGAGCGATACGACTCGCCAACATCATTTCCCTGACGGTTTACCGTCGTGGGGTCGTGGATACGGAAAAAATAATCTAACAGTGTTGCTAGTGTCGTCTGAGATGGATCGTAACTAATCCGTAGCGCCTCAGCGTGACCAGGATGATGCTCATAGGTTGGATGGTCATTGCTACCACCAGTGTAACCGACTTCTGTGTCGACAACGCCGACTTGCGCGCGAAACAGCTCCTCCATGCCCCAAAAACATCCACCAGCTACAACGATTTGTTCAATCATACATTTAAGTATACTAGGTGTATGAAACAACCCATAAATCCCAGTCTAAACAGTGCGCAAGTTGCGGTACTCCGTGACAAAGCAACTGAGGCGCCGTTTAGCGGCAAATTTTTAGAGCTAAACGAAAACGGTACTTATGCCTGCGCCAACTGCAACACGCCCTTGTTTGCATCAGATAACAAATTCGACTCTGGCTGTGGCTGGCCGAGTTTCGACGATGCGCTGCCAGGCAGTGTTGAGTTCACCGACGACACTAGTCACGGTATGCAGCGTACAGAAGTGACTTGTAGTGACTGCGGGGGCCACCTCGGCCATATCTTTGAGGACGGCCCATGCGAAACCACCGGCAAACGCTACTGTATCAATTCATTGTCACTCAGTTTTGCCCTGAAAAAGTGACTGCGCCACGGGTCATAACTATGGGAGTTTAGTGCCGAATCTGCCAAGAGTATAATCAGTAGCGTAGGAGGTAAACAATATGAGCAAACAATGCCAAAGCTGCGGGATGCCGCTAAGTACCAAAAAAGCAGGTGACTGTCGTGGTACAGAAGCAGACGGCACCAAGAGCGAGAAATGGTGTAGCCTCTGCTACGAAAATGGTGCGTTTATTGGACCAGATTGCACGCTCGATGAGATGAAAACAATTGTTGACAAAGCATTGGTCGAAAACGGCAGCGGCCGACTGATGCGTTGGCTGGCGCAGAAACAACTTCCCCATCTCGAGCGCTGGAAAACGTAAAAAGAGTCCAGCCTACGAGTTGCTAGTTTGAGCCGGCTTGTGCTGCCCTGTACTTGTGAGTCAACGACGTATACGCCCGCGATCGAAATGCCATGAGGGCTGCAATGAGCATGATGAGACTTGCACCCATAAATACGAGGGCCATACCGCGCGCTTCGCCCTGCCCGACCAGCCAGCCCCAGGTCGCCTTGCCTTCAGGGCTTGCCATGTACGGAATGATCCAGAGCTGCGCAATCGGGCCAATCATGTAGGCCGAGACGGGTGACGCCGCGGCTTCGACACTTTGCCCAAACCCAAACACGCGACCTTGTTTTTTGAGCGGCACGATTTTTTGCAGTGTCGTTTGTTCGGCCGCTTCGATAACTGGCACCGTCGACATATAGGCAAACATACTGACCGCGAGTAACCACAACGACTCACGGATACCCATAACAAAACCGATGATCCCGACGACGACGTTACCAAGCAGCAGCACGCGTAGCGGGTTTTTACCTAACCCCATTTTAGCAACGAGTGCCCCACCAACCATAAACCCAAGGCTCGAGATTGCATAGACAAATCCCCACATCTGCACGCTGGTAAGTGTCAATCCATACGGATCAAGCAATGTCATAAAGACACCACCGACTAGATTGTTAAATGTTGCAAATAATATCAGTGCCAGCAGGCCCGGCACGGCTTGTATGGCCGACCATGCGCCTCTGAAATCAACCAGTTTCTGTTGGAGTTTGGGGTCGTGAATGATCTGCTTTTCGTTGATTGTTACAAATAGCAAGTCGATGAGAGCAAAAAGCGTCAGCGCAATTGAAATCACCAGCGTCCAACCCATGCCGAGGTAGCCAATGGCCAACCCGCTAAATATCGATGTAATCATAAAAGCCAGACCCTGCACCATGCCGACGAGCCCGTTGGCGTTCGCGCGCCTATCTTCAGGAACCATAATTGTCACGCAGGTACTAAGGGCAATATTGCGGCTATTTTCGACGATACAGCCGCACAAAATAATCGTTGTAAACAACCAAAACCACGGACTACCTATTGTAAGCAGCTGCTCATGAGGCACAAATACATAGATAGCGCCGCCTAAACCGTACATAAGTGCCGTTATGGCAGATGCGACCGTCATAACATGCTTTTTATGAAAGCGGTCAACCAATGTTCCGAAAAACAACCCGGTGACCGCCAGCATCAACATATAACTACCGCCAAGGATTGCTGTAGCCATAACATTTTTCGTCTCTAAATATACCCAGAATGTCAGTGCAAACCACAAAAAGCTGGTCGTGACGTTGGCGATGAGCGTGTTTACGAGTAGACGATAGAAATGTTTCATATCAATCCAGTATAGCTGACAATTATCCAACCGCAGTAATTGTCATTATAACTGCGCCAGTGCCAGTACTCAGCTCACCACTACAATTTCAAACTACGTAGTCTAGGTATTATTCGCATCTCATGGCACAAGGAACATGAACAATATTTGATTAATATAAGTACTAGCTTGCAAAACAAGTTATCGTGTGCTATATTGCTTTACAAGATAGCGACAGACTATCAGAAAGGTTGCATGGAATTAAATAGCCAACTACTAAAAGGCGTCCTAGATGGCGGAATACTACTTGCAATTTCAGCCCGTGGCGAGCTGTATGGGTACGAATTGTGCAGTGCTCTTGCCACATATGGTTTCGATACAGTTCGGAGTGGTAGTATTTATCCCGCCCTGCTTCGCCTAGAACGAGATGGTCACATAGACTCAGTACTACGCAGCTCGCCTGTCGGACCAGACCGTAAATATTATCGTATAACCGAAAAAGGAATCGAATATATGCAACAGTTCATCGAATTCTGGGAGTCCATGAATCAATCAATAAACCAACTCATTCGGGAGGTACAATGAAAGACAATACCAAATTACACACGCTTCAAGCAGTGGTTAACCAGCTTGAGCCAGAAAACAAACAGGTCTTTAGCTATATTAAACGCTATGTAACAGACCAAAGCCTATACGAGCAGAAAGCAACCGAAGGAGTGCTGATCGAAATTGCATCTCACTTTTATGAGGCCCAAAAACAAGGTATCAAAGCCAAGGAGGTCGTCGGGAATAATCCAAAAAAATATTGTAGTGAACTTGGGCTATCCCTTGTACGCAAACCGTGGCGCTTCGCTTTAATGCTCGGCGCTGCTCTGTCATGGAGCGTTTTTCTAATTCTTTTTCTTAGCGAATATGCACTCAATATGTATGGCGTCAGATCGCCATTCAGTGGACAAAACCACTTACTGATCTTATTGACACCACTAGTTATTTTACTGCTACTCGACTTTATATATGATGCTTTCCGTAATACGGTCAACCCGATACTGTTAAAGGTCTTACTGGCTGCTGCCTCCATATCTGTCATCATAGCTATCGTACTTTCTTACGAAAGAGCAGTTGAGTCTTTTCCTGAATTTACACAATCAAATATTTCACTTCTAATAATTTTCTTGGTCACTCTGGGCTCATGGGGCCGGGTGTGGCGACACAGAAAAATTCACTTGTCCTAAGCTTCACAATCAACAGTGGCGTGTTTTATCGGCGCACATAACAGATTCATTTGTGACTAGGATACCAACGGGATTTAAGCAACTTAGCACATAATCGCTCATTGTTGCCTTGAACGTTACTTTTTCGCCGAATCTGGATATGCCCTGTACCTCACGACTTTTTTCACCAGTTCAAGTGGCAAGGGTTGGTTGAGGGGAAACTGAACGGAACCTTTGCCCTGTTTGTACGGCGCAAATTCTGCTTTGAACGCTTCGTGACCGTTTGGTGTAGCGTAGAACCCGATGTGGTTTTTATACCCAGCAAAGTAAACGAGCGGCTTACCGTGTAGTTTGTATGCTGGCATGCCATAGGCCATCGATTCTTCGGCGTCTGGTGCAAGTTCACGAATAGCTCGGCGCACGGTTTCAAGCCGTTCACGTACGTCGCTGTGGAATTGTCCGATATAGTCGTCAACTGTCATGATAATGACTAGTGGACATACGCATTACGAATCATCATACGCAGAATTGACTCATCGATATCGGAAAGTTTTTTGATATAAAGGCAACCCTTGCCGCGCGTATGCGGACCGAGCTTTTCAAGAAGTTGGTTGTTTGGTTCGTTTTCGTCATAAAATACGAGTCCGTAAAACACAAATGCTGCTTTACGCGGTGAGAAGCCGACCTTGAGCATATCGCCCTCACGACCAGACTCGTACTTATAATGATAGCTGCCGAATCCAATCATACTCGGCCCCCACATGACCGGTTCAACCCCAGTCACTTCTCTCATAATTGCCACTACTCGACGGGCTTCTGACCGTCGTGGCTCGGCGGCTGTGTCGATAAACTCATCGACACTGACGTCTGTTGGTTTCGTTTTGTTCTCAGTCATCGCGTCTACCCATTCGTACTCCTTGCACCTAGTATAATTATTATACACTAGACACTGCGCCCTATGGGGTAGAAGTAGTCGCTTAGAGGTATTTCTGTCATACCCTGTCCATTGACGCCGGATAACGATAAGCTATATAATCATGAATAACATTTGAGGAGGAAAACCGCGTGACTATGCAGACAATAAAACGAGTGGTGCTGAGTTTGGTAATCGCAGCAGCTCCATTTTTCGTTGTATCACCCGTATCGGCCGCCGTCGACACCTGTACGTGGACTGGTGCCGTTGATAATACCTGGAGCAATGGAGGCAACTGGACGGGTTGTGACAACGCCGGCGTGCCAGAAAACGGCGATGCGCTGACTTTTCCTGAGGTTGCAAACAATAAATCTATGAACAATGACCTCGTAGGACTTTCTGTGACCGGACTCAGTTTCACTGGTACCGGCTACACGGTAGGCGGAAATGCATTTAGTATCAGTACCGTGACAGCGCTCGATGCCACAGAATCCGTCACAATCAACGCCGACATTACCTATACGGCTTTTAACGCTTCTATCACGCCAAGTGCTGGTAAAACCGTCACGATTAACGGCGTAAGCAACTTCACACTTGGCGGTGGCGAGGTCAATATAGGCGGCTCCGGTCGATCTGGTACGGTCGACTTCTATGGCAACATCACCGGAACCGCAGCCCAACTCGTAGCCGTCAGCGGGGCAACTGCTGTTGTGCGAGGTGCCGCCAACACATACACGGCCGCAACAGTCGGTGCCGAGAGCAATGCGCATTTTGTCTGCCGCTCACTCACTTGTTTTGGAGACAACGCCAACGATATTTATAGTGGCGGTGGTGTCGTTGAACTACACACAACCGGCACATACGTAAACAACATTCAGACATCTGTAGTCACTCCCGATACTTCCTCTATATGGGCCTACGATGATGTGACGCTCAACGGTGCAATAACGGTCAATGACGGCCTGTACTTCGGGCAAGGCACCAATGGTAAAACATTGGCTGTCGATGGCGATGTAAACCTCGCCGCAGAAGACTTGCAAATCTCCGGTATGAGCCGTGCGGCAAATGTTGTTATAAATGGTGTGGTAAGTGGCAATCATAGTATTTTCGTTTACTCGTCTACACTGACACTAGCTGGGACCAATACATATACCGGTGCTACCTATGCGACATCTAATAACGCAACGATTGAGGTAACAAACCAAAGCGGACTCGGTACGAGTGGCGCTGGCACGCAAATCGGCGATGGTGATTCACTAGAGTTCAACTTTGCGAGTGCCCAGACAGTGAGCGAGCCGCTGTATGTTATGGGTACTGGTGTATCTGGTACGGGTGCAGTTGTCCAGACGGGTGCATCAACAACGCTATCTGGTGCTATTGCGCTCGCCGGTGACACAACCTTTGGCGTCGATAGCAACGCACTATTTTCAGCCTTCATGCTCTCAGGGGTTATATCTGGAACTGGGAATATTACCGTTACTACCAGCCCAACGACCGTGGTGGCCAATAGCTCTATCCAGTTTACTGGCGCCTCACCCAACACTTACACTGGTAAATTGACCGTCCAGGGCGTTCGTTTCTACCCTAGTAAAGCAGCTAGTGTCGTTGCGGTTACCGGCGACATGGACGTGCTCGCTTCAGCTAGCAAGCCATCGACTGTCGAGACCGCGTTCAGCGAATCGATCGCAGACACGAGCCACGTGCATCTTGTCAAAGACGGCAGCAACAAAGCAAGTTTGAGTATCGGCTCAAGCGCAACCGAAACCATCGGCTACGTCACGGGTGATGGTGAATTGTCGGTAGGTGCCAATGGCGCAGCTGTTGTTCTCACCAGCAACGCTGACTACACATTTAGTGGAACTGTCTCGAAATTTAGTAACTTCCCAGCTGGTGATTCCTTTGTCGTCAAAAAAGGTACCGGTACAGCAACTCTCACTGGCGGTCTCGATACAAGCTATATCGCAGGTGTCGCCCCAGTATTTGGCGCCCAAGAAGGATCACTTATCTTAAATGGTGTATTTACGGAAGCGGGTACGCAGGTCTTGAGTGGCGCGACACTCAAAGGCACTGGAACAGTTGGCGCTGTCACTGTCGATAACGGCGGCGCAGTGAGTGTTGGCAATAGCCCTGGTTGTATGACCTTCGGCTCACTGACCCTCAACTCTGGCTCCACATACACGCAAGAGATCTCTGGCACAACCGCCTGTACACAGTACGACCAAGCAACCGTCACCGGCGCCGCAGTGCTTGGCAATGCGACTCTAGCTACTACACTAAGTACAAACCCTGCTGACGGCACTGTCTTCACAATCTTGACCGCAGCGTCGGTCAGCGGCACATTTAACGGTCTCCCAGACGGCGCTACCGTGAACGTCAACGGCGTTACACTACGTATTAACTACACCGCAACATCAGTCACCTTGACGAAAGTTGGCGGTAACCTTGCACCAACCGGATCGTCTACCGCTATCTACGGGCTACTCGGTCTATGTATGGTGCTGCTTTCCACTCTTGCACTCAGACGTTATCGATTTAACAATCACACTAATTAGCCGGAGGTAACCTATGAAAGCTAAGCTACTGATCGCTGCCCTTGTCAGCTGTGCCGTGATTGCTGGAGGAGTATTCCTCTTTGTTAGCAAGAGTAACCCTAACGCACCGAGTGGTGGAGCAACCCCCTCGCAAAATAACACATCTGATACAACACCAGACTCACCAAAACTCAAAGCCCAAACCGTTGGTCAATTAGCCGACTGCTCTACCTACACGTTTGACGAACTCAGCAAGGTCTGGGGTGTGCCCTTTGTTGATACCGATATCAACAAAGTCTCCGAGTTGTCGACAAGCGGCGGCAAGCTATACTCCTGTACCTACAACCAGACCGATTCCGGCACCGGTGTGAGCTATGTCATAGAATACCGTGAACATCCGAGCGTTGAAAGCGCAAAGCAAAGCATGAACGACACTCGCAGCACCGAAAAATACGGCGACAAAGTGTATTACCTCAAAGAGGACAAAGCCGGCGTCGGTGACGAAGCATTTTTCTGGGCGCGTAACCGCACTGACGGCAGTAAGGAGCCCAATCAACAGATGTATATCCGGAAGGGAGCTGTCGTATTCCTTCTCTCAGCGATAAATCTCGATGGTGTCAATTCGACCTACAAAGATAAGCTAGTATCTTCTTATAAATTACACTATGAATAAATATTCAGCCGTTAGAACTGACTACTAAAGGCGCGTAAGTGGTTCTCGGAACCCCTACGAAGCCCCTCTAGGGTCAAGATAACGTCCTGATCACTGGCAGTTTTGAGCTGAGCGTTGATATCTGCAATATCTTTTTCCTCGATTGCAATCCCGGCCTTATATGCCTGGATAACGCTTTTGCTACCTTGAGCGATCAGTTGATTATACAGGGTCTGTAGTTCTTGATTACGAAATACTCCGAGTTCGGCCGACCGCGGATCAGCAACATTTCGCGCTTGGAGCAACGTCAGAACTCGGCTTTGATGTGCCTGTTCGCTACTAAGTATGTTACCGAATACCCTAACTCCATAGAGCTCATACATCTTTGTGTAGACATCGTGTGCAAGCTTCTCTTCCTCAATAAGGTACAACAGGAGCGACTCTGTCGTGTCTTTGGTAGCAGAACCTTGTTCAATTGTAGAATCAAACGCATTGGAATTATTTGCTACCATGTTTGTTTGAATCTTATTCGTGGGAGAGGGCTCATACCGAATGGCGACACTATAACCTACTACACCCGCTAGTATCGTTATTGCTATAGCTATTATAGCGGTAATTGTTATTCGAAGTTGTGTCATATTCTGTCCTTTCAACTTATACGCACACATAAGTGTACATAGTCTCGCTGAAAAACAGCTGAATGATTTTATACTAACTGGTGACGCTTTTTAGCTCACTCTCTAGCACATTGGCAGGTCGTGCCCCTACAAGTTCCTTGACAACCTTGCCACCCTTAAAGACTTGCATATTAGGAATACCCCGCACGCCATATTTGCTTGCCAACTGGCTATTGTCCGCCGATGCTTCGACATCAATCTTAATGACGTCAAGCACATCATCCATCTTCTTTGCCACATCTTCAAGAATTGGCGCCATCACGCGACACGGTGGACACCACGTTGCCCAAAAATCTACGAGCACTATCTTTTTACTTTTTAGAACTTTGTCATCAAATTCTTGATTTGTTGTTGTACTATAAAGAGCCACTAAACACCTCCCGATAATTTGTAATACTAATGCTAGTGCGTAACGACCTTATCAAGCATTTTGGCATCATCAATCCATGCCTGCACCTCAGACTCAGTTGGCAAACGACGTACAAGTCGGGCGTGTGATTGCATGGCCGCAACGAGATTCGCTGCGTTTCGCTGTGCAAGCTCAGTCGGACTGTCGACACCAACCGCTTCGAGCAGGTCAGAATATTCTTCACCAACACCCTTGATGCGCATGAGGTCTGCACGATTTACCCACTCAAGTACCGTTGCTTCGCTTGCCCCCACCTGACTCGCTAGGGCAACTCGTCCTGCCTTTGGACCAGCAACCTCTAGTAACTTTTCAGTAGTTCGTATGCCCGCTTCAGCTAGTTTGTCTGCCCATTTTGCACCGATTCCTTCGATATCTACAATACTTGTCATTTCACACTCTCCTTATGATTCGTGATACTTCGTATTATACGCCCCCTCGATATACGTTACTAGCATCATTAGTCCACTACTATAAGAGGTGCTTCGTATAGCCACGACGTATTAATTCGTTATAGGCATCAAGTACGTCTGGTGGTATATCTTGGGTTATTTGGAATCCTTTTTTTGGATATAACATTACCCGTTGAAGATCACCCACCATTGTGTTAACCGTGTGCGAAAAGTCATAGCGCGCGTCGCTTGTGTACTCATCGAAACTAGCTTTTATAGTAGTGGTCATGATGCGTGGCTTTGGATCCGCTGGCCACTGCTGCATGAAGGTCGCATAGGTCCGTCTCAGCATAAATGGTTTTTGAACGAGTAGTATACTCGATGCCCTCAGCCCCAATTCGACAATCATTTTATATCCAAAAATAATGTTTTCACCTGTGTTCGTGGCATGTTCTTCTTTTATAATTACGCTGGGTGGTATGCCAAGTTTAATCATCCTTTGTTCAAGCATCTCCGCTTCACTACGATCAAAAAACTTGCCTGTTGACCCGCTGTCTCCTGAAACGAGGATGGCAGGAGCATATCCTGCTTGATAGATTTCTGCGGCGCGATCAGCAATCCGTACATCATCACTTCCAAGCACAAAAATCAGATCAGTCTTTTCGATCGGCTGTTCATAACGCATATAGTCCCAAACGATCTTGGCAAGATCTCGGTCAGACTGCTGCAACACGAGCCTTCTCACGACAGGACATAGTATGAAATAGATTTTCTTTATTGTTCATACATGACTTACATATCAGCACCAACTCATTACAGCTTGGCTCAGCACAATTCTCGTAATTGCTGGTTGGTCCATCACAATGCACACACCTCCCAATAGTCTTGGTATGATCACTAAAGTTCATTCCCATGCGACCATCGAAGACATAGAGCTGGCCTTCCCACAATCCATCATCACCATATGCCTCACCGTATTTCACGATGCCTCCATCAATTTGGTAAACATCTTTGAAGCCACGCTGCTTCATCATAGCGCTCAGGAGTTCACAGCGCACACCGCCCGTACAATAACTAATCACTTTTTTGTCTTTGAGATCGTCATATTTACCGCTCTCAAGTTCACGCTTGAAGTCACGGCTCGTCCGCGTATCGGGCACGACAGCATTTTTGAACTGGCCTACTTTTGCTTCGTAGTGATTGCGTCCGTCAAAAAACACCACGTTATCACCATATTTCTCAACCATTTCGTTAACCTCATGAGGCTTAAGGTGAGGGCCCCTTCCCACTACTCCGTTTGTGTCGATCTTGATTTCGTCCCATGTTTCAAATGCTACAAGTTCCTTTTTGACTTTTACGCTCATGCGCGGGAAATCATCGCGTGAACCATCGGACCACTTCCATAAGATATCTTTAAATCCCGGGAATGCTTTTGTGGCTTTAATGTAGCGCTTGAGATCATCGATATCCCCGCCAACCGTACCGTTGATACCTTGCGTACTTACGAGGATCCGACCTTTTAGATTGAGTGAATCGCAGAGAGTTTTTTGCCATAACTTTAAAAGCTCAGGATCATCGATTGGGAAAAACTTATAGTACAGCAGTATTTTTTGCATACTATTATTGTACCGTTTTTTTATATGTAAGTTCAAACCTATATTTTTACTACTCACCGCTGAGCAAATATGTTTTTTATGCTATAAACTCTTGCAAACAATACCTTTACCAGGCATAATGGTAGGACTATGAACCATTCTAACGGTTCCTCTACTCGCAAATGTTGGGACGGTCCCAACCGCTCGCGGAATAATTAACACCTATCAGGTGGTATCGAAAACATGGGTTATTTTTTGCCCGTGAACTAATTACTGCCCCAAGGAGAACCATGCAGGAACCAAAAGCCAATACCAAAGCTATCAAAAAAACGCTTCGCCTCTACCTTAGTATCATCACGAGGGGTTGGCGCTATACCCTCTCTATTACCATCGCTGTTGCGCTGGGGAGTATTCTTATCTTTTATGTACCCCCTCTCATCATCGCGGCACTTTTACGACATACAGGCGATCTTCATTTTGAAGCGTTTTGGCCCTACGTCTTTTGGTTTGGCCTCGCGTGGCTGGTGGGTGAACTGTTCTGGCGCGTCGCCCTCCACTTGATGATCCGTTTTGAGATTAAAACCATTCGCACTCTCTATAAGGACGCGCTTGCTACTTTGCTCGAGAAAGATCTCCTGTTCTTTCATAACCGTTTTGCTGGCACCATCACAAAGAATACGCTTGCTTACGCACGACGATTTGAGGGATTTTTTGACACCATTGTATTTGAAGTGGTGTCGCAGTTGTTTCCCGCTATCTTTGCTGCCATTGTCTTATGGACTATCAGCCCGTGGTTATCGGTGACACTTATGATAATGATGTTGGTGGGCGTGGTAATCGTCATCCCCCTTGTCACGCGCCGTATCAAACTTGTTCGCGATCGCGAGGATGCACATGCCACGATGTCTGGACATATTGCCGATGTTATCGCAAATGTTGCCGCAGTGAAGGCCTATGGTGCCGAACAAGATGAACACACGACTCACCGACATCATGTCGATTCATTTATAGAAAAGGCGGCCAAGAGTTGGCACTATCAAAATAATCGAATCGACATGGCGATTTCACCACTTTATGTTGCAACAAATGTCGTGGGACTTTGGATCGTACTGAGTCTGGGGGTTGATGCATCCACAAAAGCGAATCTTTTTATTGGCTACAGTTACTTTGCAACAGTGACGCGTTTCCTGTGGTCGTTCAATAGTGTGTACCGGCGTCTTGAAGAAGCGATTACTGAGGCTTCGCTCTTTACTGCATACCTGCTAGAGAAACCAAAAATTTCTGATGCAGCAGATGCAAAACCACTGAACGTTTCGGTTGGGAATATTGTGTTTGACGATGTTACTTTCACACATTCAGAAAACCCAGATGCGCTATTTAGAGACTTTACCCTCACTATCGCGCCTGGCGAAAAAGTTGGCCTCGTCGGACCTTCGGGAGCAGGTAAGTCAACGTTTGTAGCGCTACTACTACGCTTTATGGACATCGATGCCGGTCGGATTACGATCGACGGACAAACTATTGCTGATGTTACCCAACAAAGCCTTCATAGAAGTATCGCCTATGTACCTCAGGAACCCGTCCTCTTTCATCGAACACTGCGCGAAAATATTGCCTACGGCAAACGGCACGCGAGTGATGCAGACATTATTACTGCTGCGAAACAAGCCAATGCCTGGGACTTTATCGCACAACTTCCTCAAGGTCTTGATACCCTCGTTGGCGAACGTGGTGTGAAACTAAGTGGTGGTCAGCGGCAACGTATTGCTATTGCCCGCGCCATGCTGAAAGATGCACCAATTTTAGTACTAGACGAGGCGACATCTGCCCTCGACAGCGAGAGCGAGAAACTTATCCAGGCGAGCCTCGGCGACCTCATGAAAGATCGCACCAGTATCGTCATTGCTCATCGACTCTCCACGATTGCAAAGCTTGATCGTATCGTCGTCCTCGATCGCGGCACCATTGCTGAGAACGGAACGCATGGCGAATTACTACAGCAACATGGCATTTACGCAAAACTGTGGGCGCACCAGAGTGGCGGATTTATCGAAGAATAGGTATAGTCGAGTTTACTAGATTATTGGTTCGTAGCTTGTTAGGCTAGAGGTATGAGTTACGAACCAATTATCCACACCGTTCAGGCAAGCATATTGCGGCAACTACTGTTTACACCACGGGCATCATTTGCTGACTTGCAAAAAGAGACAAATCTATCGAGCGATCATTTCACCTTTCACATAAAGAAACTTATCGAATCAGGCCTCATCGAAAAAAATGCCTCCCAGTATCAACTAACTCTCACCGGCAAAGAATATGCCAATCGTATGGACACTGATAGTCATGTCATAGAGCGCCAACCAAAAGTTTCCACGCTACTGATTGTCGAGCGCACACTACCTGATGGCACCTACCAGTACCTTGTCCAACAGCGCCTCAAGCAACCTTTTTATGGATTTTGGGGACTGTTTGGCGGAAAAGTCGGCTGGGGAGAATCATTTGAGGACACCGCTAGGCGTGAGCTTAAAGAGGAATCAGGTCTTGACGGCACCTTTGTCTACAAATTTCTGCACCGAAAACGTGATTACAAAAAATCAGATAATTCCCTGCTTGAGGATAAAGTATTTGCCGTAATGTTCTGCGATAATGCGAGTGGCACACTCAAAACTGAGTTTGAGGGAGGTCACAATGAATGGCTCACGATTGACTCATTACGAGCAAAGGACAACTATTTCTCAGATGCTCCACTCCTGCTTGAAATGGCGCATAGCCCTGAGCAGTATATTGCAAAAGACTATTTCTATACGAGCGAAGAATACTAGCGTCGACGCTTACTTTTTGGAGGATGAGCTGCCGCATATTCTTTTAACTCAATAGCAGTATGCTCTCGCCGGTCAAATACAAATAGCACCTCACGTCCATCGCGTGTAAACACGTGGTCCGGAAGTGTTTCAATAACTTCACGGCGAATGCCATGAATTTTCGGCTTGTGATTGCGGAAATCAACTTGATAACTCTTGCCGTTTATCGCGACGAATGGCCAGGCATCTTCGATGATCTTCTCCGTCTCAGGCTTACTGACATAGCGGGTGTCCAAGCCAGCTTCTTGCATGATAACCCACAGATTATCGTCAATCTGTTGCGGATCGATCACGTCTAGCGGGGTAGCCTGGTCAATCATCGCTTCGAGCTCACGCTGTGTCATTACTTTGATTGGTGTTGCTGACCGATGATTCAGCTGTTCAAGCTCTTTTTTTAGATCACGTAGTCGACGCTGCGCTGGACCAGGATGATTCATTGCGTATGCGATCACCTCACGGCGCACCTCTGGAGATGGCGTGATGGCAGTTTCTCTCAACTGATGCGTGTCTTCGCCAACAATATGCTCAATTTCTTGTCTGAGGGGTCGTCCGTTTCGCCAGACAATTCCGCCTTCGGTCCACTGCGTCATAGCGATGGCCGCGTCGCCAAGCGTGTGAAGATCAGGAAGTGCTGTCACCGACTCAATAATATCAACTGTTTCCAGTTCTCCTCGCCTTCGACGTTCCATGCGGTATGGCGAACCAACTACAAATGGTGCCTGACGTCTATCGACAACGCTCCGGTTACTCAGCTCAAATACGGTTTCATCACCTTCTTCAGTCAGGAGTCGATAGCCAATACGTCCAATTCTTCTATAGACATGTTCGATATAGCCAGCGTAAATACACGATCGTAACTCCGGTGTATGTTCATCGGTCGCCACGATAAGTTCCTTGCCATCTACGCCCAACAGTCGACACAGCCGCTCAAATAATTCCTCAGCTCGACGAAAGTTCTTGCTATCGATACCAAGTTGCTTCAATTGATAGTCAGTCTTTTCTCGTGTCTTTGTAAATAATTCGAGCTGCATGAGCACATCCGACGAAGACTCCTCAGCAATCTCGCGCCATTTCCGACTGGCAAATTTGTCGTAAAGAGGCAGACCTCCCGTTTCGATCACTGCCGCTATCGCTGCCACCATTGTGCGGATGTCGGTGTTCATCTGCTCGGCCTTAACCAGCATGCGGCCTAGCTGTGGACGAACCGGGTATCGATCCATGCGCATACCTAGTTCCGTCACTTGGTTGTTGTCGTCAAGTGCTCCGAGTGTTCGTAGCGATGCTTCTCCGACCACGATGAGTTCTGGCGGCACCGGCTCTGGCGGAATATCAAGCTCAGCAAATCGTTCTCCCATAGCAGCGAGCCGTAGTATGTGACGCGACACATCACTTCTCAATATCTCCGGAATCTCATACTCATGGCGCTGCGCCATAGATCGAAACTCACTCTCGGCATTTGGCTTAGTTAGTACGTGTATGCCTTCGCTTAGCCTGCCACCGCGACCGCCCTGCTGCTTCAAGGCCGATTGAGAGATAGGGCGGCTAAACAATCCTTCGTGCCCACGCTTATCGATCTCAACCATGCGCGCTTGTCCGTCGGAAATAACACAATTAATGCCGCTGATCGTCAGACTTGTTTGGGCGATATTGGTTGCGACAACAATTTTAATAGGTGGCGTACTTTCACAGGCCGCATGTTGCTCCCGCTCAGACAAACGACTATAGAGCGGGTAAATTCCCGCCTGCGTCAAGATATCCTTTGGCAATAATCGCCTGAGTTCATCAATGAGATCCCGAATCTCACGCTGTCCCTGCTGAAATACAAGTACGCCCTTGCCCTCTGACGCATATTTTATAGTTTGCTCGAGAACCGTCGAGTTTGGCTCTTCGATATAGGTGATCGGATAGGTACGACCGGGCACCTCGATAATCGGTGGCATGGTTTCGGTTACTTCTGAGAAATACTGCTGGAGGCGCTCAGCGTCCATTGTAGCGCTAGTGATTACTAGCTTGAGGTGTGGATTACGACTCAGCTCTCTCTTATATAGCGCAAGCAAAATCGACATATTGGCATTCCACTCATGCACTTCGTCGACAATTGCCAATACATCCTGCCTGTCGCGAGGCCTATGCAGCTGATAGACTAATTGTAGTCCGTCGGTATACATCGAGATACGCGTATTTGGCGTAATTGTACTTTTTTCGGCAGTCTGATAGCCGACGATATCGGGCGGCAACTCAGGCATAACCTGGCGGATTTCGTAACCAATACGTTCAACTACCTCACGCGCTGCGATGCGTCGTGGCTGCGTATGCTCAATAACATGTCCCATCTCTAGGCCAATCTTTGGTAGCTGCGTACTTTTGCCGCTGCCCGTCTCGCCGACCACAATCACTACCTGATTCTCACGGATAGCATCGGTGATCTGCTGTTTGTGCTCTGCAATGGGGAGATCAAAGTATTCGGGTTTGACAAACTCGCCATACTGATACGGCGTCCAAAGTTGCCGACCGAGGGGTACTTCTTGACCGGGAGAGCGTTCTCTGCTCATACTGCCTTTCGCCCACCCGTCACTGTTTTTATTATGCGCCTACCGTCCAGTTGCCGGTACGGTATCTGTCCATAGTCGGTCTATTTCTACTCAGTTTTGCCGTCAGATGCGGGGACTTCTGCTGATTCTTGCTCGCCCTCAGCCGCCACTTCACTCTCATCTTGAGCGGCCCCGGCTGCTGCTTCGTTTGCTGCCTGAAGAGCACTTGGTTCGTAGACCGAAGCAACGACAAGGTCCATGATAGATGGTTTCTCGGTTTCCTCATCCTCATCAGCGTGTCCATCGCTATGCTCGACGATCTCAACACCCTGCGGCAGCACAATGTTGCCCACGGTCACACGATCGCCAGCCTCGGCTAACTCAAGGATAGAAACTTCAAGCGCCTCTGGTAGATCCATCGGCAAGGCTTTGACCTCTAGTTTTTCGATGGTTTGAAGCACGACGAGGCCCGCGCGCTCAGCAGCTGACTCACCCTCGCCAACCAATCGTACTGGCACCTCAGCATGGACTGGTTCATCGGCTCTGACTGCGTGAAATGCAACATGACGAATCACACCGTGCTTTGCGGGGTCATACTCAACACTTTTTATCATAGCGATACGCTTTTTTGCACCGGTCAAATTGACAGGCGTATGCTTGCCGGCCGATGCAACCACCTTTCGCACTTCACCCGCATCAGCCTGTACCGATTGCGGCTCCATGCCGGGTCCATACACAACCGCAGGGGTCAATCCCTGTGCACGAAGCTGTGCGACTTTCTTTCCATGTATATCGCGCGCCTCAATCTTGAGACTAATTTTATCTCCCATACTTCTCCTTTCGGGTACCTTTTCGGAGGTAAATTGTTGTCCCTACTAGTATATCATGTCTAGGTGGTCTCTATGTTAGAATAGAGTGCATGGAAGGATTCATCAATCTTATAACTGGCTTTGGGGTCTTCGCTATTCTTTTTGTGATATACGCGGAATCAGGGCTTCTGATCGGCTTTCTATTTCCTGGCGACAGCCTGCTTTTTATGTCGGGATTTCTCGTTCAACAGCAGACGCTGAATATCAACATTCATCTCTTTGTGTTTCTCCTTTTTCTCGCGGCAGCGCTGGGCGAGAGTACGGGCTATCTCTTTGGAAAAAAGGTGGGAAGAAAACTATTTGAGCGACCAAATACACGGTTCTTTCGCCGAGAAAACTTGGTTCGAACTGAGCAGTTTTACGAAAAACACGGTCCGATAGCCATCGTGCTCGCCTGCTTTGTTCCGATCGTCCGAACGTTTGTGCCAATTGTTGCGGGTGTCAGCAAAATGAGCTATCGGCAATTTCTCCCCTACAACATACTCGGAGCTGCACTCTGGACGGTGAGTTTCACCTACCTTGGCTACTTTGCGGGTGATTTGCTAAAAAAGATGGGGGTAAATGTCGAAATTGCAGCACTCATCATCATCTTTCTCTCAATCTCGCCGATGCTCTACCACGCATTCAAAAGCCCCGAGCGCCGCAAAGGCTTGGTAGAAGGCACTAAGCGCGAAATCCGTATTTTACTACAACGAAATAGCAAGTCGTAAGACATGCTATAGTATTCTTGGTCCCGCGACGACACATTGACAGCCTGGCGCTCATCTTAGAAGCGATGACCGATAATGGTGCGTAATAGCTCACTGGCCGAGTGTCTGTCGCGGGACGCTCAACACTACAGCATTTTTTTGAGATATTTCCCCGTAAAACTGGCGGGGATTTTTGCTATCTCTTCGGGGGTGCCCTGCGCTACAATTGTACCACCCCCTTGACCGCCCTCTGGACCAAGGTCAACGATGTGGTCGGCACATTTTATCACCTCGAGATTGTGTTCGATAATGATCATTGTGTTACCACCCTCCACCAGTTTCTGCAAAATTTCAAGTAACTTTTTGACATCGTGGGTATGGAGACCGGTCGTTGGTTCATCGAGAATATAGAGTGTTTTGCCAGTACTGCGCCGACTCAGCTCGCTGGCGAGCTTGATACGCTGTGCTTCACCACCACTAAAGGTTGTGGCTGGCTGACCCAGTTTGATATAGCCGAGGCCTACCTCATTGAGCGTATCGAGTTTACGCGCGATCGAGGGTACATTGGCAAAAAACTCACAGGCTTGTTCGACTGTCATATCCAGAACATCACTGATTGTCACACCCTTATATTTTATTTCGAGCGCTTCACGGTTGTAGCGCTTGCCTTTACACTCATCACACGTTACATAGACATCAGGAAGGAAGTGCATCTCGATCTTGATAACTCCGTCACCCTGACAATTTTCACACCGACCACCTTTGACATTGAAACTAAATCGCCCTGCTTTGTAGCCGCGAATATTGGCCTCGGGGGTACCGGCAAACAATTCACGGATTGGCGTAAATACGCCGGTATACGTCGCTGGGTTTGACCTCGGCGTACGACCAATAGCTGACTGGTCAATCACTATCGCTTTATCGAGATGCTCGATCCCCTCAATATTCTCATGTGCACCCGGAACTTCCTGCGCACGGTGAAGTCGCGCCGATAATTCTTTGGCCAAAATATCATTGACTAGCGTCGACTTACCGCTTCCGCTTACTCCTGTCACGACCGTCAAAATACCCAGAGGAAATACGACGTCAAGATTTTTGAGATTGTTTTCTTTTGCGCCCCTGATGGTAACTGCTCGATCTTTCTGGAGCTTACGGCGCGTGCGCGGCAAGGGAATCGTTTCTTTGCCTGAAAGATACTTCCCGGTGATACTTGCTGGATTCTCGGCAACCTCTTTTGGTGTTCCATGAGCCACAATCTGCCCGCCATGCACGCCAGCACCCGGCCCAACATCGACGAGATAATCAGCGTGGCGAATCGTGTCTTCATCGTGTTCGACAACAAGTACCGAGTTACCGAGGTCACGCAAATGCTTGAGCGTGCCGATCAGTCGATCATTATCGCGCTGGTGCAGTCCGATTGACGGCTCATCAAGTACATAAAGTACTCCTTGTAACCCAGAGCCTATCTGTGTCGCTAGGCGAATACGCTGCGCTTCGCCACCGCTGAGAGTGTTTGCAGCACGTGATAATTCGAGGTAACTCAGGCCAACATTACTCATAAAGCCCAGACGCGCCATGATCTCTTTGAGAATCAGCTTTGCTATCACCATTTCATCGTCAGTAAGCTTCAACGCATTAAACAGATCAATCGCATCGTCAACACCTAGATTGCAGATATCCATGATAGATAAGTCATGTACTGTCACCGCGAGCACCACCGGTTTGAGACGAGCTCCGTGGCAGGCATGACATTCACGCTCACGCATGAACCGTTCGATGTCTTTACGCATAAACTCGCTCTCGGTTTCTTTGTGCCGCCGCTCAAGATTCGGGATAACACCCTCGTAGGTACTATCGTAATAGCGACCACCATTCAAAGTGATTCGATATTTTTGACTCCCCGTCCCATACAAGACTTTTTGCAAATCGTCAGGATGAAGTTGTTTCACCGGCACCTGCACGCTAAACCCATGCGCTTCAGCGACTGTTGCGAGGCGTTTCATATACCAAGCATCGCTATTGACTCGGTTATACGGCCGGATGGCTCCCTCGGCAATGGTGAGATTGGGGTTAAATACAAGATCAGGATCTATCTCTAGTCGACTCCCCAGCCCCGTACAAACCGGACAAGCGCCTTGTGGTGCATTAAAACTAAATAGTCGTGGTTCCAACTCAGGTATATCCTCACCGGGATGGTCGATACAGGCATAGCGTTGGCTAAATGTATGCAGTGTATCACTATCGGCATCGAGCAACTGCACTACACCTCCTGCGATATCAAGCGCTTGTTCGGTCGACTGCGTGACTCGACTCACGGCATCCTGACGAAGCACTAGTCGATCAACAACTACTTCAATATCGTGCTTGAAGCTTTTTTGTAGTTCTGGAAACTCGTCGAGCGCATACACAACACCGTCAACACGTACTCTTGCAAATCCGAGGCGTCGATACTGCTCAGGAATATGAGCGAACTCACCTTTTTTTTGATTTACGATAGGAGCCAGTATCAGCAATTTACTTCCCTCAGGAAGTTTCATAATTTCATCAATAATTGCCTGAGGGGTACGACGATGAACCGCTTTGGCACAAACAGGACAGTGCGGTACGCCAATACGAGCATAAAGCAAACGCAGGTAGTCATAGATTTCAGTAACGGTCGCAACGGTACTGCGCGGATTACGGCTCGTCGACTTTTGGTCTATCGAAATAGCTGGGCTGAGACCATCGATACTATCGACATCTGGTTTGTCCATAATCCCAAGAAATTGTCTCGCGTAGCTACTCAATGACTCAACATAGCGACGCTGACCTTCAGCGTAGATAGTGTCAAAGACAAGCGAGGATTTACCGCTCCCGCTCAAACCAGTTACTACCACCAACTGATCTCGAGGAATCTCCACGTCGACATTCTTCAGATTATGTTCTCTCGCACCACGAACACGAATTACTTCTGACATGGGTCTACATTGTACAGTAGTATGTCATTTTTTTCCAGACCTTAGGCGCTATCCGTAGTGTAGATAATGCTTATAGTTGCATTATTTTGACATATTTGCTACATTGTTTTTAATTAGAAGTTGTGAAATCCTATGAACAAACGTATTCTCCTACTCATTGCTGCCGCCATCGCCCTGATCGTCCTGACACAGGGTCCGGTCGCCGACGCCCTCCTTACCTTTATTGTCACCGGTATCGTACCGGGAACAGGCGTCGCACTGCCATTTTGGGCTATTGTGACGATGAGCACGATGCTCTCTTTGATAGCTGTCGTGATTCTCGTCGATGACATCGCACTCGATCGTCAGAAGTCAAAAGCATCCTCAAAACAGGCTACAAAAATGCCTCGTCGACGCTATAGCCATATTTAATCTTCGACTGGAATAATCGATTCGGCCCAAAGTTGCAACTCCTGCAGAATAAACTGACGAGATTCGTCGACTGATTTTGCAAGTCGATGATACGCAGTCATAAACTGTGGCAGTTGTGCACGGAGACGATTTGCTCGCCACTGTTCCCAATCGTTTGTCTCTGATTCACTGAGGGTGCGCGGATAGTTTCGCGCCTTGTAGTGCAACAGAAGCGGCGTCAACCTCTCATCATTAAAATCAGGGTGGAAATCAGCAAGTTCTGATTCGGCTGCATTTCGCACCGCCTCGACACGCAGACGGTCATGATCACCGAGAAAGCTATCATAAAGCTGGCCTTCGGGGTCGGGGCAAGCTTTATAGGCCGGTTTGCTCTCATAAAGTGAACGAATATTCTCAGCAAATTCCGGATGAGCAAGCAATAGTTTTTTGTGACGCTCTATCGTTTGGGCATCGAGTTCAATTTTTTTCCATCCGTCTCCCTGTTCGAGCACTCCAAGCGGCGCAACCGCAGGAGCGCGATTATACTGAAGTTCCTTAACAGGCAGTGCCACAAACTCTGGCTTTTGACGCTCCTCCCAGGAAGCAAAAAAGGCAGTGGTCCGCTGCTTGCCAGTCATGGTCATAAACGGTGTAGGATCGTGACGCAAATCATAGACCACTACATTGCCATTTGTGCCCGACGTCAAAGGAAAGGCCACCGTTGTCTTAGCATACGCCTTGTCATAGCGCCCGCTGGTATAGACAAATGGTTTTTTGTCGTCGAGATTGATGAGTTGTTGCACCGCCCGCTTATCGCGCATCTTTAAGAGATAGTCAAATAATTGTGGTTGGCTCGTCTTTATCAGCCGAGTAATGTCGATGAGAGCTACAACATCTGCCAAAGCATCGTGTGCGTTCTCGTGCACAATGTTATTCGCTTTTGTGAGTAGCTCCAGACGATTACTTGGCTCGCCCTTGTCGTCAGTTGGCCAAATGACACCCTCGGACCTCAGTGCGCGAGTCATACGCACCACATCGAGCATGTCCCAGCGGCTTCTGCCGTCCTGCCAACTCCAGCTATACGGGTCATGAAAGTTACGCCAGAGGAGATGGCGAATGAATTCATCGTCAAATCGAATGTTGTTGAAGCCAACCATGATCGTGTCAGGAGTCGCAATCTCCTCTGAAAACAGATTTGCAAACGCCGCCTCGCTATAGCCGTCACTGACGGTCTGCTGCGGTGTGATTCCCGTCACCATCAGCGCATCAGGACTCGGCAGGGTATCGTCACACAGCGTCACCAAGATATTGTAGGGTTCCCCGATGAGATTGAGATTAAGATCGGTTCGCTGCCCAGCAAACTGCATGATGCGGTCCTCACGCGGGTTTAACCCGCTCGTTTCGAGATCATAAAAGAAAAATGTCTGCGCCATACTGCTACTAGTGTATCAAAAAACACCCCTATAGGGTGCTATGAAGTGATAGGCCAAGCCGTATCAGAGAGGTGAGAGGTAGTGGTGGGGGTGCGAGATGCACCCCCACCACACCCCTGTCGGAAGACGGTGATCACCCGTGGCGATCCCTATCTTCCGCTATTCGGTTATTGCCCGCTTATACCGGTACGGGCCCCGGGTGCCGTTGTTCAGACGGCGGCTGTTTGCCTCTGCGGCGAGGGGGACGCGAGTCCTTGAGTGGGGTCATCCGTCGCGGAGGAGCGCTTTTCTTTGCTCCTCGTTCCTCTTGGATGCGTGCACTCTACCCTACTTTCAGCCGAAGTGGTCGAACTACTTGGTGTTGACCACCCCGGTACATCGGGTGTTACAACCGGAAGATCGGATCATCCGGGGGTCCTCCTTTCGGGGGGCGGGTCGAGGCCAGCAGACTGGGATCGGTACAGGGGTACCGATCTAGCCGAAGCCTGCGGTCGCGGAGCTAGGCTCCTTGACCACCGGCATTCGCCAACCCCATCGCTGGGTATTGGTGCGCGGCGTCGGGTGCGCGAGGCGGTCGCCGACCTGGAACATCCCGGTCAGGAGGCTGAATCCAATCATCCAAAGCATGAGAGGAGAAATCTCACCTCCTTTCTTTTGTAAAGTGGCTAGTATCTCTTCTCTGTGGGGCCCGAAGTGCCCCAGTTGCTCAGGGGTGATGGTAGAACCCGGGAGCTACCAAGCGACATCGGATTTCACCGATCTCGCCTCGTAGCTCCCGAGTACAATACAGAACAATTTCTCTGATACGACTTGGTAAATGGCGTCTGCACGAGGGGTTTCCTCACAGAACATGAATCATTATAGCACTTAGTTGAATAAATGTCAATATGTTTTTGTTTTATTTTGTAAGATTACTGCTCTACCAGGGTAAACTGAGGCGAATCGCCAATCTGAATCATGCTGTCGCCTCTCGCACCCATACGCGCCAATTCGTGGCCGATACCAAGTCGTTTCATGATATCACGGAGACGGTTGAGACTCTCGAATTGATCGTAATTGGTGCGGATAGCAAATTTTTCGATCTTTTCGCCGGTTACCCTATAAACACTGTTCTCGTCGTCATATTCCACTTTCCAGCGTGCAGACGCTGCGTGATCTGGGAGACTAATGACAACAGGTTGTTCAGGCTGATTCTCTTTTATTGGTTCATCGCTCTCACGGACTTGCTGGACTTTGACACGAAGTGCCCGTAAAACCTCAGTAATACCCTGGTGGGACTGAGAGGAAATCACAAAAATATCTGTCGAAGGAGAGACCACCGTGCAGAGCGTATCTCGTTGCATGGCAATCATTTCATCGTCCAGACCCTCGCACTTTGTCAGGGCTATTACCTCAGGTCGGTTTACAAGTTCCGGACTATAACGCTCCAGTTCGTTTCGAATTGTTGTATAGGCGGCTGCCACGTCATCACTGTAGGCATCGATGAGATGCAGCAATACCGCCGTCCGCTCAACATGACGCAGGAACGCATCGCCGAGACCTTTTCCTTCGCTTGCGCCCTCGATCAAGCCAGGGATATCTGCGATCAGAATGCTTGTACCATCACTATCTGCCACACCGAGATGGGGGGTCAAGGTCGTAAATGGGTAGTCGGCGATCTCAGGACGGGCATTGCTGACAACAGAGAGAAACGTCGATTTTCCTGCGTTTGGAAAGCCGACGAGGCCAACGTCTGCGAGTAGTTTTAGTTCAAGCTCAGCCACAAAACCTTCGCCCGGCTCACCAAGTTCAGCCATACGGGGAGTTTGGCGAGTCGATGATTTGAAGTGCGCGTTGCCAAAGCCACCCCCACCACCCTTAGCAATAATTGCCTCTTGGCCTGGATACGTCAGATCGGCGATTTCCACCCCCTCGCGCTTGACGAGCGTACCGACAGGCACCTTGACCAACAGATCAGTCCCCCATCGACCGGCCATTTTTTTCTTGCTACCATTGACGCCGTTTTCGGCCTTTAGCTCTGGCTTATAGCGAAAGTTAAGCAGGGTATTGAGCTGCTCTGTGGCAACAAAAACCACGTTACCACCTCGTCCCCCATCACCGCCATCTGGACCGCCCTTGTCAACATAAATCTCATGCCGAAAACTGACGGCACCATCGCCGCCTTTGCCTGCCTGTATTGTCACTGTTGCTGTATCGACAAACATATCTGTTACCAGTATAGCAAAACTGCCTCATTTTTGGCCGAGAGGCAGTTGTTTATTGTTTTGTTATTTAGCTCTAATGGATATATTTATACATACCGCTGGTTGCTTCACCCCAGGAGATTATACCAAATCCAACACGATTCCAGCCGCCGCCCCAGCGATACCCGTTCATCTCCGAGATCGAGATCGATACCCCAGGTACAATACTTTCGACAATTGCAACGTGTCCGTAGCCGCCGCCGTTTGCCATCACCGCTCCCGGAGTAGGATTGCCGTCGACCAGATAGCTCGACGAGGCCGCGCTAGCCCAGGTGTTAGCATTGCCCCACATGCCGCCGACCGGGTTACCCAGCTGTAAACGACGTTCATAGGCGTAAAAGGTACACTGACCTGTACCGTATCTGTTGCCAGGGGAAGTACCTGCAGTCCAGTAGTAGGCGGTACCATTTGCTTGACCACCGCTATAGGTGGCGTAATTGTAGTTATAGGTAACAGCGCGTCGTGGTGCAACGTAACCCGGCTGTTCTGTCGCCGGTAAATCACCACCGGGAATAAGAATACGTGAACCCACCACGGGAGTTCCGGTTACCTCAAGATCATTATAGGTGATAAGCAGCTGTTTATCTGCCTTGTACTTCGCGGCAATACTATCAACTGTATCCCCAGACTTAACAGTGTACAAAATACCGTCAGTTGGCGGAATAGTAAGCGTTTTTCCAGGGGCAACAGCATCTGAAGTAAGATTATTCGCCCATTTCACCGTCTGAGCCGAGATATTGTATCGCTGGGCAATGGTAGGAATTGTGTCACCTGTAATAGTTGTATACTGCTGAGGCGTGCGTCCGTCTGCTGTTGGCTGCACAATCTGTGGCTTGCTGATGGTATTGGTGTCAGTTTGAGCAAGCGTATTCTCGATCGACAGAGACTGAGAAAGGCTCAGCACATTGCCAGCAACCGGCAGCTCTGTTCTCTCTGCAATCGTCGCCCCTACACTTGTTGCCAACATAGAGTCGACCGTAGGCTGAGAAACATCATTGAGGGCGGTGTTGCCCGTCAAACCGCTTGTAGAAGCTAACGCCTGACGCTGTGGCGGCTGATACGTCATCGCTACAACAGATACGATAAGTAAAAACACTCCCAGATAAGCTGAGAGCGACGAAAGCGAAAACGGAAAACGAGATGACGAACGGCGTTTTTCAGTCCGCGTCGTATCAGATATCGGTGTAAGCACTCGGGCCTTGAATTGCTTCAGAGCCATTCGTTGATTACGAATAACGATTCTCCTGTGAAACCATTGCTGGAATCACGTCTACCCCACTCTGTCTTTCTCCTCTCGCAAGGGAGGACTGGCGCGCGCGTGTCGACCGATGTTATCAATTGATATTAGTAAAATCTTTGCTTATTTCGGCGGCCGTTCGACATTTAAAGGTAAGCAGTACCGTGTTATACATCCGTACACTGGACGATACGTGCTCCACCATTGTAGCAAGCCTGAGCATGATATGTCAAGGTCGCCTAAAGGGTGCTGCAGAGTTTTTGACAATGAGTTTGAATATTCGCTTCATGTTCAGATTGGGTTTTTGCAAAGTAAATTACGCCATCGTCTCCCGCCAGAAAGAAGAGGTCATCACCCTGTGCAGGGTCCGCCACTGCCTTTAGTGCGCCCAGTCCCGGTGACGCGATCGGTCCAGGAGGAAGTCCAGCGTGAATACGAGTATTATAGGGAGAATCGACATCAACGCTTGGTGGGATGCCTAACTTATCTGCCCCGTAGATAAACGTCACATCAGAGCCAAGTGTCATGCCAAGTTCCAAACGGCGATAAAACACCTGAGCGATACGTCGTTGGTTTTCTTGACAGGTTTTCAATGACGCCTCAGTAGTCTTATTTGAGCAACCAAGTTCCCGTTGAACAATTGACGCTAAGGTGATGGCTTGATAGAGCGTCAGACCGCGCGCTGTGTACTTATCGATCAATTTATTGGACTGGAGCTGGGAATATAATTCATCAAACGCAGTGCTAAGGACCGTCTCTGGCGAGGCATCTGTCGGCACATAATAGGTCTCTCCAAACACATAGCCCTCGAGTGAACTACCGGCCGGTTTACCTGCGAAAAGAGGCCCCTTTCTTGAAGCTTCAAGTGTCGCCGTTATCTGTTCGCGAGAAAAACCATATTTTATGAGCTGCGACGTAACATCTCTCCCGCTCGGACGGAATGTCGAAGCTGTGAGCGTTTCGCCTGGATAAAAGGTGATTACTTTGAAATCATTACACCCCTTTTGTAGCGTATCGACAATTTCCTGTACACTCTGGCGAGGAGCAAAGCGACAACTACCGGCCTTGAGTTCGCTACGTGTCAGCTTGATGTAGAGTGTGAACGCAAACTCATCGCGTATAAGATGCGCGCTTTTCAGCGTGCGAGCGATCTGTACCGAACTACTGCCCTGCTCAATCACAACCGATACGCGTCGGTCATCACTAGCGTCAACGGGTTTTAGTTGTTCATGGTACCAGGCATAGGATGCCCCCGCCGTTGCTACAATGAAGCTGGCTGCAACGAGCCAAAGCCATTTTAGGCTTTTGCGGGAAGGTGCTGGACTTGCCTTCTGGCGTACGGGTGCACCGACAGATGATGGTGGACGGGAAGCCGAAACCACCGGACGCGGTAATTGTGCTAGTGTTGGTTGAGTTGGTGCAGGTTGGGGAGTGGTAGGAGAAGGCTTGCGCACAGGTCGTTTAAATCCGTCCATACTGTTGCTCCAAATAATCTTGCAATATGAGGCTCGCCGCGAGAGCATCGATATCACCCTTTTGATAGGGTTTGCCACGTGATCTCACTATCTCTTCAGCTTTAACACTTGTCAACGACTCATCCTGAAAGATCACCTCTTTTCCTATCGATTCGATTTTTTTTGCAAATGCTTCAACACTCTTGGTCTGCTGCGTTGTCTCTCCTGATTGATTGCGTGGGTAGCCGACAATGATCGTACTCACTTTTTCTTGGTTGACGATACGTGTTATTTGCTCTAATTCGCTACCGTCGACCAAAAGTGTATCGTAGGCAATAGCAATACGAATGTTGCTCTGTGCGATCGCCACCCCTATGCGTTTCTCGCCGACATCGAGGGCAAGCAGGGTGGTGCTAGATGCCATTTACCTTAAACTCAACCTGTATACGCCTGGTGTCATTTGGGGCTTGGTTTACCCAAAACGGCGAAAACTTGATATCAGCACTCTCGATGCCGTTGACTGCCTGGACGCGCGATTGAATCTCACCGTATTTCCTGCCCTTTGCAAACTCTTTGATGGCGTTTTCATCAATTCTTGGGCCCACCTTACCATTCGTTGAGATAGATGCGGTGAAATTACCGTTATCGACCGCATTGACATTTGTGAGTGACAGCGCAGCAAGGCCATTGTCATATACTTTCTGGTCTGTTTTGCCATCGATTTGCTGTGCAAAATAGGCATCGAGATACTTTGTGGCCTCACTCTTGGAGATAGCGGTCAGAGAATATCCCACACTCCCAGCCAATGCACCCTTACCATCGGGAGCCTCGGCTCCGACAGCGGGACTCGCTTTTACCGCAGCAGCATCTGTTTTGAATGAACTTTCGACGATAATATAATCGCTCCCGAAGTCACTGACCAGTTGTTTCTTTGCTTCATCACCGGTCGAAGACTGTGTCACCTGACCCTGTACGGCATCGATATCGCTCTGCTGTACGGCAGTGACAGTTTTGTCGGTACCGCCAGAAGTAGCGCCACTAAAGGTAGCCGTCATCCCTGAACCCGATAGGCTGCCAGTGGCGGCATTGTACTTGGTGCCGCTTTCGGCAGCGGTCACACTACCCGTAGCGGTTCCGGCACAAGCAGTCGGGAAACATCCTGGACCAAAGGTGCTCGCAGGAACACTCACCGCTGTATCAGTAACAAAGATAAGCCCTCCCGTGCTGGTTAATTGTGTTCCAGCCGGGATGGTTGTTGCACTCAACGACTGATGCGAGAACTTAACGCTTCCTATGGCCTTATCACCGACGTCCTTCTTGCCTGTCGCTGTAAACGGTATCGAAATATCTTTTTTGAGAGTCTTGGTCTCGGCTTTTATGGTTCCGGCTTTTAGATCAGTGCCTGCTGTCGCCGTCAGTGTTACGCGGCTATTCAATGCCGTATCAGTAGTGCGAGCGGTGATAATAACACGCGCCGATGGAGCAAAGATGATCGCCCAGACCAAAAAAAGTATGAGTGCTGCGACGCAGCCAATGATAAGAAATAATTTTTTGCGAAATCTATCGAAATTTGGCACTTTTGAGGCTGACTGTCTGACGACTGGGGTATCCTCTTTTTCGTCACCATCGGGCAAGGTTGCGGCCACCGCTGCCGCGCCGACACCACCTGCGACAGGTGTTGCTGATGTTGGAGCTTTCTCAGATAGCACTTCAGTCCCATCGATGATATCCTCGCCATCGTCAATCTCAAGCACGGGTATCTCGGGCATTTCTGGCTTACTTTGGAGATTTTTTGCTACTGGGATACCGGCGTTGCTCGCGAGCGCTACCAGCGCCGCGTTATTGGAAATAATAACAAGATGTTTGCCTTCGTGTGTTGCCGCACGCTGAACGAGTTTGAGGTTGACTGCACTCTGAATCGCCCCCACTCTTTTTGGAGGAACAAGCGCGACAACCTTTTGTTTTGCCGCCTTTACTTTGCCGATGATGGCAGTAATATCATCTTCGACATCAATATAAAGTACGTCTTTTTGCATTCTAACCTATATTCGTAGCATCCGATTTAGCTTTTCTTTGAGCGAATCAGCGTTACTAGTGCCTATCATTGTATCATATCCGACCCTTAGCAGGCCCATGGCAGTGATATACGTGTGGTCGCTTGCCTTTGCTGTCATATCTGTGATTCCCGCTACTTCACTCGGGCGAATTCGTTGAACAGACGGACGCTTGGTAAAAGGTAGCTCCTTATACCACTGGCGCGTTTCGAGCGCTTTTACGAGCTGTTCAAGGCTCGCGCCGCCTCCACAGAGTAAAATGCGATTTGGCAGGTGGTCAATCGAATCAAACTCTCCAAGTGCTAATTCGACACCTGCCAGCCATACCTCAAGTGTTTTGTCGATGGCCTGCTCGACATCTTTTTTGACTGATTCTTTGACATGCTCGTTATCAATATTGACCTTTAGCTTTTCGGCCTGATCATAGGAAATATTCATATCACCAGCAATCGTATTGGTGAAACTACGGCCGCCGATTCCAAACATTTTTGTCCCCTCGACCCCGCCGTCGTTTACCACTGCGATATCGGTCGTTCCGCCACCAACATCTGCCAAGATAGCAGTAAATGAACTATTGGCATCGGTGCCCAGCACACTGCGACTAACGGCAAAGGGTTCAGCGGCCACCGCTATTAGTTCGAGCGCCAACTCATCAGCAACCCGTTCGAGTGCACCAATATGCACCATCGGAGCAAATGCGGTATATATCTGCACCGCTACATCTTTGCCCTGAAACCCAATCGGATTGCTCACTTTGTAACCATCAATATGAATACTGACAAGTGCCGAGTTGACTAACTTCACCTCGACATCGTCATTACCTGTCTCGAGTGCTATTTGCTTTTGGGCTTTTGCGGCAGCACGAGTTTGGACTTTTTCGATAATGAATTCCATTTCAGATTCGTCGAGCGGTCGATCTGGCTGAGGACGACGATAGCGAATTGTGTGTGTGACACCTTTGACTAGTTCGCCAGCGATACCGATCACAACATGCTTACCACGCACACCCGCCTCGGTCTCAGCTTCGGCAAGCGCTGCTTCGCAGTTTTTGACGACACCCGCAATATCTGCGATCGCCCCAGAGTGCATGTCCGCTAGCTCCTGGTGCATTCGCCCGACACCCATGATTTCAATTGCATCGCCCTTAACACGAGCGATGAGCGCCTTGACATATTCAGTACCGATGTCTAACCCAACAATGACGTCGTCCCCGGGTTTGGACTTCGTGGCGAATTTAGATAGTGTTTGCTTGAATGTATCAAGTACCATACTTTGATGATTATACAACGAAACTGCTTGTGCCAGCAAATTAGTGTTGCCCGGCTATCCCCACTTCCCCGCTCCAGACAACCGGCCCGCCGCTAACTGAATCAGCCTTCGCTCTTGGCGGGCCTTGGCCCATCAGGGCCAACTGTCTGTCGGGAGAGGTGGGGATAGCCAGATGATAATGGATTGTTATCTCAGCAAGGCTTTAATACGACGGATTCCGGCCGAACTAGCTTCTTCCTTAGTGATAACAAATACCTTGCCGTCTTCGCCGAGTTGACCAGTGTGATCAACGTGAGGACCACCACAGATTTCGATACTAAAGAGTTCGTCACCCTCGCCAGCCGAGTATACCTTGACAGTATCGCCATACTTGTCACCAAACGCACCAAGCGCCCCCCTTGCGAATGCTTCGTCAGTCGGGAGTTCCTGCCAGCTCATCGGTAAATCTTTTTTGATGACATCGTTGACGATATCCTCAACGCGTTTGATCTGTTCGGGCGTCATTTTTTCACTATGGCTAAAGTCAAAGCGTAGCCGCTCGGCGGTGATATTGCTACCACGTTGGACGACATGATCACCGAGTACCGTACGGAGTGCCTTGTACATCAGATGTGTCGCTGTATGGTATTTCTTGTGGATATCATCGTGTCCCTCAAGTCCACCTTTGAAGACGCCTTTTGCGGCGGTCTGACTGCGCTCACGCTGCTCTCGCATTTTGGCATCAAATTGCTGACGCCAATCTTCGGGCAGCGAGATTCCCTGCTTGTACGCTTCCTCAACAGAAAGCTCGACAGGAAACCCATAGGTGTCGTAGAGTGCAAACAGTTGCTCACCACCCATCCATTTGGCCATAGGCTGCGTTTCGTGAGGCGAATCATGTTCAAACGTTTTGTTAGCCTCTGCCATACGCTCGAGTTCCTTCAGCCCTTTACGAAGTGTTTGGCGAAATACCCTTTCTTCCTTTACGAGCACCGCTACCACTTCGTCACGACGTTCGGCGACCTCGGGAAAATCGTTATGATAAAGGTCGGCAATTACTGGTACTACTTCTTGCAAGAAATTTTGCTCGATGCCGAGGTCAAAGGAATGACGAATCGCCCGGCGCAGTAGCCGACGCATCACGTAGCCCTGCTCTTTATTACTTGGCACACAGCCATCGACAGCCAAGAACGTTGCCGAACGCAAATGATCGGCGATAACACGCATGCTCTCAGTGTGTGACTCATAGTTTTTACCGCTTAGTAACTGAAGTTTTTCGATGATCGGCCAGATGAGACTGATCTTGAACATATCAGGATTATTGATGGCCGCAGCCGCGAAACGTTCGAGCCCAGAACCGTGGTCGATATTTGGTTTGTCGAGTAACTCAAACTTGCCTTCAGCGACTTTTTTGTAGACCATGAAGACGTTGTTGCCGATCTCGATGAAACGACCACAGTCACAGTTCGGATGACAATGCTCCCCATAGCTCGTATCATGCTCGACAAAATCAAACTCATAAAACATTTCGCTGTCGGGGCCACAGGGATCGCCAACCGGTGTTTTGGCTTCGTTGCCATTTCGGCTCCACCAGTTTTTTGTCCCGTCGTAATAAAATATCCGTTCACCCTCGTGTATACCGCGCGCATAGCCATTTGCCTCAGAACCAATATCTGCGGTGCCGGTGGATAACCCCTTACCGCCAAAAAGTCGCGACCAGGTTTCGGCAGCTTCAGTGTCCTTCGGAATACCGAATTCGTCGTTACCGATGTAGCAAGTGATGTATATCTTGCTCAGGTCTAGCTTGACAACGTCGCTGATAAACTCAAACATCCACTCGATTTGCTGGGTCTTACCATAGTCACCCAAACTCCAGTTGCCGAGCATCTCAAAAAACGTCGTGTGGCGATTGTCCCCAATGTCATCGATATCTTGCGCTCGCAGACACGTCTGGCTGTCGGTAATCCGCACACCTTTAGGATGCGTCTCGCCGAGTAGATACGGAATCATCGGCTGCATACCACTGCCGGTAAAGAGTGTGGTGGGATCGCCACTGAGCACTAGTTGCGCACGCGGGACAACTGCGTGACCGCGCTCAGCAAAGAAATCCAAATAAGCATTTCGTATTTCTTGAGCATTCATATCTGTTATTGTAGCATGCCCCTGACATTTACCGCACCAGCCCACTTCCAAGACAGACTTCATCGTTATAGACAACAGCAGATTGGCCAGGGGTCACAGCACGCTGCGGCTCAGAGAGATCAAGCAGTACGGCATCGTCCTCCCCATGCTGTAGCGTAGCCTCGACTAGCTCGGCGCGGTGACGGACACGAACCTTGTATGTCCCTTCTAGCGGCATGCTATTGATCCAGTGAACATGGTCAAGGCTCAGTTGCGCCCTCCATAGCTCTTGGCTATTGAGATTGGTGCTGACATAGACCTCATTTTTTTCCATATTTTTCCCCACAACATAGTATGGTAGTCCGCCACCCACATCGAGTCCATGGCGCTGCCCCAATGTGTAGAAAATTGCCCCATCATGCTGTCCGATTGTCTTTTTTGTCTGCTCGTCAATAATCGGCCCAGCATGTGTCTCGACATACTGGCTCAAAAACTCCCGCATGCCGACGTTTCCGACGAAACACACCCCCATACTCTCAGCCTTTTTTGCCGTCCAAAGACCCCTCTGGGCCGCCATGTCTCGCACCTCGGATTTCAAAAAATCACCGAGGGGAAACAGTACTTTCTTGAGTGCGTCTCCAGATATTCGACCAAGGAAATAGGTTTGATCTTTGTCAGTATCTTTTGCACATTTCAACAGGCTATTTTCAACCCTTGCATAGTGCCCTGTAGCAATCATATCGGCGCCATCACCAAGCGCTGTCTCCAAAAAAAGCTTAAACTTCACTTCTTGATTGCACATGATATCTGGATTCGGTGTGCGACCGGCCTCATATTCATCGATCATATACTGCACAACTTTTTGGCGATACTCCTGTTCAAAATCGTAGACCTTGAAATCTATTCCTAACTGCACTGCCACTCGCTTGGCGTCAGCGAGATCATCTGCCCACGGACAACGTACCCCAGGCAAATCTTGCGTCCAGTTCTTCATATACACACCCGTGACATCGTAACCTTGCTCAACCAAAAGCGCTGCGACAACTGACGAGTCGACGCCACCACTCATACCCACATAGACACGGGTCATTAGCGCACTACTCCACCCGATGCAACAATCAGTATTTTTACTAGCTCGCTCAACGCCAAATACCAGCCCGTGGGCGTTAGCCACCACCAGGCTCCCCACTGGTTATCACTTGCTACCGGATGCGCGCGAAAGGTGATAGAGGGCGCCCGATGGCTAAACTCCATCACCGCACGTCGTTCATGATACGCAGAAGTCACAACAATTGCCGATGTAACGCGATACTTGTCGAAGATATTCTTTGTTTTTACAGCGTTTTGCTCTGTCGTCTCACTCTGGTCTTCAATAACGATACTATTTTCAGAGATACCGGCCCGAACGGCATGCTGCTGCATCACCTCGGCATTGCTGGGACCTGATTTGTCGGCCGCCGCGCCAGAAAAAATGATGAGAGGCGCCCAACCTGATTTATACAGAGCAATCGCCTCGTCGGCCCGTGCCAACGTATCACCACCACTTACCGCTACAATCGCGTCGGCTCTCTCACAACCCTTTGTCTCACTGGGTTTGTCCCCACAGGATTTCAAATCATTAGGACCAAGGTAGGCCGAAATACCAGCGACAAGCAAGAAATAGCCACCAACGATGCTAGAGATGATGATTATTTTTTTCATCGATCCATCCTCGTGCGCTCACTAAGAACAGCCCCGACAATATACTCAAGCGCTCGCTCACACCCTAGCTTGTCTGTACCCCTTCCCAACGTGATCCGTAAACTTCCATCAGCTACCGAAGGATCAAGTCCCAGTGCAATGAGCACATGAGACCGCGTTCCCTTATTTGCGGCACACGCACTCCCTGTCGCCACAAAAACTCCCTTAGCCTCTAGCAAAAAGACTATTCGTTCGGCGTCGATATTTGGAAACGAAATCGACAGATAGTTAGCGAGACGGTGACGTTGGTTACCAGAGATAACTGCATCGGGAAAGTTATGGGTGAGCCTAGATTGCATCATATCTCGCAACTCTCCCAATCGCACTACCTCTGATTTACGACCACCAACTGCCAATTCGAGGGCGAGCGCAAACCCAACCGTACCGGCAACTTGCTCAGTTCCGCTACGCAGCCCTCTTTCTTGACCGCCACCAACAATAAGCGGGTTCAGTCTGACATGACTATCGATCCACAACAGCCCAACTTGCTTGGGCCCATACAGTTTGGCGGCATTGAGCGTGAGCGCATCGACCCCGAGCCGTGCGACATTGATGTCACAAAGTCCGGCACCCTGCGATGCATCGCTGTGAAAATACAGTGGTGTCTGATTGCCGGTAGCGTGGCGCTCACGTTTTACCTCTTGTATCACCTCACTAATGTTGCGAAGCGGCTGAATGGTACCAATTTCGTTGTTTGCGAGTGAGATACTGACGAGCACCGTATCCTCGCGTATGGCAGCTCGCACATCTGCAGCCGCAACTCGTCCGGTCGAATCAACCGCCACCAGACTATGCTCGTGCAGACGAGCGGCGGCAAGGACAGCGATATGCTCGATAGCGGTCGTGACGACGTGCCCAGTCACTCCTGCAAACATGAGATTGATAGACTCTGTCGCACCAGCAGTCATGATAATATCACTGCCTTTTGCCCCAATACATTCGGCGATGCGCTGTTTTGCCGCTTCATAGTGGTGACGTACCTCTACGGCAGGCGCATACGGGCTAGAGGGGTTATAAAACTTGTCACCAAAAAAAGGCAGCATTGCTGCCATGACTCGTTCATCAACAGGGGTAGCTGCAGCGTAATCTAGATATACAGTATCACTATTCACTGATCGTATTATACCAGTTTGGCACCGGTATCAGGGTCAAAGCCGTAGATCTGGCGTGCAACCTGCTCATAATAAAGTTTGACGGCGAGCATAAAATGCTGCAGCTCATCACCATCGAGGTAGCTGTAGCGAGCGCCCTCTTGTACTTTAAATATTCCCTTGTCATGGACCTCATAGCGAATAGTGCTCGTTTGCAGTTTACGCTTTTCGTTGATCCACTCTTCGTGCCAAATCCAAGTTCGCTCATCGAGATTGAAGAACTCTCGGCGATGTCCCTCGGGGACTGCACCAAAAAGCTTCGAGCCTATTTCACTTTCAAGTCGTATGAGATCGCGCTCAGTTAGTGATTTTAGCGGACGATTCTTTGGGATATGTAACAGATCGGCTTGATCAGGATCACCTGTCAAGAGTGAGAGTGCTTTTTGGAGGATATTTCCCACAATGTTTCCTTATCCTAGCCGGTTAAGCCGAGCTACACCAAGATTGGCACCGATAGTTCGCACATAGGTTGCGTGAGGTGCTACACCGATGGTCTCTGGCCTACGAGGAGCCGTTTGGTGAAGCGGTGCCGTAGCGGCTACGAGACGCCCGGCAGCCGAACCAACTGTTCCGGTCAGGCGTGGTGCACCCTCGATACGTCCCTCATCAATATCTCTAGGATCAACAACACGCTCATGCGCAGCAGCGGCGCGCAGAGCTAGCTCAGTCAAGACCCCTACAGGAGGGAATTCAGCAGTTCGTGAGTCAGGGGGTTGGTCATGAGAAAATGGAGCCGTCCCGTCTGGAAAGGCTTCGTCTCTTGGTGTATACGGTGTCATTACATCTGTCATGTCATTTTCCCAAACACTCTCTCGGCGTTGTCAGTAGTTGCCTGCTCGACATCCTCGACGCGTACTCCTTTGAGGGCGGCTTGGTGTCTAGCAACCAGACCAACATACGCTGGTAAGTTCATTTTACCACGGAAAGGCTTTGGTGTCAAGAACGGAGCATCTGTCTCAAGGACTATTTTTTCGAGCGGCACCTCAGTATAGAGACGCTGTTGACTCTCTTCCTTTGTAAACGTACTGATGCCATTTATACCGACAAGCAGTCCCCGTTTTAGCCCTTGCTCAAGGTTGTGCTGCGTATCAGTAAAACTGTGCATAATACCTCTGATGCCGCTAAAGGAATCAAAAATAGGCCAGAAGTCATCGTAGGCATCTCGCACATGAAAACTGACTGGCAAGTTAAACTCCTGTGCTAAGGCCAATTGATCATGCAGTAGCTGTCGCTGCACGTCACGCGGGCTGTGTTCATAAAAATAATCAAGGCCGATCTCTCCAATAGCGACAATTTTTTTATGACCCTCTTCAAGAAGCTGGCGAATACCGGCAACGTCCTCATCTTTACCATCGTGAGGATGAATCCCGACAGCCGCATAACAGCCCTCATGTGTCTCGGCAAACGCGACTGCTTCCCGAGAACTACGCACGGTTGTCCCAATACAAAGCATCACAACACCAGCATCACGTGATTGCCGATAAACATCCTCTCTATTCTCTGGGTAGAACTCACTGTCGTGAATATGACAATGGGTATCGATCACCATTAGTTTGCCTTTGGTGCGCGGGGATCGGGGGTATGGAGATATAATTTGGGGAAAAGTGGCGAGGCTTGCTCAGATGGTACGACTCCTGATTCAAACAGATTTCGAATCGCATCAGCGGTAGCGGGCATGAAGGGCGTGAGCAAGTCGGCAATTTGTAGCAACGTACTCACGGCGTGTGCCAAAACTTCCTCTAGGTGACCAGCAGCCTCCGCATCCTTCTCGCGCTGCTTTGCAATTTCCCAGGGTTTGACGTGCTCAAGATATTGATTGAGTGAGCGCACCATCACCCATGTTTCATCAAATGCTTTGTTGAACTCGAGATCTTCGACAGCTTTGCGATAAGGTCCCATGTCGTGCTCAGCCCTCGGCGCATCCCCGATCACGCCTGCCTGGTATCGCGTAATCATCGCCGCAACGCGCTGAACCAAGTTACCAAGATCATTGCCCAACTCGGTGTTGTAGGCTGTCTCAAACTTTTCCCACGTAAAGTCACCGTCTTCTTGGGTCGGAATATGCCTCATAAAGTAATAGCGAAACGCATCAGTACCATACTGGGTAATTACTTCTGTCGGACTGACACCGTTCCCCAGTGATTTGCTCATTTTTGTCCCACCAACATTAACAAAACCATGTACCAATAATACTTTTGGCAGTGATAGCTCAAGGCCCATCAGCATTGCCGGCCATATGCCAGCATGAAAACGCAGGATATCCTTGCCGATAACCTGTAGATCGGCCGGCCAATACTCTTGCCACGCGGGATTATCTGGATAACCAAGCACCGTGATGTAATTTGACAGCGCGTCGAGCCACACATACATTACCTGTGTATCATCTCCGGGAACACTGACACCCCAGCTAAGATTTTTGCGCGGGCGAGATACCGAAACGTCCTGGAGACCATCTTTTATGAGTTCCAGGAACTCGTTTTTGCGGAACTCTGGTACGATCTTCATGCGCCCGGTTTCGATGACTTCTCGAATCTTGTCGGAGAATGCACCTGTCTTGAAATAGTAGTTTTCTTCACTAAGACGCTGATAGGGCGCCTGATGATCGGGGCAAGAGCCATTGTTTTCGGTTGCTTCTTTGTCGGTCACAAAGTTCTCACACCCCTGGCAATACCATCCCTCATACACGCCTTTATAGAGATAGCCCTTTTGCATCAGTTGTTGCCAGATGTACTGAACTGCCCCCTTATGATGACCGTCAGTGGTACGAATAAAATCAGTGTACTCAACATTAAGCGCCTTCATGAGTGATGCAAAATTGCCATACATGCTATCAACATAGGCTTGCGGCTCCATGTTATTTTCGGCCGCTTTGGCAGCGATTTTATTGCCGTGTTCATCTGTCCCTACCTGAAAACGAACGTCACGACCGTTCTGGCGCTGATAGCGAGCCCAGGAGTCTGCCAGTGAATAATCAAGCGCATGCCCAATATGGGGTGTTCCGTTGACATAGGGTATTGCTGTACAGACGTAGAGTTTTTTTGCCATTGCCTTTCATTATACCAGAGGTGCGTTGTTACTTTCTTTTTTTGGGTGTGGTGCTCGAGGCAATTGACGTTTATACTATGGATATGGCAAAAACCAAAAGCGGTTTTACGATTATTGAGCTGGTCATCGTCATTGTGATCATCGGTATTCTTGCTACTATCACCCTCGTTGCTTACAACGGTACTCAGGGGCGTGGCCGTGACGCAAAACGACGCACCGATATCAACAATATGGTCAAAGCACTCGAACTTTACTATGCAGATAACGGCACGTATCCTGTTCCTTCTGGCTCACCATCGCCGCTCGGATCTTCGTGGTACGCGTCAAGCGATAGTACTTGGAATACGTTTAAAACAACATTGACGACCATAGACAACTTGCCGAGTGACCCACGAAACGCTGGCTCACCACTCGCTGCCGGAGGATATGCATACGCATATTATTCGGGAAGTAACTGCGGCCATACCGCTGGTCAATGGTACCTGATCGTCTACCGCTATGAGGTGCAGACGAAAGAAAAATACAGTGGTGAGGGCACGTGTCCCTCGGGCGAATTAGGTGATACCTACTACGCAGGTGGCGCAAGCTACTACCGAGTGTTGCGTTAGTGAAGCACCGCAACAACCGCAAAGCGACCTGATGTATCGCCGCTGCTGTGCGAAAAATAGTTTCGATCAGTAGCCGTATTGACGGGTGATTCATAGATGTGACTTTCCTGAACACCCGCCTCAATTGCTCGCGCCCGGTTATATCCTTGCAAATCAAGATAGATGCCATCGGCCGTTTCATTAACAAACGGCCGCCATTCTGGGGCATCCTTGTACACAAAGTAGTCTAGCCAATAGTCGGAACGCTTGACGCTTGGTGCCATCCAGATTAATAGATTACGAACATCGCTTCCCTGTTTCTCAAAATAGCGAATTGTTTTTTGTAGTGTATTTGCGATCGAGGCATGACGACCAATATGAGCCACTGCTAGCGCACCCATCTGCGGATCGTAGATGACAGTGCCAATACAATCAGCTATCGGCAGAAATAGCCCCACTCCTTTTGACTGTGTGTAGAGGACGTCCGCGGATACACCCAGCGTATTCGGTGCATCAACCTGGCAAATAGTGTCATACGTATTCTCATCATCATAGCTAATTATCTGATAGACACACTGCCGATAGTCGATATTGACTTCTTTGCAGAACATCTGACGGTTTGTGACAATATCATTGGCGTGGCGATTGCCCTGTGTACGATCAAGCATTGTGCCATCCTGGCGCGATGAAACCGCTGCACAAACTTTCTCGGGAAAACAAGTTGGTTGATCCTGCGCGATCATTTCTTTTTTACAACTCCTCTTTTTGATAGAAAATCGTAACTGTATGGCCATATGATGTAGATGACATAGAAATAATACACGGCGAGCATAAAGATATATAACAGCTGCCACCACCACTTGTTTTGTACCCAATATTCTGAAGGGAAAGAAAATGAGAGGAGTAGGACGGTAATAGCCATAGCAATGATCAACCCATATGCCCAACCTAAAACCAAGATGTTGAACCACATCACAGCCTTCCGATCGTCGAACTCATATCTGGTATGAAGATGGGCGCGGTACTTTTTGAACCAGATATTGCGATTCATACTCATAAATGACCCGAAGAACTCATTTGAATTCGCAAGCAATTCCTTGTAGTTCATTGTCTGTGTCATACGCTATTCTTTGTTAGGCGAAGCCATTCTTCTATACTCAAATCTTGCGCGCGATTATTCGCATCAATCCCCGTCCGCTCCAAGAGCTTCTCGGCCTCAGGCGTAGAAATCGCAAGACCTGCGGCTATCGAATTACGAAGTTTTTTACGTTTTTCTCGAAACCCAGCTTTTACGATACGAAAGAATCTCTTTTGATCCTCTGCCTCAACGCGCGGCTGCTTCAGTGTCTCGAGGATCACAACCTGAGAATCAACTTTCGGTTCAGGGAAAAACAGTTCTCTTCTCACCACCTTACCAAGAGAAACATCGGCAAACACCTGCGTTGCAACCGCAAGCACGCTCATATCGCCAGGTTTTGCCGCCAAACGGCACGCTACTTCTTTTTGAACCAACAATACCGCGAGCGAGGGTCTATTAGGAGCGGTCATCAACTTTTCAACAATGCTGCTCGTAATATAGTAAGGGACATTTGCGACCACTTTGTAGCCTTTCGGAAGCTGGTTCAGATCAAATTGTAGGATGTCTTGGTGGATAACGGTGAGGTTTTTGCCAGGAAACTGCCCTGGCAGTTTGCGGGCTAGCTCGCTATCATATTCAACCGCAATCACCGCTTTTGCCCGCTTCAACAGTTCACTCGTTAATGTACCGAGACCAGGCCCAATCTCAAGAATGGTATCCTGCTCTGTTATGGCCGCTTCTTCAGCAATCAAGGAGAGTACCTGACGATCCTGGAGCCAGTGTTGTCCAAGAGATTTGTTAGGCATTAGTGACTCGCGAGAATATTGTAAGCAAATTGAATCCGACGATCTTCGACACAAATGCCACAGCGCTCGTATTGATTTTGGAACGTGATGGTTGCGCCCTCGACCGTGGTCTGAGCGCGAATGGCATTCAGCACCTTCGCGTATGGTTCACTCAATTCGTACCAGAGGTAGTCAAGTTGTGACTGAATTGTCATATAGCTATCGGGAAACATTGATCGAAGCCGAGACTGCCGTGAGCCAGTCCATTGAGCCAAGCCATCTCCGCTGGTCTGAAATCCGTGCTCCTGCATGAGATTGCCCATGATACCTGCGGTTTGCTCTCGAGTTAATCCCTTGCCCACCAGAAACTCCCACGTGATCTGTTCATTCTCACTTGGCGTAGTATACATTCCTTTGACGCCAATCACTTCGACTTGTTGAATAGGTTGCTTAGTGATAGTACTATTTATCTCTTTTCGAGCGACTTCGACTCCATTTTTTGTGCTAATTTCGTAGCTCACCGTACGCCGTCCAGGTTCGCCCTTTGTTTGGACTTCTTTGTATCCCCGTTCGTGATTGGCATCTCTGATTTGTTTGGTATCAAATGCAACATCCTCGTCAACCGTCACCGTCTGGGTGCCATCACGCCAAACTTTCACTGTCATACCGGTGGAGAGTGGCGTGTTTAAGCTAGGCGAGACACCATCTTTTTCGGTCAAAGTAATGCGCTTTTCGGTCAGCATAGCGGCGACCGTTGACGCCTGTGAATAGGCTGTTTCGGTTTTTCCATAAAACACAAAGGTGAAGGCTTTGGCACGCGTAATAGTCATCACTTCGGCAGTCCCATCAGTCATAACATTCTTCGATGCCGCCAACGAAACAGTATCTTCATCATGCAGTTGAATCGCTGCCTCTTTCGCTATCTGACGGGCAGTACGATACGCCGACACGACGCGTGTCTCCGTAGAACCGTCTCTAATAATAACCGGGCGAGCTCGATAGATATTTGCTTCGTACGAATTTGCAACAAGCTGTTCATCAAGCCGCGGCTCGGTTCGATCGCGTTGATCAACGCTGATACCAGCCTCTTTGAGAGCGTCTCGCAACGTTGTTGCTTTGGTGTAAAAGCCTTTTGTCTTGCCATCGTCATGAACCGTTATCACCCTTTCGCCAGAACCTGACAGCGAAGATGCAGCGTGAGCAGTTTTGAGCGCCAAAATAAGTCCAACAAAAATCGTCAACAGAGAGGCAATTGCCAAGAGAAGGATACGATGAGAGCGTGGTGTAGTAGTCAAAATTTGCTTCATAAATCCCGAACTCGCCTCACGAGCGCGTACCTCTCATTGTATCAAATCATTACCGCAAAGACTAGGCCGTTAGCATTTTTCGAGGCGCGCGTACTCGACATTTAGTTTTTTTGTCTGGCCGCTATCGAACGAAACGGTCACTGCGAGCCCATCAATATCAATGATTTCCCCCTGACCAAACTGTGGCGATCGCACTCTATCCCCAATATCAAGCGAAAAAGAAAACTCGTCGAATTCGTTCGTCATTGATCGTTGATAGGGAGATACACTGGCGGCCACATATCCCATATCCTCTAAAAAACGTGATGGAGTGGTGTAGGATCGTTGTCCAAACTGAAGACGGCTTCCGGCATAGAGCAGATAGAGCTCCTCTCGGGCACGTGTCATGCCGACATAACATAACCGACGCTCTTCCTCGAGCTGACGCGGCCCCTCCTCGAGTGCTCGCATACTGGGAAACAGCCCTTCCTCCATGCCCACTATAAAAACAACGGGAAACTCGAGTCCTTTTGCAGCATGAAGTGTCATGAGCGTCACGACAGACTCGGTGCTACCTACATCGGCACTCGACATCAGCGCGACTTCCTCTAAAAAGTCGTCGAGCGATGCATACGATTTCGCATCAGATATCAATACACCCAGGTTTGCCTCTCGCTCCTCGGCTTGTGGTGATCCATCAAGTAGCATGTCTCGATAACCAGTCGCAGACAACAGCTCCTCTATCAGCTCGCTAGGACCAACACCTAACTCACTTTTTACCTGCACGCGCCGCAATAATTCTCCCAGTCCGCTCAGCGCCTGTCGCGCTCTGGAGGTCAGGGTTGCTGTCTGCTCAGCATTGACAAGTGCTGAGAGAATGTCCATGCCCGACTGGCTCTGCCATACAAGAAACTTTTCCAGACTAGTTGCACCAATTCCTCTTGTGGGCACATTGACAATGCGGCTAAAGCTCATACGATCGTTTGGTTGGTAAAGTAGACGCAGATATGCCACGATATCTTTTATTTCTTTACGGTCATAAAACCTCACGCCACCAACCAGTTGATAGGGTATCCGCTGCTGCACGAGCGCACGTTCGAGGGCATAACTTTGTGCGTTAGTACGATAGAGTACAGCAAAATCACCGAACGATCTCGCACCAATTGCAGTCTGTGCGGCAATCCGCGTTGCTACCACGCCCGCCTCTTCTGTTTCATCATAAACACCCTGCACCTGGACAGGAGCGCCTGCACCAGCGGTGGTCCACAGCTTCTTCTCTGTACGTTCAATGTTCTTTGAAATCACGTTATGCGCTGCTTCGAGAATAGCGCCAGTCGATCGGTAATTCTGTTCGAGCTTGATAACTGCGGCGCCTGGAAAATCTCTCTCAAATCCCAATATATTTTTGAAATCAGCACCGCGCCAACTATAGATTGACTGCCAATCATCACCAACAACACAGATATTCTTTTCTGGCCCGATAAGTGCCTTCATGATTGCGTACTGTGCTGCATTTGTATCTTGATATTCATCGATGAGAATATGACGAAATTGTGCTTGGTAGTGGTTGCGAGTCTTGGGCGAATCACGAAATAGTCGTACTGTTTCGAGTAGCAGATCATCGAAATCCACCGCACCCGCCTCCTTGCGTCGCTGTTCGTAGCGTGCGTACAACTTGGCGACCGATTTCTGGAAAGGGAACTGTGCAACATCGGCGTATTCTTCTGGACCCACCATTTCATTTTTTGCACTTGATATCGCCGCACTAACGGCTCGTGGCTTTACCATATCGGCGCTGAGCGACAGTTCTTTCATCGCCTGTTTGATAAGACCCTGACGATCATCGTCGTCGTAGATCACAAAGTTACTTGCGATACCAATCTCGCTGCCATGCTGCCGCAAAATCCTTACGCAAACTGCATGAAATGTGCCCATCCAGGGCATAAAAGAGCGTGTTATCTGCTGGTCTAACAGCTTTGCCAGGCGTTCTCGCATCTCTTTGGCAGCCTTATTAGTGAATGTGACGGCGAGTATCTGATTTGGCCAGATACTCTCATGGGCAAGAAGATAGGCGATACGATGCGTGAGCGTCTTTGTCTTGCCGCTTCCCGCTCCTGCAAGAAGCAATAGCGGACCGCTCGTGGTTGTCACAGCAGTTTTTTGCGCATCATTAAGTCCGTCGAGGATATCCATTTCCTCTATTATACGGACTTCGTTAGCGGGGAGCAAAATAAAAGTATGCAGCGGCAGCGGCAGCACCAATCAGAATGAGACTCAGCATCCATATCACAATTCCGAGTATAGACCGTTTCTTGGGCGTATGGTCGAGCGGCTGATGGTAAGTGTCGGTATCATAAATAGCACCAGTACTTGTCGCCGAGGTACTGGGTTTTTCGGCGTATTGTTGCGCGATAGATCCCGTCTGCGTAGTATCGCTCGCCGCAGGAGTATCCATGACTGGCTCCGATGATGGAGAGATATCTCGCTCGATCTCGCTTTCAATTTCACTATGGGTACCACCAGTTGATTCAATCGCAAGCACTTCGGTACCCAGTTCGGCAGGCAATATAACCGGAGGAGCGCTATCACCTTCAACCTCAGTGGAAACGGTAGAGATATCCTGTGAGCCAAGAGGTCGCTTCTCGACCTTCGCATCCGGCAAAAATGGTGAACTAAGCGGTTCATCATCCACTGGCATATCTTGATGCTGGTCACTTGTATCGACAACAGGATCATTCTGCGTCGTGCTCTCCGCTTCCTCTATAGACGAGTCGGAGGTATGGTCGGTGGCTTCATCCTTACCTGTAAACTCCATCGGATCAGGATACCCCACTTCATCAGTACTATCAGTAGGAGTTTCTAGGAGGCTGTTGCCCGACTCAATAACCGGTGGTTGCTCGTCATTTGGCTCCGCCTCGCTCGTTGTACCATTCTCGGTAGGAGCGGGAGAGGCCACCATATCTTCATGAGGCTGTGTGGGAGAAGGCTGAATGGTAATACCTTCCCTCTTTACGCCAGGAGTAGCGGCTTTCTTCATGTCCGAGGAAGGATGGATCATATCCATAAACTGTCCCCTTCGCTTGATAGCAGGTGGGACGGTGCTAGCGCTAGCTGTAACACCCTGAACACTCTCCTCGGCTATCTGGGTAGACGGCGACGAAGTAGCTGGTGAGCTATCAAGCTTGACAATTTTTTCCTCAGGATCATCAAGCCCGGAAGGGCGCTTGGTCGTATCAACATCCTGCATCAGATCATTGACAGCACGGTCGAGTTCATCAAAATCTAGCTCGGTCATCGTCGTTCCTTTATTCCTTTCAATTGATCATGGGTGTTGTTGATAATTGTTGAAAAAACATGTGCATCTAGGCTCGCACCGCCTATCAGGAGTCCGTCGATACCTTGGATACTCAGATAGCTTGCAGCAGTATCAAGCGTCACACTTCCGCCGTACAAAATGCGCACCGACTCCGCAACCTGTTCACCAAACAGATGCTTAAGCTGGGTGCGAATCATCTTTGCTGCCGCGCGGACCTCCGTAGGAGAGGCGTTATTGCCAGTACCGATCGCCCACACTGGTTCGTACGCGATGACAAGTTCGGCAGCTTCTTCACTAGTAATGTTGGCAAGCCCTCCCGTTACTTGATCATGTAGAACATCTCTCGTCTCTCCGGCTACCCGCTCGCTTACCGTCTCACCTACACAGAGCACTGGTACGATTCCATTGCGATAGGCGGCTTGAACCTTATGCCGAGTATCTTTGTCATGCTCGTTGAATATGTGGCGGCGTTCCGAATGACCAACCAACGCATACTGTACGAGACCGCGCAGCTGATGGGCCGATACTTCGCCTGTGAAAGCTCCTTCGTCGCGCCAATAAAAGTTTTGAGCGGCAAGTTTGAATTGTCGGTAATTTATCTGCAACGAAACTGGCTGAAGAGCCAAATGACTCGGCGCCAAGACTACCTCGACACCTTGGTGTATCTTTACAAGATCGGCCAACTTATGCACATACAAACTCGCCTCATGGATGGTGAGGTTCATCTTCCAGTTACCGATGATAAGTTTTTTGCCCACAGATGATATTGCTTATGTTCTTTTCTACAGTGTACGCTATTTATGCTCAGGCGTCTAGCAGTGCTTCAACCCCTGGCAGTTTTTCTCCCGCCATCAATTCAAGACTGGCCCCTCCACCAGTTGATACATGCGAGAAACTTTCTCCATGATGCGGGTCCCAGTGAATCACAAAATCCGCCGTATCCCCACCCCCAACAATAGAGGTAATGTCGGGGTGCCCGGCTAACAGTTGCGCCAAGCGGGTAGAGGCTTGAGCAAATGTAGGCAATTCATCCATGCCGAGAGGACCATTCCAGATAACAGTCCGCGCCTTCGCAATGATTGACTCCATACGAGCGATTGAATCTGGCCCGATATCAAGTGCATAACTGCCTGCAGGAATTGCTTTTACCGATACATCTAGGCGCGTTGCCGTCAGCTCCAGCGACGTACCGACACCTACGTCGGTAGGCAAAACAATATAGTTATCGGCATTCTGTCGGCCGACCTTTTGAGCCGCCGCCTCATAGATTGCATCGATTGTCTCTGCTTGATCGGGCTCGATATGACTGCTCCCCATGAAGTTACCTCGGCGTGCCAGAAAAGTGTTTGCCATTGCACCGCCAACGATAATGGTATCTGCGGCATGTTCAAGTGCTTTGATGATAGGGATTTTGTCACTTACTTTTGCACCACCAAGTACCGCGACGAGTGGTTTCTCTGGATGCTTCATCGCCTTTGTGATAACAGAGTACTCCCGCTCCAGGAGCAGACCCGCTACACTAGGCAAAAACTGTGTAATCGCACTGGTACTCGCATGTGCTCGATGTACCACCCCAAACCCGTCCTGAACAAAGTAGTCTGCGTGTGTTTGCTTTGCGAGTTGCTGCGCAAAAGCTGAATCATTTGCCTCTTCTCCAGGGTAGAAGCGTAGGTTTTCGAGCAACGTCACGCTCCCTTTTGGTGCCTTTTTGGTTGCCATAAACACCTTATGTCCAATACAATCGTCAATAAATCTCACCTCTCGCCCGAGAAGCTCCGAGAGTCGCTTAGCAACGGGCTGCAGCGTATACTGCAGGTCTTTCTTGCCATCCGGGCGTCCCAAATGGCTTATAATCGTCACCGTGCACCCATCAGTGAGGAGTGCTTGTACAGTCGCGAGACTCGAACGAATGCGGAAATCATCGGCTATCTGACCATCATCGGTCAGCGGAACATTATAATCCGCGCGCAAGAGAATGTTTTTGTTTGTGAGCGGTACGTCCGCCATCGTTTTTTTGAAGAAATGTCCACCAGTCATACCACTTATGGTATCACGAGTTGGGGGACCGAGACTACTCGATCGTACGAACTTTTATGGTATCTGTTCCCCCGACCTTACCGGGTTGAAGACCGCTCACGATAACGACATTAAATGGTTTGTCCAGTTCAAAGAAATTGCGTTCCGCCAACTCTTTTGCTAGCTCGTAGCCTACCTCGGTGTTATCGGGACGAATAAAGCTGCGGTTCGCAAAACTGAGAGCAAGCTGTTGAGCCGAGCGTGGCTCACTTGTGACGCTGATAATGGGCAGGTTGGGACGCCACGCCCCAATATTTGCCGCCGTTGCGCCCGATTTCGTCTCGGCAATGATAGCAACAGCGTTGATCTCACTAGCAAGGCTAACTGCCGCATGCGAGATAGCATGACGAATCGGCATTTTTTTATCGACAAACAGCGCGTCGTCTAGGCGCGCTACCCCTGTATTCTCTTGGGTATAGAGAATCGTTTTGCGCATTGCGTCAATCGTCTCGATTGGATACATACCGTTTGCCGTCTCGTCAGACAACATGACCGCATCGGCACCCTGAATGACGGCCGTGGCTACATCACTCACCTCAGCACGGGTTGGCTCAGGATTGTCGACCATACTACTCATCATCTGGGTAGCAATGATGCTCAATTTACCATGCTTGCGGCAGAGCGCAACAATTTTTTGCTGGATAACTGGCACCATTTCGAGTCCCACCTCTGGAGCAAGATCGCCACGAGCCACCATCACGCCATCGCTTACCTTGACGACTTCCTCAAGCACACCGTCCTGAATAGCCGCGCGTGTCTCAATCTTTGCAATCACATGTGCTGCACTGCCGTTACTCACCAAGAGCTGACGCAGATTCTGAATATCCTCGGCTGACTGAATAAAACTAAGTGCCACATAGTCTATATCTTTTGTGGCGCCATACTCGATGTCCTTGATGTCTTTTGGGGTGATAATGTCGCCGCCAAAATCGGTATCAGGTAGGTTGACGCCCTTTTTGCTCATCAAAAACCCGTCGTTTTCAACTTCAACGTTAACTGCTGTCGCAGAAACAATTTCGGTCACGTGAGTACGAATCTTGCCGTCAAAGAGATAGATGCGTTCACTAACCTTCACCTTTTCGGCAAGATTGTATTGCATCGGCAGGGTCAACCCATTGTGTTCTGCTGCGCTGTCGAGAGTCAGAATATCGCCTTTTTTGACCTCTTGATGATTGTCGTTGAGCACACCCAGACGCACCTTTGGACCCTGGAGGTCTTCAACAATCGCCACTGGGCGACCTTTTCGCTTGCTTACCTCACGAATCCACTCGATTTGCCGATCTCGCTCCTCGTAGGTACCGTGAGAAAAGTTCATTCGATAGCCGTTGACACCGGCATCAAACATTTGCTCAATTTTTTCATGTGAGTTGGTAGCTGGACCAACACCGGCAAGGATTTTGGTTCGTTTTAGTATGTGCATAGGGTCTCCACTATAGCAACTCTCCGCAATTTGATCAAGACTTCCTAAGGGGTAAGTGGCCGTCTTCAACCATTGACCTGAAATGCCAGACTCCTCGCTCCTGGGTCTTGTAACTCCAATAAAACCATGCATCTGCCCGCTCATAGACCTTGAGCTGACGTGCAATATGCTCAGCCACTATGGCTGCATGCTCGCTCTCGGGGTACTTTCTCAGTAGCTCGCCGCTCAGTACCCCACTCCACTCGCCCACAATTACTCCCTGCCAGCGTTTCAGGCGGATAAGCAACCGCCGGTGAGTAGGTAGTACAAGCCGATAATACCAAGCAGGAGACACCCAGCGGTGAAGGGGAAAAAATCCATGATACCAATGAATATCCATCACGACTGGCTGATGCTTGCTATTCCAAATGGCTCCAGACAACATACGGGGACTAAATGCATCGTGAAATACAATGTTTACGTGAGGTGGTAGTATGTCCGCTAATACCCTATAGGCGTGGTTATAAAACCGCCTCAGTTTCCACTGTATAATTCCCACTCGAGGCTCGTTGAGAAGCTCTAGTCCCCAGAGTGCGGCCTTGTTACCATATCGATCAGCCAAACGACATAAGATATCGATTGTCTGCTGCCGATAGACGGCAGAGCGATACCAATTCGCCTTTCCCACCTTACCGCTGTGATCTTGACCGTTTTGACTCCCAGGCGCACCGTGCAGGCAGAGCAAAATACCGATCTGGTATTTTGCAGCCATACGAAACGCCCAATCCAACCGCTTAATCGCCGAGATATAGGGCCCATCACCGTCAAGTATCCAATAACCAACTGGTATGCGAACCAGTTTGATACCATGACTACTCATCCACTGCCAATCTTCTTCACCGATAAACGTATTGTGATGCTTGCGCAACCTTGCGCGAGCACCAGGGTACTGCAAAAAAGTATATTCATCTACTGCATCAGTATCGGCAAACAGGTCCGGCGTCATCCACTTTTCTAAGACGAGCCAGCCACCAAGATTGACACCCTGCAAGGCCATCACTCAATACCTATCCCGCCTGAGTTCCAAACAACGTACCGATACCATAAGTGATAAGCATCGCCAGTAGTCCCCCCACCACGACGCGCATAATCGCCCTTAGCTTTGACGCATTGCCAGCAACTGCAGAGATATATCCCACCCCAATAAGGCACAGCAATACCGCCACAATCGTCGCCAGTACCCGCATATGCACCGGAAATAGTACGATCGTCAAAAATGGTACAAGCCCACCCGCCGTAAAGGCGAGGAGTGAGGCAATGGCCGCATGCATCGGACTATTGATATCTTCAGGATCAAGATTGAAATGCACGTGCAGATGAGCCTTCAGCGCATTTTTCTCAGTCAGTTCTGCAGCGACTCTGTGTGAGGTCTGCTTTGAGAGACCGAGTTTTTGATATTCCCGCGCCAGCTCGTCGAGCTCGTCTTCGGGGTTGTCTTTCAGATCAGCCTTTTCCAGCTCGATATAGGCTTTCTCGGCGTCACTCTGACTGCTGACGCTCACATACTCGCCTACCGCCATACTGAGAGCACCTGCGATCAGTGCCGCCAGGCCGGCAATCAATATCGATCGGCTATCGCTTGTCGCTCCGGCTACACCCATGACGAGGCTTGAGATGCTGACGATACCGTCGTTTGCCCCAAGCACTGCCGCTCGCAATTTGTTCAGTTTACCGTTATTCGCCATATCAGAGGGCAAATCATATTTTGTGTTGTCGTATTCGGCCATGGATTCTCCTTGTATCTCCCTAAGAGTATACCTTGTTTTCGCCGTATCATAAAACAGTTCTCTACATGATAAATACAATTATTACTCATTGTTGTCAAGTCAACATCGCCCCTCTCTATTTTTGGTGAACGATGCTATTTAAAGATACGAATGCTATGTGTTGTGGGGTTGACATCGGGGGGGTTCGTGGTAATCCCACCGGGAATATCTAAAGATGTAAACCATCCTCACTCGGAAAAATAAGCAAGCTGATTTTTCTCTCATTTCGTCGGTTTATCGAACCCTCCAGGTTCGGTTTCATGACTGAAACCAACCAGAGAAAAAACACCACGCAAGGTGATGTTTTTTCTCTGGTGATCCCACCGGGAATCGAACCCGGATTGCCAGGATGAAAACCTGGTGTCCTAACCGTTAGACGATGGGACCGTAATTATATTGTAAGATACTTTAGTTCGATTCCGCGCGGGAATCGGCCACCTTGCCGGCGGCCCCGCCTCGACCCACTTGAAGCATAGCTTCAAATCGGTCTCCGGCCTTGCGAAGTGCCACTGGCACTTCTCACCCGGATTGCCAGGATGAAAACCTGGTGTCCTAACCGTTAGACGATGGGACCATCGTGCCGCGAAATTGGCTCCCGTTATTCTATCAAATCTATAAAGACATATCAAGAAAAATATATTCGAAATAACATTTTTAGTTATTTTGCAACATATTTTGCCCATCACCCCTGTTATACACTATAGCCATAAGCGTTAAAACATGGCAAAATATATTGACATATAAGCATATTTGTGATAGAATGTAATGGTCACTGGGCGTGAGGTGGAAGCCACGACCTAGCGGAGGATCGTTGACAATCAGGCTATACCTTATAGGTACGAATTGCCTGTGTATGCGGCCACGAGAATAGGACGTCACCAAGCCATCATTCTTTTCCTATTTTTGTGGCTGCATATGCAGCATGAAGTACACTTGAGAATACAATCAAATCTGGTTGTTCTCCTTTAGCGCCATTGCTCATCAGCAAGGGGTACGCACGTCATACGTGTGTGTCACCGGCCGATGAGCAATGCGCAAGCTCGTCGACCGGCATCTCTGCCCCATCATACAAGTTGGGGCACCCGCCCCTCGACCAGTCCAGGAGGACAATCATGAACAACGCAACCCGTCAGCACTACTTCCGTGCCCTCCTCGCCGCGCTCAACGCCGGCGACGAGCGGTACTGGGCCACGAAGGCCGAAGCCTTCGTAGTGGAGCTCGCAAAGGGCGACAAGGCCCTTGCGGACTTCGTCGCGGCCGTCAAGGCCGCGACTCCGCCCGGCTCCAACACGTACTTCGCGACGTTCAGCGCCCTCATCCATCAGGTCGCCAACACTGGCGACCTCGGGCGTGGCATCGCCCTCGGCCGCCAGATCGCCGGTATCAGCGCGTCCACGAACCCCTACGACCCGCAGCCCAAGGGCCCCGGCGTCGTCGGGGCGTTCAAGGACAGCTACCACAAGGGCCGCGACAAGGCGCGCTCGCGCGCCGTCCGTCCCACGGCTCCCGCTGCCGGCACCCGCCGGCGAGTCGGTCTCTGAACACCCACTAGAAGAAGGGAGAAGGCATGGACTTCATGCCGCAGTGGCCCACCTGGATCGTCTCCGGTGGGTGGCTCATCGTCCTCGCGATGGTGGCGTGTGCCATCATCGCGACCCGCATCAACCGAACGGCGGGCATCCTGCTCGGCGCCCTGGTGTTTTTCGCCGGGTTCGCCTGGGTCGCCCCCGTCTGGCTGACCTTCCTGTTCGTCATCTTGGCCGTGATCGGGCTCATCACCTGGCTCACGCAGGGCGGCGACAAGAACTACCTCAGTCTCGGTGCAATCGGAGCGCTGATCATCAGCGCGCTCCTGGCCTCGAACCTCGCCGCGGGATGGCCCCAATGGTCCAACCCGCTCGGCTGGTTCAACCGGGACGAGCCGGTTGTCAACCTGTCCGTCGGTCCCAACAGCCTCATCCCCGACTCCGCCAAGTGCGAGAGCAAGGTCTACACGGCCAAGTCTCTCGTCAAGGTCGGGCCGTCGGGCCGGCTGTGGGCCGACGGCGTGTCGACGCCGTTCGTCGCCACCGACAACGACGGACGCCTCGGTGAGACGCTCGACGAGGTCTGTGGCAACACGACCCTCGGCGATGCCTATGCCCAGGCTCTGGTCGACCCGCACGCCACGATCAACGGCGTGCCGATCGTCGACCGCAACCTGTGGCTTCGCGACATGCTCGCGAAGTCCCAGGCCAAGGGCCTGAGGGCGGCGTGGCTCACCTACCGCTTGGGCGACGACGGCAAAATCATCACGGACGCCAACGGCAAACCGGTCATCTACGTGACCGACGAGTACAGCCACTACGCGTCCATGATCAACACCCTCCTGCTCGGGCTCGAGAACCAGGGCACCAAGGACGGTACGTCCATCGTGCACTGGCCCCTCATGGCCCTGACGGCCGATGAGCTGCCGCGCGCCAGCGCCGTCACCGACCCGAAGAAGCAGGATGGGAGGCCGTTCCTCGCCCTGACCTTCACCCAGAAGGACGGCGAGGCCTGCCCCTTCGTCCTGGCCATCAACATCCAGGACAAGCGGCCGGAGTATGTCGGCTGCGAGAAGGCCAAGGTGATCGCCCCCGCGCGCGTCACCACGGTCTCCAAGCAGGCGAAGGCCAAGACCACGGTGCGCCGCACTGTGGTGCACACCTGCGCCGAGCGCGGAATGACCGGCACCTACCCGCTCTGCACCGAGCCCAAGAAGCCCGGTCAGGACGGTGGTGCCTCGGGTGGGAACGCCAACCCCGGCACGGACGAGTCTGTCGCGCCGACGGACGCTGGTCAGCCCCCGGCGGTCTACACACCGCCGGCAGTGCCGGCTCCGCCCGTCGTGGACACGCCTCCGGCCCCCACGCCGGAGCAGCAGGCCCCCAAGCCGGACAAGCCGGCCACGGGCGTCAGCTGCCCGCCGGGCCTGCATGACAATGGTCACGGCGTCTGCACGACGTGACTATCCGGTGCAGGGGAGACGGCTACGCCGCGCTCCCCTGCACCACCCCAGCGTATTACTCAAGGTACTTCTACGATCCAGCGGAGCTCATCGCTCGTAGGAGGAACTATGTTCCACCCCCAGTGATGACTCCGCTGGTCATCACACTTTTTCATTCGTGTCATAAGGTATAGTCTGGTTGCCCCTACTATCGTCCGGTATATGTGCGTTATTTAACAATACAGATTGCAGCATGTACCGTTTCAATTTTTACTATTCACTCTTGTTTAACTGATAGTTAATTAAACTAACCCGTAGTTTCAATGTTTCTAGCGAGATACATCGAGACTACACCAATCCATATAAGGAGAATGTATGAACAAAGTTATTTCGTTTGTACGCCGAGCTCCTACGCGTGTTGTCGCTCTGGCGACACTAGTTGTGGCAAGCCTCATTGTGCCTGCTTCGCTCCACGCGTGGGGTCCGTCTCGTGCAACATTTACGATGCAAAATCCTGCGACCTATGTGACATTCAACTCTATTACCGACAATCCAAATCTCGGTGATGAGCGTAATTTCACGAGTGTTCGCGAGGTCGGTTCGACTGGTGACTGGCAAGATGCCGTCACTGTCCAACCTGGCAAAGAGTATGAGGTTCGCGTCTATGTACACAATAATGCCGCAAGCAACCTCGGACTTGTCGCTAACGATGTAAAAGCAAAGGTAAACGTGCCAACAACGACCGGTAACTCAGTTCGTGTGATGGCATATGTAAACTCAAGTAACGCTACCCCTACAGAGGTATATGATCAGGCTGATTTCAACAGCACCCAGACATTTAACCTCGCCTACATTGCGGGCAGCGCCAAATATTACAACAACGTGTTTGGTAAGTACGGTGTCGGTAGCGGCGTCAGCTTGCCTGACAGTCTTGTCACCAGTACTGGTGCAACACTTGGTTACGACAAACTTGATGGACACATCCCTGGCTGTATGCAATACGCCGGCGTTGTTGTCTTTCATGTCAAACCACAGTTTGCCGGTACGCAAAACTTCACGATGAGCAAGCTCGTCAGCAAGCATGGTGCCAATACCTGGGTTGAGAACTATACTGCTCAGCCTGGCGAAACCGTTGATTATCTGCTCCAGTACCAAAACACTGGTACGCTGCAGCAAGACAATGTCACCTTTCGTGACACGTTGCCTGCACACATGACCTACGTTGCCGGTAGCACCATCTATGGTAATTCGCAGCACCCAAGTGGTACCCCCGCAAGTGACAATGTCACTGGCGCTGGTATCAATGTTGGTTCGTATGCCGCTGGTGCCAACGCATGGGCTATCTTTAGCGCCAAGGTTGATGCCGAAAGTGCGCTTGCCTGCGGCGTAAACTCACTGCACAACGTTGCTTCTGTCACCCCTCAGGGTGTTGGTGTGAAGTCTGACGGTGCAGATGTGACGGTAACACGTACTTGCGTGCAGCCAAAACCAATCGAAGTCTGTCGTTTGGCCGATAAGCAAATCGTCACTATCGACGAAAAAGATTTTGACAGTGCGAAGTACTCGAAGAATCTTGATGATTGTAAATCGCCCGTTACGATCAAGGTCTGTGACCTGACAACAAATCAGGTAGTAACAATCAACGAAAAAGACTTCAACTCTACCAAATATTCAAAGAATCTTGATGATTGTGCACCCATAAAGGTGTGTGAACTATCAAGCAGTACAGTAATCACCATTGCTGCGCATCAATTTGATAGCACAATGCATTCAAAGAATCTTGATGATTGTGTCAAGATGCAAGTATGCCGCCTCGATGACAAGCAAATTGTCACGATCAAAAAGAGTGAATTTGATAGCAAGAAGTATTCGGAGAACCTCGACAACTGTCGCGAAATCAAGGTATGTCGACTTGCCGATAAGCAAGTTGTGACTATCGTGAAGAGCCAGTTTGACAGCAAGAAGTATTCGATGAATCTCGATGATTGTAAAGAAACTCCAAAACCAGTCATGATCGACGTTTGCCGCTTAAGCGACAAAAAGATCGTATCGATTGATGAGAAAGACTTTACGACCAGCAAGTACTCGAAAACACTTGATGACTGCAAGGAAGTACCTCAGCCTCCGAAAGAGCTTCCACACACCGGTGTCGTTGATGGCATCGCTTCAGTAGTTGGCCTTGGCTCACTTGTAGCTGCAGGTGGATACTACCTAGCAAGCCGACGCGTACTGCGCTAACGTACCTGAGACTGACCGCTCCAAATCTGACGGCCGTTGCCTCAGAGTCTCCCATGACCACCCCTCTCAATTTGATGGGTGGTCTTTGGGTTGGCGACTCATTTCTGTAGGTGGTGCGCTACTCAGTTTCTTGATGGGTAGGCTAAATCCAAAGGTGCTTCCCTTACCGGGCAGAGACTCAAACACCAGTGCCCCCCCATGAGCGTCAACCACTTTCTTGGCGAGAAACAGTCCGATACCCGTGCCATCGGGGCGTTGCTTGCGGGCGTTTTCGGCCCGGAAAAACTTAGTAAACAGATGCTTTTGCTCGGATTTTGGTACTCCCATGCCACTATCTTTGACAGTGAGAACTGCTGCTCCAGCCTCAACTTTGAGCCGAATCGCAATCGTCGATCCCTCGGGAGAATAATAGATAGCATTGTCGATAAAGTTCATGATAACTTGCCGCATTTTTCCTTCATCGAGATACAGTATGGGAAAACGTGCGGGTTTGCGGTAGGCAATTACTATCGAATGTGAAGCAGCTATCTTTTTGATGCCGTCCACCTCCTGCTCAACGATCTTCGCGAGATTGCATTCCCTGCGCTCAACCATGAACTTACCCGTTTGTAGCCGCGACACATTGAGAAAGTCGCCGATAAGATGTACCATGCGCTCACTACTCACAAATGCCTCCATGAGTAGTTTTCGTTGGACTGGTGAAATCTCTCCCGCGTCCCCCTCCAATACCATACTGAGATATCCCTTTATGCTCGTCAGCGGCGTTCGTAATTGGTGACTTGCCATACTAACAAACTCATCCTTGGTCGCATCCATCTCGAGAAGCTTTTTGTTTGATGCGCGTAGCTCTTTTGTCGCATCGCTGACTTCAGTCTCAAGTGTACGAGCAAATGAACGAATTTCCTCGAGACGGAAAATATTTTGAACAGCGATGGATAATTCATCAGTTACCACTGCGAGCATGCGCATATCTTCACGCAAATAGCGGCTACTATTGAGCCTCTCTCCTAGAAGCAAACAACCGATATGTTGCGACGGGGTTTCGAGCTGCAATACCTGCCCCCCACCGCTGCCGAGATGACCGCGCTTGAGGTCCCTCAGCGCTGGCAATGTGCGGGGTGACTTACCGATCGCAATAGTATCGATACGCTCACTATCAAAGACAACCGCTAAATACTCAGGATGAAGCGCCGACTCAAGCGTCTGAAGGACGGCAGTTGTTAACGTAGTCAGGTCGGACTGTTCCACGCACAGCGCACTCACTCGATCGAGTATCGCCTGAGAGTCGTATCGATCTCGATAAAATATTCTGTCTGTCACACGATCAAAAAACCGACGCAATGGACCAAATAACAGAGAAATAAGGATAATCAATGCAACATTGGCAACAAGCTCAAAACCAGTGAGACGGATGGCAACGCCAACCACAGACGAAACACCCGCCGCAATCAAGTAATACAGTGCCGTAACAGTCAGAATAGCTACGATGTATGCGGCACTCCGTATGAGAGCTAGTCGTATACCAAGGAACCCCCTGCGAATAACTGTGTAAGCGAGGGTGACGGTCCAAATTGTCGTCGCAATCCAGGCCCATCGTGATGATTGCCAGGATGGTAAGAGATTAGCGAGTACTACGTTGCTCATCACTCCTACCACGACGCCAAGAAGTGAGCCACAAAAGATAATGAATGCTCTTTTTTTGGCACGCGATGTGCCGACCTCACGATAATGCGCATACAGGATAGTGAGTCCTGCAACAAGTTGGGCGCAAATCAAGGAGATGACGAGGTAGTAGAGAGGCTGGCGTTGAAAAACAATAGCTGGTTCAGTTGATACAATTTGCGATAAAACAAGCGGTGTCATACTCAGAACACTGAGGATAACCGATGAGCCAAGTAAAAGCCTTGTGAGGTGAGGATACTGGTGAGCTGCAATCGCACAGGCAAACCGGTATAACGCATACGACAGACAAATAGCTGCGACAAATGCGAGCCGCCCTAAGACAAGATTCACTTCCGATGGAAAGGCAGGTTGCGCGACACCAGCCGCCAGTGCCCACACGCCTATCGAAAGGAGAAAAACCGAAAGGTAGATATGTGTAGCCGTGAGGGGTCTGCTGACAAACACTACGACAGTCGCCGCAAAGGTCACGATAACACTCACGAGCATTATGCCCATCACCACTGCATCCATATCTTCTATACTAAGCGCTTATGCTTCTTAGCGCAATTGTGATAGAGGAATGAGGGAGTGAAATGAGGGAACTCGCTGAGCATAATATTCGATAACGAGTAGCCGAGCAACACGATCGGCGAGGCTGCCGACAAGGGTATCGTGCCGGTATTCTTGGTAGGCATTTGTGATATCCATATAGATCCCTACTTGATCACTATTAAATCCTTTGTATTTGAGAAGCACATCTTCGGGGTGCATACGCTCGATCCCCGAACCGAACAATTGTTTGTATCTCGGCCAAGCATGAAATTCAAGTCCTGCGACCATCGCCTCGATACCCCGCTCCTCAGCCAAACGATACACCTCTCTTAGCACACCGAGCGTCGCTACTTGTGATACTCCGCGCTCCTTTGCGAGTGAACCCAGCTCACCGAGAGTTCCTGGTGCGTGCGCAAACAAACGCTCCCTCGATGCCGGGTATAGATCGGCGAGAGGTGTGCGCAAATCAGCCGCTTCAACCCCTGGTTCCCAAAGTAATTTACCGACAGAAACAAGCCTGCCGCCATAGTGGGAATCATAGGTGCTGATATAGGTGGCAAGTCCTGCATCATGGATAGCGTCCACCTTTGGTAGACCATCGCTTCCTACCGTCTCAGGATCAATCTTGCCTACATCGAGATAGCGGCGCGTGGCTAGACGGCGGTTCTCCGCAATCTCCTCCTCGGTTGTCGCAATCTTTGTCATATAGCGTCCTCTCCCTACGAGCCGTTCTCTCGTAACTTCGAGAGCAAGTTCGACGGCAGCAGGTACACGGAGCGAATTGTGATGTCGAGTCGGGACAGTCAAGATGCTTGTGGTCTTTCTATTTATTGTTCACCCTATTATACTGTAGGTATGACAAAGATTGCCATTATCGAGGACGATCAAGTTATCAACCAGATGTACCGAATGAAGTTTGAGGCGGCAGGATTTGAAGTGTCAACTGCGGGCGACGGTGAAACTGGTGTTGCGCTCGTCAAAAAGGTGACACCTGATATCATTTTGCTTGATCTCCAAATGCCTCATATGAACGGCGCGGAGGCCCTCACAGCCATACGCGGTAATGCTGCTAGTAGCAAAACCCCGGTGATTATCCTCACCAACCTTGGCGAAGAAGAAGCTCCAAAAAACCTACGCTCACTGGGCATCCATAGCTATATCGTCAAGGCAGAGCTCACACCAAGTCAGGTTGTCGAGCGAGTCAAAGACGCGCTCGCTGCTTCTGCCTAATCCCCACGAGCTGCTACTTGTGCGAGGGCAACTCGGATCACATGATCAAACATGAGGACGATCGTGAGTGGACCAACGCCACCCTTTTCGGGAGTGATATCGATATCGGTCCGATTGCGTAGTTCGGGGTCTACATCGCCGACGATCACACCACTCTCGCTCGCCGTGCCTGCATCGATGATGATTGTGCCTGCCGATACCATATCAGTCGTCAGGATTCTAGGCACTCCTGTCGCCGCTACGACGACATTACTCCTGCGTAGTAGCTTTTTTTGATCAAGTGAATCTGAATTGATAACAGTAACATCATAGCCTCTGGACCGCCACAGCATGTCCAGTGGACGACCGACAAGCTTGCCATGTCCTATGAGTGCGATATGCTTATCTGACAATTCGATGTTGTAGCCAGCGAGCAACCAATCAATCGCCTCGGCTGTCGCACTGACAAACTCAGCCTTCGGGCCCAAGCCGTCGACATCTTTATGGGGATCAATTAGTGAGACAATCTCGTCTGTCTGTTCCGGTCGATCTATCGGTAGCTGCACCACAATGCCGTGTACCAGCGGATCGTTATTTGCGTCGCGAATTGCCTGTATCATTTCCTCTTGCGAGCACTCAACCACAGTCACTTCAATCAGAATATCAGCCGCATAGCGCATCTTCATTCGTACATAGGTGTTGATGACCTCCCCCGCCATCACACTTTTTATGATTACCAAACGAGGTATCACGCCATACGCTTGACGTAGCATCCTGACCTGTTTCGCTTGCCGCTCCTTAATATATCCGGCTAGCTCTATCCCGCTCAATTCTTTTGCCACTTACGTGATACGGTCCTTTCGATCGTCGATAAAGGCACCCCATTGACGAACAAGGCGAAGGACAGTCTTGAGCGGCAACTCTATCAACATATCAAGAATGATAGTGACAATATTTAGCTTCGAATATTTGTCACTCATCCATCGTCCCACCACCACAAATGGCAGATAGATGAGATCGCGTACAAATGTCATTCCGTTACTACTACTGCGGACCACTTCGAGTTCTCTGATGAGGCGACTAAGGCGAAAACCTAAGAAGCTTGCTGCTGAGATAAATACGAGGAAGATCGCGATATGAACAAGTGAGAATCCTAGCAGGAGCAACACCCACATAACTGCTCCAAAGATGACCAAGCTCGTCACTGCATATATCGCCGAGAATATAGGTCCATAGCCGCGATCGGCCAACTGCTTCTTCATGAGCACCACCCGCTCACCATAGAGCATGGTATCGGCGCGATCAATCAGCGCAGAAGTATTAGCAAAGCCAGGAAGCGTATGTGTCAGGCGCAGAGCAATCATGTAAAATGGCGGGAATAACAAGTTGATTAGGAGCGGCTGCCATCCGATCTTGCCATGAGCCCATATATCGTAAGGAACCTCGATGGCAATGCCGATGAGAAATTTGGTAATGATCAGGAAAATAACGGAGCGAATGATGGCACGGTTGATACGCTTACCGATGCGTGAATACTCAGTATTGACTTGTTTTTCGAAGGCATCCAAAAAAGCTTCTCGTCGAGGCAACAGCTCGGCAAAATCTGCCCTATCTTCGATCATGCGCCGAATGATGCGTAGCGGCGCACCCTGACGATCAACAATATGCAGCAGCGTATCAACTTGCGGAGATACCAAGAGGTTGTCAATTTGTTTGTTGTATGTCACATACTCCTCAAGGTGCTTAATACTCACTCCGTAGCGCATGAGTAACGTGGTACGAATAACGGCCGTGTCGGATTTGAGCAATGATTTGTGAATCGCAGCATAGAGAGCAGCACTGTAGTCCTCGGTTCGCATCCGACTGGTGATTGCCTCCTCGGGGATCAACATCATGAGATATGAATAGGCGAAGTCGATAAATGCTGTATCGCGGCGATGATCGTTAAGGATTGACTCAACTTGGACCGCAAGCGTATCCAGCACCCAACTTGTGGTTTTGTCGGAGGCAAGTGAGCGACGCTTTTGGAGCAACTCATACGCCTTATAATGTTCAACCGCGAGCCCAGATATTGTATCTAACTGTGAGCGGAGCAGACTGTCGTTTGGGATGTAGCCCGCGAGTGTCAGCTCGACAGCAAGCTCATTTCCGCTCGTTCGAATAAGCGCATCATCACGAGTCACAAACAGCTGTCGATAGAATCGCTTTATGGCGTTTTGGAGAAGTAGATGCTCCTCTGTGTTTTCGGCAGCGTTACGGAGTTGCTCATATGCTGCCGTCAGGGCCCCCCCAGCACCAACTATATTCACTTTTTGGGCATGGAGAAGCTCTCTGTTGTTCGCGGTTTCCCACTGTTTTGCGGCCAAGAGACTCGCAGCAAGCCGCTGACCAATATGATTCAAGGTTGTCATTACTAGTGGTTATCATACCATAATTTCGCCGCCAACTCTATAGAAAAACCACCCCATAGCGGGTGGATTTTCTATAGAGGGCCAGGAGAGACTTGGCCACGTTCCGCGGCCCCGAAACTTCACCTATGAAAGCATAGCTTTCAAGGGAAGGTTTCCTTGCGAACTGCCGACTGGCAGTTCTCACTCTCTCCACCCCACGGGTGTGGAGAATTCAAGCCGCCCAAACTCCAAGTAAATTCACCGACCACAGGGATCGGTGAATTTACTTGGAGGGCCAGGAGAGACTTGAACTCTCGACACCCTGCTTAAGAGGCAGGTGCTCTAACCAGCTGAGCTACTGGCCCATAATATTAATTATACCGAAATGTGCGATGAACGATATAGCAAGCGGAGCTTGCAAGAGGCAGGGTCACATTCTGCGACCCCCGAACTTCGCGATTGACAGCGTAGCTGTCATCGGAAGGTTCGTTTCCGAACTGCCACTGGCAGTTCTCACTCTAACCAGCTGAGCTACTGGCCCATACCTCGGAAAAGTATAGCAAACAGAGGCCAATTTGTAAATATTACCTCTCGCCTTGTATCCAAAGATGCTCAGGGTTATACTCTATACATAGCTAGTGAGGAGAGTAGCCATGTTAAAAAAACTTTTACTGTTCGTTGCAATTATTATTGGTTCGTTTGTTCAAAGCTCTCCTTCACAAGCCCTCTCGCTCATTAACGGTCAAACGCATTTCTACACTGTCCAGTTCCGTAGCGATAGCCGTGCGATTGTGTATGCAAAGTTCGTGTTCCAAAATAGTAGTATGACCGTCAGTCGCGATACCTACACATTCACCTTGCCTGACGGCATATCAGTAGAAAACCTCACTACAGACCAAATCCTTGTCAAGTCGAACCCGGTTGTTGTTCGTTGCATCAAGGAGCCGTGTCCCGAATCTCTTCCTGCGGATGACACATACAGTGACAATACGGACTTCCTGAGTTCATCATCCGCAAATTATTACGATTACTACTCCCCAAGTTACCGCTACACATCTGCCTACACTTACCAACCACTTAGCTACGATACGTCCGGTACAACCTATACACTAAAACTCGCTCATCCCATCAAACCCGGCAAACAGGGAGCAATTCTGGTCACATTCACAACCGATAGCTATGCCAAAAGCATGTTTGGCCGTTTCTCGTACACCTTCAAAACTCTCAAAACTGATGAGTTGATCGATAACGCTAATGTTGCGATCGTGTTTGACCAAGAGCTCTACTCCAGAGATGTTACCCAAAAACGGACGACAGATTCCTCAAGCACACCCACAATCAACAGCGGAGCCTCGACGTCCTCTACGGGTAAATCACTCGACTCTCTCATCGGTACGATTGGACGGGGCGGAGCCTACACTAGGGTACAGAGCAGACTGTTACCAGGTGACATTATGTCTGTTTCGGGGGTATACGCTACAACTCCATTTATGCTCTATTTCACTGAGATTATCGTCTGGTGTCTCGTGCTAATTGCCGTCATTGCTGCTGCATGGGTTGGTCGACAGATGTGGCATTTACGTCACCCCAAGTCTGTCAGTTCCGACCATACTCATGATACTCAGCATGCAGCAGTATCGGCTTCTTCACCGCAGCGACACCTCACAAGCCTGCATCTTTTGGCTGTTTCTGCAGCCAGCGCAGCAGGCTCCATCATTACCGTCATTATCATTATCGGTCTGGCATCACTCCACGGAAATAGTTGGTCGTGGAGCATAGGTGAGCAAATTGTCTTGACGCTGTATAGCCTATCTGCATTCTTTATGACAATGTTTGCATTCCCCTATAGCTACCTGTCGAGGATAAATAGACAGCAGCTATTTAGCTGGTTCATCATTCATTTTGTTGTTATCACGATACTCACACTCTGCGCCATGCTCATCCTAAGTGCGATCAATCAACATTCGGCGCCTATTCCTGCCATTGGCACAATCGACGATCGTGTTTACTAAAAAACTCCCTTGCTGAGGGAGCACCCGGAAGGATATCGCTGCGCTCCTTCGCTCAAAAGGGACACGTGCGAGCACGAGTTTCTTTTTTCGCTACGCCGAACCTTGACGGTTCTCGCATTCTTGCAGAATGCTACCAAGAGAATAGACCCATCGTTGATGAGTCTATTCTCTTGGTACACCACTGATAAGAAAGTTTACACACAACTCAAGCAAGAAGGTAGACGCTGGCGAGAGATATTAGACCCTATGTACAGAGAGTATAAATTACAGATACACAGTCGTGATTAGTATATTCCCAGCCTGAATGTACACCTAGTAATAGAAGTATAAGTAAGTGTCTAAGTTTTTAGATGTTTGTTTGTGTTTCTATTGTTTGTTGCATACGTGGGGTGGCGTAGGGGCAGCCAAGCCTAGCAGTGCAAGTCCTGTTTATGGGCTACTACTGTATGCCATAAGCATAACATAAGCAAAAAACTAAAACTCAATACTTCTACCCCTGTAAATCGGCGGATTCCTAGCGGTTTTGGGTATCTACGTGCATATTCATTTGACGGTGTTAGCTTTCAGTGCCGTAACAATACCCTGAGTTTCTATAGCCTGATTGAGATTGGTTATAACTGAGGTATTCTCCATCAATAATATGAGGTCATTTTTATCCTTACCCATCGTTTCATTCATCAACTTCGAGTATTCCCACAGCAGTGTACCGCCTAGGTTCCCTGAATTGGCATTTGAAAGAGGTAAACTTCCATATTTTCTAGACAGTTCACCTATTAGTCTATTAAGTTCAGTGTATGCTTTTTGCTCAAGTTCTGGGGGATTGCTGTTTTTTGCTATTGTTCGCAATACCTCACTAATAAACTCTCGGCTTTTGCGAGGCTCAACAGATGCGTCTTGAAGCTCTCGCATGAGCATTATAATGCAGAATCCCATGATCCGAACTACAAGGGTGTTCGCTTGAGCCTCTGTTAGATGGTGTTTTTCTTGTAAATCATTAACTATTCTTATTGTTACGCCTTGCAAAATTGTGCCATAAGCATCAGGATTTTTCGTTCTTGCTGTGGTTTTTGTCTGTTCTTTCGTGGGATTAGATTTACTATGCCTAGAGATAGTGCGTTGCTTGGTGCTACTGTGTCGCTCATTTTTTCGTGTCCACGATAAACCAAATCCACGCAGTATGATAACTAATGCACAAGCCTGAATAATGCTAACCATTAGACCACCGCCAATCTGTGAGCGTAGTGATGTTATGGCAACTAATAAGATTATGCCTACAATAATGAGGGGTATGTTCTTAGTTCTGTTCTTGGTCTTCATTTGCTTGCCTTCTCCTACTATGGGTTACAGTTTATTGATGATAGATTCTGGTAATACTGAGTCTGTAGCTGTGCAAGCCTCGCATCGTGAGCAGGCTTGTTTTCGTTAATCATACTCTGGACATAGCCGCTAAATGCTCCGCCGACACCGTTTCCAGCAGCGTAGTTGTTCCAAGCCTCTATCTGGTTATACCAAATAGCATTTTCTGCATTCACCTTTGAATTGTAGAGGCTTGTATATGATGACTTCATAGTCTCGTTACACGTTGGAGCAGTGACGGGGGTCGGGGCTATAGTCGTAGTTGTAGTTTGCTGTGGGGTTGTAGGAGTTTGCGTTGGCTGAGTCGTGGTAGTCTCGGTATTTTGTGTCGTTTTCTTTATTGGATTAGTGGCGACCGGTTCATTAGCTGTCTGCTCTGCTGGCGTTGTGTCTATCTGTTCGCTATCGCTAGACGTAAACGGCTTGCTATCAGTATCACCTGCAACATTGCCACTTTCGCTAGTCGTACTATGAGTTGATGTCTCGTTCTTGTTTGGCGTTGCCACCATTACCGCAACTGTCGCAGTACCTGCAATTATGCCAATAGCAGAAGCTACAATTACTAGCTGTATGACAAGGCTGCTCTCCTTGAAGAATGTAGTGAATCGTCCTAAATGGTGTGTGATTTTCATATTGTTTATCTGCTAACACGCACTAAACGTGTCTCACCATTATAAGTGACTTTTAAATCAATGTTCTTTTCGTCATTTCTAACATCTGCTTTAATCTCGCCCTGTCTGGTTATGCCTTTGTTTATATCACCGCCTAGGTCAGATTGACTGTATGGCTTATAGGCATAATTAAAAGGTGGAACATAGCGGTCGCTTAATAATGAATCATAATCGAAGTGTGTTTCATCCGTCTTAAGTTCTCTCCCGCTATCGGGTAGCAGAGAGATACTAATCTTTGAACTGTCCACATTACTATTAGCGGTCAATTCATAGTTGAGAGTTAATCGTTGATTATTTGCAATGTATTTATTAATAGAGGTGCGTGAATCGTTTCTCCACTCACAATACCGCCTAGTGGGGTGGTCTTTTTCCCACTTTTCTTCATCATGGAACACCCATTTGCCAGTAGCCTCATTGAAATAATCTTCTGGTTGATTGTTATCTTCTGGGTATTTAGAACAATCCTCACTTACGCCCAAGTCTCCGTATCTGCTGACCTTATCTTGTGGAACATTAATCTCTACAGTTTTAAACGAAGGTTCTTTTATAGATAGCGTAAAGTCTGAAAAATTAATTACATCACTAGTGCTATAAATCTTATCGTTTAGATGTTGCTGGTACTTGTTGTAGGTAAAGAATCCGCCAGATACTAGCAGGAGTAGCAGGACTGGTAATACAAGCCATTTAATGGACTTCTTGCCCTTAGACCTAACTACGTTTACTGCAAAAAACGTATAAGCAGATAGTAAGATAATTGAACCCATAATCAGAGACAAGCCAATAGTGCTAGATGGGTCAATGAAGAAAGATGGTATCAGAATACCTAATACAAGAATAGTTAATCCTATAACTACTAGGTGTACGGGTTTGATGCTTAGTTTTTTACTCATTTGTTTTGACTCCTTAAATAAAAAGCGACAACTCGCTAGGTTGTCTAGGCCAAACACAAAGAGCTGAGCTCCTGAGTCTTTCACGAGTTGCCGCATTTATAGCTCAACTACGTGTGAGAACTCACACCATTCTTTGTGTATAACCTAGACAATTACAATTGTACAACATACCCCTCAAAACGCAAAACAGGCGTTCTAAAATAAAAGATGACTATCTACCCATTTCAACAATAAAAACGTCTAATTCGATTCAGGCTCAGGGGTGTTTCTTGCAATGTTGGGTATTCTAGCAGGGTCTATTTACTAGCATGAAAACATTGACAATTCAATACTATTGTTGTCTATACTACAACATATTTTAGCATAAGCCTATTGACTTTTAGCCTCAAGTTTGATATAATACCAGCATAGTAAACGAAGCAATTTCGTAGACCACTCGGTCAAGTTCTATACTCACAATTAGCCCATCTAGGTGAATCACCTCGAATCGGGCATTTTTTATTTTCAGCGAGTTTGCGTCTCGTTTGTGGGATTTGCTATATCAAAATATCTAATAACAACCATAAAGCATGCCTCAATATGCAGGTGTCAATTTGGTGTGGTCGAAAGGAATAAGAATGACCAACCAACAACCAGAAGATGAGCGTATAACACTCACAGAGATGTTAGAGATTATCTTCACAACCATACGGGAATACGAAGGCGAAACTGGTATTTTCCGAAACCATAATAAGAAGCAGTAGCTCGCATGAATGGTGATATAGTGAGCCGTTATTTTGACGGTAATGTGCAGGATTTGAAGAAGTCCAAGCCTAGCCAAGAAGCACTGGAACAAGCTAGGTTTTTTCTCTCACTTTTTAAGCATCAAAAGTTGATTTTACAGGGGTGAAAGAGTACAATTAGAAGTGCTACAATATAATGACATTAGTTGAAGATACAGACGGCGGTTTCTGGTTTCCTGTCATTAGGATGTAGCACTAGGAGCCGCCGTTTGTGTATCTAAAACTAATTACAAGGAGTATTAAAATAATGAAAAACGACAATCAAAAAGTAAAGGCTATAGCACTCTGTCGAGTGTCTACGGTCAAGCAAGGTATTGAGGGGTCAAGCCTTGAAGCACAAGAAACACGAGTTTATGACGCAGCAGCGTATTTTAACGCTGAGATAGTGAAGTTATGGAGCATTAAACAGTCTAGTCGCAAGGGTAAAAACTACCAACGCAAAGACCTTGTAGAGATGCTAGCCTACGCCAGAGCCGACAAGAAAGTACAGTACATTATCGTGGACGAACCAGACCGCTTTATGCGTGATATTGAGATGTATTATCACTGGAAGGTAGAGTTTAGGGAAAAGGCTGGAGCAAAGCTGGTATACGCTAAGAAGCCTCATCTTGCTGACGATACGAGTTTAGTCGGTACGATGGAAGAAATGATTGATGTGTTTCGTGGTGAAGCAGCCAACCTAGAGCGTATTACTAAAACTACTAGCAACATGCAAGCTAGAGTTGCAGCTGGTTATTACCCTAGCAACCCCAAGACTGGCTACATGCGTTCAGAAACACCAGGTCTACATGTACCCAAAGAACCAGAATGGTCAATTTTACGTTCTGGATTCTTACAGGTACTTGAGGGCATACCGATTAAAGATGTAGTGGCTGGTATTAACGCAGCTGGATACAGGCAAAAGACAGGTAAGTTTTTAGATACGCATCGTTTTAAGATTATGCTCAATGACCCGTTCTATGCTGGCATAATTCAAATGTCTAGCTGGACGGTGAATCCTAACGGCTTACATAAGGCTATGATTACACCAGAACAGCACGAGCAGCTAAAGAACATCGTTAAGGGTGTAGTTTATACGCCTCACAAGCAATACAATCCAGAGTTCCCCTTGTCTAAGATAATGACCTGCAAAGAATGTCTAGAAGAAGGTGCTAAGAACCCTAAAATAGTGGGCTATGTGAATAATAACGGCAGAGGCAACTATTACCAGCGATACAGGTGTAGGACTTGCAAGAAGAACTACATACTACGCGATGACTTGCATGACGAGTTGGGCGATATACTAGCAGGCTTACGACTTGCAGAAGATAAGGTCAAAGACTTTTTAGCGGGTTTACGGCATGTCTGGGAGCAGGAGCAAGCTACATCATTCAACACAACTGAAGGTCTAAAAACTCGCCTATCCTCGTTAGAGAATGACAAGAAAACTGTAGTGTTAAAGCAAGCCCGTGGACAACTAGCAGATGACAGAGCTGATATAGCCATAGAAGCATTAGATGAAGATATTGCCACCATAAAACAGCAGATAGAATCTATAGCAACTGTTGAACAGGATTTTGTAGAGTTCGTAGAGTTTGCCCTTAATACAGTAGAGGGTTTTAGAGATAAGTTTTGGCAATTAGACCAAGAACATCAGGTCTGGTGTAAACAATTACTATTTCCTGATGGTTTTTCTGTTTCACGAACCAAAAAAGTTTACACTCCGAGCATTAGTGACTTCTACCTCTGTATAAATACAGAAAAGAGCCACGAAAATGACTCTTTTACTGCTGATTCTTCAATATGGTACACCCGGAAGGATTCGAACCTACGACCCTCTGTTCCGAAGACAGATGCTCTAATCCACTGAGCTACGGGTGCATACACTTGCTTTATTCTACCACAATTCTCTAGTGATATAATCAGACTGTATGGAAATCCACACCAACATTCCGCTCAAAAATTTTGTCACCATGAGACTGGGCGGCAATGCACGTTTTATGACCGACGTGCGGTCAATTGACGAGATTATTGCCATTATCGATAGGGCAGCCGCCCAAAATTTGCCATTTTACATTCTCGGTGGCGGGAGCAATACAATTGTGCATGATGAGGGCTTCGATGGCATCGTCATTCGAAACCGTATCATGGGTCAAGAAATACTCTCGGAGACACCATCTGAGGTCTCTATCAGGGTCGGTGCGGGCGAACAATGGGACGAGTTTGTCAAAAAAACCGTCGACATGCGCCTGACTGGTATTGAAGCTTTGTCGGGTATTCCCGGGACGGTTGGCGCCGCACCGGTGCAAAATATTGGGGCCTACGGCCAAGAGGTCGCCGAGACGATCGTGTCGCTTGATGCCTACGATACGCAATCAAAAACACTCGTCTCGCTCTCAAACGATGATTGCCGTTTTTCGTACCGCAACAGCATCTTTCGCGATACCGAAATGGTTCGCTACATCATCACATTTGTCACTTTCCGTCTCTATAAGAGCGCTCCGCAACCTCCCTTTTATGAGGCTGTTCAACGCTACCTTGATGAACACACCATCACTATCTATACTCCCCAGGTCATTAGAGACGCCGTGCTCGCCATTCGAACGGATAAATTACCTGATCCGAAGCTAAAACCAAATAACGGTTCATTTTTCAAAAATGCTATCATCGAAGACTGGCAGCTCACCGACTTGCGTGAAACGTACCCCGATATCCCTACCTATAATATGCCCGACGGTCGTTACAAGGTGCCGACGGGGTGGCTTATCGAACAGGCCGGCTTTAAAGGAAAATTACTCCACGGTATTCGCGTCCACGACAAAAACGCACTTGTTCTCATCAACGAATCCGCGACGAGTTTTGCGGACCTCGCCAGCGCACGCGACGAAATTGCCGGAAAAATTCGTGATACCTTTCGTATTCTTATCGAGCAAGAACCTCTCGAAATCTAGCCATGCTTGCGTTCACCGCTCAAACCACTTATGCTAGTCATATGGCAGAGCGCCGTGGCTTTACTATTGTGGAATTGGTGATCGTGATGGTTATCATGGCGATCTTATTGACCTTAACTATCAGCGGTGTTACAAGCGGTCAAGTCTCTGCACGTGATTCTGAGCGCAAGGCCGACGCCGAAAATATCGCCCGGGGCCTTGAGCGATATTACAACGAAGTTGCTAAACCCTCTGTTGGGCGTACGGGTCGATATCCTGATCGCGCGACAGCGGTCACCGATATTGTGGCAAATAATGCACTTCCTGATGTACCGAGTACCTCATTCGTTTTCTCTTTTAACCCCTCTGTCACTACCTTTCAAGTAGATCCAGACGCAACCGGTACAACGCCCGCAGAGGACACAGCCGATCTCAGTCGAATCGACACCATGACGACGATTAATTACATTACCTACGTCCCCATTACCTGGTCAACGGCAAACAGTCGCTGGGAAATCTGCGGTTCAGACGAAGAATGTACACGTTTCAATCTCTACTATAGAACCGAAAAAGATGGCGTGCTTCAAAAGATCGTGAGTAAACATCAATGACAAAAAAAAATACTGGGGGCTTTACTGCCATTGAGGCACTTATCACGCTCATGGTTGCTTCTGTATTTCTATTTGCGTTTTATCAACTATACTCAGTCGTTATCAACGATGCGGGAGCTTCTCGCAACCGAGCAAAGGCGAGCAATGCGGCCTATGAGCAGGTACGAAAAGCTGGTTATCAGACCTCTCGACCTTGTGTCGCCGTGGCATCATCAAATGTTAGCATCCCCTCCGACCTTTCACTCCCCGCACCAGCGACAATGACCTCGGCAATTGACTGTCCTTACGGAGCGAGTGGTGTATCGCGTATCACCGTCACAGTAACTTATGGAAGCCCCCAGGAGACAATTAAACATGTCGTATTCAAAAACAGCTAGCCAGCCTGGCTTCACGCTCGTTGAAATGCTCGTTGTTGCTCCGATTGTTATTTTGGTAGTAGGGGGAATTGTCGCACTCCTTATAGCTTTGGTTGGTGATGTATTGATAGCCCGTGAGCGAAACAGTATGGCTTACAATACCCAAGACGCACTCAACCTCATTGAGCAAGATGTTAGATTATCTTCAAATATTCAAGCAACCACCGGCACACTCCCTAGTCCACAAGGCTCCGATAGCAACGTAAGTGGCACGGCAGCGTTTCAGAGCAATTCCGCGCTGATACTTACCCTCTATGCAACAAATCTCAGCCCCACAGATCCAAATCGCCTTATTATAACCCTCAATACACCCTCGGCTTGCGGATCACCCAATGCAACTGCCAATACGCCCTTTACTTACACGGTAGTGTATTTTGTGTACAACAACTCTCTCTGGCGTCGTGTTATTGTGCCAGATTACAATACGAATAGTAGCAATACCATCTGCAACTCACCACCGTGGCAAAAAAACTCATGTCAGCCAGGCTATTCAGCCGCTCGATGTAGCGTAGCCGATTCTAAGATTACTGAAAATGTCAGCTCGATCACATTAAGCTACTACAACGGATCAAGCACTACCGCTAATAGCACCGCTACCTCTGGTACTACTACAGCAACTCGCGTTACAATCAACTCATCCAAGACAGTGGCGGGACAATCAATTAGTCATAGCGTTGTTATGCGGGCGCTACGTATTAATAATTAATGCTTGTGTTTATTTTTTTCTTGTAGTATCATACGTGGTATACAAGATAATTTATTACAAATTAGGGGGCAACTACCAATGACTCAAAACATCAACACTAAGAATCGTGGTTTCACCATCGTCGAGCTTTTGATCGTGATCGTGATTATTGCTATTTTAGCGGCTATTACGATTGTTGCTTACAACGGTATTCAGACTCGAGCAAAAGCTAGCGCCGTACAGGCAACTGTAAATACTGTCATCAAAAAGGCTGAATCAGCAAACGCTGTAGCAAATTCCTACCCACAAAATGCTGCGGGCTTCACAGCACAAAAAGACTCAGACATGACTGGATCTGGAGTAACTTTTGTGACTGCTGCTCCAACTTCCACTACAAATAGCCCAACATCTGTTGTTTATACACCGTGTACGGGTACTGCTGGTACTGGTGCCGTAATCACTTACTGGGACTATAACGCAAATGCAACTGCTACTAAATCAATAGGCCAGCCGACTGCAGCGGGTACTTGTGCAGCCGGTACTGCCTTTGCTCAGGTCTGGTAAAGACAATGTACATTTTGGAAGGACTCATCATTGAGTCCTTCCAACTCCTTTTTTAAAAGACAATGATTCAAGACTAGTACGAAAGGTTGCGGTTAATATATGATCATGAAAAAAAGCTCGGGGTTCACTATCGTCGAGCTTCTTATAGTAATAGTCGTGATTGCTATACTAGCTACAATTACTATAGTTGTCTATGGTAGCGTACAGAACCGAGCAAGATCATCTGCTGGACAATCCCAAGTAAACCATCTTGCAAAAAAGGTAGAATCATTTAACACCGTTAATAATACCTACCCGACCTACTGTCAACTTATCACGAATAGCTTATCGCCTACAGGAGCAGGCTCGGGAGTTGGCGTAGGTACCTGTGCTGCTGGTGGGTCCTCGGCTGGCCTTGAGTCAAAGATTGACACTCCTAATAGTATGAGTTCGACAGACGTCACCTCAACTACCGCAGCAAACGGTAGTGTTGTTACCTACAAGCGCTGTACAACCAATGGCGCAAAGGTTCGTTACTGGGACTATGCAGCTACTACGCCAGCACTTGTAGACAAGAATCTCGGTAATGTTACTACTTGTCCGTAGCAGATAGTCGTTTACCGACATATACGAGTACCGATAAGCCAAATAACAATATAAGAAGTCTCCAAATTCCTTCCCGACTCGTTGAGTCCGGCGTGATACCTATACGGCTGTCCCCGCCATCCCGGACACCAGCAACATGAGATATCGGTAGGTTTCTCGATATAACACCGCTAGCAGTTGTACTACTGTCTTGATCGCTCTCGATAGCCCATTCAGTCCCATGATATTGCTTCATTGGAACAACATTATTGCTCGGCTCGTCATTCCGTGGCAAGGTTGCAAAAACCGATAGATCACATGAGTCATCGATACTATTTCGGTTTACATCCCGACCGCTAGGTGTTGCAAACGCGCATGTATCCTGGGCGTCCAAGATACCATCGTCATCATAATCACCCTCGGGACCTTCGACAAATACCTCATGATACAGATTGTAAACTCTTCCACTGGTAAGCATTCCGTTGAGATGAATCGTATGCCAACCAGCAGCTAGTGAGGGAGATAGGTGGTCAATTTCAAGCCGATAATCTCCATTAGGTTGTTTTGTCATCCTGCCTAGCTCGTACGGCAGGGAGTGGATACTAACTACCGGCGCAGATACCGAGTCGGGGACAAGTTCATTGTATGTTTCAGCGGACAAGACAATGCTTCCTGGCTGATCTTGCTGCAAGCTGTCGTTTACTGTCTGACCACTGGCCGCCACGTGCGTAACACCCAAGCCCTGTCCTATTCGTCCGTACACAACATCTGGTAGGTCGGCGACGCCCGTTATATAATCACCTGCTCGTGGCACGCCCATATCTGGCCCACCTGGGCAAATAACTATCGTATTACACGAGGAGCTATAGAGTAGGTCACTGCCAAGTCCTGCAACCATCTGATCGTACATGAGTTGGTGCCCCTTCGCATTTGGATGGAGGATTTCCTGGAGGCGGTTTGTCAGCGCAGTTGTTGGGCTAACAAAAAACGGCGCAAGTTGTTGGCCCATTCGTTCTGACTCGTACTTGCTCAAAAAACTAAAGTCGGCGGTATTGTGTAATGTACCCAATATCTCACCATACTTCTTTATATTCTCATCTGCGTGTACTTTATCCTTCATATATTCGGTCATGATTCCTTTGATGATGATTGCATTCACTCCATTGACCGCAGTCCCATCTCCACATAACCTGCTTGCCCCTATCGCATTAGATACATCAATATAGGTGATGTTTGCATCATGCGCAGCACTCTTGATCACGGCATTCAAATACATGACGAACTGATTTATTGCGACTCGGTCATCACGCGTCATCGATCCAACAATGAGTTCACTCCCACAACTATCGGCTTGATCATCTATAAAGGTCGGATAGCCGATAGCGTATATCTTTGTACTTGGTGAAGCAGTTTGCAATTGACGATACATCGCCTTTAGACGCGGATAGAGGTTGGATATATCTTTTGCCGTTGCAGCTTTTCCCTCGACTGTTGCTAGATGGCAATCCGCCGTAGCAGTCACGGCTGATAACTGGATACTCTCTAGAATGCATGTCGTGAGTGCCGGAGCAAAACCCGCATCGTTTCCACCGATCGACACCGTTAGTACTGCAGGTTTAACACTATGAACAAAGTTAATCTGCTGAATCCTTCCTGGTGTATATGTGCTGTACGCCGACGCTTGAAGCTGCGTAGCATTTGCTATTCCCTCCAACCTAGGTTTTGGCTTTAATTACCATGCAGCGGCATTGGTGGATTGGCCCATATATTCTAGTAAGACGTCGTTTGATGGATCTTCGGACCAAACATCACGTATGACCGCCCCGGAACATGCAACTGACTGGCTATCTTGGGTATACACGAGTGACATTCCCGCAGCGAGCAGCATAGGATACGAATTTTTGCTGATATGACAGTTTTCTCTGGGGATATTTGCAGAATAATCACCAAATATATTTGTACCTTCGATGTAATTCCCATCATTGAGATCGCCCTCACCGCTTGAGAAAGAATCACCTAATGCAAGGTACTGTAGGACAGGCTGCGGTTGATAGAAAATCTGGTGCCAGACATGGTTGTCATAGTATATTAAAGCTGCTTTGTCCTGGGATAATAAGGGATGATCGTAAATCCTAATACCGCCAGACTGTGGTGAAGCCGGTTCAGAGAAACCATATACGTAGTCTCTTAGATCTCTATAGGGACACGGGGTTACCATTATACCAGGCGAATTTTCTGAAAAATTATAATCTTCTGCCGCCGCTACACATCCCGCATTAGCTTCAAGAACCCAAACAGCCTCAGTCCTACCAACAGCCCCCATCGTATATCCGTCGTTTGAGATAAAACCGTGCATATTTGGGCTTGGATCAGTATGACCAACTGTAAAATCCTTGTGCGCCAGGACAATGCTCGTATTTGTTTCAAGATCATAGCGAACTAATCTATCAGAGTCAAACAGTATCAACCAGCGACCATTGGGGGACACGCCATACCCATATGTCCCGATGATACTTCCATCCTTTTGCTTTAGAGTATCAACTATTCCCAATACCCTATAGGTACGCGTGCTACTTTCATACTCGAGTTGTGACGGGAAATCCATAAAACGATATATGTTATAGCCATAGAATGAGGGTGTCGTAATCGGTACTAATAAATCTTTTGATCTAGACTGGTGAATAATTGCGCTTGGCTTAAAGTTACTCACAGGAGTCAATATACCTTTTGATATATTATCGCCAATAGCGACGGCTATTCCCGACTCACCATATATTATTGGATAGGTACCGTAGGATCTCTCGAAATGAACGTATACATAGCCATTTCCATGATAGACACACATCTCGTGTGGATCACTCTCGGTAGGGTCTGGATACTGTTGATGTGGATCTGTTTCAATAGACCATATTGACTTGATGCACGGCTCTGGCTGCTGCTCGGTCATATACTCGTGAGAAATTTGTGGCGACGTGACCCAGTTTGTCATAACCCTGTTAGCACTTGCGGGAACTTACGAAACAAACAACGCGGCCACACTGACAGCAACCAGCAATAGACCAGAGCCCCGTCTTATTTGACTAGGTTTAGTAAAAACTCTCTTCATAACTACTGTTATTGTACGAAAAGAGCCCCCCAATACAAAGCGTAATCTAGTTGAACTGGACGAGGAACGCTTTTACTTCCTCACGCATATGCGCAAGTGCCGTTTCGTCGTCTCGACTTTCGACCGCTTGCTTCATCCACTCTGCGATCTGTGACATGTGGTTTTCCTTCAACCCTCTTGTTGTCATTGCGGGTGTACCAAGTCTGATACCGCTAGGACGAAATGGCGGCAGCGGGTCATCTGGTACGGCATTTTTATTGAGTGTTAGTCCGATCTTGTCGAGAGCTTCCTCGACAACGCCTCCATCGACACCAAAACTTTTATATACATCAGCCAAAATTAGGTGGTTACTCGTGCCGCCCGTGACCAATTTGAAGCCGCGCGCTTGAAGTTCACTTGCCAATACTACCGCGTTCTTAACGATTTGGGCCGCGTAGTCACGAAACTCTGGTCGAAGAGCCTCACCAAACGCGACTGCCTTGGCCGCAATTACGTGCATGAGAGGGCCGCCCTGAGTACCTGGAAACACCGCCCGATCAATCAATGTCGGAATATTTTCGATCGTTTTTTCGGGTGCACGCAGAGGATTGCCTACCACACCACGGCTCAAAATCATCCCGCCGCGCGGACCACGTAGTGTTTTGTGAGTAGTCGTTGTAATTACGTGAAAGCCATAGTCAAATGGGTTTTTTGCGACTCCTCCGACAATTAAGCCAGCAATGTGCGACATGTCCGCCACCATCAAGGCACCAACTTCAGCCCCAATCTCTGCAAACTTTGCATAATCTAGTTCTCTTGGATATGCGCTAAAACCCGCCATAATCAGTTTTGGCTTATGCTCACGCGCAAGACGGCGCAACTCATCATAATCAATTTCGCCAGTTTCTACATTTTTCATCTTATAGCGGACAAAATTGTACTGCTTGGCACTCCGAGTGACAGGAGCTCCGTGGGTCAGGTGTCCCCCATGGCTCAAATCCATAGCCAGAACGGTATCACCGGGCTCTAGCCACGCGAAATACACGGCTTCGTTTGCCTGCGCGCCGCTATGCGGTTGAACATTTGCGTGGTCAGCACCAAACAATTTTTTTGCCCTCTCGATAGCAAGCAATTCAACTTTGTCGGTATACTCCTGGCCACCATAGTAGCGCTTACCCGGATACCCTTCCGAGTATTTATTTGTGAACACGCTCCCCATTGCATGTAGGACGTCTTGGCTGACGTAATTTTCACTAGGTATAAGTTCGAGTCCGTCCTTTTGACGCTGTTCCTCTGCGGCAATAAGTGCGGCAACAATATCATCTTGCATTGGTTTATCTCCCTTTAGATTGATGTTATTTGAAGAGATTTGTTGCTATATCATGCCTATATTGTATCACTATTGTATATATATCATGTGTGATATATGCTGATGACATGGGTACCGCAAAATATCTCCGGAATATCGGTAAGCTTATCCAGGAAACTCGCCAAGCGAGAGGTTTGACACAAGCAGAATTGGCTACTGAGCTAGGGACCAGTCAAAGTGCCATCAACCGGATAGAAAAAGGTGGGCAAAATATCAGTCTTGAGATGATTGCACGGATTGGCGAAGTACTTTCAAGCGAAATTGTGCGCATCAATAATTCAGGGAAAACGAATTTTTATATTACGGGTGGCCACACACTAAAGGGTACGATAGAGGTAAAAACCAGCAAGAATGCTGCAGTGGCCCTCCTCTGTGCTACACTTCTCAATAAAGGTAAGACCACCCTACGTCGAGTTGCGCGCATCGAAGAAGTCAACCGTATCATTGAAGTCTTAGAGAGTATTGGAGTAAAGTGTCGTTGGCTCGAGAATAACGATCTTGAAGTTACACCGCCAAAACGACTCAAGCTCGAAAACATGGATGTAGAAGCGGCCAAAAGAACGCGTACTGTTATCATGTTTCTCGGCCCACTCCTTCATCAGTATTCGCACTTTAGTCTACCATTTGCTGGCGGGTGCAGCATTGGGACCAGGACTGTCGAGCCACACATGACCGGACTGGCACCATTCGGCCTCCATGTCGTCGCCACTTCTGATGCGTATCTCGCCACGACACATAAAAGGGAGGTGGGAAAAACGATCGTTCTCACCGAGCGTGGTGACACCGTAACGGAAAATGTCATTATGGCCGCAGCCCTCTACGATGGCGAGGTGACTATCCGGAATGCGAGTCCTAACTATATGGTGCAAGATGTATGCTTTTTCCTTCAGAAACTTGGTGTCAAAATCGATGGGATCGGTACTACTGTCTTAAAGATTCGTGGCCTAAAATCTATTAATAAAGCAGTTGAATACTACCCTTCCGAGGATCCGATCGAAGCGATGAGCTTCGTCGCTGCAGGTGTCGTCACAAACTCAGAAATAACTATCAAACGCGTCCCGATTGAGTTTATGGAACTTGAATTAGCAATGTTAGAGGGAATGGGGTTAAACTTCTCTACTACCGAAGAGTATCCCGCTCGAAATGGACACACACGACTTGTCGACGTATCACTCAAAAAATCAGTCTTACATGCTCCAAAAGATAAAATGCACTGCATGCCATTCCCGGGTATAAACATCGACAATCTTCCATTTCTTGGCTTATGCGCAACTGTGGCAGAGGGCCGAACACTTGTCCATGACTGGACATATGAAAACCGCGCTATTTACTTCACCGAGCTCAGTAAACTCAACGCAGTGATCGAGATGGTTGACCCCCACCGTGTCTACATCACTGGTCCCACCAAATGGAAACCTGCTGATATCACCGCTCCGGCTGCACTTCGTCCGAGCGTTGTCATATTACTCGCCATGCTTGCCGCCCCTGGAAAATCTGTGCTACGTGATGTATATAGCATAAACCGCGGCTATGAAGATATTGCAAACCGTCTGAATAAAATTGGTGCTGAAATCGAAACAATTTGGGAATAGGCACATAAAAACCGGACGACATGTCCGGTGCTTATCATGGTGCGAGTGGCGAGAATCGAACTCGCGTCTCGAGCTTGGAAGGCTTGCATACTAGCCACTGTACGACACTCGCAACAGTACTCAGTATACCAGTCGAATGTCGTATAATAAAGACATGGTACGGTTTGCATCATTTCTAGGATCAGACGATAGCTCTCATTTTCATAGCAATACCATGGCAGATACCTCTTCTGCCCAGGAATCTTTTGGAACTACTCGCAATCTTACTTTCAACGAAAGACAGGTGATCAACAAGAATCGTCAACACATTCGAAGCTATAGAGATGCGGGTATCCTGCATACATATCGCTCGGAAGCTCACGACAAAAAGGTTTCTGCCCAGGAGCAATCTGTTGAACAAACGGTGTCGAATGATCAATACAGCGAGCGACCACTCCCAAAACAGATGACCCCGCAGAGTAGCCGCATCGATATCGTCAGACCAACTCGCCAAGGATTTAATGCAACAAAACCACCCGCCGCTCCCGCAAAACTCCCCTATCAACGTCAGAGTTTCATTGAACCAACGTCTCGAAAATACAATCCCTTTGCCTAGAAACATAACAGATGACAAAACTGGGTTTCTTTGCTACAATAGCAACCGCTGCATATAGATATGGCGGATGTAGCTCAGTCGGTTAGAGCGCTGGATTGTGGCTCCGGAGGCCGTGGGTTCGACCCCCATCATTCGCCCCAAAGAAAGTATGTATCTCACGATATGTGCTTTCTTTTGTTATAATGACCCTATGCCCCGATAGCTCAGTTGGGGAGCCATCAGCAAAGATAGTGCAACTCTGCTCTATCCAACTGGTGATGATCAATCTTTGTCAGATTTTGAGCATTTTTGCCCCGGTAGCTCAGTTGGATAGAGCAGAGGACTTCTAAGCCTAAGGTCGCAGGTTCGACCCCTGCCCGGGGTACCACAAAAAATTGTCTATGCCCCGTTAGCTCAACTGGATAGAGCATTGGTTTCCGGTACCAAAGGTTGCAGGTTCGACTCCCGTGCGGGGTACCAAAAACTCTTTGGTTATTTTTTGAAATTTCCCCCACCGAGATTTTCTGGATTTGGAAAAGAGTATTTCTTTTCGGGTGAGCTGTTGGTTTGCGACACTAGCTGAGTTTTTCTCCACTACTGATATGAAAGTGTAAGTGTTTTGAGTCTTGGTATTTACCTAGATTTGTAAGTATTCTTGCTGCGCCTTGCTCTTGTTCAACTTTTGAGGCGATAGACTTCAGCACAGAAATTAATTCTTGCAGAATCACCTCGTCATGCTCTGAAAGTGTCGTAAATGAATCAATGTGTTTTTTCGGTACGACCACAATATGAACAGGCCAGAACGGTTTAGTGTGGTAAAAAGCGAGTACATTATCGCTTTCGTATTCTTTTGTTAGCTCAACATTACCCGCGATAGCGACATCACAGTAAAAATCGTTGCCTGTGTAGTTAGTTGCTGCCTTCATAATCTCTCACCGCTGGTATTACGCCCTTATACGCCTGCTCGAACTGTATGCTTTCTGCACTATACACCGCGTCATAAATACTCTCTTGCACGGCACGCGCTGCGGCGTGCCCAATGATATCGACTTGGGTATATAAACTGTCTTCCGTTTCTTGGAAGTATTGCAACTTGTCATTGAACGGATTTTTCAGCTCACCAGTACGAAATACAAAAACAGTGTCGCCGTCAGACGAAGTATGCACAGGATTTATCGCGCGAACTTGTCCATGCGAGGCAAGGTGCGCGACTTTTTCTAGATGCAATTTGCTGCCCAAATCAACGTTTATGCCAACAACAGATATTGTCGTGTTTGACCTGTCCTGCGTTACGAAATCTATCAACTCCTCATACGACTTAAACTTGGTGTTTTCATCTCTATTACCAGCAATAATTTCACCGTTAGGCGCAACTATGTTTCCTATTGCGTTCACAACTGACAGAGCAACGACAATTATGCCGTTACCCAAGTCTACACGAGCCGAGCCAACACCCGCTTTCATAGCACCAGTTTTAGTGCCGCCCTCAACCCAACGGAACTTGCCGACAGATGTACCCGTACCAGCTCCGACATTACCACTTGTAATCGGTTTATTCGTTGCGTTTTCGTAGGCTTCGCGTCCATAGACGGGATCGTATGGCGCAATTTGCATACCTTGGTCATACACTACCGCGCCAGTAATGGACGGATTAAAGATTCGGTTATCGCTACCAGAACGTGAGCCCTTTTGGTCGCGGCACAAACATTCCATAATCTCACTTGCCGACATAAGTCCTGTATAGCTACCACCAGCGATGAAGATACCATTTTCTCGGTAGCTCGTTTTATCTGCACGTATTGCTTCGGTATTGTACGCACCGACGCTTCCTCCACATGCTTTATACGCAACTTGGTAAGGTTTATCAAAAAGGATTACCGTACAACCCGTCAATTTGTCTAAGTGAGTAGCGTGTCCAACGCGAACACCGTTAAGAACAGTCAAAGTTTTGTTATCCATAACTAAATAATAACAGATATCCCCTCTACTTTGGACTGCGTACAGCGGCCCCGCCCTCGCTAGATGGCTCAGTATTTTGTACTAAAAGGTTCTAGCGGAGTTGTAAAACTCTACCATGATTTTGTGATACACTATGCTTATGGTTAGAAAAAAATCTCTTCATCCAAAGAAGCATGTCCAGACAACACCAACGCATTTTGTCTTGCGACGCAGCCTCTTGGTGTATGTCATATTGGTATTTGTACTGTTTTCGACACTTGCTATGAGCATTTATTTGATTGATCGTCTGGTTATTTCAAAACAACATACTGACCGCCTCAATCAAATCACTGCAATTTATGATAGTCTTGGCCTCGATAGCTCCTATCGAGCCGTCCGAAGCGACTTATTTGGCGATAAGCGTGTCTATAGCTGGGACAAGGGCAGGACATTCGCATCTACCATCGAATATGGACACAACGATACGCCGACAAATACGGCGAGTGATCTGAGAAAAAAGGTTGAAAATGCTGGCTTCACCTACATACAAACTGAGTATGAGGGTTCTATTAACCCCACCCAAGAATATAAAAATGCAAAAGGCAACTACCTACGCGTTAGCACGATGAGTGGTACCATTCACAATTCAATTGTCTACGGAGATGTTGACAGTAAAGCGCCGCTCATTCAGCATGCAAACGAAGCTCCTACCTACGTCACCATCAAAGTCAATCTTGACGACAATAACGAGTAGTCACACCTATTGTAGATTAGTACATTGCGAGGGTTGACCACTCGTATAGCCCTTTTTGAAGGCGTTGACGCGCTCTGTACTACTTCCGTGTGTCCACGTCTCGGGGTTGATTTGTACACCCTCCACTTTTTGAATATGGTCATCGCCAACTGCAGAAGCCGCGCTGATGGCCTGATCAATTTCTCCATTCTCAAAGATGCCATTTTTCGCTTGTGAATAGGCCCATATACCAGCATAACAATCGGCTTGTAATTCGACATCGATACTACCACTACGGGTCTTTGATGCCTTGGTGTTAAAGACGCCGAGTTGGCTTTGGACATTATGGCCAACCTCATGGGCGATCACATATGCCTGCGCCACGTCACCTGTATCGGCTCCAAACCGCGTGCGTAATTCATCAAAAAATGTCTCATCAAGATAGATTGTTTGATCTTGCGGACAAAAATGTGGCCCCATATCGGTTGTCGCTATTCCACACCCAGACTGAGTCGCCTGGCGAAACAGCACTAGTCTCGGTTTTTTGTAGGTCGAATTATTTTGGGAGAATAGCCCACTCCACACATCATTTGTCGAACCCAGCACCTTGCGCGTAAACACTTCGTAGCTATCGTTTCCTCTAAACTGCTCGGGTTGGGTTGTCTGCTTTGCTTGACCAGCTCTCATTGTTTGGACAGTGCCAATAGCAGATTCCACTGTCGACTGAGACACGTTAAGCCCCATATAGTTGAGACCAAGTGTGAGGAGTAGGGCGACGAGACCACCTCCACCGCCCAGCAACAAACCAGACGATACCCCCCTCCTATCCTCTACATCACCAGTGCTGACAATCTCATCCCATCGCGCCATAGTATAAATCTATCTCCTGCCTATTAGTAAGATTATACCATCACCTTGGTATTTAGTGAGCCGGCACGTGCCCGTAGTGCATACAAGATGACAATTATATCGACGACTTCCTGAAGAGATGCTCCGACGACAGCGGGTATCCTCCCAGTTGCCGCCAATAGCATCAAAAAGATGCTGAGGCCAATACCAATCAATACACTTCTCTTGGCAACTGATACGGTATGACGTGCAATTTTTATTGCGCTAACGAGACGCGATAATTGGTCGACCATGATGACGACATCGGCTGATTCACTCGCTGCAGTTGCCCCCCGTGCACCCATCGCGATACCGACATCACTCGCCGCTAGTACCGGTGCATCATTGACGCCATCTCCTGTCATCATAATTGGCCGAGGCTCAAAATCTCTTACAGCGGCAACCTTATCCTTGGGTAGACAATCCGCTCGTACATCGGTCATCCCCAGTTCAGCTGCAATAGCATACGCCGTTTCTGGGTGATCTCCCGTCAACATTACCACGTGCTTAACACCAAGCTGCCTTAATTGACGCAGCGTCTCGGCAGCATCCTGTCTCACTGTATCCTTATAGATAATCACTCCGAGGAGCTTATTGCTGCGAGCAACATAGGTCGCCGTACCTGGATATTCTGGTAATGAACATGCCGGCACGCCATGCTCTACTAGGAAGTTACGCCTACCAACCACAATCTTTTGATGACCAATGGTGCACAAAATCCCGCCGCCACTCACCTCTGAGATACCAGTTGCTGGTCTAATTTCGACCAAACGACGTGTTGCTTCAATTTGTATGGCACGCGCCGTGACGTGGCCAGACTGTTGTTCAGCACTTGCCGCGATCGCCAGCACCTCCTCTTTGTTTGTTGTTTTCTGCGGAATGATTTCTACCAACTCTAGCTCACCTTTTGTCAATGTACCGGTTTTGTCAAATGCCGCAGATCGAACTGTACTCAGCCGCTCAATACTGCTACCATTCTTCATAATTATTCCTTGTTTGGCGGCCCTGCTCATGCCACTAATGAAGGCAACCGGTGCCGCAAGGAGCAGTGGACAGGGTGTCGCAACTACCAAAACTTCTGCAAAACGGCGAGCATCTCCCGATAGCATCCAAGCAATCAAGGCAATCCCAATAGCGGCAAAGGTGAAGGGAACGGCATACCTATCGGCGAGCCGTACAAAAGGAGCCTTTGATTCGCTGGCCGCTTGCACTAGTGCTACGATCTGTGCATACTGACTATCGCTCGCACTCCGCTCGACCCTAATAGTGATGGGTGATTCGCCATTTACTGAACCGCTCAGCACGTTCTCTCCCTTTCCCATAGCAACAGGCTCACTTTCGCCAGTGATAGACGACTCATCAAGCATTGAGTTCCCCGATACAATAACTCCATCGACCGGTACAACCTCACCTGGACGCACTACAATCGTATCATTGGGTTGGACAGTCGTGACTGCGACATCACCGGTTGAACCATCAACCATTTGTTTGTGCGCGACCGTAGGCGCTCGAGTAATCAATGCCGATAGTTCACTTCGAGCTCTGGCGTTCGCAAAGGACTCAAGCGCCTCTCCGCCGACCATCATAATAACAATAACGATAGTTGCCCAATACTCACCGACTATAAGGGTACTCACGATCGCCATGACAGCAAGAATATCTACACCATAGCGACCTGCCATGATGTCTCTTATCATTCCCACGGCGAGAACGAGCGCTACCCCTAGGCTATACCATGTAATTGCCGCTTCACCAAGCGCAGCACGGCCAGCTAGATGAAGAAATCCGGCCGCAACAAGCACGCTAAGTGCGGCAATCAGAGCTGCCTGACGTCGGAATTCTGTAAGCAGCGTCATTCTTTCTCGCCTTGCGTTTCGGCTTGAGACTCTCCCCGCATCGCAATCACTTCGTTTTCTGACCGAAATACCTCTTCAACCTGACTGAGAGAGAGGCTAATGGTGCTCCCCGGTCCGACCAAACCACTCAACATTTGCTTGGCGACAGTACTCTCTACGGCCTTTTGAACAACTCGGCGCATCGGTCGGGCCCCAAGACGGGGATCGTATCCTTTTTCCACCAGAAATCGTTTTGCCTCATCACTCACTTCAACGCTTATTTTTTGTAAGGCAAGTGTTTTATTTACGTTTGCGAGGATGAGGTCAAATACTTGGAGCAACTCGTCTTTTGTGAACGGTCGAAATACGACGATCTCATCGAAACGGTTGAGAAACTCAGGCCGGAATTGTCGCGTATTTATTAGCTCATCGATAAGTTGTTCTTCAAACTGCTCAAGTTGATAGCCACGCCCAATATATTCCCTAATGCGCTCTGCTCCTGCGTTGCTAGTAGCAATGATGATGGCATCGCGGAAGCTCACCTCGCGATTCTTAATGTCACGGAGTATTCCTTCATCAAGTAGCTGTAGTAATGTCGTGAGTACTTCGGGCGCAGCTTTTTCGATCTCGTCAAGTAAAACGACGCTAAATGGTTGTTTCATGACTTCTGCGGTGAGACTGCTCGGATCATCGGCGCCGTCGGCGATCAGTCGGCTAACGTCTTCGGCTCTGACATATTCATTGAGATCAATTCGAATCATCCGCTCCTCGCCATTGAAATACACTGCCGCCAGGGCTTTGCTCAACTCAGTTTTACCAACTCCGGTTGGTCCCAAAAACAAGAATGTTCCGATGGGTCTATTTTGATTACGCACACCCGCTCTCGCCCGCCTCAGTGCATCACTTACTACAGAAACAGCACGTGATTGATTCACCATACGTTCATGGATGAGGGTCTCCATATGTAGCAATCGCTCTCGATCTTCCGTATCGCTTGCTACGCTTATCTTTACACCGATAGTTTTTTCGATGGCTTGCTGGACCGAGTTGATGGTTACGATACCTGATTCACTGTATGCTGCAGCGGATTCGAGTAGCTTGAGAGCGCGACCAGGCATGGCGAGATCGTGTACATAGCGCTCGCTCAGTCGATATGCCTCTTTCAATGCCTGGTACATATACGTGACATTACGCTGTATCTCCGTAAGTATTAGCTGCTCCTGCATAACGACAAGTGTTTCGTCCTCATCGGCAGGTTCAACGTTGATTCGATTGAGAGCATTGATAAGTGAGGGATTTCGCTGGCCTATCTTCAGGAATCGCTGCTCATCCATCGACAATATCACCCGCAGACGTCCTGCATCAAGGATCGGCAACAAGACATTTGTAAGATCAACCGATCCCATGCCCTCCTCAAAAAATAACTGTGCGTTATCGAGGCAGACAATAATGTTTTTTGCGTTATAAGCCTCACCAAGAACACGCATGATAAGGCTTTCCAGCTCGCCCCTCCCCGGAGCTGCAGCTATCAACGAAGCCGAATCAAGGATAAATACCTGCCTAAACTTGAGGGTATCTGGCAGTTTCGCCGACGCATCAAGCAGCCGCTCAGCAAAGGCATGAATGATCGTTGTTTTTCCTGCCCCGGCGACGCCGACAAGTGCTGCGTTTTGTCGACCCCCCGTGCCAAATGTTTCTATAAGCTGATCGATAGCCCGCGTATGAGAGTCGATGTCAACTGTCAATAGCCCGCTGCCGTTTCCTATTTGCTCACTGATATTCTGCCCAAACTTTGTAAGGAGTGGAATATAGCCAAACGTCCAGTCTCGCCCGATGCCGCCCGTTCGCCTTGCGCGTGAATGCTTCTGGACCAGTTTCCGCAAATGATCTTGCCAGCGTACGCCATCATCGAGATCCTCATCATCAAGATGAATCTGTGCAAGAATATCCTGGTACGCCGGGAACGATCTTATCAAGGCTACCGCAAGTACGCTGCCACTTAAATGATCAATGCTATTTTGTTTTCTTACTGACTCTGCTTGCTTCCAAAATTCAGCGGTATCCTTCTCTTCTTTTGAGGCAATCTGCTGAAGTAATCTTGGCGTCAGCCCAAGGCGTACCCCCATAAAGAGGCCGCTGTTGACTTGGCCCACCGCCGTCGCTATATCGAGAGGGGTGGGACGTTTTGGGAGACGACCCAAGATATCTGAGGAAAGCCAGGCTTCTACTCCCCCGTGGTGTGCTGAGGGAATATGACGGAGACCGTGAAGATACCACCAAACTAGCATGGCTGGCACGGCTACTAAACCAATGCACGTCCATCCTAGTGGAGTCGCGAGAAATAGAAGTAATACACCGAGGGCAAAGAGGATAGTTCCGATGACTATAATAACGATAATGGGCGCGCCTTCAAGCCGCACTCTAAGACGAGCTTCAGCGGCACGCGAGTGATAATAATCAAACGTCAGGTCTTCCATGGAATCCACCCTGCTAGTGTCATCACGAGCCCAACTGCTGGTAATAATGGGATGATCGACCATATCAACACTATTATCAACCCAGATAACGCCGCTATCAGAAGTGCAATTGCGCCAACGACAATCATGACGAGACGTACAATGGCACCAATGATACGTGACAGGAGGCGATCAAACCAAGCACGAATTTGTACGCCGAGCGGACCGCGTATTGAGCCTGCTGAAATCTGCCGGAACGGCGAGAATAAGGTGCGAACCAAAAGATCAATCGAAAAATAATCATAGGTGCTGGCAATTCGTTCTCGCAACAAAAGAAGCTGCTGCTTCCACCCAGCCCCATACCACCATGTGAGAAAGCTCACCATAAGCATATCCTCATTGTACCGTAATCTGGTAGCTTAGGCTATAATGAACCTATGTCTACTCCACTTGTCACCTTCCTGGGAAAAGGAGTCCAGCGACTTGCTCGCCTTCGGGGGGGTGGTTCAGCGCTACCTGGACTTTTCATGGAAAAGATTGATCCGACGTTCATTCGCCGAACCCTCGCCCAACTACCGATGGGTGTTGTGCTCGTGAGCGGCACAAACGGAAAAACGACAACGACAAAAATGGTGGTGGAGCTCCTCGAAAGTCAAGGTCTGCGCGTGTTTACCAACCGTACAGGCAGTAATTTCATGAGGGGCGTCGCAGCCGCTCTCCTGCCCGAAGTAGATCATCGAGGAAGATTATCCGCCGATATTGCCGTGCTAGAACTCGACGAAGCACACGCTGTTCGATTTGTTGACTCAATCGCACCAGAATACTGCCTGCTGTTGAATGTGATGCGAGACCAACTTGACCGTTTCGGCGAAATTGATAGCACCGCACAATTACTAAAGCAGATTGCTCAAAGAACGACTCACGGTATTGTGCTCAACCGTGATGATCCTCGTCTCGCTAGTGAGACGTTCAGAAAAGACCTTGTCGTCCCCATCACAACCTATGGGGTAAGCCCGTCGCTGTCACACCTTTTTCCTTCTGATGATGCATTACGCCAAGATTCTACTCATGCTGGTTCCCATCTCCAGTTAGATGATACCTGTCTCTTGAAAGTCGACAAGCAAATAGCGACAATTGCCTATGCGAAACAAGAGCGGACAGTCACACTCAAACTAAAAGGAATCTACAACGTCCTGAACTCAGTTGCCGCTATCGCGCTTGTACGGAGCGTAATGGGTATATCGCTGAATGAAAAAGCGATGTTAAGCTCGTTGGAGCACGTCCTGCCAGCGTTTGGACGTGGCGAAAGTGTCTTTGTAGACGGAACAGAGTGCGAGTTGGTACTCGTAAAGAACCCCGGAGGGTTTCGGCTAAGCCTTTCGTCATTTGATCCAAATGGCTACAAGACTATGATCGCCGTAAACGATAATTACGCGGACGGACGCGATATGAGCTGGCTATGGGACGTTGACTTTGATAGCCTCAGGCAGCATGGAGTCGCGATGGTCAGTGGTATCCGCGCCTACGACATGGCGCTTCGGCTCCAATACGATGAGGTAGAGCCGTCGCGGGTTGAACCAAATCTTGCGCTCGCGCTCGACGCATTTCTCGCAAATCACAAAACCTTACCAAAACGCATTTACTGCACCTATACAGCGATGCTCTCGCTCCGAAAAGAACTGGCAAAACATACTGCCGTGGAGAAGGTTCTATGAGTAAAGGCACGCTTGTAATCGTCCAACTTTACCCAAAAAACATGAACATATACGGGGACTGGGGAAACACACTTACCCTTAAGCGTCGAATTGAATGGCATGGCTACGATGCTAAACTTGTCGCCTATAACCCCGGTGACACATTTCCCGAAGAAGTTGACGTCATCGTTGGTGGTGGTGGGCAAGATAGCGGACAAGCTGCAATCGGCGATGATCTGAGATCAGTTGGGCCAGAGCTGATTCGGCTCGCAGATGATAACGTACCCATGCTTATGATATGCGGCCTCTACCAACTTTTTGGGCATTTTTTCAAAACGCGTGAAGGAGTGATCATCAAGGGCATAGGACTACTCGATATCGAGACGGTAGGTGGAGACGAACGAATGATTGGTAATATCATCACTTCGAGTGACGAGTTTGGCGACATCGTTGGGTATGAAAACCATAGCGGAAAAACCACACTAGGTCCTTTGGCTCAACCGCTCGGTACTGTTCGTAAAGGTGCTGGCAACAACGGACAGGATGCACTTGAAGGTGCGCGCTATAAGAATGTTATCGGTACGTATTTACACGGTTCGCTGCTGCCAAAGAACCCCGCTGTCGCTGATTGGCTCATCGAGCAAGCTGCCTGCCGCAGGTTTGGCTTGTTTTCTCCATCTGTCATTGATGACCGTTTTGCATCTGAGGCACGACGCATTGCAATCAACCGCCCACGATAGTGTTTGCTCCATTTTCAGCCAAATCTGTTTGGTTATAGCACCTTTGTTATAATGATGAGATGGCTAATTCAGTATCACAGAAGTCTGGGAGGTTAGTCGCACTCGACTACATGCGTGGCTACTTCGTCATCGTCATTATCCTCGATCACCTGTGGCGCTATCCAAGCGCGTTTTCATTGGTGACCGGCGAAGCATCGCTTTGGGTAACTGCTGCAGAAGGATTTGTTATTATCAGTGGATTTCTCATCGGGTATATTCGTGGGTTCAAGGGGTTGAAACTTTCATTCCTTACCGTTGCATTAAAGCTTATTTCAAGGGCTGCAGTTCTCTACCTCTCTATGATTGCTGCCAGTCTACTGTATATCTATATCGAGTGGTCCGACAAGGTACCGTCTATGCCCTACACCCCCATTGGCACTGAGACAAAACGGAACTGGAATATTGTCTTAGAACAGACAATCAATCTCTCCCACCCCCACACTTGGGTTCATTTCTTAGCACTGTATACAATATTTCTGCTTGCCTCAGTTATCATGGTCGGATTGCTGCGTCGTCGCATGCCATGGCTTGTTGGTGGACTAACGATTTTACTCTACATTTTTGGTCAGATAACAGAAATTGAGTGGTTAAAATGGCAAATTATATTCTTTGTACCAAGCATTGCTGGATTTTATTTTGAGTCAATAAAAAAGTGGTGGAAAACATTATTGAGCGAACAAAAACAAACGTGGAATATTTTACTCTATGTTGCGGGATGTTCTACACTCGTGACATCAATCGCTTTTATAAACTTTCATTCACTCCTGCCAACATCAATAAGCGAGCCGATAGCACAGCTCTTTGCCATTGAATCTTTTTCACCTGCTCGTGTTATCCTAGCATTACTTTGGTTTGTTATGTTCGCAATGCTGTTTTCGCGTTTTAGCGCAGCTATTCCTCGTTCGACACACGGCGTGCTAGCGTACATAGGCACCCATTCTCTCAGCGCCTACCTCGTTCACGGATTGATTATTTGTGCTATCAACTTCTTCCTGCCACCATCTAGTGGTATTCTCGCAAATACTCTCTATGGTATTATCGCGGTCGCTGCCGTCACCTTATTCATCCGACTTCCCGTCATGCGGTCGCTTCTGCCACGCTAAGGCTCAAGTTGTATCTTGGCGGCACGAAGTCCTGATTTGTCGTTAGGAAGAGCGGGTGCGTGTAACTCCTCGATCACTCTCCATTTACCGCTGACGGGTAGGTCGGGTTTTCCGTAGACGCTCCAGTCGCTTAGCCACCAGATAACACCTCCGTGTTCCTGGGCAAATGTTGCGACATTTTGGAGCTTGCGATAGTCGCTGGCACGCATCATGTCAAACGAGCCCCAAGGAACCTTGTCGACTTCTTGATAATACATAGGATGCTCCTCTGTTTGATAGTAGTGGGCTTCATAATATCGAAATCCAGAGACTACAACTGGTGCGCTACCCGCCTTTGATTGTGCCTCCTGAATAGTCCACCTCAGCTGTAGCAGATCGCCATTGTTCTTGTTATAATTTCCCGTCTGATACACACTGACAATGCCAAATATCATCGCACCCATGGTCAACACAGACACGATAACTGTTTGCTTCAACGCAATCTTGGATTGTAACAATACTCCTAGCGTTACGCCTATTAGCGCCGACCAGTAAAGAATTGCGACTAGTAGGTATCGTTCAACATATGAAGGACGTAGCGGTGGAAGTGAGAGTAAAAGAAGCATGATCGTTGGAACAAATGCCAAGGAGGCAATCAACCAAAAAAGTTGTTTTTGATACGGGCTAAGCACCCGGTAGGCTTTCGGTGTGAGCCAGCAGAGACCGGCTGCGATCAGGATGGCGACAGCAGCAAGAAGCGGCGTCATCTCCCACGTCTCACGGTAATACAACAGATTTGTATAAAGATTTACGGGGGACAGTAGCGTGATAGGCTTTATCCAAAAACCGCCGCCTTGTATCCCGAACATCTGATGAAGCATGGTGGGAAGCCATGGCAAAAAGAGCACGATTGCTAATGCATGCGCCCATAACCATTCTTTGGAGAAAAACCGCCGCACTCTGTCTTTATGCGACTCGCTCCGTATAATGTTACTGCGCCAGATCCAGTGGGCAATCCACGCAAGTGCCGTGTAATAGTGGGTCCACATGCCCAACGAAACGAGAACTCCGTAATACACCCACCGTTTCTTTGTCGGTTTTTTAAGTTGAAGAGCGAGCGCGTAGGTAGCAGAAGCAACAATTGCCATAACCATTCCGTACATGCGCGCTTCCTCGCTATAGCGAATCAACATCGGGGAAAGGCTGGCGACAACGATTGCAGAACCGGCAACCCATCGACTAAATCCCTGGCGTACAAGCAAATAGACAAACACAAGCGCAATACCAATGCACACGAGACTAAAACTCCTGAGTCCTATTTCGGACGTACCAAACACTGTGGTCCAGGCCTTGAGGAGCCAGTAGTAAAGGGGTGGATGCACATCTGTCGCTGTAAACTGCGCAACTTCACTGTAGCTGTATCGAATTAAATAGGCGCTAAACGCCTCATCAAACCATATTGACCAGCGCGTGATATTACCAAGCGCAAGTACCGAAAATCCCGCGAGAATACTTCCTAAAAGCCACCAGTCTCTCTTGGTAAATGATTCGCTATTTCGTGCTGTACGACGAGAAAGAAATGCTTTTAGTTGTTTCATAGTACGTATTCTAGTGATATTATCCGATATATTCAACTAACTCCTAGGAAATCCTCACTTTTTCCGCTATAATACCTGTACACATCGGGGTGTGGCGCAGTTGATAGCGCGCTCGGTTTGGGACCGAGAGGTCGAAGGTTTGAGTCCTTTCACCCCGACCACAAGTAGTTGAGTTCGTCCTTTGGACGTGCTTTTTTTATCTGCTATCATACATGCTATGGGGACAACCGAAAAACGACCCGTATATGCCAATGCGTTCGGCGCCTTTGGGTACGTATTTCTCGTATTTTCTTGGCTATGGTCGACGCTCATCGTTGGATATTCATCGCTATCGACACAAAATATCACCTGGCTCATCCCCAAGAATGCCGATCAGCCTATAGGTACCTCTGAGCCTTCGTCCCTGGTATCCGGCCCAGTCGCCATAACAATCGGTCTTGTCGTTACGATTTTTATCGTACTAACTACTCTCTATGTATTTATCGCTCTCCCAAAATCTATCGGGAAAAGAGGCTCGACGGTCACCCGCAAAGCTGCTTCGCTCATTGTTCCGATCGTAACCCACCATCAGCCACTGCCGGAAACGCGCCGTGTCTTTCTTACCTCACGCATTATCATGGTGCTCAAATCAATTGCGTGTCTCTTACCGGTAACCACGTTACTTGTATTTCCAAACACAACGACATTGTCTTATGAGGTCGTGCTCATATGCTCATTATTTTTTAGTCTTTTTACAGTAGCTCTCTTTACTGTCCAATACGCTCTCGCGCGCCTATTACATATTCCTCGTGAACTCTTATGGTAGAAGACTAGTAACCATACTGCATCTGCGCTACAATACGCAGTATAAACAGTAAAAATAAATACTATGAATAATAAACAATTTACTCGACAGCTCATAGGCCTTACGGCTGTTTCTGTTGCTATCATGAGTGGACTGGTTATTCATTTTCAACTGTTCCCGGGAATACAATCAAAATACCCCCTTGTCCCTACAAAACCGATCGACAAAAGCCAATCTATTGGTGGACAGCCAGAGAAAAGGGTAACGCAGCACATACCCCCCGCACCATCCGCAGCCGCACCAGAGACTACTCCCCAATCTCAATCAAAAACAATACTCCCGTCAGGTGATGTCTCACCTCGACAGACGGCGATTGCTGCTACCGTTACCCATGAATACACCTATCACGCGCTTGCGTCTCCGAATGACCCTTATTACCCATCATCGTGGGCATTGCAACATACGGGAGCAACTGGTGCTTGGGCAATTTCGACCGGCACGCCTATGGTTATTGCTATCATCGATACGGGATTTGCACTTTCTCATGAAGACCTCCAGACTCAGTGGTATCAAAATCAAGGTGAAAATGGCTTTACACAGTCTGGGGACCGTTGCTGGACCGGCGTCTCCCAGAATAAATCTACAAATTCCTGCGACGACGATGCGAATGGCTACATTGATGATTGGCGCGGCTGGAATTTCGTAAACAAAAGTAATTTGCCTCAAGCAGGTACCACTAATCCAACAGGCAGTGGTGTATCACATGGAACCGCAGTCGCCGGCATCGCTGGCGCCGCTACCAATAATGGTATCGGGGTAGCATCATACAACTGGAATGTAAAACTAATGCCCTTGCAGGCCCTTTCTGATAACGGCTCTGGGGTGACCAGCGATATTGCTGCAGCTATCTACTACGCAGTCGATAATGGTGCATCAGTCATCAATCTCAGTCTCGGCGGAAGCGCGGACGATCCCGCACTAAAAGCCGCAGTACTCTACGCCTACCAGCACAATGTCGTCATCGTTGCAGCTGCGGGTAACTGCGGAACTGGTACAGAATCCGGCTGTGACCCCTCAAAACCTGGACAGATGCTTTATCCCGCCCTTTATGACCATGTTATTAGTGTGGGAGCGACAGACGTCAACGATGCTCGGGCGAGTTTTAGCAGTTATGGTCCAGCTCTTGATGTTATAGCACCCGGATCCGGCAACATCACCTCAACGCTTATCGATACTTCGTCGTCCCCTATCAATATGACAAATGCCTATTCAGCTAGCCTCTACGGAACATCATTTGCATCGCCGATGGTAGCGAGCATTGTATCGCTTATAAAATCAATCCGCCCCAACGCAACAGTAGAGGATATTACCGCCCTTGTTGATGGTTCAGCGCAAAAAGTCAGCGGTATGTCGGGATCGATCTACACCCTCCAATACGGTCACGGCCTTATCAACGCAACAAGCGCCTCAACAATCGCGGCTAGCCTGAGTCCCACCGCGACTACAGTCAAACTTGGTCAAACAGGAAGTGTTCACTCAGAGCATAGTTTTAATACCGCCGATACCCTCGCTAGCTCCTGTACCGTCTCGCCTTTCAGCTACTGTACCGTGCGTATTCATAGTGTATCGCTTGGGTATGACCGCTACCTCCCCTATACCAAGACTGACTCAAGTGGAATAACGAGTTGGTCGTGGCCAGGTAATATTATATCGGCCTCCGAAGCCTGGGATGTATCTAGCCAGCAGGGCGGATCGTTTTCTCCCTACTATCCTCTCGTGGCAAAATAGCTTTTCTTGCTCATGCTTGTTATACTAAAAAAGATAACTTGGATTTTTGAATGTTAAAGATAAAGAAACGCCGCTCAATCGGTATACCCCGTATTGCCCTACTGGGCACGGCCCTTCTTCTGCTGAGTGGTGGTCTGTACCTCTTGCTACTTGTTGCTTCGCCCTCACTCGCACCACTTATCACGATGAAACCCATAGAGGTACGCTCTCTCCCCGCTCCCCAAGCGACCGACAATCGTGTCATCATCCCAAAAATTGGAGTAAATATTCCCTATGACAAGGGGGCGGCTTCTCTTGACCGAGGCGCAGAATGGCGTTACCCAGAGCGAGGGAATCCTGAAAAGGGTGGAAACTTCATTATCGCTGCTCATCGCTTTAGCATTCAACCTACACCTCAGGGAACGATCGAGAAATCACCTTTCTATCATATTGATAAGCTTGCCGTTGGGGACAAAATTGTTATCGACTATATCGGGACACGATACGGCTACGAAATTGAAAAAATATTTACTGTCAAACCAACGCAAGTCGAAATTGAAGCACCCTCAACCGACGCAAAGTTAACGCTCTATACCTGTGAGCTCGATGGTTCAGATGCGGGCAGGGTCGTGGTAGTCGCCAAGCCTCTCGGCAAAGTCGCTCTCTAGCTATTCTCTCGCGCCGGCACCAAACACCTGCTCCCTATAACCACGCTCACCGCGAGCCCAGGCGAGAGTGGTTTGTGAATAATGACGGTTACCTGCAACTATCATATCTGCCATCACTACATCAAACATCTCAATCTCTCGTTTATCTATCTTGGCACCTTCTAGTACTTCAGCTGCTACAGTTGCCTGAAACACAAACTGATAGGTGTGGGCATACTCACTTACTCGATCAACAACCATGACAAACTCAAGCTCATCTTCGCTCAGTTGTATGTTTACTTCCTCAAGGCATTCACGAACTGCTGCAGCCCGCGGAGTCTCCCGTGTATCAATAATTCCGCCAGGAAATGACCAATAGTCCTTGTAAGTTGCTTTCAAAACCAGCACTTTACCATCTACGGTGCGAAGGGCGACTGTCGCGCTCGAAACACGATGCTCCAGTGAGGTAAACCACTGTCTGGTTTCTTCGTCTGAGTAGGAATGCATATTACTTTGCAAACTCGATAGCGCGTGTCTCACGAATAACGTTTACCTTAATCGTGCCCGGATATTGCATAGTGCTTTCGATTTTTGTCGCAATGTCACGTGCCAATTTGATTGCGCTTAGGTCGTCAATACTTTCTGGCCTGACGATGACACGAACTTCCCGTCCTGCGCTAATTGCATACGCTTTATCAATCCCCTTAAATCCAGTGGCAATATTCTCAAGATCACGCATGCGCTCAGCAAAGTTTTCAGCACTGATATTTCGCGCACCTGGCCGCGCCGCGCTGATTGCGTCGCAAACACGCACCACAAGTGCTTCAGCAGTTGTGGCTTCGATATCGTCGTGATGGGCTTCGATGGCGTGAACAATCTCATCACTCATACCTGCCTTACGAGCTAACTCGGCGCCAATGTGATGGTGCTTGCCTTCAACCTTATGCGTCACAGCCTTGCCGATATCGTGAAGTAGTGTAGCAATCTTAGTTACGCGTACATTTGCGCCGATTTCGTCTGCAATTAAGCCAGCCATATGCGCCATTTCAGTGCTGTGCATTAGAACGTTTTGGCCATAGCTGGTACGGAACTTCAGTTCACCGAGAAGCTTGAGAAGATCTTTTGGTATTCCGGCAACACCTACTTCACGAGCAGCATCCTCGCCGGCACGAATAACTTCTTTTTCAATCTGTTTTTCGGCTTTTTCAAAGACTTCCTCGATGCGACCCGGATGGATACGACCATCTTTCATCAGCATTTCAAGGCCCATACGAGCAACTTGGCGACGAATCGGATCAAAGCTGGATAAGATTACCATGCCAGGCGTGTCATCGACCAAAAAGTCAACTCCAGTGGCGCGTTGCATAGCCTGAATATTCCGGCCTTCCTTGCCGATGATGCGCCCTTTCATCTCGTCATCAGTCAATTTCACGGCGGTGACAGTTCGCTCAGCAGTCACTTCACTCGCCATTCGTTCCATGGCAGAAAGTATCACTAGTTGAGCCTTTTCCTCGGCATCATCGGTGGCTTCCTTTTGTAGCTTTGCAACAAGTCCAAGCAAATCATCCTTTATATCTCGCTCCGTCATCTGGAGCAGCTTCTCCGCTGCATCTTTCTTTTTGAGCCCAGCGATCTTTTCAAGCTTCTCTTGCTGTTTTGTACGAATCTCACGAATCTCGGTCTTAAGAGATTCGACTTCATCCTCTTGTTTGCGTAATCTCTCGCTACGCTTGTCTAGCTCATCAAGTTTGTTGTCAAGTGAGCTCTCCCTATCAGCCAACCGCGACTCTACCTTCTGTATTTCACGTCGCCGTTCTTGCTCAATTTTAAGCGCCTCGTCTTTTGCCTGCAGAACAATCTCGCTGGCCTTGCGTTCGGCACGAGCAATCTCCTTCTCTGCTTTGTGTTTACTACTGGTTGCTTGGGATTTATCGTACACAAACTTACCGCCCACACCAGCAAGTACGCCTACGGCAGCCATGATGATTTCTATCACCATAATAGGTCCTTTCTTTCAGGCTAGCTTAGTACGGGTATCAATGTATAAAAACGTCAATGTCGAATCAAACTAGTCTGTAAATTCAAACGTTAAAAAATAATCAGTGAGCTATGGTAAAAACCTAGCTATTCTTTATTGTACCGCCTTGACTCCTGCTTCGGCAAGAATGAGTTTACTTTCGCGGTGAAGTGACGCGCGCTTCGCTGCCGTACTCTGGCAGAACGATACCATCATTTTCACCACTCGCCAATCTCTTTCGACAGGTAGCCTGCCAGGCATCGCCAGTCGCCCCCACAATGGGGATGTTCTTGCTATGCGCCAGTGTGTTGAGCACCGTCAAACCAATGCGTAGCCCAGTAAAACTACCTGGACCCCTATAGACGCCAATGCCTGTGATATCATCCCAGTCCTTTGAGTGTGTCCTGAGAGTTGACTGAAGGTAGCCAAGCATTTGCTTTGCTAATTCGTGTCCTGCATCCCAATAAGTGTCTGAGACAATCGTCTCACCCTCAAGCAGCAGAAGTTGACAGGTAAACCCAGCACTATTCCACAGCACTATCATGTCAATCTCTCGATGATATTCTCGCTATGTGGTCCGCTTGCTTTGATAATTACCTCACGCTCCTCACCCATGAGCGTATTAAGTGTTATTTGCAATCTATCAGAGGGAAGTACGTCACTAATAATTTCAGACCACTCAATGATCGTAATTGTTTGGGGGTCGTTAATTGAGTCTTGAAGCTCGCTTCTCATTACACCAGCATCACTGAGTCGATAAAAATCATAATGCGCAAGTAATCTGCCGGATTCCGTCACATACACTCGACTAATGGTATAAGAGGGGCTTTGAACCTCTTCCTCAATCCCAAGTGCATGCGCAAATCCTTTTGCGAAGGTAGTTTTACCAGCTCCAATGTCGCCTATCAACTCAATTACTTCACCACCACTGCAAAGCGCACCGATACGTGCTCCTAATTTTTCCATAGCCTCCGATGTGGGGATCTCGAGTTCCATATGTCGCTCAGTATACCATATTGACACTAGCGCATGGTGTCATTATCAGATACAATAACATAAGCGATATGCGTATTTCTGATGATACATTAGATAAGATATTGAGCGGCGATACGAAGGTAAGTGCCGAGCAACTTGCGCCCCTTAAAGAAGAGGCGATCCGTTCCGCGCGACCCCTTCAAGAGCTTGTGCTTGAGGCAAAGCTCGTCGATGAGCCAACTCTTACGCAATTATTCGCCGAGTATGCAGATATTCCGTACGTCGTTATCGATCCAAAAGAAATTAGTTCTGAGATACTGGCAAAGATACCTGAACGTATCGCTAGACAATACAATGCTGTCATATTCAAGATTGATCCCGATGGTCTCGTGCATCTGGCCATGGACGACCCCGATGACGTCCAAGCAATTAGCTTTATTCAAAAAGAGATCGGCGAAAACGTAAAGATATACGTCGCGTCTCACGATAATATCCTTCAGTGCCTCGAGAACTACCGCGGTGATGTCAATGAAGAATTGAACGAGGTTATCGATGTGCAGCGTGAAGATGATGGCTCAAGCCAGCAGGTCACTGAAGCTGAGGTGGCCGAGGATTCTCCTATCGCCCAGACGGTCAACCTCCTTCTCGAGTACGCTATCCGCTCGCAAGCATCCGACATTCATATCGAACCACGCGAGGAGTATGTCCAGATCCGCTACCGTATCGACGGAGTTCTCAAAGAAGTTAACCGTTTGCCGCGAAATGTTCTAGGTGCCCTCGTGAGCCGAATTAAGATTCTGTCAAACCTAAAAATCGATGAGCGACGCGTCCCCCAGGATGGCCGTTTCAAGATCAAGATCGCAGGTAAGCAATACGCCCTGCGTGTCAGCACCCTCCCTATCGCTGATGGCGAGAAGGTAGTGATGCGTATTCTCGACGAATCAAACCAAGCCGTGACATTGAAAGACCTTGGCTACTGGGGTCATTCCCTTGATGTCATCAACGAGGCGCTGACTGAACCAAATGGTATGGTACTCGTCACTGGTCCAACGGGAAGTGGTAAATCAACCAGTCTTTTTAGTATCCTCACCTACCTCAATAAACCTGATGTAAACATTTCGACTATTGAAGACCCGGTAGAATACAAGATCCCAGGAGTCAACCAGACTCAAACCAATCCAAAAGCCGGTATGACCTTTGCAAATGGACTACGTGCACTACTTCGCCAAGACCCCAATGTAATTATGGTGGGAGAGATTCGAGATGGCGAAACAGCCAATCTTGCGGTACAGGCGGCATTGACTGGTCACCTTGTATTTAGCACCCTTCATACCAACAATGCAGCCACCTGCTTGCCCCGTTTACTCGATATGGAGATCGAACCCTTTCTGATTGCCAGTACAGTTAAGGCAGTCGTGGGGCAACGTCTTGTACGCAAACTTTGTCTCTTTTGCCGACAACAGTACGTTCCAGAGAAACAAGAGGTTTCCCAATTTGTCGAACTATTTAACCTGCGGGATGATCAATCATTTTCACATATCAATGAGTTGGAGGAGCAAGCAATTGCTCAGGAGCTTGGTGGTGATACTCCAGCCGGAACTGCCAAGACAACTATCACAGCGCTCTGGCGCGCCAATCCAAAGGGATGCGATGAGTGTGACCACACTGGTTATAAAGGCCGTATCGGTATCTATGAGGTACTTGGCAACACTATCCCGATTCAAAAAATGATCGTCAACAACGCCACAAGTGCGCAGATTCAGGATCAGGCCATACTTGAAGGGATGACCACGATGCAGACCGATGGTCTCATCAAGGCGATCAGGGGCTGCACCACACTTCAAGAAGTACTGAGAGTGACGAAGGAATAATCATGTCACGCTATCAGTATGTTGCCGTTAATCAACAGGGGGAAACTTCCTCGGGGTCGTTTGAGGCAGCTGATCGCTCAGCCGCCCTGGCAATTTTAGCAAAGCAGCAACTTCACCCCATTAGTCTCAAGCAATCTGATACCAAGGAAGCATCATTTGGGTTTGGTAATTTCTTTGGTAAAAACAAGGTCAAGAGTGATGATCTGGTAATTTTTACTCGTCAGTTAAGCGCCATGGTAAGCGCAGGTGTACCACTGCTTCGCGCCATCGCGTCGCTCAATCAACATACGGCAAGTAAACCACTGAGAAAAGTCACGGGTGGCATTATAAAAGATGTCGAAGGTGGCGCGCAGCTTGCCGATGCCCTGGCAAAATATCCAAACACTTTTAGTGATGTCTACGTCAATATGGTCAGAGCAGGGGAGTCGGCGGGTATTCTCGACGATATTCTCAAGCGACTTGCGATGCAACAAGAAAAAAATGCCTCTATTCGAAAGAAGATCAAGAGTGCTATGACCTACCCTATGGTTCTGGTGTTTATCACGATAGGGGCCTTCTTTGGCTTAATGCTTTTTGTTATTCCACAGATCGGTAAAATTCTCAAAGACCTAGGAGGTCCGGATGCTAAGCTACCCGAGCTTACCCAGTTAATGCTCGGCATTAGTGACTTTATCATAAACTATTGGTATATCGTGTTCCCTGCCCTTATCGGTGGCATCATATTTTTGATCAGATTTATCAAGACGCCAAAGGGTCGGACCATGTTCCACCGTTTTATCCTCAAGGTTCCACTAGTAAATCCAATTATTCGCAAAGTCGCTATCGCCCGCTTCACCCGAACCTTCTCTGCTCTCATGGGGGCTGGAGTAGCGGTACTAGAAGCAATTACCGTTACCTCGCATGCTGTTGGCAATGTCGTTTACGAAAAAGCCTTGCTTGACGCTGCAGAGGAGGTAAAAAATGGCAGGCAACTTTCGGCTGTTATAGAAAAAAACGAGCTATTCCCTCCGATTGTTGCTCAGATGCTCTCTGTCGGTGAGGAAACTGGACAAACCGACACTGTCCTCGTGAAAGTTGCGGACTTTTACGAAGAAGAGGTCGATGTTGCGATTGATGGTATCAGCGCCATTATTGAGCCGGTGATGATTGTTGTTATGGGTTCTATGGTAGGGCTAATTGCTGCAAGCGTTATGGGCCCCATCGCAAGTCTTTCTCAAAATATCAAGGGTTAATTAGATACCGCTCATGCTATACTGGTAGGAGAGTTACCAAAGTAGTGGGCTACGATGACAAAATTACTGCATAAAGATAAGCCAATCATTGGTCTTGACATTAGTCAGACTGGTATAAAAGTGATGTCGATTGATCCCAAAAAGTGGCTTGTGTTGGGGTACGGATCACTCGACCTTGATCCAGCGCGTGTACAGACTTCTTTCGAAAATCCCGATGATACCTATTTATCCGAAAACATTACAAATCTTCTGAAAGAAAATATCATTGGCCAGCTGGAGTCAAATCACGCCGTAGTTGGCCTGCCGACCGGGAGAACATATTCACGTACCTTTACTCTTCCTGCTAATCAAGAAAAAGCCCTTGCCAGCGCTGTTGAAGTTGAAGTCGAGCAGTACATTTCAATTCCTATTGGCTCACTCTATGTTGACTATGAGGTAATCGAACGCACAAAGGATATTATTACTGTCGTGATGGCCGCTGTTCCTCGCACCCTTGTCGATAGCTGCCTCCGTGCCGCACAACAAGCCGGTCTTGAGCCACTCCTGGTCGAACCAAGCATCAATGCTGTTGCACGCGTTATTGAGGCGACCGAAGAAGGTCATCTATCCACCTTGATCGTCGATATTGGCCCCGCGAGTACTGATATCGCGGTCTTGGACGGTGGCGCCATCCGTGTTACTGGCGGTATCGGTATCGGTGGAAATACCTTTACTCTCGATATCGCAAAGAAACTTGATGTTGCTCTCGAGAATGCACATCAACTCAAGGTCCTCAATGGATTGAATGCGGGACCCCGGCAAGCAAAAATAACTGCTGCTCTTAAACCAAATCTCAACCGCATTGCGATCGAAATTCGCCGTGTTGTCCGTTATTACAACGAACGTATCAACGACAATCGAAAAATCGAACAGGTTTTAATTGTGGGCGGCGGGAGCAACGTACCGGGAATCGGCGAGTATTTCACTAACGAGCTCGTCATGCCCGCTCGCGTTGCTAGTCCCTGGCAGAAACTTGACTTTGCTAGCCTCCAGCAACCAAACAAGCAGTTCAGGCCACGTTATATATCGGTGGCAGGTCTTGCCAGTGTAAACAAGGAAAGTATTTGGCGATGATAAACCTTCTTCCTCCACTTTATCACCGTCAACTCATTGCTTCACGCGCCAATACCCTGCTCGCTCGATATGTTGTGCTATCACTGCTTCTCATCATCGTTATGATTGCCGAGATGACTGCAGTTTACCTGTTTTTATCAAGCTCGAAGGCACAGAGTGAGGCCGCTATCAGCGAAAATGATCAAAAAACAGCGAAATATAGCGAAGTGCAAAAACAAGCTGAACAATTTAGAACTGATCTTGTGACGGCAAAGACTATTCTTGACAAGCAGGTACCCTACACAAAGATTTTCCGCACGGTAGCTGATCTAATGCCAGACGGTGTTATCCTCAATCACCTAACCATCGATCCGTCAACCTTTGGCACACCCACGAACCTTGATATTCGGGCTCGTACCTACCAAGCAGCGATTGCCTTCCACACGACCCTCAACAATTCAAACGTACTATCAAATGTTAGTTTTCAGACGGTCTCATTTGATGCGCAAGATAAGACTGGGTACCCCTACTCTTCTACACTCAGTGTTACCTTCAAAAAAGAAGCGCTGACTGAAGGAGTCGAGTAGATGATTAAGCGTTTGTCAGCAACCCAATTACGTGCAACACTGATCGCCGTGCTTGTACTGCTGGCTGGTGCAGGTATTGGTATATTTATGTTTGGATATGGACTACTCGGCACGGTCGCACAAGAGAGTAGCGACGCAAATCAAAAAGTAAACGAGACCAGCAAAAATCTCGAGAACATCATACAAGTACAGCGCGACCTATCAACCAATAAGGTTGCAATACAGCGCGCTTCACTCATCGCCGCCGAGAGCCACAACTATAATTATCAAAACCAGATCATCCAAGATCTTAGTACCTATGCTAGCAAGTCAGGCGTCATCATATCAGACTTCAACTTTATGAGCGGAAAAACGACGAGCGGTGGTACTATTCAGGGAAGTGCAGTAGGCTCAAGCGGGGGGTCACTTAAGTCGATCATGGTAGCAGTCACTATTAAGAGTCCAGTGGAGTACAACAAGCTACTTGACTTTATCTATCTTATCGAAAAAAGCCTCACAAAGATGCGTATATCGACCATTAGTCTTTCTCGCTCGACAGATGGAAACTCTCCTCCCGGAAGCGTGTCGTGTGATGTCTTTAATATTGAGGTGTACGTACGCTGATGAAAAACTCTCTTTCTTTTACTGGACTCGCTAGTACGATTACTCGGCTTCTTCATCGTTTTCACGTCATACTTTTTGCACTTGTCTCGATAGGTAGCTTAGCAGCGGCAACGCTTTTTCTCAACGAGCTCATCTCAAGGCCCACTACGAACTCCGATAATACAGCAGCGGGGAAATTTGACGATGCAACGATCAAGCGCATTTTGCTCTACCGCACCGCCGAAGAACAGGTGTCACAGGCATCAATTCCACTTAACAAAGGAAAACGGAATCCTATTGTTGAAACACCATGATTACAAAGGATGATAACTGAAATGATTCTTCTCGGCTCCACACTCCTCAACGCTCCCGTAATGAGTATCCAGACGGGTGGCGAACTGGCCCGTACATCAACTGCAATTATTGATCCAAGCAATCTTAGTGTCATAGCGTATGCGGTAACGGGGCCTCTTGTCCATCACTCAAATCAGCTGATCAGAGTTGCAGACGTAAGAGAGTTGAGCAGCATCGGGTTGATCATTGACTCCAGTGATGAGTTTGTGATTCCGGAAGACATCATTAAACTGCAAAGTATCTATGAACTTCACTTTGATATTCTGGGGATGCCCGTCATCGATCAAAAGAAAAAGAAACTGGGCAAAGTAATCGACTATACGGTCGAAACCGGTGGGTTTGTTGTCCAGCAGCTGACGGTTAAACGGCCACTCCTTCGTAGCCTCAATGATACAGAACTACTCATCCATCGTTCTCAGATTGTTGAGATTAACAATCATGAGATTGTTGTCCACTCGGAAGTGTCGGTTCCGGAGCCAAAACGACACGAAGTTTCCGGTAGTTATGTCAATCCGTTTCGTGGTAGTGCGAAACCAGCTCCAGAATCAGTCAACCAATCCAATCGCTAAACGTATATCATCATAGCGGAACCCCTGTCTTAGCAGATATTGTGCTAGTTTTTGATCGTCAGCGTACCGAGAGCGTTTTTTTGCAATGAGCTTTTGTAACTCCGTAGCATCATCACGAAGGTTCTCTGCTATCATCCGCTCAACAATGTCTGGTTCTACCCCCTTTGACCTTAGTTCTACTTTAAGTTTGCGTAGGGAAGTACCTTTCCCTACGTTCCTATTCTCGAACCACCAACGCGCAAATTGTTCATCATCAAGGTAACGCTTATGTTGTAGTTTTTTCAACACCCTTGGCACGAGGGCAGGGGAGTAGCCGAGACGCTCCCTCAATTCTCCGCTTCTACTTTTGTATCTCGTAGCGATCGTTTTACGACGTAGGTAATCACGGACTTCGCGCACACTGTGCGGTCGCATCAGGCAATATTCTAATGCCCGAGCATAGAGCTTGCCAAATTGACTCTCGATCTCGAGTTCAGCTACTTCGTCATTCTCTAGCTCCCTGCCAACTCTGACATTCAGATCGGTGATCTGCGAGACATCCAAACTAAACCGATACTTGCCGTCAATACTTACATTGACTCGATCAGGATTTCTCACCTGAGACGAAAGGCTTGTTACTTTCAATTTCCCTTTTCTCCCGCTATTTCAACGCAAGGAAACCACTATTCTTGCTCGCTCGAAACCTTTTCACGTACTTTCTTCTCGATTTCAGCAAGTACAGCAGGATTTTCTTTGAGGTATTTTTTTGTTTGTTCCCGCCCCTGGCCAATCTTTGCGTCGGCATAATCGAACCACGCTCCGGATTTGCCAACAATACCGTGCTGGACACCCAGATCTAATACATCGCCAGTTTTTGAGATACCCTCGTTATACATGATGTCAAACTCTGCAACACGAAATGGCGGTGCAATCTTGTTCTTGACGATCTTTACTTTAGTACGATTACCAATGATCTCTTCGCCCTCTTTGATCTGACCGGTTCGACGAATGTCAGCTCGAACCGACGCATAAAACTTGAGTGCATTACCACCTGTCGTCGTCTCTGGGTTACCAAACATAACGCCGATTTTCATGCGAATTTGGTTGATAAAGATAACCGTCGCCTTTGACTTATTGATGATGCCTGTTAGCTTTCGAAGCGCCTGACTCATGAGCCGCGCCTGGAGGCCCATATGACTGTCGCCCATATCGCCGTCAATCTCAGCCTGCGGCACAAGAGCTGCGACGGAATCAACGACAATGAGATCAACGGCGTTTGAGCGCACGAGCGTCTCGACGATCTCGAGCGCCTGCTCACCGTTATCGGGCTGGCTGACGAGTAGGTTATCGGTGTCCACTCCAAGCTTCTTTGCATAGGAGGGATCGAGTGCATGCTCGGCATCAATAAATGCCGCAGTGCCGCCTTGTTTTTGAATTTCAGCGATAGCGTGCAGCGTCAGCGTGGTCTTGCCCGAGCTTTCAGGACCATATACCTCAATAATACGGCCCTTTGGATAGCCGCCGCCAAGAGCAATGTCAAGGCTGAGACTACCGCTCGACAATAGTTCAACGTCAACTTTCTTTGCCTCACCCAATTTCATAATTGACCCATCACCAAATTGCTTAGTGATCTGATCCATCGCGAGACCAAGCGCCTTTAACTTACCCTCGTTGGCAACTGGTTTTTCGGCCAATGTTTTACTGTCAGACTGTTTTGCCATAAAACTCCCTCTTTTTACTCTCCTAATTATACCTCAGCAACCAAAGAGTTTGCTATAATGAAGTCAATGAAATCGATCAGACAAACCAGAGGGTTTACCGTCATTGAGCTGATAGTCGCTATCGTGCTCATTGGTATTGCTGGCTGGCTTTTTTATAGTGAGCGATTGAATGCCGATGCTATTCAACGCGACTCTGCCCGTAAAATTGCCATCAATGCAATGTACTATAATCTTGAGGAAGTCTACTACGCAAAAAATAACTACTACCCTACCTCCATTGACAGTAAGGTTCTGCGGGCTATGGATCCAGGGCTATTCACTGACCCCACCGGAACTTCAGTCGGCGAACTGGGCGCTAATTATACGTACGATGGGGCCAATTGCACGCCCGATGGCAAGTGTTCAGGATACACGCTACGATCAATCATGGAGCGCGAGGCAGATTACGTCAAAAAGAATCGCGCAACCAAATAATAAAATTCTCCTTGCCGTCTCTATTTTCCGACCGGTCGACCGTTTTTGAAAGCTTCTACAGCATCTTTTAGGCTTGATGCGGCCTCTTTTGGAGCATGTACGTAGCTAAATATGTAGGGTACTTCGTCGTCCTTTGTGCCTACCTGCACGACACCATAGTTGAATATCTCTTGTATAATTCCCGTCTGACGATAGCTTACTTCTACGACATCACCTAGTCCCACCGATTTAACATTACTTGAGAAAAGCGATAGTTGCGTTTTTTCTATGATACTTTCGTTGGTCAAGAAAAAAAGATTGTTGACGTATACCCAGTAAAGAATGTAAAGTCCCGTTGCTATACCGACACAGAGTAGTACGCCGATAAGCAGTATAATGTTGTAATCAATGCTAGTAGGTAAGCGCATGCTGCTCGATACCTGAGGATAAAGAATTGCCCCTGCAACAACCAGCGAAATAAAGATGACTGACATGATAACTGGGGCAAGCATTCCTATCATATTCCGCCGAACCGAGAGAATAACGAATTCGTGTTCACTTAGATCAAGCTGCGGGTACCGCCTGACTGACTTATCGTGCTTCTCCTGTAACTCTGGTGAAATCTCCTGCTTAAGCGGTTCAAGAGGTCGAGTAAGGTGAACAATGGTTGGCGGCACGACAGGTTGGCTTGTAACGTCCGTCTCCTCATCTGCTACTGGATGAGCGTAGAGAGGCTGACCGTCGGCATCATAGGCAACTGGCTTATCATAGTTCACCGGCTCGTCATTCATGAGCTTATTATACTATATGGTCACGTATTTTTTACTTGTTTGCCAAGGTGCCGATAGGCGCGCTGCGTAACCCTTCTCCCCCTTGGAGTTCGTTCGATAAAACCAATTTTTAGTAAGTACGGTTCATAGAAATCCTCAATTGTCGTGGGCTCGTCGCCCGTAAGCGCCGCGATAGTGCTAAGGCCGACGGGGTTATCGCCATAGGCATCAATGATGGTTGAGATCATGTGGCGATCGGCTGGATCAAGCCCTTGTTCGTCAATCTCTAATAGCTCGAGTGCTTGGGTGGTCATAGAAAGGTCGATTATTCCATCACCATTCACGTCGGCATAGTCGCGGACACGTTTGAGCAAACGGTTGGCAATTCGCGGTGTGAGGCGTGCACGAGTACTTAATAGTACTGCTGCTTCCTCCTCGATCTTGCTACCAAGGATACCCGCAGAGCGTCTGAGGATCTCAGTAATTTCCTGGTGATTATAGAACTCAAGCCGATAGAGATGCCCGAAGCGGTCACGAAGTGGTGCGGCAAGCGCTCCCGTCCTTGTAGTGGCGCCGATGACGGTAAATCGAGGTAAATCGAGCCGAATACTTCGAGCGGCCGGGCCTTTTCCAATAACAATATCGAGTTTGAAATCCTCCATCGCCGCATAGAGAACTTCCTCAACGGTACGACTAAGGCGGTGAATCTCATCAATAAACAAAATATCTCCATCCTGTAAATTAGTGAGAATGCTCGCGAGGTCACCAGCCCGTTCAATAGCCGGCCCAGAACTTATGCGTATCGTTGCTCCCATCTCGTTAGCAATCACTGTTGCCATCGTTGTTTTCCCAAGACCCGGAGGGCCATAGAGCAAAATATGGTCGATAGGCTCACCGCGCTTTTTTGCTGCCGCGATACTGAGTTTGAGATTCTTTTTTAGCCGCTCTTGACCGATATATTCAGAAAACCGCTGCGGGCGCAGTGTCACTTCGATTTGCTGATCATCGTCATTATCACTTAGAGTTGTCTCTACAATTCGCTCAATAGCCATGTATCTATAGTAACAGGTCTCGTGAAGGCTTTGTGGTATTATGGGAGTCGATATGGTCAATATATACGACCCGGCTCCGATCTATGACTCCCTGACACCGGGAATTACTGAGTGGAATGATGCTCGACCCGAGATTGCTCAGGCATTGGGGTTGTCACCAAAAAAATATTCAGATAAATATGCAATCAACCAAGTTATGCTTGCGCTGGCGGAACAGGAGATCCCATACCGAGACTGGAGAGAAATAGGACAGCATGTCATCGACATGATTCGGCGATATCCGTTTCTCATGAACAGTTACTATCGTGTTGGCGATACCCTACTACCATCAGGGATAGCTTTTGATAATCTGGTGGGCAATCATCACATCGACGACTTTCCTGCTTTATTTGGCCTTGGTGAATACGAAGGCCACGGGTTACGCGGCGCGATCAATGGACGACAAACTCGTGATCCACGTAAGTCTTACCGCGGATTTTGCAGATCAGTTGGTCTCCCAAAGCCCTGGCCCGATAACTAGTGACCCTTGAGAGCCTCCCTCACGCGCTCGCTCGTGGGCAGTGTAGTATCGATCCCTTCAAGTGCCCGAGTCGCATCACTCAATGTGTAGCCGAGTGCGATGAGCGCCTCTAGTGCTTCATCACTCGTAGGCAATTCAGTCTGTACTCCACCGCGTTTTGCGTACACAATTGGCATCCCGACTTTATCTGATAAGTCGACCACCACGCGTTCTGCGGTTTTTTTGCCGACACCACTTGCGCCTGATATATAGGAGCTATCCGCGTTAGCAATTGCATTGCGCACGTGTTCGGCCTCACCAAGACTAAGAATTGCTAATGCGGCTTTTGGCCCGACTCCCTGCACAGTGATCAACATCTCAAACAACTTTTTTGCCGTCAGGCTACTAAATCCAAAGAGTTCTTCGGCCTGCTCACGAATATGGTGGTAGGTATAGAGCTTTGCTCGTTGATTGAGCGTAAAGGCGTCAAAATCAGCTAGCGTCACCGTTACTTCATACCCCACTCCCCCGACATCAACAATCAGAGCATTCCCAAACTTCTCAGCGACAGTTCCCTCGACATGTGCAATCATACGATCAATTATGTCACACTTTGTTGCAGTTTGCTGTATCGCTGGTATATCTTGTTCCGTCAAGTTGGGATTGATATATCGTGACAACCTGTCCAATTGATGTGTCGCAGGCCTGTATTTTATTAGCGCCGGGTTCCTGATGACAGTTTGCAGTGTCGGTCGAGTATTGGTAGGTCGTATAGGTCGCTGCGTCAATCGATACGATGGTGCCATTTGATAAATCACAGACCTGCATCTTTGGCGCTATGCAGTTTGTCGTATCTTTAGACTGTTTGGTCGTATCAAGTGCCGTCTCATTAATACTAATCACTTTCCCACTGCTAAGTTCGCAGACACTGATCATGGTTGGTTCAACATTACACGTCTCAGTCGGAAGGGCGCCTGACATAAAGTATTCCGTATAGGTATTTGGACCAGACTTTTCGGCTAAGCCACCATTCTTTGTACAAACCGACTTCTGGACGATACTCCTCGGCATGGTAAATGCTTTGTCGGGGATGGTTGCCAGGAGTTTTTTCATGGTATTTCTCCAAATCGGTCCCGCCATGTCTGACCCGCCGCTACGCATCACCGAGTTATCGTTGTTGCCCACCCACACGCCGACAACGTAGTCTTCTGTATAGCCAATCGTCCAGGCATCACGATTATCGTTCGTGGTTCCCGTCTTGACCGCAACGGTACGACCTGGCACTGTGAGGCTTGACCCAAATATAGGTGCACGAGCCGAATTGTCAGAGAGGATGCTCGATATCAAGTACGCACCTTCCTTGCTGATCGCCTGACGTACCACTGCGGGGCTAGACTCTACCTTACCACCAAACTTATCGTTTATTTCTTTGATGAGAGTTAGCTTACTGTATTGCTTACCACCATTAGCAAACGCTGCATAGGCATTTGCCATTTGCGCGAGAGGCACCTCAGCCGAACCAAGCGCAAGAGAAAGACCATAGTTTTTATCCTTGCTGACTGCTGAGACACCTAAGTTATTTGCTGCAACAATCGATTTGTCAATTGAATATTTTTGCATCACCTCAACACTTGGAATGTTGAGCGACTGGCTAATTGCTCTGCGTACCGAAATATCACCACGCTCTTTTTTGTCAGCATCGAGTGGTGTATAGTCACCACCAAATGTCGTCTTTACATCGTGAAGAATTGTCGCCGGAGTGATAACGCCATCAGCAAGTGCATACGCATAATAGATTGACTTAAATGTCGATGCGGGTTGACGTGCAGTCGTCACCATATTGACCTTACCCCACTGGGGATTATTGTAGTCTGCGCTCCCGATCAGTGCACGAACTTCTCCCGTTTTTGGATCAATGACAATACCACTTGCATTGCTTCCTCCCATAGCAGTGATGTGACCCATCCCCGCGTTGAGACTTTCCTGTAGTGTCTGCTGGGTTGATAGATCAAGGGTTGTTTTTACCTGGTAGCCTGAGCGCATTACCTTTTCGTAGCCGTATTTTTCACTTAATTCAGCGATGACCATTTCTGCAAAATGCGGTGCTACTGAGTTGACTTGGCTCGCACCCGCCCCATACTTGAGCTCCTCGGCCAGAGCGGCAGACTTTTGCTCCTCGGTGATATAACCGTTCGTTACCATACGACTTAATACAGTCGTTTGTTGACGTTTTGCATACTGCGCGTTCCCGCTGATGGGCGAATACGCACTTGGCGCAGGCAGTAGGCCTATAAGCATCGCGCTTTCGGCAAGATCGAGGTCATTAGGCGACTTGTTGAAATAAACTCGAGCAGCTTCCTCGATACCAAACGCATTCTCACCGAAATACACTGAGTTAAGATACATGTCAAGGATTTGATCCTTGGTATAGGTCTGCTCAATGGCAATTGACATGGTCAACTCTTGATATTTACGAAATATACTTCGCTCATCACTGAGGAGAGTATTTTTTGCGAGCTGTTGGGTGATCGTGGACCCGCCACCAACTCCGGTAAACAAGGCCCGAACTGTACTGAGCAAATTGAAGCCGCCGTGTTTATAGAAATCCTTGTCTTCACTCGCTATCAGGGCATGTTTAACGTTATCTGATATTTGTGATAACGGTACCAAGGCACGATGCTCGGCTCGGCCGACACTATAAAACGTCTTACCGTTGATATCAGTGAGAACGATACCGGTGTTGTTTCGGTTCATGAGCCGTTCCTGGTCGGCGATATCATGAGCATACATAACGTACGTAATGATCGGCGTCGCGATCAAAAAAATAAGTAGCGGGGAGAGCAAGACTAAGGTTTTCTTGCGCCAGCTTAAGTTACGAAACCAGACAAAGCGACCCTTATGGTGCGCTCCTGACCGCTTAGGACGAGATGCTCTCTTCATAGTTGAAAGGTTGGCATACCGACCCATCCGCGCTGGTGGTTTTTTTGTTTGCATACTTCCATTATACGCGGTTTATAGTCGATTCATAACCGCACACATGAGGGCTGCGGCGAGAGCATCTGCGCAGTCGTCAGGCTTTGGCGCCTCAACAAGATTGAGGTGCAGACGCACCATTTCCTGCATTTGCTTTTTTGTTGCGCGGCCATACCCCGTTATGGTCTGTTTTATCTGGAGAGGGGTGTACTCCTCGATACTTAGGCCTGCCTGTTGTCCAGCCAACATGGCGACACCACGTGCATGTGAGACGCTCATCGCTGTCGTCACATTTTGATTAAAAAACAGTTTCTCTATCGCCATTAGTTGCGGTTTAGTCTCTTCAATAATTCCTTGTAGGCTCGTATATATTTCCTCGAGCCGCTCAGCGAGCGGAGTATGCGGAGGAGTTGTGATAGCCCCGGCGGTAACAAGCACGGTCTTTCCTGCGGTAACTTCGATAACTCCAAAGCCCATGATTCCTGTACCAGGGTCGATACCAATTATTCTCATAGTGAGGCTATCCTTGTCTTTATTAGTTACAGCGAAATGACGGTTGCCGTTACTCTCGTACTCAGTATAGCGCGTATCACCGTCGATGACGAAGGGTGAGTCGGACGCGCTGTACCGCACTGCCAATTTCCTGACGCCATTCCCACAGTCCATACCCAAGTGCAATGGTAGCAATACCAGCAATCGTAACCCACGTTGTCCATGCTGTGGAAATAGCCTGAATCGGCTGTACAGCAAAGGGTACCACGGGCATCTCTGTGACCTTTATTTTTCGGCATCGGTTTGTTTCAGGATTTCTTTCCCACCCTTCGTCACATGCTTGAAGTATGTCGTCGGTACTTGCAATCTTCTTACACCGGCCAGTTTCTGGATTACGGAACTGATCATCTGCGCAAGGTTTCAGCGCACTTGAAACCGTTGCGACAATCGACCGACAACGTCCCGTCTCCTCACTACGATACTGACCGTCTCTACAGGGGGAAGGGACAGTCGCCTGGATGAGATTGCGACATCGGTTTGTCTCTGTACTGCGATACTGGTTGTCGCTACACGGTACAAGTCCGGTATCGGGTGCCGGAACATCGATCGTGACTTCCGGCGGTAGTTGGTTATTTCTCTGGGTTGGCGATGGCATCATCGCCTTCCACATGTGGTCACTTGAGTCGATTCCCCACGAGAGACCATTGTATTTCGCGAGAGTCATATCGGGATACTGGATTACGTCATACTGCACGGTACCAAAATAATCCTCAATCCACACGTACTTCCCTGTTGCAACAAGCGAAAGTGGGTGCAGATCATCACGTAGATGTACCGTAAGAAAGTCGTGAGCATTGAGAATCAACTCATCGTCAGGAGTCATGACTGACTGTTGCCAGTTGAAGGCATTTGTGAGCGACGCCATGTCGCCATAGCTGCCAACGCGAAGCCGATACTGATTGAGGTTGAGGGGTTTATCAGAGGTGTTTTCAACTTTTATATAGTCGCCGCATCGTAGGTCTATATCGGAAGCGACGCCCGGAGCGCAATCGACTGGGTTGGGATGTATCTCTGTAATGCTAAGCCCGCCCGCATCGCGTGGTGGCCGGTAGAGAACTGTTCCCTCAACAACAAGCGCCGATGTTTTCTTCACAAAATCAGTCGCAAAATCGCCCGTTTGCTTCAATGTTACATTGCCTCGCTGCTTGTGTTGCGCCCACAGGTAGTTGTCTTTTGGATTACTATTCCCCGCCATGGGCGGAATGTTTATTGACTGGGTGATGGTTTGCTGTCTCGATACGACAAGTGTTGAGATGTTTCCTGGCGTCGCCGTTTGGGATGTCGTAAAGGGAACTGCTCCTCTGATGAGTGTCGTATCGTACGCAAACGTAATGTAATGTCGTGACAGTAGCCAACCAGATGGCAAGCTGATTTCCCTCTGTCCTCCCACGGAGTCAATCGTCGTTATCGTGACCGCCCCCATATCGACCGCAACGCTTGACTGGTTAAACAACTCTGCGACCTCAAGTCGATCGCCCGTCGAAAAAGCGGTTAGTATCACATCTGGTGTTGACGTTACAGCTAGTGGTGGTGTTTGGGTTACAACGCTCGGAACAGTAATCGAGGCCGTATCTATACTGGCCTCCGCAAATGTAACACCAGGTAACATCACTACTGCACAAAGTATCACCAGCAACATGCGTGGTATATTCTTTCTCCCCACAATACCCCTCCAACAACTAATTCTCACTTAGGTATAGCGGAGAGGTATCGCACCATGCAACCATGAGCACGATAAAAATGTATATTTTACATCAACTCTCGTCGTCAATATCTACTTGGATATCGGCATTGGTATGAACGTTAACAACATCATCCAGCTCTTCGAGAGCGTCCAACACTTTCAGTAATTTACGTGCGATATCCGGGTCGACAATAGGCACGGTGGCATTTGGCACATACTGCAGTTCTGCATCAAGCACTGGCAAACCACTCTGAGCTATCGTTGCTCTACTATGTGCCAAGTCTTTCATGTCAGTATAGACAAGTATTTCGTCGTCTTCCTCAACGGCATCCTCTGCACCCGCGTCGAGCACCGTCATGAGGGCCGACTCATCGCTCGCCCCAACCCGAATTACGCCTTTTCGGGTAAACTGAAACGCAACACTGCCCGCATCAGCCATAGTGCCACCATTCTTTGTTATTGCTGTTCTGACTTCGGGGTAAGTACGGTTTTTGTTATCAGTTGCCGTTTCCACAATAATACCGACGCCACCAGGACCATAGCCCTCATAAGTGACCTCTTCAAGCGCCGCTGCGCTCTTGTCGGCAACACGATCTATCGCACGTTGGATATTGCTCATTGGCATATTGGCTGCCTTTGCCTTTTCGATAGCAAGTGCGAGCGCCGCATTCATCGTCGGGTCAACACCCGCGCGAGCAGCAATGGCAATTTGGTTACCAATACGCGTAAAAATAGCGCCGCGTTTCGCATCATTTGCTCCTTTATCGCGTTTGATTTTTGACCATTTGCTGTGACCGGACATCGCACCTCTCCACACTTTTTTAGTAGCTGATTTACCTACTATAACAGATGTAGCGCTTCTATTCTACTACTGATGCCTTGCGTAATTGATAACCGGTACGTCTCTGCATATACCAACATCCCACAGCGATAACCGTATACCACACACCGACCAGCCACCACGATATGACTCCACTTACCTGTGCCCACGGCAATGCTGCAAAGTAATGTATAAACCAAATCATCGTGTCGAGAAGGGCCTGAGCAGGATAGCCGACGAAACTTCCTATACCAGGGACCCATGCCCCAATACCCGCAACAGCCGTCAGTAGCATGGCAAGTGGCACAAACGGCAAAATAAGCAGATTCGAGAGAGGCGCAACGACAGAGAACTGCCCAAACAGTACACCGATAATCGGTGCGGTCATTAGCTGGGCAGCGACCGATTCGCCGACAATTTGCCGGATTGTTCCTGGTCGTTTGGTACCAAAAAAATATGCCTGCAACAGTGGCGCAACAAGCATTACGCCGCCAAAGGCAGCAAAACTCAACTCCCAGCCGATATTCCCCCACGCATAGCTAGGGTCGATCATCACCGTAATTGCCGCCGCGATCACGAGCAGCGTGAAAGGATGAAATGTCCTCCCCACATACCACGCCCAGAGAGCAAGTAGGGATACAATGCCAGCGCGCATCATACTCGGGCTTAATCCGGCAATCCCCGCGAACCCTAGTACTAGTGCAACACCCGTCATCCCAGCAAGATATTTTGATATTTTCTCAAACAGCCTTCTGCCAAGACGCACCAATATCGTGAGATTATACCCGCTCGCAACCACAATATGTGTCAAGCCAGCAATCTTTAGCGCCTCTGCCAAATCACTAGGCAAGCTATTCTTTTGTCCAAGTAGATACCCACTTCCCAGACTGGCCGCAGGCTCGGAAATCGTCTCGCGAATATTGGTTGCAACCGTATCTCGAACGACGAGAAATGGATCGCCTCCACTACGCCGCGACACGGTATCGAGGCGTGCATCATTTAGTGATGCTGCGAAACTACCAAATCCAGGTGTTAATTTGCCATCGACTGTTATCAAGTCACCTCGCTGAAGTGTAACGTTACCCTTTGTTGTTACCCACACATGCCCTACCAGGGCTGTATTGCCAGTCCCAAGCTCACTCAAGTGAATATTCGTCTGACCAAAATGGTTCAGCTCAACATCTTCGGCAATCACTCCACTGACTTTGATATGCTGCCCAAAGAGCGCAGTATAGGTTTCGACAACTGCTCGATCGACACTCCCCCGCCATAAACCGATCATAGCTCCGGCACCAAAGGCGATGATCACAAAGTAGCGTCGATGCTTCCACATACAAAGAGCCAACACCCCCATACCAGCCACATACCAATACCAATCTGATGCATGAGGCCACCAAAACGCAGTGGTAGCACCAACAACCATCCCCACACACGCTGCCGTGAGATGCCAAGTCGGATGGACTGTATCGCGTAGCCGTTGAAACATACCAGTATACTATCACACCACATTGGTTCGGGAGATGGCGCTGCCACTATCATTTGCTATGGCTAGCCTATACTAGTTGACAATCGCCTCTGTAAAATGGTATATTCTTGAAGACCACGAGACCCGTAGCTCAGCCCGATTGAGCAGTCGAGTACCTGCCTTTTGAAAGCAGTCCGGGCCGCGCGCACCTTCCGTACCCCCATATATATGGGCCCATAGCTCAGCCGGTTAGAGCACCTGCCTTTTAAGCAGGGTGTCGTGAGTTCAAGCCTCACTGGGCCCTCCATAGTAAAACGACCTACGTATTTGTAGGTCGTTTTACTATTTGCCTTTAGTATTCTCGCCTCGCCCGTGATTTACTTTGTGAGAGAGTAGGATGTCGACAATGGCAAGTACCAGACACACTGTGATAATAATTTTTTCATAGGAAATTAACTGCGTTATATACTGCTTGCTTGATTCATCGAGGACCACTGCGTTAGCAAATGCACCATACGTCAGCATAACTGCCAGGAGCGCAAATATACTACTTCCAACCACACGACGATGATGAGCGTGAACTCTCGGTGAGCGTGACATAACAAGAACTGCGGGTAATAACGTTAATACAATTGCCACGATACTCTCCAGCGGCGGACGAATAATAATGACTCCCGCACCCGCAACAAGTGGCGTCAAGCTGTCGGTCCATAGTTTTGCCAACACTGCACCGGCGGCGAGTGTTACAGCAGCAACACCGAATCGCCGACGAAATAGATATGCGGTCATAAATATAAAGAGAAAGTAGAGAACTAGGACGATGATGAAGCTCATGCCATCAGTATAGCACTAGCATAACCCTGAAGGCTGCCCTTACGCTCCTACTTTGTCTTTTTTGGGACGGCGTTTGGCATTTTGCTCGATATATTCGAGGATACGCTCAGCGACATTGCGGCCAGTAATCTGTTCTGGAGTTTTGATACTAGCACTTGAGTTGACCTCAAGAACGAGCGGACCACGCTCACTTCGCATCATATCGACGCCACAGACCGCCAGTCCCATTGACTTTGCTGCTTTCACCGCCGTTTTTCGCTCTTCGTCAGTTAACTTTACTGCCTTGCCGACACCGCCTTGATGTGTGTTGCTCCTGAAATCATCGTCAAGACTCTGGCGTTTAATGCTTGCAACGACACGCCCGCCAACCACAAGAGCACGGATATCAGTTCCGGCTGATTCTTTGACAAACTCCTGCACCAAAAAGTTTACACCCTCGACATAAAAGGCCTGCATTACGGCTTTGGCAGCTTTTTGCGTTTCAGCCAGTACCACACCATTGCCATGCGTGCCGCGAGCCACCTTGATAATCAGTGGCGCACCGCCCGCAAGCTCAACGACATCTTCAAAATTAGAGGTATCACGCGCAAAAACTGTCTTTGGAATACCAACCCCCGCCCTTGCCATAACCTGATAGGCGCGCAGTTTGTCGCGCGATCGATTGATTGCGATCGAACTCGCCGTCGTGAACGATCCTTGATTTTCAAACTGACGCAAAATTGCCGTACCGTATTTTGTGACGCTTTGGGCAATTCTCGGTATCACTGCATCATAATGATCCAGTGTCTTTCCTTCGTAACGAATAACTGGGTGGTCTTTTTCGATCGACACATAGCATTGGCTATAGGAAATAATATCGACGTCATGCCCTCGCTTCCGAGCCTCTTCAAAGAGACGCTGTGTCGAGTAGTTGGTTGGTTCATTGGACAAAATAGCAATTTTCATAAGTTTCGCTCCTCTTCGTCATCGGGCAATCCCTTGCCAATACGCACATCCACAGTATACTCTCCTTCACGCAAAAAACGTCGTCCTATCAGCACCGGATACCGTAGCTTACTTCGATCAGCAAGTGTCAACCGACAGCGACGCGTTTCACCGTTGATAGTCATCTGAGGAAAGATGACGTAGCGCAGTTGTACCCCATTGGCATTCTTTACTTCGGTCGTATCAAACTCTTGAGTGTGATGTAGTTCGCCAGTGTATCCTTTAACACTAGGGTGAAAAAGGATAAATTCCAATTCACCGTTACGGAGTTCTACCTTACTGCAGTCAATCGAGGAGCTATAGGCACCGGTGTCGACCTTTGCCGGAATGTCGTGGAGACCATAGTCAGCAAAGTCGACTCGTTCCGCTCTTCCCAATACTTTCGTCATTGTTTTCTCCTCTCTCTTTTAGCGATATCGACTAAAAACGCTGCGAGAGTTTCCTGGTAATAGATCGCCTCCTCGCCCCGCGCTCGGTCAAGTGTACCCGGCAGAGCATTGACTTCAAATAATACCCATCCGTTCTCTGTCAGCCCGAAATCTGCCGAATAAAAACGCTCAGAACCCAACGATGATAGCCGTGCATCAATTTGGCGGCTGAGCTGGACTAAGGCTTCCGGTATGTTAGATCGGTCAATCAGACACGTCTCGCCACCATAGCCAATATTTGATTTGTACTCTCCGTCGGGCGGAGTTCGAACCGTTGCGATGACAGGCTCACCGTTTTTGAGCACCACGCGAAAATCATGTCTACCTGTGGCAATGCCAGGAATGCCGCGTTCTGTTTCAACATATTGCTGAACCTGCCAAGGAAAATCTTTCCCATATTTCGTCACACTAAACTCATTTTTTGGCCCTACATACACGCCAGTTCCTGAGTTGCCGTAGAGTGTCTTAACGACAATGTGCGTACCAGGTATATCATCGAATGCTTCTTTCGACTCAGCGACTGTGTAGACAAGCCGTGATTTTGGATGGAAGTCTTCGAGTACCTGGTATGCTGCGTGTTTATCACTGCAGAGTTGACGAAATGCGAGTGTATTTACCTGGAGCAAACGATCGCCTTCGGGCACATCAAAAAAATCTTTGACATACAGCATATCAACCTTGATACGACCACGTTTCTCAAAACGATACCCACTACCATCATGCACCTGTACCCAGTGTTTCGTAAAAACACCATTTCCTTTATACGTCGACTGACCCATCAAAATCGCGACATAGCCGCCCAGCTCATTTATGCGGTCAATCAGTTCATGATATGCCTGTTTGTAATGAGCTGCCTTAAATACAAAAGTTTCGATATCGCGATGCTCACGAAAAAGCCCGATAACAGGTTGGTTATTCTGGCTCGCTGGTACTTGTTTCATATCGCAATAGTTTCCTGATAGCAATTTACCAAATTATAGCATTTTTTCATCTATAAGTCAATATTTGTATCTCTGTTTTTATTGGCTTTAGTGGCAATCATACCAATGGCTCAACTAAACAAGCCTCGTTTGGCCGCTCCATCAAATTGCTCGAGCAACTCACGCTGTTTTTTGCTTAACTTGGTTGGAGTGTCCACTACGATACTGACAATGTGTGCGCCGCGTGATTCACTCCGTAGGTGTGGCACGCCGTGTCCCGAGAGTTTAAAGTCTGTCCCGCTCTGTGTCCCAGCGGGTATTTTCATGGTGACCGTCCCGTCCACGGTCTCAATATCAATTTCACAGCCAAGTGTTGCCTGTACAAAACTAATGTGCTCTTCGCTCAAGATGAGGTTACCTTCACGCGTGAACTTCTTGTGAGCTTTGACTCGAATATGCACATACAGATCGCCCTTACTACCACCGCCAATTGCCTCACCATGACCTTTCAGACGAATGGTAGCCCCATCGTCAATTCCCGCTGGTATTTTTACGGTGATCATTTGTTCACGTCGCTCAGTGCCGGTACCACGACAGCGCGTGCAGGCTTTCTCCGGTACCTTGCCTTTACCTTTACAATCATTACAGGTAACCGCCTGCTGGATAGCACCGAACATGGTGTTGACAACGCGAATCTGTTGTCCAGCGCCCTTACATGTCTCGCAATTTTTCACACTATAGCCGGGTTCGACCGTGGATCCCTTACAATGAGTACATTCGTCGTCAAGAACAAGGTTTATTTTTTCTTCTTTACCAAACACTGCCTCCTCAAAGGAAAGTGTTAGCCTAGTCTCCACATCTCGCCCGCGCGATGGACCATACGTTTGTTGCGGACCGCCCCCGAAGAACTGACTAAAGATATCACCAAATGCACCGTTACCTCCAAAATCAAAGTGAACATCCTGACCGTTGAAATTGAATCCCTCAAACGGATTACCGCCGTTCCCACCGCCACCCGCGCCACCAACGCCAGCGTGACCAAACTGATCGTAGCGTTGGCGTTTTTGTTTATCTTTGAGCACCTCGTAGGCTTCATTGATTTCTTTGAACTTCGCCTCGTCACCACCCTCTTTGTCTGGGTGGTGCTTTACGGCAGCCTTACGGAAGGCTTTCTTGATCTCATCATCACTAGCGCTTTTGTCGACGCCAAGAACTTCATAATAATCACGTTTTGTCATACTGTATGTAGTATACGAAATTAGCACTCAGTATGCAAGAGTGCTAATTAGAAATGTTCACGGATATGTTTAAAACTATATTCCCACGTAGCATCTGTCTTCTTGTGAGGATTGAATATGTTTTGGGGATCAAACAACTCTTTGACCTCTCGCATATACCGAAGTACAGTCGGTGTATACATCTGCTCCAGCCATGGACCACGTACCAAACCGTCGTTATGCTCACCACTTACACTCCCACCGTAACTAATTACGAGAGTATTCACTTCCTTCATCGCTGGCTCGAACTTCGCTCGCTCCGCAGGATCTTCGATTTTCATGAGGGGAATTACGTGGAAATTACCATCGCCTAAGTGTCCGGCAATGGTTGCAAGGAGATTGTACTTCTTTATGATCCCGCGCAGCTGAGGCAGAAATTCACTCAGTCGAGCTGGCGGCACGACGAGATCATCAATGAAGGGTGCTGTATGTTTTTCCTTTACCTTGCTACGAAGCAGGTTAAAGCTCTCACGACGCATGAGCCAAAACTTACGACTCGCTGCTTCGGTATCATCCTCCTCCATATAGCTAAACTTGAAGCGTGAGAGATCTTTTTTTGCGGTATGGATTTTTTGTTTTACTTCGTCAACACTATCCCCAGTAAACTCGATGAGTAGTATCATCTTTGGCACACCGCGTAGCAGTGCGAGTCCATCTGGGATAAGCTGCAAACACATAATTACCCAGGTGATGAAACCAAGTCGCTTGATAAACGCAAAAATAAACTTAAAACTAAGCCACAACGTGTTGTCGTCGAAGCATTCAAACGTAGCAGGCTTGTGAGCCAGTACGGCGGGAATAAGCTCACCTAGATTGTCAATATCTCGCATATAACAAACCAGTGTACCGGCATGGGTTGGCTTTGGCACTAATTTAATGGTCGCCTCAGTCATAATGCCCAGCGTTCCCTGCGCCCCCACAAACAGCTTTGTCATATCAAATATGCCGGTGTCTCTATTCCATACATTCCAGAGGTGATAGCCCGTGGCATCTTTTGTCACTTTTGGAGCTGCTGCCTGTATCTCATCGTAGTGCTGATCAAGCAACTCAAACGTCCTCTGATATAAGTGCGCTTCGTAGTCACCCTGATTCATTTTTGCGTTTAGCTCATCTCGGTTAAGGGGACGCATCGTGTACTCATTACCGTCACCGAGCACTACTTTCATTTCTGATACATAGCGATCGGTCTTACCAAACTGAAGCGACTTCTCGCCACCTGAGTTGTTGTTTACTATTCCACCCATGCCTGCCAACTCGCGACTAGCCGGGTAACTTGGCAAAATACTTCCATATTTGAGCGTCTCTACTTCAAAATCTTTATACATCATACCCGGCTCAACACGTGCCGACTCGGCTGAAACATCGTAGACGTTTACCATATATTTGCTGGTATCGATGATAATAGAGTCATTGATAGCGGCGCCCGACATGTCAGTACCGCGAGACCTTGCAGTGACACTCAAACTGAGATCATCTGCTTTGTACTGGGCAACAAAAGAAACAACTGATTTTATATCGCCCGCATGCTTTGGGAAAACAATTACTTCTGGTCGTAGCTCAAATAAGCTGGCATCATGACTATAAAACTCTCTGGCCTGATCGCTGGCATCAACATCACCCTCAATAATACTCGAAAGCTCACCCTTTAGGTCCATATCTGTATGGTACTGGTTTACGCCTAAAAGCACAAGTGAATTGGGGTACTATTGTCGCTCCAGCATGCGATCAGTCTCATCGGCAATCTCATGACCAATAATCTCCTCGATCAGGTCTTCGATAGTAACGATACCGATAATGTGATCGTCTTTTTCAACTGGTATCAGATGTGACCGCACTGAAAAGAAGTGCCGCAATAGCGTATCGAGCGCTGTTCGGCTACCGACCATTTTTGTCTTGTGTAAACGAAACGCGTGAACCGGTAGCGGATTCTCATCAAAATCAACGTCTACCATGTCTTTCATAAGGAGTACGCCAAAACAATGTGTTCGCTCGCGATCAAAAATAGGGATACGGCTATAGCCGTGCGCTTTGATATCGTCAACAGTATCAGCATCAAGGATTGCATCGTAGCGAAGCCAATACACGTCCTTGATTGGTCTCATAATGTCTTTAATTTGCTTCTCGCTCATGAGCAGGGCACTCTTGATAATCTCTACCTCATCGTCGTCGAGCTCACTTGCCCCATCGTCAGCGTGCTCACCGATCAGAAGCCCAAGCTCATCCCTCGAATGAAGGTGAAGTTGTTCGTGACCCACCAATTTGTCCAAGAGCATCTGCAAAGGTTTTGAGACCGGGTACGTAAGCCAAATCGTAAACCACAAGAAGGGTGACAGAAACGAACAAAACTTGAGTGCGCGTTTCACGAAAATAGCTTGCGGCACAACCTCGCCAAAGATGACGATGAGAAGTGTGCTGACTATACCGGCAATCAATCCCCCTGTATGATGCTCGAGGATAAGAGCGCTCGTAGAAACAACGGCAACGTTAGCAAGCAAAATAGCAGATAAGGAAAGATGGCTGTTTTTCCTGAGCGGGTATACCCTCGCTGCGTCGACATTACCGAGCCGTCGTTTTCGACCCAAGTCAGTCCGCGAAAGCGACATAAGCGCAATATTGAGTCCCGAGTAAATGCCCGAGAGACCAACAAGGAGTAATACCTCAAGAACGATGATGAACGTGTCCATTTGTATAGTAATGAATTATACCATACATTGCCAATCAGCTCTATTCTTTTCCCATAGGCTCGCTTCATTATCTCTATACAAACGTGAGGTGTTGCATGCAACACCTCACCCGACTATCTTTCACACAACAACTACTTTTCGTCGACAACTTCGCCTTCGACTGGCTCTTCCTTGTTCGACTTCTTACTATCCGAAGATGTAGCCTCGTCCTCGTTTTTATCCTCAGCAGCTTGCTGATACATTTTGGCACCGATCGGCATGATAGCATCGTTCAAGGCTTTTGTTGCAGCCTCTAGTTCATCTTTATCGGTTGCTTCCTTGTGCTTTTCAGCCTCTGCGACAGCTTCCTCGATGGCTTTTTTGTCATCATCGGAAATCTTGTCTTTGAACTCATCGGGCATTTTCTTCGCTTGGTAAATAGCGTTTTCAAGCTGATTTTTTGCGTCGATTGTCTCACGCTTTTTCTTATCTTCGTCAGCGTGCAATTCTGCCTCTTTTTGCGCCTTCTCGATATCTTCTTTGCTCATGTTACCGGAGTTTTGAATGGTGATGGACTGCTCTTTACCCGTGCCCTTGTCCTTTGCGGTGACATTAAGGATACCGTTGGCATCAATGTTGAAGGTAACTTCAATCTGTGGCATCCCGCGAGGTGCAGGTGCAATTCCATCGAGGATGAATCGTCCGAGACTCTTGTTGTCCTGAGCAAACTCCCGCTCACCCTGCAACACATGGATTTCTACCTGTGGCTGATTGTCGCTGGCTGTCGAGAATACCTCGCTCTTACTCGTTGGAACTGTGGTATTTCGTTCGATCAACTTTGTTGACACCCCGCCCATGGTTTCAATACCGAGGCTAAGCGGTGTCACGTCGAGGAGTAGTACGTCCTTGACATCTCCGGCAAGAACTCCACCCTGAATAGCAGCTCCAATAGCGACCACTTCATCAGGATTAACACCCTGCATTGGGTCTTTACCAAATAGTTTTTTGACCCTCTCCACGACAGCGGGCATGCGAGTCATACCACCTACCATCACCACTTCATTAATATCACCCTTTGATAATTTGGCGTCTTTGAGAGCTTTTTCAACTGGCCCATCAAGCCGATCAAGCAGTGAAGCCACAAGCTCTTCGAGCTTAGCACGGCTCAGCTTGAGCTCAAAGTGCTTTGGACCGTCAGCATCTGCCGTGATGAATGGGATATTGACTTCGTACTCTGTGACAGTCGAGAGCTCTTTCTTGGCCTTCTCAGCCTCATCCTTGAGACGCTGCATTGCAGCGTTATCTTTGCGTAGATCAATGCCGTCAGTCTTTTTAAATTCGTCGAGGAAGTAATTGACGATCGTGTTGTCGAAATCTTCACCCCCGAGGTGAGTATCACCGTTGGTTGACTTTACTTCAAATACACCGTCACCGAGCTCGAGAATTGATACATCGAACGTACCGCCGCCGAGATCGAAGACGACAATCTTTTCTTCTTTACCTTTTTCGAGACCATAGGCGAGTGCCGCTGCAGTTGGCTCGTTGATGATGCGCTTAACCTCAAGTCCGGCAATCTTGCCCGCGTCTTTCGTCGCCTGACGCTGTGAGTCGTCAAAATAAGCAGGAACGGTAATAACAGCCTCGGTGACTTTCTCGCCCAAAAATGCCTCGGCGTCTGCTTTAATCTTGCTAAGGATCATCGCCGAAACTTCTTCAGGAGTATACTCCTTGCCTGCCATTTTCACGCCAACACCACTTTGATGCTTCACAATCTCAAACGGCATGATATCAATGTCTTTTTGTACCTCCTTGTCGCTGAACTTGCGGCCAATCAGACGCTTGATACCGTAGATTGTATTCTTAGCATTCGTTACACGTTGACGTTGCGCGACTTGCCCTACAAGACGCTCACCAGATTTATTAACTGCCACAACACTTGGTGTCGTACGATTACCTTCGGCGTTCGCAATAACCTCTGGTTTGCCAGCTACTAGGTAAGCAAACGCGCTGTTAGTTGTTCCAAGATCAATCCCTATAATTTTTCCCATTTCGTGTTTTCCTCCTTTGTTACATAGCTTGTTCTGGTAACTTAGCACTCCTCGCAGGATAGTGCTAATTTATATCTCAATCATAGTAAGTTAGCACTCTCATGTCAAGAGTGCTAACATTGTGTTATTAACATCATTTTAGCTAAAGCTATCACTGACGCGTGACTTTTACCATGGCGGGTCGGATGACACTATCTGCCAGCATATACCCAGCCTGAAGTTCAGCCGCGATAACTTCGTTCTCACCCTCTGCTTCATCAAACTGCACTGCTTGATGAAAATGAGGGTTGAACTGCACACCGGGCGCAGCGTCTATGCGGGTAACACCCAGCTCCGCGAGAGTTGCACTGAGCTGCTTTGCCAGACCAACTACTCCCTGAACCCACTGGTTTTCAGAAAGCTCGCCTGGTGCATGCGAAATTGCCCGTTCAATCGTGTCAATAATGGGAAGGAGCTTGAGAACCATTTTCTCTTCCCCTCGCTCCATCATCTGCTGCTTCTCCATTTCGGCGCGTTTACGATAATTTTCAAAATCAGCGCGGGTACGCTGCAAGTCTCTCGTTAACTCAAGCAAATGATCTATCTCGTCAGTTTGCTTTTTTTTCATTAGTTATCTCCTTTGCTTTGGCCAGTGTGTCGTGTTTGTGCTTGCCTTGTTGTGTACGATGCGCATAAAAATAATACGTCAACGAGCCACTCACGCCAAATATCCCAAACATGATGCAAAAAATAACAAACGAGCGAACGTCACCACCGGTGATATCGACGGAATACTTCAGTAGTAAACCGCCCGAAACAATAGCTACCACAAAACTCACAAGATAAAAATGATAACGACTCATTTTTTTATAATACCTCCTCCAGCATTGCACCAGTTCGCTTCACGAGCTGCATGGTACGTGCATAGTTTTGCCTAGTCGGGCCAATAACACCGATATAGCTACGATCGCTATAGGGGGATCGAAACTTACTAATAATCAATGTCGCGCCGCTTGTCTTACCAATTGGGTTCTCGCTCCCGATGAAAACATTTAGTGGCTGGTTGGGTGAAGCCTCTCGAAGCCAGGGCTCGATATTATCGAGCAAGCTTGCGATCTTCTGCACATGTCCCCCAACCAAAAACTCCGGCTGACTGAAGAGATTACTGATACCGTTCATGTACAGCTCACTACCTATCGTTGCAAATCCTAAGTTCCCCGTAAGTTCCACTAGACTATCAACTGCACTGCGAATAGCCCTGTCGCTATGAGCAATCTGAGCGGTGACGTGGGCCTCAATCGCTCGTGTACTACGATCAATTCCGCTAGGCAACTCTGACATCTGTGCATCAGTGATGCTGTTAACATAAAGACGATAGCCCCTATCGGTCGGGATACGTCCCGCACTAGTATGCGGCGCCGTGATGAGCCCGAGATCTTCAAGCCGTGCCATTTCAGATCGAATAGTTGCGCTGCTGACTCCAAAGAGTTTCGCCAGCGTCACACTACCTACCGGCACCGCTATCTCAGCATACTGCTCAATAATCGCCCCAAGTATCGCTTTTTGTCGTTCAGTGAGACTCATTACAAACAGTATAGCAAGATCTAGCACTCGAAGTCAATGAGTGCCAATAAACTTGATGGCGATTTTAAACTCAAGGAGTTATTGTTATTAGTCTGTATATACGCTATACTAAATCACCTATGCAACAGGTTTCAGAAGCGGACCTCACCACCATCAAGGCGTGGCTCGGTGCAGGTTCTATTAATATATTTGGACGGCAATACGCCGGTAAAGATACGCAGTGTGAAAAACTTGCAGAGATTTTTGGCGGAGTGGTGCTAGGTGGAGGTGACATTCTCCGGCATGGCCAAACGCCACAGCACGTTCTCGATGCTATCAACTCAGGCGCGCTTTCTCCTACCGAGGAGTACAAAGCGATTGTCACACCATACCTTTCTCGGGATGAATTCGCCGGAAAACCACTCTTTCTGAGCAGCGTTGGACGCATGCAGGGCGAAGAGGAAGCTATTCTGGCTGCCACCGCACAAAGCGGACATGAGATTAAGGCAGTTATTTTCCTCGATATTGATGAGTCAACCACCTGGAAACGTTTTCATGAGGCAAAAATTCACGGTACACGCGAAGATCGCACTGATGATGATGAGGAGGGTCTCAGGAAACGACTTGACCTCTATGAGAAGTTTACTATTCCTGTCATCAATAGGTATCGCGACTTAGGTCTGCTGATTCATATCGATGGCACTCCTAGTATTGAGCAAGTCGATGCCGCCATCCTACGAGCACTCTTCGAGCGCGCCACAAACTCTTAGTCGCGTTTTAGCATCACCATAAAGGCCTCGCTTGGTATATCAACCTTCCCAAAGCGCTTCATACGTTTTTTGCCTCGTGCCTGTTTGGCGAGTAGCTTCTTTTTTCGACTTACATCACCGCCATAGAGGTATCCGGTCACGTCTTTGCGATACGCCCCCAGTGTTTCGCGTGCAATGAAGCGAGCGCCGATAGCTGCTTGCAGTGCAACTTCAAAGCTTTGACGAGGCACAACATCTTTTAGTTTTGCTACTATTTCCCTGCCAAGGGTCTGAGCCTCGCTGCGGTGTGCCATCACTGACAATGAGTCGACTATTTCTCCTGCAATGTAGAAATCAACGCGCACCAAGTCCTCTACGCGATAATTGGCAAGTTCATAATTAAAACTGCCATAGCCACTAGTAACGCTTTTGAGCTGATCATAAAAATCAGTCAGGAGGTTTGCTAGTGGTGCCTCAAAACTAACAAGCGCTCTTTCGTCGATATAGCTCAGATTTGTTTGTCTACCACGTTTTGTCACTATTAGCTGGATGACCGTTCCTACAAACTCCTGTGGGACGACAATCTCTCCCTTTATCCACGGCTCACGAATTTCACGAATCTTTGCAGGGTCTGGCAGACTACTAGCGCTCTTTATGTCAAGTTCTTCACCACTTGTCAGTGTTACCTGATAGTCGGTACTCGGATTTGTTACGACAAGATCCAGATCATATTCTCGCTCAAGACGCTCGCGGATGATATCCATATGAAGCAAGCCCAGAAACCCGATACGCACACCGTAGCCGAGAACCGGTGAATTCTCCGGCTCGAACTGAAGGGCACTATCACTCAGACTCAATTTCTCAATCGCGTCTTTGAGATCCTGATAGTCCTCGTTACTCACCGGGAAGAAGCCAGCGTAGACAAACGGTTTAACGTGTTTATATCCCGGCAGTGCAATAACTGTTTCGGGGAACTCTCGTTTTTCGATGACGATCGTATCCCCTACCCGTGCATCACGCGTTGTTTTGAGGTTAGTCACGATATAGCCGATTTGACCTGTAGAGAGCGTGCTATCTGCAACCATCGTCGGACTCAAGTGACCAACCTCCAGTGCTATGCCCTGCGCAGATGTACCAAGCATACTGATCTTATCGTTTTTTTGTATCTCGCCGTCAACAACGCGTACGTATAAAATAACCCCTCTATAGTCATCGTAGTAACTATCAAAAATCAGCGCGCGAGTCCCAGTATCTACCGACCCTATCGGTGGTGGCACACGATCTATTACCGCCCGCAACACTTGATCAACATTTTCACCGGTTTTGGCACTGATCTTGATAATATCTGATTCGTTGCAACCCAGCAGGTTTATCACCTCCTTGGAAACTCGTGTCACGTCGGCCGCCGGCAAATCGACTTTATTGAGAACTGGTATAATAACCAGTTCTTGTTCGAGCGCAAGATAAACGTTTGCGAGCGTTTGCGCTTGTATTCCCTGACTTGCATCGACAACCAAAATTGCACCTTCACACGCCTGTAAACTCCGTGACACCTCGTAGCTAAAGTCGACGTGCCCTGGCGTATCGATCAGATTGAGATCATGCCCCTCCCACTTCATCCTAACGGGAGCAAGCTTGATCGTAATCCCTTTTTCGCGCTCGAGTTCCATACTATCGAGCAGCTGGCTCTTCATTTCGCGTTTGGTTACGGTGCTGGTAAGCTCCATCATGCGATCAGCAAGTGTGGACTTTCCATGGTCAATATGCGCAATGATACAGAAATTACGAATGCTATCAGTATTCATTTCCTGCGTACCGAACCAAAGAAAATCTGTTGTAAACGCCGTACTACTGGATCGGCTTCAACCAAATGAAACCATTTGCTTACCCATATATATATGCTAAAACTGACAAAAGCAATTATCATAAACTTTGGGAAGGTTGAGATAAAGTTTTGATCGTTATTGCGAAGTGGTAAGAGCGTGACGGTAAGGTAGGTTATAAGTGACATACTACCCGTCGCAATAGACATCTTACCCACCGCACCCACAAATGCACGCGTAAAAAACCCGGGCATGCGCCGCCCAATGATACAAAATAAAATAACAACCTCAATAAGTGCCATAAGCGACTGTGCATATGCGAGACCATATACACCCCACCCAAATACTTGCGTAAATACGACGGCTAAGATAATGTTGAGACCAATCGAAAAAATTGACACGTAAAGTGGCGTCTTGGTGTCTTGCTGTGCATAAAACGCCCTAGCGGCAATGTGGTAAATTGTCCGAAACAAAATCGCCACAACGAGAACACCAAGCAAGCCTGATATCAGCGGAAAACCACCATTTTTGATAAAGTTGACGACGTACCCTCGAGCAAAAAAGGTGATTGCGGCAGTCGGCAGTGCTAACCATATGATGACACGCAGAATAGATCGCAGCTCTGACATAAAGAGGTCATTTCTGCCTTGGTTGAGACGTTCAGCCATTTTTGGAAACGCCGCGTTACTAATGGCAACACCAATGAGATTGACCGGCATAAGCGATAGTGCCGATGCCTGTTGATACGCACGGATCGTTCCGTCAGCCATATGTGATGCAAGATTAGTCTCGACAAAGCCGTTGACATAATCAATCCCTTGGTCAAGCGATCGTGCTGGCAACAGTCTCAGTACCTGACGAAACCCTTTGTTTTTCCAGCTGATCTTAAAGTGATAATCAAATCCAACCCCTAATAGACCAATGGCACTTACGACAAGCTGCATAATAGCTCCGAGTACAACTCCGAGCGCAACCCCCATGATTCCCCCCTCAAACACTTGATAGCCAAAGATGGTAATGCCATTCGTAAAGAACAGCGCACCGATAATAATTCCTATATTGTAAATAGTGGGTGCAAGCGCATAAAACATATAGCGTCCCACTGCTTGCTGCATGCTGGCAATCACCGTTGCAATCGCAAATAGGAAGGGGTTGACCGCGATCACGCGCATCATACTGACCGCCAGCGCATGGCCCGACTCATCGAGTCCTGGACTGATAATGTACACCAGCTGACTGGCAAATATCATAATGAGAATACTCGCTACAAGAGTAATGAGGGCCATGAAGTTGATCATCGAGGAGCTCAACTCCCACGCAGATTTTTTGTTACCTGTATCAAGCCGCTGGTTAAACACTGGTATAAATGAAACGCCGAGCGCTCCGGAAACAAGGATGAAAAACATGAAGTCAGGAATAGTAAATGCAACAGTATAGGCGTCGATTCCTACGCGGTAACTATCGAGGTACAGCCCATTCAATAAACGATCACGGTAGAGACCAAGGAGTGACGAGAGGAGTGTTGAGCTTGCAAGCAAAATTGCAGCCCACTTTACAGACATTTTGCGATTGGCAAGATTGACCATTGAGCGCATTCGGTTTTGTGCCATAGGCCATCTTTCAAACTCCTAGTGGAGTTTTGCCTCCGCAGGCAACGTAGCATCTGCCATCAATTTGGTTGCCTCGTCTTCTTCCAATGTTTCAGATTCAATCAGCGCGTCTTTTAGTTTTTCAAGGATATCGCGATTAGTGCGAAGCACCGCCTCGGCACGGTGGCTTGCCTCCTTGATAAGTATTTCCACTTCACGATCGATTTGCTGGGCTGTCGCATCGCTATACGGACGTTCGTGAGTAATCTTATCAAACACCATGCCACCGGCGTCTTCATGAAAAACCTGGTCACGCAGTGTGGTCCCCATCCCTTGCTCGATCACCATGTCACGCGCAATCTCAGTCGCTTTGCGAAGATCGCTCCCCGCTCCGGTCGTCACACCATCAGCTCCATAAATAAGCTTTTCGGCAACCCGACCGCCCATAGCACGAGCGAGGATATCCTTAAACTCATACACATTCGTATAGCTCTTGTCTTCTGGGGGTAGAAACCACGTCACTCCTCCGGTTCCACCACGCGGAATGATCGTCACTTTGTGGACAGGGTCGCTATCCGGAAGCACATGCCCGACAATTGCATGACCGGCTTCATGATACGCGGTCATCTCTTTTTCTTGCTCGTTCATCACCTTTGCCTTGCGTTCAGGACCGATAGCAACCTTTTCAAACGCTTCAGTGAGGTCTTTGTTGCTAACACGTTTGGCATTGCGTCGTGCCGCAATAATCGCTGCCTCGTTGGCGATGTTTGCCAAGTCCGCGCCCGAAGAACCCGCCGTCTTTGCTGCAAGTTTATCGAGGTTTACCGTATCGTCAGCGGGCTTATTTTTGAAATGCACCTTCAAGATAGCCTCGCGGTCTTTTCGCTCCGGCAAACTAATGGTTGTGCGGCGGTCAAAGCGACCAGGACGGAGAAGTGCCGGGTCGAGAACATCAGCACGGTTAGTGGCCGCCAAAACGATGACGTTCGTTCCTGTCTCAAACCCATCCATTTCGACGAGGATTTGATTGAGTGTTTGCTCACGCTCATCGTGACCACCGCCCATGCCACTACCGCGTTTTCGTCCTACTGCATCAATTTCATCAATAAAGATGATCGAAGGAGCGTTCTTTTTGGCTTTTTGGAACAGATCGCGCACCCTGCTCGCACCAACACCGACAAACATTTCCACAAACTCACTTCCTGAGATACTAAAGAACGGTACATTCGCCTCACCCGCTACTGCACGCGCTAGCATTGTTTTTCCCGTTCCAGGGTTGCCTATCAGCAAAACTCCTTTTGGAATCTTGGCACCGAGACTCTCGTATTTCTTTGGGTGCTTCAAAAAATCAACCACTTCTTCCAAATCTTGCTTGGCATTGTCATTTCCAGCGATATCACTGAAGACAACTCGTTCTTTATCGAGACCGTATAGTTTTGCCTTACTCTTTCCAAAGCCCATGGCTTGGTTATTTTGGCCCTGTGCTTGACGCATCATGAACATAAAGAAGGCTGCAATCAAGATAATCGGCACGACAAGTGTCGCAATATTCCAAAGTGTATTACCAGTCTCAGATGCAGGTGAATCACTGAGCGTCGTCTTGGTAGTATCGACTTTATTCTCCTTGATGAGCGTGCTGATACCACCAGTGAGATAGGATTTTTCGGTTGGCTTATCTTGCCCCTTCAGGGTGATTTGTAGTTCATTGCCCGAACCTTGGATTTTTGTAACATCACCATTATTTGCACGCCGAATCACGTCAGATATATCAACATCTTTCATGCCGGTGTGTGGCGAAGTGATGGCCCAGACGGTCAATACGCCAAGGATCATGAGAGACCAAAAAAGTCCCAGCCGGACCAAATTACTTACTTTACCTGTAGGGGGTTTTGCCATGAATTAACTCATCCTTTTTACTGTCTGATTAAACTTATGTGAGTATCTCTGGTCAATTATACTACCCGGACTTCAAAATATCGAGTCTTGCACACAATTTCCACCCCCTTTGCTACTTGGTGACATGATCCCGACCTGGCTGTCTTTACAAACAGAAGCGCGGCCTCAGCCTGCGGTCGTGTCGGTCTATAGCCGCTTAATCGCTCAACTACCGTTGCTATCAGCTCTCCTGCCGTAGCATTATCAAGTTGAATCATAAAATGACGTGACGTGAGATCAGTTGTATGATAGCGCCTTTCCTCACTTTCAACGTCTTTCTTCAACTGAATCTGCTTTGCTCGCAAGCCCATCAGCGCAACTTTGTCCAGTTTTTTCCCCTGTGCCGCAAGCATACGACGAAGGCGATTTCTCTGGTAAATACTACTAGCGTTGGTTGAGTCCTCTACCCACTCTAATCGATGCTTGAGCGCATAGCGGTACAGCTGCGACTTTGAGAGTTCGATAAAAGGCCGCAAGATAGTAGGGCGATTCAATACTGCCAACCCCCTCCAGCCAGTGCCGCGCCATAGATTTAGTGCGATAGTCTCTATCGCATCATCTTGGTGGTGTGCCGTAACAATCGTTGCTTGATGGGTAGCGGCTTGTTGCAGTAGAAAATCATAGCGGGCATTCCTCGCCTCCTCCTCGCTCGCGTTCGGACCGAGCGAAAGCTGAGTCGATACATACGGCAAGTGATATTGCTTAGCGAGCTCGCTTACAAAACGTTCATCGGCTGCGCTGTCTGAACGTATTCCATGATCGACATGCGCAACAATCAGCGTTTCCGTCTGTCGCGCTACCATCATATGAAGCAGGCAAACGCTATCTATACCACCGCTGATTGCCAACAAAAGCGGGGAAGTGATTGGCACGGCTGCAATCGCCATACATCCCCCTAGTAGGTATCGACTCTGAGTTCGAGGAGATCAATCAGATCGCTAAGCCGAGTCGCGTAAAAGTAGCGTGCGACATCTTTGCTTTCAACCGTATAACTATTGTCACTTCCTGCCTCTTTTAGACGCTTATTGTAATCTTTAAGCGCGGGTACGAAGTGGCGTTCTTTATTTTTATAGAAATCAAAGGCCAACTTTGCATCCCGATCCTTCCACACAGTTAGTTTCTCTAACTCGGTAGTTTTGTCTTCAAGCTTCTGGATTGCTTTGTCAACTTTTGACTGATTGTCGCTATAGACTAGTTCATCGGTAGCGATAGTATTGATATCTTTTGCTATATCTAGTGCTTTCTGATACTCAGCTTTCGATGGGCGGCTATTGAGCAACGCATAACTCACACCACCCGCAATCGCCAGCAACAGTACTAAACTGCCAGCAACGATACTGATAATGAGCTTTCTCCGTGAATAGCCCTTTTGTGGCTGTTCCCCTTTGGTTGTATTTACTTGTGGCAATACATCTTTACTTGCCGCTTGTTTCTTTTTAGCTGTCGGACGAGTTGACTTCACCGCACTATCATCCATGGTAACTCCTTTTGCTTAGCATGATCATGTCGCTTCGCGCATCAGTATAGCAGAGTTAGGCATCCTTTTGCATACATATAGCAGCAAGTGCTACAATACAACCAGAAGTTCTAATGGAGGTTATTATCATGAGTGAATCGACGAAACCACAGGGGCATATTACGCTCACCTATTTAGGTGCGGTCGTGTCTGTGCTATTGGCGCTCGCAGCATCAAGTAGTGTTATCGCAAGTCTCATGCTCATGTGGTCAAACACGGGAATGGGGATGTACATGGCAGCACTAGGTTCATCATTGCTTATGGGAACCGACGTATTCACGGGCACCATTTCAAGTGCCGTTGCAGCCGGCGTCTTTGCATTCCTGGCTTTCTGGCTGTACAAAAAGACAACCAAAGACATTGCCTCGCAACCCGAGTACGTTCACCGAGCACCCTACGCATTTGTGACTAATACCTTTGTTGGTACCCTTGCGCTGATCGTTATCCTACTTGCGAGCAGCCTCGTATCTATCTTGATCTCTTCGCTGATGCTGATTGGTACGAGTGCCGACATTGGTCAGATGTACCTGCAAAGATTTTTGCCACAGCTCATTGGACTTGGATTTGTTGGGTTTATTGGTTATTGCGCTTACAATATCTACCGCGGCAAAAACATGAGCAAGCTCATGACGCTGGTTCTCATGGGTGTTGCCGGTGCGCTACTTGTCGCGACACTCATCACCGTTCCTATCAAGGCACATACTGGCTCAAGCAACTCTTCGTCGAGTAGCCGCAGCAGCAACTACAGTAGCCTTTACGACTACTAGTTGTTGGGAGACTCTCAAACCAATACGCCGCTATAACAAGTGCGGCGTATTGTTATAGTTGCTTAATCGCACGTTCAACGCTATCCCAGTAGCGAATTGTCGCCCTTGTACCGTCACTCCGTACCCACGCACGGCGTTTTGTGAAAGGATCATCTCCGTGTAGTTGATTATACGCTGTCTCAGTCAGACCAACTGTTACACCAGGCTTAAATATCATGCTCCGACCCGAGTGTGCCGGCGCTGCCATGCCAAGTTGGCGGAGAAACGTATCGGATGTCCAACGATCGCCACCTTTTGCTGGGAAAAGTGCTGTCGCATGCGAGACGGCATATTCATACTGACCCTCCCCTTCATGAAGTCCATACGAGAATGGCCCTCCATGATAGTCCTCATGTGACGGATCGTACGCAAGTATATCGAATTCAATACCCTCTGCTGGTGTCACGCCACGCACATACAAGATACTCTCCTGCGAGTTTGTGACAGCAAATTCGGCAATCTGCCGAGGACGGGTGGGAAGCGCCTGGAGAAATACCGGCTCTGTCTCACCGTCATATGCACACTCTACGATATGAGCAACCGACGCATCAAACGGTGCCGCGCCCACCACTTGCTCATAGTACCCCATAAGTTCCTGGACCGGCGGATCGTTCTCGCCTGTATACGAAGCAGGGCGATTGATCTCTCCTTCATCAACGACATAGAACTCTTGCTCATCCACTCTCCCGATATAGAATCGATCCTCCCGCCCATTATCCGGCACCAGGAAATAATTTGCACCTTTTGCTGCCTGCCAATACGACAAACTAGCATCTCGCAGTACTTCGGTATCAAAACCGTGTGATGATTTACCGGTCAATAGCCGATGCCAAGTCGCCACGTGTCCGTAGTGTGCACCAGCCATCCTGGCAATCCTACGAAGTGTCCAATAGGTGCGGTCTGGGTCGTCGATTCCCTTTTGGACCGCCTCGATTTCCTCGCTATGCATTCCCTCGCTATCATACGACATGCCAAGTCCTGAATAATACAGCTCACCGGGATGTTCAGACCAAGCAAAGAATCGATCCCCACATGAAACGGCATCCTCATACGTATCGAAGATACGGGGGACACGAAACCCCAGTGCCGCCATAGCTTGACCAATTTCCTGCTTGGGGCGCATGGGATGACGGCCGAGATGCTCAATAATAGAGGGAACGCCAGGAGTAGACTCTGCGGGATATTGAATCATTGTTTTACATATTATAAATTATAATGGTTATTTTGTCTATAGATAACGCGTACTCCCAAAGGGTATCTTTTGTTTGACATAGATACCCGTCCCCAGGGTATCGGCACTGTGAATCGTACGCTCACCCCATCGATTGTTGACTTCATCGATCGCCCACGTTACCTGCTGTTCACGCACAAATTGATCGCCAAATAATACCAACTGACGATCTGCGCCATCATGAAGATGATAACAATGGACGCCGATTTCACGTATATCACCATTCGGCACGTGCTCAAAGAGTCGGCGTGCTATCTCCCAAATCGCTTGATTGGTATAAAAGGGCAGGGGAGCGAGGTATGTTTCATGCCAATAATTCCCCCGTCTTCCCCAGCGGCCATTTGTGGCTTCTCCTGGTGTGCTGGCCGCGTAGAGTCGCGCATACACCCCTACTCCCCGCGCGCTTTTTCCCTGTGAGCGTAGCTTTGTTCCCACCGATTCGACGAGATGATGAAGTCTCTGGAGTACATCCGAGCGAGGCAGCTCTCGTCGTTCGATGACATACTGACGGCCGCAACTCTTCATATCGTACTGGACGTCGTCTACTTCCCAACCCCTCAACCGTTGATACCACCAATCGCCGACAACGCTCTTAAAGGCAAGCCTGAGCGTTGCCCTATCGGCGTCGAGCATCTGGAGTGGCGTATAGATACCAACTGCGTTGAGACGATGTTCGTTGCGTGAGGCGATGCCCGTCAGGTCTTGAAGCGAGAGGTCTAGTAGGGTGGCCCTTAGATTTTCGTGAGTGATGATATCAAGCCCATCAGGTTTATGCAGACTAGCGGCTGTCTTTGCGAGGAATCGATTTGGGGCAATCCCGATATTACAGCGCATCGCTCTGCCTATTTCTTCACGTAATCGACGTTTAATCTCCTGCCCCACTTCTACCAAATTCCGCTCCCGTATCGAGGCAGGGGATTGGGCAAAATCAATCACACCCTCATCGATACTCTTCATCGTGAAGTGAGGGCTATAGTCGCTCATGATCGCCATTAGTTTGTGATAGACATAGCGATACTTCGGCGGATCACTTTCGATACCTACGAGTGTCGGGCACAGTTTTCTTGCATCGCGTAGCTTCATACCAAGTTTTACCCCCATCGCTTTTGCTTCGTAACTCGCGGTCACGATCGATGTCTGGTCGGTTGCTCGATTGACAATCCCCACCGGCCTACCGCGTAACTGTGGTCGAGCTTGTTGCTCAACAGTCGCAAAACAACTATTGAGATCGATATGCATCACAAGTGGACGCGCCGTATTACAGTCATTATTCATAGTGATCCGCCTCCCTTGTCAGCATCCAGGTGAGTCGCTCAGCGTCAAACTCTAGTCGGTAGTCACTCCCCCCGTCAGTCACTTCAAAAACATGAATCAAGCGCCTTCCCTTCATAACTGGGTGGCGAAGTCCGAGCTCGGTGACCGCGATCTCCTTGCCGTTTGAACGGCGTATCCGCCTTGGAACACACAAGTCCAGACCATCAGCAAATGTCGCTATCACCTGAACGCGTTCATTGAGATAAAGTTCATCATTCATTTCACTAACTCCTCTTAGTTGCACATAAGAGAAACGATCTACTGAAATGTGTTGCCCGTTTTCCCCGCCCGTTTCTAGCGACGTATCCGAAGACAACTGATGATCCAGTGGTGAGGGACGCTTACCAAAGAGGCAGTGAGTATCACCCGGAGATACTCACTATTATATACCATACTGTCGCCGCTATTAATGCTATACTTGAATACACAGCTAACGGGCGGGAGATGAGAGGAACGAATGCGAACTCGTGCCGAACGACTTACCACAGCCATAGAAGGCAGTTGGTCGCTAGAAACTACTAGTACCCCTGATACATGGTATGATGATGTCCCTACCAGGGGACAGTGCGTTCCCACATCGCTCGTGATCCAAGACTACCTTGGTGGCGACATCGAGCGCCTCAGAACACTTTATGCGGGAGCTTCCGAAACCCACTACCGCAATCGTATTGATGGCAACGTACTAGACTTAACGCGCAGCCAATACCCCCCAGAGCAGTCATTTGAACAAGCGCCGGTTGATGGTGATACCAGAGAATACGTTTTTGCGAACCCAGCAACTCGTGCCCGGTACCAACTACTGACGACGCGGGTTCAACGCCTGATGTACCTCCAGAGTATGGCAGAACACCCCGAAGATTCGGCTAAGCCGGTCGCTCTATTTGACCTAGACGGTGTCATCCTCGACTTTGATGCCCGTGTTGAGGCAGAGCTAAAGCGACATGGCATTACCGTACCACCACGCTCAGACTTCTATATGACTAAGCGCCTTACCGACCCTGAGCATATTGCTCTCGTAAGAGACCTTCAGCACTCGAAAGGCTTTTTTGAATCACTGGAACCCATACCGGGTGCTATAGAAGCCTGGCACTTCGTGAGATCACTCGGTTTTCATGCTCGTATCTGTTCTGCGCCCATCTCTGGCAATCCGTGGAGTATTCGCGAAAAGCTAGTGACAGTTGAACGATACCTCGGCCCGCGTGCTGCCGATGAAGCATATATCGGCAAACGAAAATCGGAGTGTTCGGGAGTAATGCTTTTTGATGATCGCCCTACGATAGCCGATGCCGCAAACGCCGATTGGCTTCATGCGCACTACACACAGGACTACAACCAGCATGTTGAAACACCTCTCCGAGTTCGTGATTGGACCGAACTCGACAAAGTAGCCGAATTTCTCGGTTGCGCCTTGAAACGCTCGCGCAGTGTTCATCTCTAGAAATTAGCACTCTCCTCTGCTATAATTGGCTGCACTCGGCACTGTAGCTCAGTCGGTTAGAGCGTAGGACTCATAAGCCTGAGGTCTTTGATTGGAACCCGACCCACTGTCGCACTGTTAATTTTGATATATTCCGCCAAGATTTTGTCGCCTGACGGCTTAATTTGACGGCTAGAAGCACTTTTTTCACTGATTTGAAGCTCATATTTTTGTAATGCTTCTGACGTGTCGTTAATGTCGGCATGTTGATAAATCTGTAGGGTTGTTGAGATATGCGAATGACCCAAAATTGCCTGAACATCTCTGGGCGCAACGCACAGATTCTTGAGGTTTGTAGCTGCGGTGTGCCTTAAATGGTGGAGCGTAATAATCGGCAGACCCGCTTCTTTACTTATGCGCTTGAAAGACCTTCGTAAATTATTAGGGTCAACTGGAAGTCCGTTTGATGTCTTAAATATAAGGTCGGGCAGCGGTCCCGCAGTTGTGGACTTAAGATTGTTAAGCACAGCTAGAGTTGCGTCAAGTATAGGAAGATTGCGTTTTGAAGCACGTGTCTTTAACTCCACATAGCTATACGTGTGATTCGAGTAGTCTACTTGCCTCCTTACACGAATAATCTTGTTGGTGAAATCTATGTCAGACCATGATAAGCCTAACGCCTCACCCCTACGAAGCCCATAAAAGCCCATTAGAAAGTAAATTGGATAATACTGATGGTCAGAAGCAGCGCGTAAAAAGGCAGTTAACTCATCTACGCTCCATGGCTCGGCTTCTTTTGGTTTATACATCGGTATGGTAACAAGCCGTGCCACATTGCGCGATATACGCTCCTCCTTCGCAGCCCTCTGCAATACTGCGGAAAGAATACAGCGCATTTTCTGTACAGTGCGGTGCGATTGACCCGTCCTTAGCTGGTTGTCGATAAATGTCTGGACATCTGCCACACTCAACTTCGTGAGATACTTATTGCCAAGCCCTGGCTTTAGATAAATACGAACGAGCGACTCATAACCAGCTAAAGTACTCCTACGAATCGAAGGTTGCACTACTAAAAGCCAATAATCCATATATGCACCAAGCCTTTCCTCCCTCGGATTTGCCTTGAGACCGCTATCATTCTTGTTGCGCATCTCCACTAAAATCGCCTCGGCATCTTTGCGTGTTGTGGCATAGCGTCTTATTCGCCTAATCCCTAGAGGCGTGTTTACGTAGCAAGCAGCTTCATACCGACCTTCTTTACGCTTGTAGACCGTTCCTTCACCCCGACGTCGTCTGCTCATATTGCTTCCTTTTGCTCTGTTTTATAAAGTCCGTTAAGTCCTCGTATGCGATTAATCGTCTGCTGGCAATTGTTAGGGTTCTTAGTTCGTTGTGTCTCATCAGTTTGTAAATCATCCATCTACTCACCCTCAAGTACTCCGCAGCTTCTTCGACTGTGTACAAAGCTGGATGGTTCGGTTGCTCAGTTGCGCTACCCATGTCTAATCCTTTTCTGGCTTCTCGCCCAGCAGGCTGTTTACTGTTCAGTTTCAATAGGGTGGCTAGGTTACTGGACAACATTCAGCTTTAATTATATAATATTTTTCAATTAATCGAAACCCTTTTGTTCCCTGAGTCCTGTCTTTACCCGTATTAAACAGACTCTCACCATAGAGGTAATCTTTACTTTTAGAGATTATCTTTATATATAAGGGTTTTCTTTTTAAGGGTTACATGAACCCCATATCATCTGATTTTCGTGTAGGCTGTGTGTTCGAAGTAGAGTCATCCTCATCACTTAAACCTGTAGCTGATTTAACCGCTTCAATACATGCCTGACGTATCTCCTCCCATAGTGGAAACTGCATGTTGAACTCCACTGTGTACCTATACTTGCCGCGTCCCGCTCGACCGAGCAGAGGTGGATATACTGCCCAGTCTTGTTCACCGTTTGGCGGGAACACCATAAAGCCATTGATGTATATACCTATGTCAGGTATCAGCACCTTAACTCGATACCCAGCACCGACGGGCTTGTGAACTTCCGCTTCAACCTCAAATTCATTTTCCATTTTTTCTTACATTCCGTTTTATGTGAGCGCTGCCTTGGTGGACGGTATTATATTGACCTTAGCAGCGCTGTTTCGAACCGTCGTGTGCCTAGAATAAGGAAAACAAGGGACGCATTGAACAGATGTACTAGAACAATACTAGATGTAAGGAGAGGCGATACTACTTGATACTATTTTCCTGTATCGTGGCGAGCTGTTTGAGTGTCAGTTGGGGTCGATTTTTGAGCGTGAAGGTCTTGGCTGTTATATCAGCAAAGGGGCTTAGTACGTTGCCTGAATGAAACGGGCTGTCATTACGGTAAATCTGGGTCAATTGTTTTCGTTCCGAGAAAGCGTCTGGCTTATTAAGCCATCGTCGTAAATCGTCAAATGTCGTAGGTTCATTAAAGTGTCGCTTAGCGTATATTAGCTCGATAATGTCTAGTGTTGAGCCTGTCGATAAGGTTTTGAGCGTATATGTTTTACCCTTGGCGCGGACAATCGGCGTTTGATTGACTATCTCTAAAGTCGCTGGTATTCCGTCGCCCTTGTAGTTAATGCCATGCTCCTCGCAAAACCCGATAAACTTGTCATAGTCCACGTCATCAATAAACCGTATGTAATCGTATTCTCGATGAGCTTGATCGGTCTTGTCCCATTTATCGCCCCATGCACCGCGTCCCAGATTTTCCATAGCCTCAAGCTGTTGGTCGCGGAAGTAGTTTGGCTTCGAGCCACTTTTTATAGCACCTACTTGTTTTAATGCCATGAGGGCTTTATCTTCTGCGGCAACATTTGCCAGATTCTCGTCAGTGTTCAGGCTATCGTCCCAGTCAAAAATCCAGCGGTGTTCATTGTGTTCAAAATCCATACCAGAATGAATATCCCTGTATAGCTTTGTCGCAACAACATCTAACCAAAAACGAGCATTTTCATTCATCTTACGACTATTATCGTACATCTTACTTATATTCGGTAGCTTAACCGTCATCGTGGCGTGTTGAGAGGCGTTTTAAGAGGTTTTATCGGGCGAAACGGGTATTGGGGTCACTTTGACTGTTTAGTTGATTCTAGGGGTATGTTTTTCGAGAAAATAACCTTATAATTGACCCCAGATAGCTTCGCTATTCCGATCTAGAGCCACCGCAAGGAAGGTATGGTCATCAAAACTACGTCAATGTTAATCCGATCATCGGTAACTATTGACGTAGTCGCAACTCGAAAGGGTTGTGGGGCGAAAGCTCAGCCGGTGGTCGGTTTTAGTTTCCATCGGTTTTAACACGCAAAAGGAGCGTAGAGAACCCAATGAGAAACAAGAAAACTATCGAGCAACGAACGGGACAAGAGTTAAGTGTAAAAAGACAGAAGCGTCAGCATCGACCGATGGGTATCGGCGGTGCGCTATTTTTGATTTTAGTAATTTTCTGTGGGATCGGAATAATTAGTGCCATGATTGCAAATTCGCCTGCACAGAAAAACTCGAAAGCCGTCAAGCAATCGTCGAAGATTGGTCAGGTATCGAGTGATGCTGGTTTTAACTTCGTAGTGAATTCTTTTAAGTGTGGCGAAAAACAAATAGGTTTCGACAATGGCGTATTACATTACTCTACAGATGCACAGGGTCAGTTCTGTCGCCTCAACATTACCGTAACTAATGCTGGCAATAACTCAAACAGTATTCGCCCGTATAACCAATACATCTTCAACGACAAGGGACAGCGCTACGATTATGACCCTGCTGGAACAGGTCGTGCAGCACAGTACGAACTCGGCGACCCGTTTAGCGATGACATTAACCCTGGCAATAGTATTACGGGCGACATCGTCTTTGATGTGCCTGTGAATGTAACGCCTATTACAGCCGAACTACACGGTGATAAGGATAGTTCAGGCATACGAGTAAATCTACAGTAGTGTCTCGAAATCCCCAAAGCCACATTAGTGCAACTGACATCGACAAAGGTGCGCAAGATATTAAGATGTTTCTTTGGGAGAAGTACGATCCCAATGACGACCTTATATACCCGATAATTGCCGACTGGGACGACCTGCTGGCGCGGACAATCGACAAGGCGAGCTACAGCTCACTTTCCCGCGATGAAGTCCTCAGTATTCTGTTTGGACTGATTCATCGCAATCGGGTTGTTGAAGGTCTGTGGTGGTCGATGTTTGAGCGTGGTGTAATACAAAAGCTGCTACATCAATTACAGACTCTAGATACTGATAGATACTGAAATACTCGGTTTTTGCTCCGTTTAAAGGTACTGATATCGTTCAGGTTTATTCGAGTAAATACGAGTAGTATATTAAGTCCTCATAGCTGACGACAATAGCACAGGCTACAGTAGCCAACAGGGACAAATCATGCTATATTAGCTTAGCATGGCAGCGTAGCTCAGTTGGTTAGAGCGCGAGACTCATAAGCTCGAGGTCACAGGATCATTCCCTGTCGCTGCTACCATTTTGATTTTAGTGAATAGATTGACGGCTTAAAAAGACGGCTATAGCGCCAATCATAAGCCGTCTATAGCGCACTTGTGCAAGCCTGTACGTCTGGGCAAAGTCTCCAATATTAGCGTCAATTGCAAGCCTCATAAGCCTAAGGTCACTAGTTCGATCCTAGTCAGTGCTACCACAGAAAAACGACCACACTCAGGTGGTCGTTTTTCTGTGGTAGGGCGGTAGGTCCTAGTTTAGCTACTTACTGGCTTACTTATAGTAAAGAGTTTTGCAATACCCCAGGCGATCAATGCATAGACGACCATTGCTACCAAACTTGCGCTATCAAGCGCATGCGACCCGTCAGCAGGGGTCAGGAATATACCCGTGAAGGGTGCTGAGAACACTCCAGAGAGTGCATACACAAATCCGACGAAACTTGATGATTGGCTCGCGCCAAGCAAAAAGAAGAGCACTCTGAGTGCCAAAAGTACAATGATAAATCCGGCGATATACCACATGACACGAGACATAACCACCGAGCTACTGGTTGTGGTTGAAGTTGCAACTGTTTGACGTTGGACAGAGGTGGCACCATCACGCACATTTGTCTCTCGAACTTCGGTTGTTTGTTGCTGATCATCTTGTAACATACTGTTCTCTCCGTTTACACGTTTCTTGTTTCAGTATGCGAGATACGACAGGATAGCCGGTATGATAATTTTCACGATTTCGCTTTATTCCAAAACGATGTCGGCTAGTCGCTCGTCATGATGCGACTCCACAAATGTCCGCAGCTCCTCGCTGCTCCGCTGACGGCTCCAAGTGGCAAGGCCAAAGACGTCGCCTGTGCCGACAGATTCTTGATCGATTGTGTTCATGGTGTTTGTTGCGCCTTTTTGTTATGTGTTGTCTTATAGGTTTAATATAGCACAAAATTAACAAAAAAGCAATAGCATTTTGCTGATTTTTTGACCTCATTGACACGCTTATGGTATAAATGGTCTTGAGAGGAATCTTATTTATACACAAACATGGATACTTACACTTCATTCGCCATCATAGCGCTCGCGGCGTTGATTCACGCAAGTTTCCAACTAAGCGTTAGTATGCTTACACTACTAGGTGGTCACAGTCTCAGTCGCAACGTATCACGGCGGCGTCTCCTGCATCTCAGTAGTAGCTTTGTCGTGGGTACTCTGGTCATGACAACGTTACTGCTAATTATGGCAAGCTATGTCTCGGGTACCTTCGCAAGACACGGCATGTCACCTTTTGCCTGGTCAATCGTGTCTGGACTAATGATGGGGCTTGGCGTCGCAGTATGGCTATTTTATTATCGACCCGGGCAAGGCACTGCGCTTTGGATTCCAAGAGGAATGTCGCGTTTTTTGTCCGATCGTACAAAAACAACGACTTCGGGAACAGAAGCATTTAGTCTGGGGCTGGTGAGTGGTATTTCTGAGCTCGTCTTTATAGCGGCGTCCCTCGTAGGAGCAGCGTTCGCTATCATTACACTCCCTAGCTCGTTCCAGCTACTGGGCGTTGCGCTGTATGTTCTCATCAGTATTGCTCCCCTTGTGACAGTCTACTCATTGATTAGCAGTGGCACTCAGATAAGCCGTATTCAGCGCTGGCGCGAATCAAATAAACAGTTTTTGCAATATGCCGCCGGAAGTGGACTACTCATACTAGGGTTCTTTACCTTCGTCAACGAAGCGATCGCGGCGAGCGTCATCCTGCGGGGAGGGTTATGATGGTAGTAGTGACGGATGTTATAAAACAGTACCATCGCCGCCGCTCTTCGCAACCGTATGACCCAGAGAAACTAGCTGCAAGTATTTATGCTACCTGCCTCAGCCTCCATACGCCCGCGAGACAGGCCGAGCTAACTGCCAAACAGGTAAGTGACAACGTCTCGCTATGGCTTCAGGACAAGGCAGAAGTGACCAGCGAAGACCTTCGCCAGCGGGCGGCAAGCGCATTAAACGCACTGCATCCTGAAGCAGCATATTTATATCGACACCATAACGTTATCATGTAGAGGAGAGCACCGTGCCACGAAAATCACAGTTTGACTACGATCTCATTGTCATCGGCAGCGGCGCAGCGGGAAGCGCTGCAGCAACCATTGCCTCACGCGAGGGGAAACGGGTCGCAATCATCGAGGCCGATACGCTCGGTGGTGACTCGCCCAACTGGAGTGACGTCCCCATAAAAGCGCTGCTCCATGCTGCACAGCTCTATGATGAAGCCCGCCATGGAGCCCGCTTTGGTCTGCGATCTGCTACGCTCGGATACAATTACCCGTCACTTCGCGCCTGGAAAGAGCTCGCAGTAAAACGCACAGGCGCTAGTGGCAATCGAAAATTTTATGAATCTCAAGGCATTGACGTTTATCTCGGTGTAGCTCGTTTCCTTACCCCCAATGAGGTGTCAGTTAATCGCAAACATCTTTCGTCTGCGCATTTTTTGATTGCCACCGGTTCGCAGTGGACTCTGCCGGATATACAAGGCCTCCCCGAGGCGGGCTACCTAACACCACGAACCATTCTGGAATCACTTCGCCCGCCCAAAAGCCTCTATATCGTTGGCGCCGGTACAGTTGGTGTAGAAATCGCTCAGTTGATGGCGACATTTGGTACAAAAGTCTACTTAGCAGAGGTTGCAAGCCGAATCCTACCAGATGAAGACGAAGAGGTAGGGGAGTTGATGTCGCGCTTACTAGAAGAACAAAAAGGTGTTACTTCCCTCACCCACACTCGCACTCTTTCCGTGGTAAAAGACGGTCTTGGAAAGCGGGTCGTGTACTCGCGTGGTGGCATCGAAAAATCAGTTCGTGTCGATGAAGTTCTCGTGGCAGTCGGTCGTACTCCAGTCGTCGATATAGGTCTCGAGAATGCACACGTCGAATATACCGCCAAAGGTATAGAGGTGAATGAGTTCTTGCAGACGACAGCCAAACATATTTACGCAGCGGGCGACGTGCTCGGGTATAACCGTCCGACACACAGCGCACTTCTCGAAAGTCGTGTCGTAGCACACAACGTTGTGTTAAAAAACAAGATTTCCCCTGACTATACTGCAACTCCCCGACTCACTTTTTCCTATCCAGGTGTTGCATCTGTCGGTCTTACCGAGGATGACTGTCTGAGACGAGATCTCCGAATCGAAAAAACAATCGCTCCACTCACTATCGTCGCCCGGAGCAATACTAGTGACTTTCGTGATGGGTTCGTCAAAGTTATCACTGACAAGCGCGGAGTGGTGCTTGGCGGAACTGTGGTTGCGCCGCACGCAGCAGAGATCATCCACGAGCTCACGCTGGCCGTCAAATATGAATTAACTGCTCACCAAGTTGCCGATACCCCGCACGCATTCTTGAGTTGGAGCGAAGCAGTGCGAGTCGCCTGCGGAAAGTTAGCAAAAAACTAACTTTATCATACCAATACGTATTCTCATAAGGAAAACTCGTTAACAAACGAGTTTTTCCCTGGTTGCGGGGGCAGGATTATCGGCTAAAGCCTCTTCCGCTTGCTTATTCTGGCAGAATCAAGCTCTTCTATAATTGCACTGCGCTACACGAAGCAGCGACTACGCACGCTTTGCGTGCTGTCACAGAACCAAATCCCGTCGCCGCAAGGCCTAAAGAAAAATACCCTACCCATGAGGGGTACGGCATTTTTCTTGGTTGCGGGGGCAGGATTTGAACCTGCGACCTGTTGGTTATGAGCCAACCGAGCTGACCGGGCTGCTCCACCCCGCGGCACATTCATCATCCTAACAGATGTAGCCTAGTTTTGCAAGCGAGCAGCTGAGCCGCCGAACAGGAATAGCATCCATTGCTCAAAATTTGTGAGTGTGCGAGTAGTAGCTGTTGGTGATTTCTCGGTAATGTTTGTTGCCTTCGCGGCAGCACTGTTGGGCGGCAATAGTAGTACCTTTTCTCCGGGCGCAGCCAAGCCTAGCCGTTCGCGAGCAGCTAGCTCCTTGTATTCATCACTTGCGTAGTAGTTTTTTTGGAGCTGCATAGTATCGACTTCAAGCTGGGTCAATGCAAGTTTGCGCTCACGGGCATCAACTTCTTTCTGCAGGGCATAGTTACGTTGCATCGTCGTAATAGAACCCCACACCCAACCCGACACAACAATTGCCCCAATCAGTATCACAACGGTATTGAGCGTCGTATAACGCTTCAATCGATATATAACCTTTCTGAGTGTTTGGTCTGTCATCTTACTGTTCGTATTATATCCTAGCGGCGAGCAAGTGCGCTATAATGGACAGTATAGCCTCGGGGGTGTAGCTCAGGGGTTAGAGCAGCGGGCTCATAACCTGTTGGTCGATGGTTCGATCCCATCCACCCCCACCAATCAAAAAACACCATGCTTTTTGGCTGGTGTTTTTTGAGAGAAACATTATGGCTATTTTTGACGAACATCTGCACGTTGTGCCGAGATCTCATCTTTGCCTGTTTTTTGCTGAAGTGCCAGAAGTGTATGAAAGTTATTGCGCTGAGGCTTTTTATCTGGCCCATTGAACTGCCGTTTCATTGCAATGCGCGTCGGCGCCGATTCTGCACGAAGATCACGGGCTGTCAGTGTACCATTGGCAACAAGATAGTGTAAACCAGCTGCACGCGCAATATGCTCATCGGCTAATTGCGTGTGTACTAAGGCATTTTCAGCCGTCTGTGCTGGATACGGCGCCTTCCCTCCCCTGAGCCTTCCATCACGCATATGTGCTTGCGAAAGATGAGATAACGCCCTATCAAGATGATAGGCTCGCTCAGCATGAGTCACAAATTCCTCACTTGGCACTGTGTCAATAAAACCCAGTGCTACTCCTTGTATTCCGAGACATTCTCGAGTTTCTGCGGAAAGAGCAAGCTCTCCCCCGTACGGTATACGAAGCGAGTCAGGAGTTGCGGTAGTATTCTTTTTGTCTGTGCGTAAACGATTCACATAGAGAAATATAGCATAAACTTTATTATATGTCAATATATGTTTCTAATATTCAAATACTCGGACCGATATCCCTTTTTGTCGAGCGCGTTCGATCGAATAGGTAGTGCCCCTACTCTGCCCTAGCCGAAACGCGACGAGTTCATCGGCGCAGGAGACGATACGTCGATTTCGCGCATGAAAGGCTCTTGCATCTATCGTCTCGATATCCCCTGAGTAGAAGAGTGTGTCCAGAGTGTTGCTTGCGAGGCTATGCAACTGCCGTATGGTCTCCTCGGCATCATCGCTTTTACATTTTCCCTCAAGCGCTCGCCGACGTAATTCGTCGCTGTATTTTTCAACAGAGCCAGGGAGAAATAGCTTTACACGGCTAATATCAATTCCTGCTTCCAGAGCCATCCGTACTGCATAGGTGTCAGTGCCAGTACCACCCCCCGATACGATACCATACCCATCGGCTACCTTCTGAGTCACATAACGCTTGATATCACGACGCATCTCTGGCGTTACATAGCGAGAACCGACAACGGCCAGCCACTTCATTTCGTCTTATTCCCAGGTGAAAAATTTGATCGCGATGATGTAAGCGATAAACATCCACGCGGCAATGAGACCGATCTCGGGCAAGAGACTTATTAGGCTTGCATTCTCGGTCATAATACGACGGAAGCCATCGATAACCGGTGTAAGCGGTACGTAGCTCGATACACCCTGAAGCCATTCGGGATACATGAAACGGGGGAAGAAGCTGCCCGAGAGAAACATCATCGGAAATGAAATGAGGTTAGCAAGCGGTGCCGCTTGGTCTTCATTTTTTGCAAGCGAGCCAATAAGCAAGCCAAAGCCGACTGTCATCGCGCCCGATAACAGTGCAAATAGCCAGAAACTCATCCAGTCACCGCGCATATTGAACTTAAATACGAGAAGTCCCATGATAATGACGGTTGCTAAGCTAAGCATGGCAATCAAGATAAAGTGAATCGCGTTAGCAAGAATCAATTGTCCGGAGGTAAAGGGTGCGGCAAAGAGTCGTTTATATGAACCTCGCTGCTTTTGCTGAGGCATAGCATTTGCCAGGCCAAAAATACCCATACTCATCAGGCTAAAGCCAAGCAAGCCCGAAAAAGTATAGTCAAAATTGTTGAGGCCGGCCGTGTCTGTTGCCTTTTCGCTCACCTTAAGCGCGGCATCTGGCCTGCCAAGTTTGCGGTTTATCTCATCAAGGATTTGCTGCATCACCGCACTAACTGTCTTGCCTGATTGGTCAGAACCTTTTTGATAGTAGACGTTCATGGTGCCCGAGGGAACGCGAGCTTCATTTATCGCCCCGAAGCTCTCGGGGAGCTCAACGATACTATCAATTTCTCCACGACTCATTTTTTGCTTGGCGCTTTCGATGGTTGTTATATCTTTGTTTACTTTAAACGCACTGTTCTCGCCTACTGATGTTGTAAACTCCTTTGAGAAACTATTGTTCGCATGGTCGAGAATCGCAATGCGAAAACTAACAGAGTCATTGTTAAAAATCACACCAAATATAAACAGAAATATGAGTGGGAAAAGAAAGGTGAAGAAGAGTGAGACTTTATCACGCATAAACCGCTTCTGAAATGCAACAAAGAGACCAAAGACAGCTTGCATATATCGTTTCATGTTATTCCCGTATATCCTTTCCAGTGAGATCGATAAAGACGTCTTCGAGATTTGCCTGCTGGACAATCTGTTCCTTCTTAAAACCACGTCCCAGAAGTTTCTTAATCAAACCCTTTGGGGTATCTATCGTTATGATGTTACCCTCATCCATAATGGCAATACGATCACACAGAAGCTCTGCCTCATCCATATAGTGCGTCGTTAGTACCACGGTAATACCCCTACCCTTAATTGATTCGACCAGCTCCCAGAGATTTCGCCTTGCTTGCGGATCGAGGCCAGTCGTTGGCTCGTCAAGAAAGAGAACTTTTGGTTCATTCACAAGTGCAGCTGCGATACTAAACCGCTGCTTTTGACCACCTGAGAGATTCTCGACGTACTCCTTTGCCTTATCGGTGAGCTGTACATCAGCAAGCAAAGCATCAACATCGGTGGTGACCCCATAGAGGCCACAAAACATCTTGAGTTGTTCTCGTAATGTCAGTTTGTCAAAGAAACTTGTCGACTGTAGCTGGATGCCTATGATTTCCTTAACCTCGTCAGGATGTGCCGACACATCGATGTCGGCGACCGTTATGTTGCCACTATCAATTTCTCTCAATGCTTCGATCATCTCGAGAGTAGTTGTCTTACCGGCACCGTTCGGGCCAAGTATGCCAAATATCTCTCCTTTTTTGACGTCAAAACTGATGGCGTTGACGACTGTCTTGTCCCCATACCGCTTGGTTAAGTTGTTCACTGAAATAATATGATTCATTTTCTCAGTATAGCAGTAAGAGACACAAAAATACCTCGGTAGCGCATCCGACACGGAGAGCAACCGAGGTATTTTGGCACCTGTTTGTTTGTAACTCTAGTATATGGTGTTCATATAAAAAGCGCAAGCAATTTTATCCATGGATCTTTTCCACAGCAAACCCCCGATCATCGATAGACCGGGGGCAAGTTATTCTTTTCTAGGATTGAGACTATTTCTTCTTTGAAACAGTCAAGAAACCATTGCGTGGGTTCTCTTTAACAACGCGATCTGCGGGCAGATCAACTGGAGTACCTTTTGCATTTTTCTCTACCTTCGCAAAGAAGTAGATGGTTTGTGGTTTACCACCGCGAAGAGTAACTTCCGTCTTGTGCAGGTAGTATGTTACGCCCTTTGAATTCGTGTGCTTGTAAGCCATGTAGTTATACCTCCTATTAGCGTCTTACTCTAGTAGCTTAGCGCGTCTCGCCAACAGTGTCAACACTTTTCACCCCTATTAGGGATGGATCGTTTATGCTTCCCTGTACCGTCTCTTGAGGAGAAGTCGTAGAAATATGATACCAGCTAATCTGAGTACAATCACAATCAAGAGAGTAACTGCAAGCACTAGTGACCAACCGCCAAAATCGGGCGACCAAAGGGGAGACGAAAAATTGTACTTATACAGTGTAGGATTTGGCAACGATACTTCTGGCAAGCCTGAGCTTGCAGGATGTTTGGCAAGTTCATTCATAAAACACTGCATATAGGCCGATGAATACCCGTGAAACTGCGGATGGCACACCGCCTCTGCCTCAGCGTTGATCGTAGCACTTGCCGATGAAGCACGGGAGGCGGCATCGATGGCGGCTTTTGAGTCACGAGAGTACTGTTCTTGCAGATAAAAATCACCCGTATCAGCGTTCATATGAGACGCTGCATATCGCTGTAAATCGTAAATCCGTGCTCTTATCTCGTTTGGATCACCAGTCCTGTCGGCAGCGAATACTGCCTCTCGCCGTTGAATCATGCCGACATTATTGAGTCTCAAGAATGACGCGACAAGGAATACAAATAAAAAGAGTGCGATGGCTAACTGCCATGTTTTTATCATCTGTAGCTGTTTGACAGTCTTTCTGACTTGACGTGTATCAGACATGTAATTTTCCCACCTTGCACAGTATGCTCTCAGTATACCATGCGTCTAGACGATCTTACCGTGCAGAGCGCCACACGAACAGCATGATGAGTTCGTAGACGGCAGCAACTACAAACATACACTCCATACCGTGGCGATCACCAAGCCCAGACACAAATAGGGCAAACAACGTACTACCTAGTGCTGCGCCGAAATTGAGCATCATTTCGATATACATCAAGTAGGTGATGCGAAAGCCCGAGTCATCGGCCACGTCAAAGACTGCCCTAGTAAACGGCATTGCGTAGGCGCTCGTCGCAATCTCATTTGCAATATTCACCCCCATGACCGCTGAAGGAGAGGCTGTAAAGGGACGGAAGAGATGGATCATACTATTTGCGATGGTGCCCGCTGTGAGCAATATGCCACCTTTATGCCTATCGACAATCTGACCGAATGTCCAAGAGGCAACCAGTGAGATGAGAACGCCAAGAGAAGCAAGACTACCAAGCGTCGCATAAATCCCCTCCCCCATTCCCGAAAATATTACTGTGGTCGTAAACAACAGCCACACTGTACCGCTAACGACAAAGTCAAAGCCGACCACAGTTTCTGCTATAAGTGTTGGCAGGGCGAGACGCCACGGGAAACCCGATAGTCGAAGCGTGGTGCGTGTTCGGGTCGGTTCAACTGATCGAAAGAGTGGAAAAGCAGCCAAGATAAACAGTACGCAAGCAACAATAATCGTAGCCTGAGGAGAATAAAGACTAGCAATAGTTCCACCAACCACTGGACTAATAATCTTGGCTGTTTTCTCCATGATCTGCATCGTACCGATTTCTTTGCCGGCGTGCTCGCTATGTTTTACCTTGCTGAAATCGATGGTATAGCAGAGATCATAAAGTGTTGCCGCCATCTGCTGGAAAAACCCAAACAATACGATGGCGACAATTGCTTGCTGAGATGGCAAGACGGCGACAAGAGCAAAAGCAATCAGCGAAGGGATGCGTAATATATTCGCCAACAGAATACCATGCTTTGGTCCGAAATAAGCAGCATATTTGGCTGCAATAACTGCGAATGGAACCTTAAAGGCATACCATGCGGCATAAAACCACGCAATAAACTGAATGGAGTAACCTAACTTATAGAGGTAGACGGCAGCAAAGAGATTGACGATGTTGACAGCAAAGACCATGATGAGTCGCGACGTATACAGTTCTGCAATCTCATCAAATGAAACGCTGCGCCAATAGTGACGCGGCCTAAAGAAACGATGGATAAAACGCTGTAACATATGGTCTGTTTATTTGATCAATGGTTGTCGTCAGTATATCACAATCAGCTCATGCTATACTACCTGCATGAACATCTACTTTTCGGGCATCGGCGGCGTTGGGCTAGGACCGCTCGCAGAAATCGCTCGCGATGCTGGACATGGAGTATTCGGCTCGGACACGACCGAAAGTCTTACGACTGACGAATTGCTGCGTCAAAATATCCCATTTAGTACTGACCAATCTGGCGATTTCCTCACGCGGTGTCACGAACAAAAAAAGATTGACTGGTTTGTCTATACGGCAGCGCTCGCTGATGACCACCCTGAGCTCATCATGGCCCGAAAGCTAGGTATCCCAATGAGCAAACGTGATGAGCTACTGACACAAATCATAAAGGAAAAAAATCTCAAACTTATTGCAGTCGCGGGAACACACGGAAAAACGTCGACTACCGCATTGATGGTGTGGGTTTTGAACCAGCTAGGTGTCCCTATCAGCTATTCTGCCGGGAGCACGATTAGTTTTGGTCCAAGCGGGTTTTTTGATCCAGCGAGTTCCTATTTTGTCTACGAATGTGACGAGTATGATCGAAACTTTTTGCACTTTCGCCCCTTCCTTACCCTGCTTACCTCTGTCGATTTCGATCATCCAGATACCTATCCCACCCAACGCGACTATGTAGATGCCTTCTCGACATTTCTCGCTCAGTCGAATCAAGCTATCATGTGGCGGCGCGACACAGTTATCAATATTGTCCCGACTAAACGCTCCTGGATACTTGATGACCGCGAAATTATTCCTTTTCAGGTGGCTGGCGAACACAACCGTGCAAACTCAACGCTCGTAGCGAAGGCCTGTGAGTTTTTGGGGCTAGGGGACGCTGAACAGGTCAAAAGTGCTATAGAATCCTTCCCCGGCGCTTCCAGGCGATTTGAGAAACTGGCAGATAATCTCTATAGCGATTACGGCCACCACCCCGTCGAAGTTGCAGCGACACTCCAGCTTGCGAGAGAGCTTAACGATCACGTAGTGCTTGTCTATCAGCCGCATCAGAATACTCGCCAACATCAAGTGAGAAGCGGCTATACCACTTGTATGCAGTTGGCAGAAACAATTTTCTGGCTCCCCACCTACCAATCGAGAGAAAATATGCTTCTCCCCATTCTCACTCCCGAGCAGCTCACTGGGCGGCTCGTCAACCGAGGTGCTGTCCATTATGCTTCGCTTGATGAAACGTTATGGGGTCATATACAGCAGGCACGACAATTAAACAAACTCGTTCTTTGCATGGGAGCGGGCACTATCGATCACTGGGTGAGAGAGATGCTCGCTAGCTCTCCTTAAGTCGCCTGCTCAGTGAACTCCTCAAAAAAGAAATCATCACCAAAAAACGCTCTTGTCACTATCTGTTCAACAGCCGGCGCTAGTGGAATCTGTGACATGGCAAGTGGTTCGATCCATTGTAAGTTGCTGGTTGCAACAATGGCGTCAGTTTCGATACGGATAACGTGTAAAAGTATTTTTGATTCTACTATCTGTCTCTTTCCACCGTTAATCTTGATTAATTCACCTTCGACCATGTGACCTCCGGGAGGTTCATCGCGATGTTCGTCAGTTTCTGCAAGTACCGTCACATAGCAATCACCAACATGTCGCAAAACATGCGGGTCAAATCTAAAAGAATCATAACAAATACGACGCGCCGCTAACTCAATAGAATAGTCATCCGCTAAGATGTCTCCCGACGGCAACTCCCACCGATTGATACCTGGCTGTATATCACGTTTGCGAACAAGAAGCTTCCCGTAGCCATCTTGTATAATAAACGCCGCCTTGGTGATAGCCCTTGCAGATAATTCAGGATGATTTTGACTTGCTCGGAAAATATAGCCACATCCTTTTTGAGTCAAATAGTACGTATTTCTGTTTTTTCTTATAAAATCGTTTTCGACGAGAACTTTCAGATGATACGTAAAGAGATTGGTAGCAACTTTTTGAGGTTTCATATCTATAAAGTGAGCTGATTCGTGCGTCGATAAGTACGTAACAATATAGTGTTGAATAGGGTGTTTTGGAGAGACTAACTTACTCATAGATTGACTCAAAATTATTTCATTACTAATTTTTATCATACGTAAACACACTCATTTTGAAAAGCATTTGATAGAAATATACGGAATAACTGCTCCTAGCGAGCTATTTTTTCGGTACTAAAGTGCCCCGCCGGTACTGGTTCCCATGCGGTCAAAAACTCATCGAAGGCCTTTAGGTGGGTCGTGCGAATATTTGAAAAAACTTGTGAGTCAGAGAGCTGTTCAATCTCGCTACGAGATAGCCAGCGAATGTCTTGTGATTCATCTGCGGCCAACGGAAGTGTTGGCTCCGAATGTGTCGTAAAAAGATATACCGTATCGGTGTGCCAATGATCTGGAGTATTTGCGTTCATATGTGTATCTAGGAAAAACGGTTGCGGATGAATGGTGATGTCATCGATCCCTTCCTGATGTATTCTTAGCGGTGGCTGGAGGACATACAGATCCTTAATATCATAGCCAGCTTCCTCTGCAATCTCATGAATAACTGCATCCCATGGTGATTCATCCAGCTCAACATGACCACCGACACAAATGAGTGTGGCAAGTTTTTTGTGCATATGCAGGAGAGCCTTTGGCTCCTTGCCATCGACTCGAATGATATGTGCGGCGACTGTCATGTCATGCTGACCAGGATTGGTATGTATATGGGCCATATAGCTATTGTACCTCACCGTGTACCAACCTAGCGGAGAGATAGTGCACCTTTCTTCCCTCTCCCAGCCAGCGCTGCTCGTAGGTTGTCATAGTATAAGCATCGTCGTCGGACAATGAAGCATGAAGATCATTAGTTTCAGTAACAATACGCCAACCATTGTCAACGAGCTGCTGCTTACTCCATTCGAAAAACTCTTGATTGTCATGCTTAAGATGGAGTAGGCCCGTCGGGATGAGAAGCCGTTGGTAGCATTTCAGAAATGTGGCGTGCGTAAGTCGACGCCCCTCACTACGTTTTTTTGGAAATGGATCAGGGAAGGTTATCCATAACTCCCTCACGCTGTGTGCATTCAGTAGGTCGCCGATTTGATCAGCTCTCGCACGAATGAAACTGACGTTTGGGATGTTATTTTCGAGTGCATAGTACGCGCCTTTTTGAAGTCGATCACCCTTGACATCAATTGCAATTACTCTTGCCCTAGGATGGCGACGAGCAATTTGCGCACTAAACAGTCCGGTACCTGCACCCACCTCAATAACATCTGCTGGTGCTTTTTTCCATTCAGCGACCTCATAGCAGTTGCGTGCATTGCAAAATTTTGCAAAGCGATATTTCTTTCGCTTACGGGTTATAATGTAGTTCCTCGGATCAACTCTCTCGGTCATATGCATCCATTATAACTTTTCTCTCTGTTATAATAAGCATAAGTGGACTCAACCATTTTTACCCAACTCAGCTACGTGATTGCTATCGTTGTGATAGTATCTGTTATCATGCGCTGGCTGAGACAGCCGTTGATTATGGGATACATCATCACCGGTGTCATAGTCGGGCCGAGTTTCCTTCATATCGTAAGAAACCAAAATGCTTTTGACTCGTTTAGTTCTATTGGCATTACGCTCCTGCTCTTTATTATTGGGCTCGGTCTCAACACTAGTGTCATCAGAAGCGTTGGTCGTGTCTCATTCATCACGAGCATGTCAATCCTGCCAATCCTTGGCCTAACGGTGTATGGTATCTCAAGCTGGCTGGGCTTTACGCCAGCTAGCAGCGCGGTGCTTGCTGTGGCTCTGTTCTTTAGCAGTACCATCATCGTCCTAAAGATCCTCTCGGATAAAAAAGAGATGTCTCGGTTGTACGGACAAATTACCCTTGGGATCCTCTTGATTGAAGATGTTGTCGCAACTATTGCAGTGGTATTGCTCACGATGATTGCAAATCCAAGTGAGATGACGCTTTCTAGTATTGGTATAATCTTGCTAAAAGCAGTTGGTCTCGGCGTGGGCCTCACCGTTGCTGGTGCTTTTGTCATGCCGCGCCTTAGTAAGTTTTTTGCAAAGACGCAGGAACTTCTGTTCCTTTTTGCTATTGGCTGGGGCCTTATCGTCGCAACGGCCTTCGATCTTGCGGGCTTTTCGCACGAAGTTGGCGCACTCTTTGCGGGTGTATCGATCGCTGGCGTCCCCTATGCAATCGAAATGGCGGCAAAGTTAAAACCACTCCGAGATTTCTTTATCGTGATATTTTTTGTCACCCTTGGTGAATCGTTCACCCTCGAGAGTATCATGAAAAACCTCGTCGTCGCCCACTTGCTCGCTCTCGTCGTGGTAGTAGGAAAACCACTTCTTGTGCTGACTATTCTTGGCATACAACGCTACACAAAACTGACAAGCTTCAAAGCAGCCGTCCACCTTTCACAGGTAAGTGAGTTCTCGATTATTTTTGTTACACTTGCTGCCACAAAAAATGTTGTTGATAAAGACTTTGTCTCTCTTATCACATTGGTCGCATTTATTACGATCGGCATCTCATCATACCTCACCAAGCATGCAGATGGTCTGTACAGATTACTCGAAAGACCCCTGAGACACTTCGAGCGAGCGAGCGTTAGCGAGCCGCGGAAACGTCAAGTACTCTATCCTGTTATTCTTGTGGGGTACCATAAAGGTGGACATGAATTTCTCAAGACATTTCGCGACATGCGTCAACGATATTTGGTCGTCGACTATGACCCAGAAATAATCGACAGTTTAGAGGAACAAGGCATCCGGCATGCCTATGGAGATGCGACGGACGAAGAGTTTTTGGATGATATTAATGCCGACCATGCACAACTCATTGTAAGCACCATGACCGACCTCATGACGAATCGGGCGTTGTTGCTCTATATCAGGAGACATAACCAAAAGACAAGCTTTATCTGCCACGCGAACAACTACACAGAAGCTGCTGAGCTCTACGAACATGGAGCAAGCTACGTCAGTCTTCCCCACTACATTGGCTCAGAACGTGTCAGCAGCTTTATTAAACGACATGGACTCGACCACAATGCGCTTGCCAGCTACCGTGATAAGCACTTGATTACGATTGGCCGTCAAGCTATTGGATCGTAATAAACGGTAGGTCTACTAATTCATTTAATTCGTAGTAGTAGTAACGCTCTGCGGCAACACCAGCAATTGTAATGTGTCCTCACTCAGTACAGTTGGGTCGAAGCTATTTACACCAGTTACTTTTTTTGCTCGTTCTGCGTAGAGCTGCCTAAACGTATCGTACGCTGCAGCGTCAAACGGACCATTGGCCGGATAGCTGGTACTTACTTCTTCTTTTGTCACCTGCTTTTGGATATCCCTATAGCGCGGCTGGCTCAAGTCTAACTGCGCTGCACCGCTGGTGTTATAAAGGTCCATGGCGATGATCACCATGACAAGTGACAGGGCTATAACGCTACAGATGAGTCCCAAAAAGCGATACCGCTGAAGAGACGTCATTGCCCTCAATTCGAAGCTTGTCGAGTCGTTTCTCATTTAGCGCTCCCTAGGTGAATTACGTGTGGCAAATAGCTCAAACTGATCACTATATTGTTTTATGTAAGCATTTAGCTTTTGAATAGAATTCCTTAGCTGTGTCCGCAAGTCTTTTGCCCTAACAACCGTATCGTAAAACATAACAGGTTGATCCTGGCAGTTTGTCTGGATCGCGCTGGTGACTGTCTGTTCATACACCTTGTAGGCCTCGACAAACACGGCACGCTCGGCATTGTAGTCTACAGTGGTCTTAGCGAGATCAAGTCCGTCCAGCTTATTAAGCGCAATCCGACTGTTAAGAGGTGCCATCAACCGCGCCGCAATAACATCGTATTGTTGTGCCAAGTTGATGCGCAACAGGGCATCGTTTGAGTGAAGCCTGGTCAGTGTTGACTGTACTTCTTGGCAATTAGCACGAATAGCACTCACCTGGTCGTCATTTAACAAAAGACCGGTACCCTCAGCTCTCACGCATGGACTAACGACGATCGCACAGACAAGGGCCGAAATGATAAGTTTTTTATACATCTCTTTTATTATCTATGAGCGCAGTTATTTGGTCAATTCAATATTACCAGCAGAATCGTATTGGATCAGCCCGTCTTTTAGTAGGCCATCGAGCGCGATTTGAAATCGTTTATCGGCATGGAGTATTATGGCAAGGCTCTCTTTTGATTGGCTGTCTTTTGTAAGCTGATGAATTATTTGCCCGCGTACCTGCCGGACGCTGCCCGCTAGGGCGTTTTGTTTTTTGTAGTGAATACTCTTGTCAAGCCGCGCCGAGCGTTGCTGTTTTAGTTCGGCGCCATAGTCCATGAGCGCCCAAAACCACTCACGTGGGTGTTCCCCGTCCATTGTCTGCTCAACCATCGCGGTGAGCTCCGTATCAGATACGTACTGCTGATCGAAAAAGAAGTGATTGAAATAGACAGTGCGAATATTTGTCTCAATGTAGGCGGTAGGTATTTGATAAACGTAGTTCATAATTGCCCCAGCAGTACCGGCACCGACACCTGGCAAGGCAAGCAGTTCTTTCATCGAAGCGGGCTGACCATGATGCATCACTACCCGCGATGCCTCGTGAAGATATTTTGCACGACGATTATAGCCAAGACCTTGCCAGACTCGCAGTACATCAGCAAGCGGGGCAGACGCGAGATCGGCGATGGTCGGAAACCTATCCATGAACTCATTGTACTTACCGAGTACCCTCGACACCTGGGTCTGTTGCAACATTAATTCACTTACAAGCACGTGGTAAAATGTGGGCTCATCACGCCAAGGCATATCTCGATATAGCTCACGGCCTTTTGCCCACACTAGCTCTCGAAATAACCCTACATCCATTTAGCTCTTTTGTTTTGCTACCCAGTGCATAATGATGATTCCAGCTACCCAATACGGTACCAAAAACAAGATCGTGTCGAGAAGTGAGCGGTTTGGCACCAGCAGCATGTAGGTGAGATACAGATACGCCACATAGGGTACGTACATCAGCCAGCCCTTCCAGTGCACCGGAATATAGCTGCCGCGCAGCGGGCGGAACCATGCATGTGTTGTGTTTGATGAACGTTTTTTCGATGTTTTTCGTGCTACCATGCTCTGCATTATATAATAGCTGTATGGAAATTACGAAATACGCCCATGCCTGTTTTGTCGCAATCAAAGATGGTCAATCGGTGGTTGTCGACCCGGGTGAGCTATCTAGCAACTTTACTGTTCCTAAAAACCCTGTCGCCGTGGTTGTCACGCATATTCATGGTGACCACTGGAGTGCTGATCACCTTACCCAGATGCCAAATGTACCGGTATTTGCTCCTGACGATGCGGCCAATCGGCTACGCGAACTCAACCTTAACGTGATAGTTGTTGCGCCAGGGGAAACAAAACAAGTAGGTAATTTCAAACTCACTTTCACTGGCGGCCAGCATGCGCTCATTCACCCTGACACACCTATGTGTCGCAACGTCGGCGTGCTGATAAATGACGGTGAAGTGTACTACCCTGGTGACTCATTTGCGTCGGCTGGTATGCCAATAGAAACACTTGCCGTTCCCATAGCAGCACCATGGATGAAAACTGCAGAAGCCATGGATTATCTTACACAAGTTCGACCGAAACGCGCCTTCCCCACACATGATGCCGTGCTGAGCGAAGCTGGTAAACAATTCGCCGACAACTGGATGAAGCAGGCTGCCGAAAAATCCGGAACAATATATGAACGAATTTAGTTTTCCTATTATCCTTTCGCAAGACCAGCACGAAATGGGACTTGCCGAAACAAACGATGGGCCGATTCACTTTACGCGGCTCGCCGCTCGCGCTGTTCTCACGAATGACAAAGGCCAAGTGGCCGTGATGCACTTCACCAAAACCGGATCGTATAAACTACCGGGCGGTGGAATTGATGAAGGCGAAGAGATCATCGCTGCACTTGAGCGCGAAGTACTAGAAGAAACCGGTTATACGATAACTGACATTCGGCCGCTCGGCACGGTAGACGAAAACCGGTATTTTTGCGGTATGCACCAAGTGTCGTATTGCTTTACGGCACGGGTGGTCGACTTTGTGGGCACGCAGCTCACCGAAAAAGAAGCGAGTGAAGGCATGAACCTACGCTGGGCCAGCTCAATCGACGAGGCCATAGCCTGGATACAGAGTGGTAATACTGTCGACGAAGATGGCAGCGCCAGCGGCCTTGCCATGATGAAAACACGCGATATCGCAATACTCAATGCCGCCCGTACCCAGCAATCTACTTAGAACAATATACTACCTAATGCATGGGTCGTCCCAGCTATTTTCAGTTTTTACTAACCAATACTCATTGTCGTAGCGTTGTGAACTTTCAACAAAATATACTTGTAACCTCCGCAAACGTTTCGGTGTCTTCGCCAGATAATAATAGTCAGCAGTTTATTCAGGTGAGGGACAAACTACGGTCTTACGTGACTCAAGATATGTCATAGTAATGGTAGCGATGAGAATGATTATCGTGCCCACAAACTGCTGCGGCGTAAGCCACTCCCGGTAAAATAAATAGCCGAATATAAGCCCAAAAACCAACTCCATATCGAGGATAATACTTGCAGTCGTCGCCTTGACATGCTCAAATCCGTAATTACTAAGTAGGCTCATCCCAACACTCAATACCCCTGCCCCCAGAAGCAATACCCATAGCATCGGTGAAATGGAGTTGCTTGGTAGGACACTATGAGTTATCAAAACCGCCATAATATAATTACCCATTACGCCATAGGCTGTCGTGGCAAATGCAAGTTCATGGTTATTTAGCTCGCCCGTCTGCAATTTACGGAAAACGAATGTCAAAGAAAATAATGCTCCAGACGCGAGCGAAAGCAGTTCGCCATACCCAAATGAGAGACTCACTCCTGATCGTGATGCGACCAATAGTGCGCCGACAAATGCAAGAAAGATAAGACTGAACTTACGCGTTGTCATCGTTTCGCGTAGTATTAACCACCCGAATAGCGCCGTGGTTGGAATGACTTGCATTACCGCTACTGATGCAATCGACGCATACTGAGTGGAAAGTGCATACAATCCTGCCGCAACAACAAAACCGAGTAACCCGCGTACTGCCACAAGAATATGCTCGCGTCGACTAACTTGAAATAAATATGCAAAGCGAATCTTTCGATGAAAAACAACTACCATCAACACAAGCGCAATACTAAACCGGATATACCACTGTTCAAATAGTCCAATGCTGTCACTAAAGAAACGTGCCATTACTGCCGTGATACCGTAGATCGCTGTCAATACGATCAATGCCAATATGCCCCTTCTTACCCTATTCGTCTGCACGGCCAAGATTATCTGGTTTTGTCACGAGCTACAAACCGAGTTCTTTGAGCTGCACTGAGTCAACGGCCGAGGGGCTATTCATCATGACATCGACGCCACTCCCATTCTTTGGAAATGCGACAACTTCACGGATATTATCTTCACCAATCAATACCATGAAGATACGATCAAGGCCGAAGGCACAGCCAGCGTGTGGCGGTGCACCAAATTTGAATGCGTTTAACATCGCGCCAAACTTTTCTTCCACATATTCGGGTGAGAAATCAAGCAGGCCGAAAACTTTGTACAGCACGTCTGGGTTGTGGTTACGCACGCCACCGCTACAAATCTCGTAGCCGTTCATCACCATGTCGTACTGGTCGGCCACAATGTCGAGCTTGTTTTCGGTGTGTTCGAGTGCGTCCATGCCGCCCTTTGGCATACTAAATGGATTGTGGCCAAAGTCCATTTTGCCCGTTTTGGCATCGAGTTCGTAGAACGGAAAATCAACTATCCAGGCAAGTGCTACGATGCTCGGGTCTTTCAGGTTGAAATGGGCCGCAAATTCACTGCGCAGTTTACCGAGCACGGTATTCACCACGCTTCGTTTGTCGGCGCCGAAGAAAATTGCATCGCCGTCTTCAACGTCCATTTTCTCGACGATTGCGTTAAGCTCATCCTGGTTCATGTGCTTCACAATTGGCGAAAATGCAGTAATTGCTTTGCCATATTTGCGACACACGGCACCTTCTGCGGTCCCATCACTCCCAAAGCGAACGTATGCTAGGCCGCCAGCGCCCTCGCCCTTGGCAGTTTCCGTGAAGCTATCGATCTGCGAGCGACTAAGGCTCGCGCCGTTTTTGACACAAATCGCTTTGACACACTCGGCACTACGGAACACACCAAATTCGGTGTTGACAAATACGTCAGTCAACTCGACTAATTTCATGTCGAAACGCAGGTCTGGCTTGTCACTACCATAGGTTTCCATGGCTTCCGCATACGGAATACGCGGCACATCATCACCGAACTTGAGTGACAATCCGGCGAAGTCTGTGACAAGCGTTTTGATGAGTGGCTCGACGGTACTGCGCACTTCTTCGCCGTCTTCGACAAAACTCATCTCAAGATCAAGCTGGTAAAAGTCGCCATACAGCCTGTCGGCCCGCGGGTCTTCATCGCGGAAACACGTAGCGATTTGATAGTAGCGCGGTACACCGCCAACCATCAGTAGCTGCTTGAACTGCTGTGGCGCCTGAGGCAAAGCATAGAACTTGCCTTCGTGCACACGACTTGGTACCAAAAAGTCGCGCGCGCCTTCGGGGCTGCTGTTGGCAAGAATTGGCGTGGTAACTTCAGTAAAATCACGTGCTTCCATGTAGTCACGAATGACTTTGTAGTAGCGAGCGCGTTTTTTTAGGTTCTCCTGCATTTTCGGACGACGTAGGTCAAGGTAACGGTATTTAAGTCGTAAGTCTTCGCCAGCCTGGGCTTCAGCGAATGGCTGAATGGGTAAGGCTTGAGAACGATTCAATATAGTAAGTGTCGCGACGTATAACTCAACCTCGCCAGTCGGGATTTTTTCGTTCTTTAGTTCAGCCGTGCGTTCTTTCAACTCACCTTGGGCTTTGATGACAAACTCATCTCGTAACTCCTCGGCGACAGCAAAAGCATCTGTATTCTCAGGATTGATGACTAATTGTAAGATGCCGCTATGATCACGAACGTCGACAAAAATTAGTCCACCGTGGTCGCGACGGGCATGTACCCAACCGGAGACTGAGAGAGTTTTACCAATACAGTGCGGGGCTTCTTGGACGAGTGTTCGTTGCATATCCTTGGTATTCTACCACTGTTAGCGTATTTCGTCCACTACACGTTCGTGGCGTGAGGTGGGTTATTGTTTGAACCCGCGCTACGTTCGGCGACCACCCGCAAGTCATCATGCCGATCAAATTCGTCGACAATTTTGCGACCGATCAATGCTTCAATCACATCTTCGAGCGTCAGTATACCAGCAGTTTCGCGGTAGCCATTCACGACGATGAAAAGATGTCTACGTGTTTTTATAAACGCAGCGAGAGCATGCTTGAGAGTCTGATCCTGGTTGATATAAAATACGTGGTTATCCATAAGCTGCGAGGCCTTCTTTGAGTCCTTGCTATGGAGTGTTAGTAGATCTTGTATATGGAGAACGCCGATGACATGATCGATATCCACATCGGTAACAGGGAACCGACTATGTCCGGTCTTGTGAAGTTCGCTCAGCACGAGCGGTCCAATGATTTCACTCCCCTTTATGCTCTCAATCACTCCGCGCGGCGTCATCACTTCCTCCACCTTTTTGTCTTCAAAGTGGAGACTTGTCACAATCAATTTCTTTTCATCTTCGCTCAGTATACCTACTGACGAAGTCACCAGATGCTCTATTTCCTCACGCGAGCTTGGAACACCTGGTGGGGTATCATCAGTGACCGATCGTATCATGCGTCCGACATTTGGATTATGCTCTACGAAGCGTAAGAATCGCGGTTCAAGCTGCTCATAGAGACGATTCGCGATATCGTGTACCTGATCGATACGACTAATGCGTCCGTAGCTTAGTGCAATGAATGTGCCAAATAGCACACCGAATAACAGGTCGAATGCCATTGTCCCGATAACAACGACAAGAACAAGTGTAACCGCCTCCATTACTCGCTTGAGCGCTACTACGTCCTCAAGTAATACCTCTCTGTGGAGCTCCTCGCCGGCACTTGTATTGCCTGCAGCTTTTCGCCGCTGAAGTTCATATGAAGAAAGCATGCTGCGCCGAGGTAATGCCGCCGCTACTAAAATGAGGAAGGCGGTTACAATCAACAATATGATGATAAAAAACGTCTGCATAATTAGTATTGTATCGTACTGAGGCTTGCTTCGCTACGAGACTCAGCGCTATACTAAGAAAGATAAGAGCATAAGGAGTTTTTCTGATTATGACGACAAAAAGCTGGATCATATTTTCTGTTCTGTGCATAGCAATCTTGGGGGGACTTATCTGGGTATCACGAGGCGACCGTATCGATGTCACTGATATCGATCCGACGGTAGTCCAAATTGCATCAAACAAAAATGGTCAAATCGCCGACCATACCTATGGAAATATGAATAGCAAAGTGGTGCTGATTGAGTATGGCGACTACCAGTGTCCGGGCTGCGGGTCAGCTGCACCTGTCATAAAAAAAGTCGTTGATAAATATAAAGACAAGATTGGATTTGTATTCCGGAACTTCCCCCTGTACGAAAAACACCCTAATGCCTTTGCTGCGTCAGCCACTGCCGAGGCGGCAGGACTCCAGGGAAAATATTGGGAAATGCACGAAAAGCTCTATGCAAACCAAGACGCTTGGAGTCAGCTTTCGGGGGTAGATCGTACTAATTATTTCGCATCCCTTGCTGATCAGATCGGCCTCAAAGGCAGTGATCTTACATCGCGTCTTGACGATGCTTCGATCAAGAAGAAGATCGACTTCGATACAGCACTTGGCAAAAAAGCGGGGATTACTGGCACCCCCTCGTTTTATCTCAATGGAAAAGAAGTTGGCAATCAGGATGTCAAAGATGGTAAGCTGATCCCTTCTGATAATGACACCACGACACCTCCGGTTTGGAGCGATGAAACCGCCTTTGAGACGCTCGTACTCAACCCCGTTCTCCAGCAAAATGGTGTCTCACTCCCGTAATTAACTGTACAAAAACAAAAAAACACCCCGGTGCCTTGGGGTGTTTTTTATTTGTTAGCGTACACGCTATTTATTGTGCGATATACAGCTGCCACTTGGCAGGCACCACATCCACCGCGATCTTTTTGCCCCGACTGGGTGCAAATTCGATTGCTATTGGCATGTGTTTTTTACTCCTTGTACTCTACCGTACAAATCTCGTCACCTCGTTTAACGAAAGCACATTCGACCTTTACAATTACTGTTATTTGTTTCAGGTGCTTTTTTGAGGTGCTTGACCATCGTAACAACCTGCCTGCTCGGAGGCAAGCATGGCCGTTTTCAAAAAACCACCCACCTCTTTAGTCTGCTGGTGTAGCTTTTACATCGCCACGTAGCTGGCGCTCACGGACAAAGGAAACGAGGATGAGACCAAGTGCCATAAGTGCAGCGCTAACCATAAAGATTCGGTGGAGAGATGAGGTAAATGCATCGATAATGGTTCGACTGAAATCATCTTGTTGTTCAATAAATTGCTGTGAAGCTTTTGCACGAACCTCGGGCATCGGAATTTTTTGGAATCCCTGTTCTGCGCCATCACGAATTGTTTGCTTCTGTGTATTGAGCTGGAGGAGTGTATCAGCGGTGATGTCGTCCTGCAAAAACGTTGATGCGGCAGGCGATTTTTTGAGTGTCTGTATATAGGCCAGGTCATCCGGATGACCTACTGCTGATATGATACCGGCCGTCAAAATGCCGCTCATAAACGCCGTACCGACTGTCGAGCCGAGCCCACGAAACAACTGGACACTCGAGGTCGCGGCACCTAAATCTTTTTGTTCAAATTCATTTTGGACAGCAAGATTTAATATCGGCATGGCCATACCCATACCAATCCCAATAAACACCATACTCACTGCCTCGTGCCAATAGGGACTGTCGGGCTGAAGCGTTACAAGCGATAGAATACTAAGCGTTGCGATAACAAAACCAGCTACAATGAAAGCTTTGTAACGACCAGTACGTGAAACTATTTGGCCGATAGCGATTGACGCCACCATTAGACCCCCCACCATAGGGAGCAGCATAAGTCCTGATTGCGATGGAGTGGCAGCAAAAACCTGTTGATTAAACTGGGTCAAATATAGTATGGCTCCAAGGAACGCCGCTCCAAATAGTAGAATGACGCTGCTCATCAGGGCGTAGGTACGATTCTTGAAAAATCGCAGCGGTAATATTGGTTCTTTTGCTCGCCGCTCAGTGGCAATAAATAGAGCTGCGAAGACGACAGCGGTTAACCAGAGTACCGTTTTTACGACCCCTACAGTTAGTATGTCATTGATAATATTTGCAAATACCATCTCTGTGTTATCGACCGCTAGAACGATTGATGCTAGGGCGACCGATATGAAAGCTGCGCCAAGATAATCGGGACGATGCCTACTGCCAGAGCGAATCGTCGGCAGGTGAGTGGCAATCATATAGAGCGCAACGATACCTACTGGTACGTTTATCCAAAAAGTCCAACGCCAGTCCGTTACTGCGCCGAAGATGTGCTGACCGTCAGTCAGCCAACCACCAAGAAGCGGCCCAATTACACTACTCATACCAAAGACTGCACCGATCATACCCTGCCACTTGCCTCTTTCTCGCGGCTTAAACAAGTCTCCGATAATGGTAAAGGCATTGGCGGTGATGATGCCACCACCAATTCCCTGCAAGGCACGCCAGGCAATCAACCATCCCATAGAGGGAGAGAAGCCAGCAAGCAGCGAGCCCACCGTAAACACTGAGGCGCCTATCAAAAGCATAATACGACGCCCGTACATATCAGATAACTTACCAGCGATCGGCACGGTCATAGTGGTCGTCAACATATAGGCGGTAACTACAAACCCAAGGCTCGAGAAACTATCAAACTCTTTAACAATTGCACCAAGTGCTGTTGCAACGATCGTCTGATCAAGTGCTACAAGCAACAGTGAGCTCATAACAGCGATCATGACGATTATTTTATCCCGGGTTGTGAAATGCTGCATCGACATACTGACTACTTTTTGACTCCTCGTTTTGCTTTGAATTCTGTGAACTGTTCACCCATCTCAATGACATATTGTTGTGCTTGCTGCTCGGTGACAAATGCAACCGACTTCTTTTCTTCGAGGTAGAGCGCGATCAACTTATCGCCCGGCACAATTGCCATGCTCTCTCGAACATCAGAAGGAATAACGACCTGTCCTTTGGGACCAACGGTAACTACGCCTGCAAGATGGATACGTTTGTGATATGACATGTATTATATGTTATACAAGTATTACTTACGAATCAAGGGTTTCTGGTATTGCTCAAGCCGTCGCGAGAACGCACGGCCGACCGACGAATAGAACAAAAGACTTAGTAGTGTTACCCAGCCAAGCGCCACGAGCCACCCAGCGATGATATCGGTAGGATAATGAACACCGAGATATAGCCGTGAGTAACTCACAAAAAGGCTATAGATGCCCATCACACTAACTGCCCACCATCGCCACCGCGAGTCCCACAGTGCTACGCAGACTGCAAGTGAGAGTGCGACGGCAACTGTTGCATGAGCACTCGGAAACGAATGGCCTGTTTCATGGACAAGCTGCATCCAGAGGTCAGGCCGGTCACGCATGAAGATGCTCTTGAATACAATATCGAGTACCAGCGCACCACTGACATTAAACAATATGATGCATGCCCGCCTATACTCATTTTTGTAGACAAATAATCCTGCAGTTACGAGAGCCAGGACACAGACAATGAGTGGCGCACCAATGTCGGTCAATATCGGCATGCCGACGTCTAAGAAGTGGTTCGCGCCGCTATGAATACTCGTCAGCACCTGCCGGTCCCACACCAGCGTCTCTTTCTCCTGAACCTCACGTGCTACCTTAGCAAAAAGTACTGCTGCTGCTACAAAAAGGGAGAGTAAGATAACAAACCATGATGAAAAACGAAATTGGATGTCATGCTGCTTGATATACTGGACTATCGTACGCTTCTTTGGATGTTGTCTTGCTGCTTGCTTCATCTTTTTTAGTATATCGCGCAACTAGTTGGTTTGCTATACTAGGACTACCCTATGCATCGATCACACCCTTTAAGAATATTCGCTTTTTCGGCTATCGCCTCACTTGCATTGGCATGGTTCGTCGGAGCGCGCCTTGGGTCTGAAGCACTGTGGCTTTTTGCTATTCTCGTCATCCTCGAGGTTACCTTCAGCTTCGATAACGCTGTCATTAACAGCAAAATACTTGAGCGGATGTCGCCCTATTGGCAACAACTTTTTTTGACGGTTGGTATCTTTTTTGCCGTATTTATCGTGCGATTTGTCCTTCCTATCATCATTGTGATGCTCTCGGCAGGACTCAGCTTTATGAGCGTCTACGACTTAGCGATCAATCATCCCGAAGAATACGCTCATACGCTTCACCAAGCAGCCCCAATGATCAACGCTTTCGGTGGAACATTTCTGATGATGATTGGAGTAAATTATTTCCTTGACCGAAAAAAAGATGTGCACTGGCTGGGCCGAATCGAACAGTGGCTATCGCGCTTTGGGCAGTACGAGACATTCAAGGTTCTCATCATGCTCAGTACGGCTCTTGGTCTCTATTACACGGTAGACCAGCGCTACCAAACAACGGTTCTGGTTGCGTCTATTGTCGGCACGATGTTACATATCGCCCTTGATCTTTTTGGACGCTATTTCTCACATAAACAATCAGGCACGACCAAGCTAGTGGGTATGGCGGCCTTTGCTTCGTTCGTATACCTCAATGTTCTCGATGCTTCATTTTCGCTGGACGGAGTTATCGGTGCTTTTGCTATTACAAATGATGTGCTCTTGATCATGGCTGGATTAGGCGCGGGAGCTCTGTGGGTGCGTTCTCTCACAATCTACTTAGTGCGTGCTAAAGCTCTCGGCAAGTACCAATACCTCGAACATGGGGCACACTGGGCTATTCTGGCACTTGGTATCATAATGTTCGTCAAACTTTATCATATCGAACCCCCCGAATGGTTGACAGGCTCAATCGGACTTATCTTTATCGGAACTGCTGTATTCTCAAGCATCATGGAGCGAAGACGAGAAAGCACTTCTTGCTTGGCATAACTAGTAAAAACTAGAAACAATATGTCAATCGTATAGCTATGCCTTGAGAAGTGCCAGGGTGACATGAAAGGCAGATCCCTTGCCTACCTCACTTGTCACCGATAGCTTGCCACCATGAGCTTGAACTAATTTCTTTGCAATTGATAACCCCAACCCATATCCAGTTGTTTGACTTCGAGACTCATCAGCCCGATAAAATCGTGTAAACAGGTGGCGCTGTGTCTCGGCGCTCATGCCCATCCCCTCATCCCGTACCGTGATTGTAAGATTTCTACCACGCTGCGTGCTGGTGAGCCACACAGTTGAGGCGTTGGGGCTGTACTTTATGGCATTATCAAGAAAGATAGTCAGTAATTGCACCAATGCTTGGTGATTGCCCCGAACTATTACTTGCGGTATCTCATTAATAATAGCGATACCTTTCTCAAGCGCTTGGTTAACAACAGTCGTTACAGCATCGTCTACCGCCCGAACAAGCTCAACGTGATGTCTGTATTGATCAGCATCTTCTTCCTTCAGTAAGCCAAGCATTGAGTTTGTAAGGTGCTGAAGTCGCACCACGTCCTCGATATTTTCAGCTATCACTTTTTTTGCTTCCTTGAGCGTAAGTTTGGGATTTCTGAGAGCAACTTCATTTGCTGTTGCTAGCGCTGTCAGCGGTGTACGAAGCTCATGGCTGGCATCGCTGACAAAGCGTAGCTGCGCCTCCATATTGTCTTCAATCGGCCTGAGAGAACGTTCGGCAAGCAAGTAACTCAGCAGCCCGCCGATAATGAACGTTATCACATTGATGCTCAGTAGTTGCGCACTGAGTGATTGACGAGCACTTGCAGTTCGCTCGTCAAAAAACGCTTCTATATCTCCATCTCTTTCGGGCAGAGGAGCCGCTGAGCGCGGACGACGATCAAACTCATGAAGTGACGTCGTATAAAAAACAATACTAAAGCCGACACTCATCACCATAATGATGGTCAGATAGGTCGCAGCAAGGCGCACTACATCTTTTTTTAAGTGCTTCATCTCGGGTCCTTAATGATGTATCCAAAGCCCCTTACCGTATGGATGAGAGCGGGTGATGGGAGAAATGGTCGATCAATCTTCGCGCGTAAGTAGTTGATAAATACTTCTACATTGTTGGGGAGTATGGTGGAATCAAAGTCCCACACATGTGTCATGATTGATTGTTTACTGACAATTCGGTTTTTGTTTCTCATCAGGTACTCGAGAATTGCGAACTCTTTTGCCGACAGACTAAGTGGTTGTTTTGTCCGAGACACCGTACGATTAACGCTATCGAGAAGGAGATCATCTACCTCGAGAATATTGGCAATTGCCTCCTGTGGACGGCGTAGCAGGGCCCGGATGCGAGCGGTGAGAACATCAAACGAAAACGGCTTGGCAAGATAATCATCGGCACCACTATCGAGACCCTTGACGATATCCCTGCCTTGGTCCTTAGCGGTGAGCATAATAATTGGTGTTTTACAGCCGTCGCTTCGTAACTTTTGCGTCACTTCATAACCATTCATTTCAGGCATCATGACATCGAGGATGATAACGTCGTAGTCATCGGCGCGGGCGGCATTGTAGCCATCCTCGCCGTCAAAGGCGAGGTCAACCGCGTAACCATCTTGTTCAAGCCCCTGCTTGATGGCTCTGGCGATACGCATTTCGTCGTCGACGACAAGAATCTTCATAGACTCTATTATACCGCCCGTACCATAGACTGCATCTCCGGCCATAGATAATGAACGAGTCGAGTTCCTCTCACGCTTGTCTTTACCCACCAGCTACCATAGGAGTTCTGGATAGTAATGAGTCCTTTTCGTTTGAGATGAGACAGGAGAAGCGCGACCCGTTGACGACTCATGCGAAGGGACTGCGCCAACCCCATTACGTCATCTTCGCCATTTTCGCTGATTTGTTGCAGTATGATTGCTTCGTCGTTTGAGAGAGTTATCGTGCTCTTTTTCATGAGGCTTCTCCTTTTTTATTACTCTGTCATTATAGTAATGAAAAGCTTAGAAAGACCTTAACACTCTCTTTGATAAGAGTTACCCTTCACATACCAACGTCTTGTATAGGCGAAATGAAGTTTGAAGGAAATGCTGGCACATACTGACAGGGAATAGGAATAGCTTTAATACGTACTATACGGCCAAGGACCATAGTATGAGTCAGATGGTTTACAGCCGCTAGCTAAGGCTGCAATATAGCCAGAATGGTATATACTTGATGTGTCGTTAACCTTGCTTGAAGCATAGAAACACATGATACTCCACGTTTCTCTTCCTACTATTCCGTCAACCTTCTTGGCACAACCAACTGATCGCTGAATATCCTCAATCTTCTTTTTCGTAATGGGCCCAAAGCTACCGTCATTTGAGATAAAATTAATGGACATTTGCTGAGGTACTCCATTGTTGTATCCACTACAAGCCCAACCTCCTCCCCAGTTTTTAGTAATTGCATTTGCCATATATTGGAGATTTTTTACACATTGCCCCGAGCGGATATAACCATAGCCATACACTCCATATATACACTGTGTGGCAGCAGAAGCCTGTCCGTTAGGTAAAACTATTTGGAATAGAGTTGACACTATAAATGCGAAACCCACGAATGATATGGCTGATCTTTTTATTAAACTCATTTGAACACCTTCCATAGGTTATATTGTACTATTCGATATTTATCTTAGCATTAATAACTCATGGACACAAATTATGAATACAAAAGTCGTCCAAGTAAGCTGCAAGCAGTGAATTGCTTAACCAATATATTTTAGTGCTGATAGGTAGAACAGGTTACAAAACTAGGGTGAATGTGACCGTGCGTACTCGCGCTGTCTCAGTACCGTCAGGTACTCAAGCGCTTCTGAAGGCATATCGGGGCGGCGCTCACGATCAGGGTATCCTGGACCCAATGTAAAGAGAATGCCTCGTCTTGCCATCTGGTCAACAACTGTACCGAAGGGTGCTTCGCGAAAACCCTCAAAGCCAGTCTTGTCGGTATAGGCAACCCGCCATGGATTAATGTGGTGGATCTCCTGTCCATTGACTTCATCAAGTGTCCCAAGCGAAACCGCTGATGCAAATTGTTTTACTGCCCATGAGCCCTTGAGTTTCATAGAGTAGGTACCGTCAGGTTTCATAGCAACCGTACCGTCGAGAAAATTGTATCCCAACTGCTTGAGACCTATGTTCATATCTCCGGCATGCCCACCCGCATTGACTATGGCGCTGCCGGCAATGAGGATGCCACTGGCTGTCGCAAAAATGCCCGCACCTAAAAGAGCTGACTTGGCTGCCTCCTCGGGCGATTTCGGTCGATCGAGTGCCACACGAGTGGCAGCAGAGAGGGCGGTCGCGCCGAGACGAATTGCTTTTTTGTGTTTTTCGATAAACTCCTCAGTAGGAGTCCGTCTCAAAAATTCGGGTACAAGCTCCTCATTACGGTTATAAAATGTCACCGCGTCGTCGTAGAGCTGAAGGTTGTGAAACAATACACCGCGCACCCCATCAGGATGCAGTACAGGCGAGTGCGGGTCGCGTAACATAAACCGAATATCATACAGCGACGGCTCGGAACCCACTGCTTTCACAGCCGCCTTATTGCCCGATGGCTCCTCATAGAGGTAGCGTGGCTGTCGTCCCCTTAAGATGCGTTCAACTTCCTCAGTGGTATAGTGCTGCTGCGGCAGATACTTCCCCTCAACTAGTTGTCGAGCAAGCGCACCGACAGCTACTGCGTCATCGAGCGCCATCTCTGGCACACCCGGATCAATACCATACACAGTCTCGGGAAGTGGATGACGAGCAAATTCCTCGGGATGACCCTGCAACCACTCGATAAGATCATGTAATTCTATCGCAGGACGCAAATCAGCATCAGTACAGGAGTGATGGTCGAGGTGAAGCATGGCCCAACGCGACGTATCGGTAAATGGTGCCCCCATTACCTCAAGTGCTAACCGTGTCCACCTGCCCGGAATAACAGAATCATGAGTGCGAAAGCGGTGGTCAAGGATGGTCGTCTTGAGAAGTGGTGTGCCCAACTCGACAGCACCTTGGGTAACGGGATGTTTGGCAACAGTCCATAAACGTTCGGTCGTTTTTGTCATACCATCCTTCCGCACTAATGCCTATGTTATAACTATTATTCCACAGTGAGGTGCTTTTTGCTATGATGGCTGATTATTCGTGATCATCACTTCGAGGCATGGTGTCGCCACACTACCGAGCGGCTTTGTATTTATAGAGGTTTCCTTCGCCGATACGCCGCTTACCTTGGTTTTTGCACCAACGCTTGAGCAAACATCAGGTGCGGTTATGTCAAGCGACCGAACAATGCCAAACTCAAGAGATGATGACTCAGACAGAGATGCTTTTAGCGACCCGATGCTTGCTGCAGTAGCATCTACTCTTGCACCCCTTCCGATCATGAGCGTGATTGTATCTACTTGTGTCTCACTCGACATGACGACATCTCCTTCTATGACATTCACCACAAGAGCGTTCGTCGCTGGTATGTAAACATTTCCCCTTACAACCGTCAATGTGTCGACCGGCGGACCATAGATATCCACCGTAGCCAGAGACACCGCTGAGCAAAAGAGGGGCGTCTTAACACAGGATGTTGTTGCTGCGCTCACGCGTATTGTGTCACCATCAAGTGTTACGGTTGGAATATTTTTGTAGAGTCCCGGACTATAGGTAATAACAGCTTTGGGTACGCCTAACGAGACGTGGTACAAGACAACTGGTCCGTCAGCTTCAATCTTTAACTGCTTCTTGCCAGAGAGTGCCTTCATATCGGTAGTTGGTATGACAGTCCTTTGGTCGTATAGACCTCTCTCTTGTCGATAGGTCACGTAGCCCATGCCCGCTCCAACACCAAAACAAAGGAGCCCAAGTGTTACTACTGTTACAAGCGTACCGATCAGTCGTTTATTGTGTTTTGCGGTCAAAAGCATATAGGCAATCACCCAACAGAAGAAGACAAACAGTAGTCCAGCCGCAGCGATTAATCCACCATATAGCCAATAGATTCCATCGAGACGAGCATCTGTATCGATGAGAACATGCCAAATAACCATGACGACACTCATTGCTGCTATCACGCCTACGGCCACAGCAGCAATACCCGATATAATACGCAGAGCAGTGAGCAGGGAACTGGCCATCTCACTTCGAGGCAACCTATTGTCACTCTCATCTTGAATCGATGCGAGGGTGACTGGCCTACCCGCCATCTGAAGGCGATTGGCTGCCGTCCGCGAAATAGGAATCACCACCCAAGCAGCGATGTAGGCAAGAATCATCATGCCAGCACTCATGACAGTCGCCAGGATGAATGCCAGTCGGATCCAGACGACGTCAACACCAAAATAGGCTGCGAGGCCAGCGCAAACCCCTGCTACCATTGCATTTGATGGGTCGCGCATCAGCCGCTTCTCACTTGATACGGGAGCCATGGGTGCGATGTCAGGAGTATTCTCACTATCAGTGAAATCGTTTGGGTCGCCAAGCTGCGCCTTGACTGCGTCAATGTCTTTAGTGCCAATGACCTTCTCGCCACTGATATCACGATCAGTCAGCAGCTCTACGATGCGAGCCTCAATCTCACGCATTGCATCAGCATCAGCACCAAGAGATTTTTTGATGGCGCCGAGATACACCTCAAGGTCTTTTTTTGCCTCCACCTCAACGTTGTAGGGAAATGAGGCGAGGGAAATACGAGTAATTTCTTTCATATCGTTCCTTATAATTTCTTTAATGTTGTGTGGAGCAGCTCAATATCCGTTTGCATGACGCAAGTGACATCGCGTCCGTAGTTGCTCACTCTGTAATATTTTCGCGGTGGCCCCTGTTCGCTTTCTTGCCACTCGTGAACTAGCAATCCATCTCGCTGAAGTCGGTTGAGAAGCGGATAAATTGTTCCTTCTACTACGACAAGCTCAGCCGCCTGAAGTTCTTTGATAATATCGCTCGTATACTTGGGTCGATGCGAACAAACTACCAGCACACAGTAGGCAAGAAAACCTTTGCGCAATTGGGTTGCGAGTGACTCGGCATATTCTTCGGCAGATTTCATTTTATACCTGTAGTCTGTGTGACTATTATGTTTTATATAGTTCTATGTTATACAAGGTACCTTGACATGTCAAGTCTATTAGACCCCCTTTTGTCATTTGCTATACTAGAGCTATATACGTTAACGTCAGGAAAGCCTTATGGACACGCAACCCCTCCCCTCGCCCTCTATTGATTCACCAGGTGTATCACCGCCTCTTGGTTCCACGATCTCTCTTCTTGACAGTTTCGATATCGATCATTTACCAGATCTCGATACCGTCGTAATGGGTGCACTTGAATTATTTGAACAACAACCACTCCCTACTCTTAACCTATCGCACTATCACCACCCATTGGTCGTTGGATCAGGTAATGCTGAAGCAACTGGCCGCATTATCTTTGACAAGAGCCAGGCAGTATTTGCTAGTGAAAGCAATTACCTTGAGGCGCTTAGAACAATGCCCGAGATTGATAGTGTTGTTGTACTATCAGCATCTGGTAGCAAACATGCACCTGCTATCGTTGACGCAGCAAGAGCCGCTCATAAGCCAGTGACGCTCATTACCAACACCCCCAACTCACCCGCACACGCCAGCCTCGACCTTAGCCAAGCTGAGCACGAGTACGTTTTCCCAAAAAATCGCGAACCCTACACCTACAACACATCAACTTACATGGGCATGATCCTGGGAAATACGCATGAAGATCCTGCGGTGATCCGCCGATTTATCAATGAGCGTATCGCCACAATCGAATTTCCAGATTTTGGTAGCTATGACAAATACTACTTAATTGTTCCGCCGCAATTCCATGGCATCAAACGGATGCTCGAAATAAAGTTTATCGAGTTGTTTGGCAGAAATATCGCTCGAGATATCGAAACGAGCGAGTATGTGATCCATGCGACAACAGTTGCACCAGCCCGAGAACTATTCATTTCCTTTGGTGAAACAAACTCAACGTGGGGAGATCCACAAAATCGACTCACCATTCCCCTGCCTGACGGTGCAGGCTACGGTGCAATGATGGCAGTTGGCTACTACATTGTTGCCCAGATCCAAAAGGCCCACCCTCAATATTTCAAGGATAATATCGTCGAGTATACAAAGAAGGTTTCGGAACTATTTGGCAGAGAGATTACTGCTATTGTCGATAAATAATCGCAAGGCTGCTTTGCACACGCATCACTGCCCGTTGTCCTACAAGCCACTCATCGACTGCCCGCGCAGCACCGGGAAGTGCCTCATTTGCATAATCATCGACGATAATCACTGCGCCGGAAACCAGTCGAGGTGTGATGAGCATGAGCGACTCGCGGATTGACCCATAGTAATCGCCGTCTAAAAAAGCAAATCCAACTGTCTGCGGAATGTGAGATTGGTCCAGATCATGAAACCAACCTTTGTGTATGCGCGGCATCACTAGACCGGCTTTTTTGAATTGTGCGAAAAACTCTTTTTTGTGTGCTAGAAGCTCGCCAGTAACAAAGTGCTCACCGACGCTGCTCTGATCCCACCTCCCCTTCGGTGGTAACCCCTCAAACGAATCATAGACATGAAACTCTCGCTTGTCCTCATAACAATCAAGAAGACGGCGAATAAATAATGAGGTGGTACCTTGATAGCAACCAAACTCGACCACGGCACCTGTTTTGCCGCCAGAAATATAGTATTCAAGCTCGCGTAGTATGACCTGTAACTCACCAGCAGTAATCTGGTCAGAGATGAGTGGATACTTCCGTATAAGTTCCGCTGTTTTCACGCCGCGCGCCACTGATTCATCAACAGAATAATAGCGATCAGAATGATAACAGCAATAATAACGACGAGTGCCTCCAGTACGGTAAAGCCTCCGCGGGCTGACGATCGACGACCTATCATGTTCTCTGGTATTGTAGCACGAAACAGTGGTAAAGCTCATGCTTTTTCGGTATACTTGGGAGTAGAGAGGGAAAAAGTAGCCAGTGACCACCAGTAACGTACCGCGCCTCCGTGTTTTTGGTATGCTCGCCATCCTATTTGGAGTGGTTTTTCTGGCTGTGCCCCAAGTGTTTGCGCTTACCCCTATTTCACAGGGCTATTCAGCGAGTGAGCAAATCCCCATCGGCTCGATTGTTAGTCTCAAGAAAGATACGACTGATGAAGTAATCCCAACGACAACCCAGACTTCTGACACAATGATTGGTGTCGTTATCAACGCCGATAACTCTCTACTCACCCTTAGTAATGGTGCGAAAGCCCAAGTGCAAATCGCAACCAGTGGGGTTGTACCGGTCATCGTATCTGATATCAACGGTGATATCAATCAAGGAGACCAAGTCACCGGCTCACCAATAAAGGGTGTCGGTATGAAGGTCAGCACCAATGCAAAAGTTGTCGGCATTGCGCAGGGCGCTCCTGTTTATGATTCAACGAAACATGAATATACTGACGAGCAAGGCAAAAAACAATCGATGCGTCTCGGCCAAGTCCCGATGCTTGTCAGCGTTGGGTTTTATACCAAATCACCAGACAAGACGATTATTCCCCAGACGTTGCAAAATATCGCTAACTCAATTGCCGGGAGAAGTGTTAATTCCTTACCAATCATCATCAGTGCAATCATCTTCATTGTGACACTTATCATCGTGGTAAGTATTATCTTCTCGATGATTCGGAGTTCGATTATTAGTATCGGACGCAACCCTATGTCGCAGTCAGCTGTCTGGCGGGATGTCATCCAGCTATCGGGCTTGGTGCTTGTTATCCTGGGGGTTGCGGTGGTGGCAATTTACATAATACTGACGAGGATGTAGGGTGGGATTGGATACGATACTTCAGCCATTTCTGATCGCCAACGTCTTTATCATCGGAGTCGTTGTTGCCCTCGCTGTGAGCAATGCGTGGGCGCATTTTCGTCCGCAAAATAGCCGAGAAAAAAAACATGTGAACACTATGCTTCTCCCCGCCGACACGCGCGCTCGTATTCTCAATGAAGCCGAGGAGGCGTACCATCGAATCGTCACAAAAACTGCTGTCCAGCTCGAGGAAAACCTGGCTTCGACGACGAAATCACTCGGTGAACACTTAAACAAGCTAGGATCAACACTCGTCAGCGATGAACTAAAACGCTACCAAACTGAGCTCGACGAGCTGCGTTCACGTACTCAAGGTGCTATCGGAAAAGCCGAAACTGAAATCAACCAGCACCAAATGGATGTAAAGGCAAAGCTACTCGAGCGCCAAAATGAGATTGACAGCAAACTTGCCGAAGATGAACAAACGCTACGAGCTGCGCTAATGGAGCGTCAACACCAGCTTGAAACAGAGTTCATAGAACGTCAAAACGAATACGCCACAAGGCATGCTGAACTGGAGGCAAAGCTGACTGAACACCAGACGCAGCTCGAAGCGATCCTCAAAGAGCGCGAAGAAACGCTTGCCGAGCACCAATCACGTCTTGACCAAGAAATCACGGACCGCCAAGAACAATACCAACGTCGGCAAGCTGATCTAGATGCTAGACTCGAGCAGGACATGGAAAAAAAGCGTCAGTTCTTGACCTCGCAGCTTGACACAAAGCTCTCAGATAGCGTGACAACCTTTCTTGTCGAGACACTAGGTCAACATGTCGACCTAGGAGCCCAAGCTACCTACCTAACAACTCTCCTAGAGGAGCATAAGGCTGAGCTTATCAAGGGAGTGAACGATGAATTGTAAGTTACCGACATCAGTCAGCTCGCCGAGCGACGTCGCAAGTCTCATTCTGGAAGTTCGTGACTACGCAACTTGGTACCGTCAATACGCGGTGGCAAGTAAAGTAAAAGTTGACTACCGCACAACCCAACCCGAGCTAACCCCTACGGCAAGCGCTGTCATTCGAGATTGGGCAAAAGATGAGCCGTTATCACCACAACGCCTCGACCAGTTGATTGAAGAGCTAGAGACAATCGCTGCCGAGGCACCGGTCATTACCCTTACCCTCGCCGCTCCTGCACCTGCTGAAATTAAAAAAGCACTGGTGGGCTGGTGTCGTACCAATCTGAACGCATCAATGCTAGTAACGTTTCATTTTAATTCCACCCTACTCGGTGGCATGGTAGTTCGCTATGGCAGCCGCATCTACGATTGGTCGTTTCGTCGGTCTATCATGGAACATCGCCACCGTTTGCCGGAGATTATCAGCAATGTTTGACAATACCACTTTTCAAGCCCTCGTTGAAGCAGGTAATCTCACTGGCGAAGTCGTTGCTATCAACCGATTTATCGTTGAAGTAAAAGGACTCGAAGGAGTCAGGATTGGTGCTCAGGTGTTGTTTGATGATGGTCAGCGCGGTATGGTCCGCGAGGCCTACGGTGACCGCGTCATCCTCTATAACATTGACAGTGAGTTGCTGATGCTGGGTGCATTAGCCGTTGTCGAGCATGACATGCTCGAAGTGCCGGTGGGTCCGGAGCTAGTCGGGCGCGTTATCACTCCCATGGGACTTCCCCTCGATAATCTAGGGCCTATTACCACCGCGCAGCACTCTGGTATCTTCAATCTTGCACCAGGCATTATGGACCGCAAAATGCTTGATGAACAGCTCGCCAGTGGTGTCACAGCGGTAGACAGCTTCTTTCCTATTGTCCTTGGCCAGCGTATCGCAATCTTGGGAGATAGTAAGTCTGGTAAATCGACTTTTTTGAGTCAGTTGACAGCAAACCAACAAGGCACCGACCGAATCGTAGTATACGTGCTGGTCGGCAAACGAAAAGTTGATATCGAACGACTCCTGCGCGACCTGCGAGAGTCCGGTGCTATGGAGCATACGATCGTCGTACTCGCCAATATTTTTGACTCTCTAACGCAAAGTTACCTTGCACCCTACGCCGCCTGTGCAATGGCAGAATACCTCTGGTATGGAGGGCAAGACGTCATTATTATCTACGACGACCTCTCTGGTCATGCAGAGGCGTACCGTCAACTTTCACTCTTGCAAGAAGTTGATCCGGGACGCGACTCGTATCCGGGAGATATCTTTTATACTCATTCTAGCTTGCTCGAACGCGCCGGCAAGCTGCTGACAAACGGCAAGACCCTCACTTCATTACCTGTAGTGCTGACCCCAAACGATGATATTACCGCCTACCTGAGCACTAACATTATGTCGATTACTGATGGACAGATCATCTTTGACTTAGGATATTTTCGCAAAGGTATCCGACCCGCTGTCAATGCCGGGTTGTCAGTGTCCCGTGTCGGTGGACAGGCTCAGACAAAGCGTCAAAAGCAACTTTCCACCGCACTTTTCAAAGCACTTGCTCGCTATCATCAGGCCGACGAGTTCTCACACTTTTCAAGTCAGCTAAGTAAGGAGACAAAGGTCGATCTCACCCGTGGGAAGCACCTTTATGCTGCCTTACAGCAACCGCCCGAACAACTCTTTTCACTCCTCGAACAACAACTGATGCTTGAGACTATCATGCTGCCTGAAGACGACCGATCGATTGATATCGCTAAGCTCAAGGAAGCAGTAAAAGGAAAGGTGCTTCCTGGCGAGGAGAGCTACACTCCCACCGAAGAGGAGCTCCTCGAACAGTTTGGCGCACATGTAGTAAGCGAACAACCAGCTCCAGCCGTCGAAGAACCGCCCGTTACACCTGACAAAAAACCTGCTAAAGCTCCTAAAAAGGAGAAACGCTGATGCGCCGAGCTAATGTCGTCGAAAAGGATATGGCAGGAATTGGCACCCTCAAAGATCTTACAAATGTGTTTGAAAGCCTCGCCAGCACACAGGTAGCAAAAGTAAAAAATAAGGCGCAGCTAAGTCAACAGTTCTTTAATCTCCTTTGGAAACGCTACACTGCCATTCGGGTTGATCCCAAAAAACGCATTACAAGTCGCAGTGATAGCGACAATGGGCGCAAAGTCCTCATCCTCATTAGTGCTGAGGCCGGACTGTCGGGTGATCTTGATATGCGTATGATCGAAACAATGCAACAGGAATATGACCGCGGCTCAACCGATATCATCGTGCTTGGCAGCCATGGTGCCAACCAACTGACGCAGCGTGGTATCCCGTATGTGCGCTTTTTCCAAGTACCTGAAAGTGATAGTTACATCAATGTCAGCCCAATTATTGAAGCGATTCGTCCCTACCACGAGATTGCCGTGTATTACGAGGAATACCTTTCGCTTGGCCAGCAGGAGGTACGACGTATCGACTTGATCAGTCACATGAAAGATATGAGCGAGGATGCAGAGGAAGGCATTATGACTGATCTCGATACAATCTTTGAGCCTTCGCTTGATGAGATTGCCGATCAGATGGAATCAACGATGATGAGTCTAGCGCTATCTCAAACGATCCTCCAATCTGGCCTTGCGCAAGCAGCCAGCCGATTTAACGCTATGACCGTTGCCGAGGATCGTGCCAGTGAGTTGCTCGGTGAATACAAGCTCGAATACCATCGTGCAAAGCGCTCCGAAAGTGACCGCCGCCTACGCGAAGTACTCGTCAGTATCAAAAAGAAGCGCCGCGAAGCACAAGGGGGACGCCGATAATGGAAGTAGCCGACATCACTCACGAGTATGTAGGAACAATCTCTACGTTGCGCGGACTGACGATTGAAGTCAAGCTCGTCGGCTCATCACGCCCCGAAGTCAAGGAGCTGTTGTCGGTTGAAGCTCATCCGGAAGTATTTGTTGAGGTCAATTTCTTTCGCGGTAATAAAGCCATCTGCCTCAATCTCAATAACGACCCAGTAGTACGCTGTGGCCAAAAGCTCTACCGAACGCACAGCAAAGTAACGGTACCTGTCGGTGCAGCAACACTAGGGCGTGTCTTTAATGCTCTGGGAGAACCACTCGATAAAGCAGCTTCCATCGCCGAAAATCGTCGTCCTATATCGATTCCGACTGGCACAAAGAGTTACCGCAGTAGCGCCAAGCTTGAACTACTAGAAACCGGCCTCAAGGTAATTGATTTTTTGACGCCCTTTGTCAAGGGACGAAAGATTGGCGTCATCGGTGGTGCTGGCGTTGGTAAGACGGTGCTCACCATGGAGATGATCCATAACGTCACGCAAACAAAAAAAACAGCCGAAGGCCAGGACGAATCCAGTAAATCACTTTCTATCTACTGCGGTGTCGGTGAACGTATTCGTGAGGGAAATGAACTCTACGAAACACTAAAGGATACCGATGTGCTCAAGAACACTGTCATGTTCTTTGGTCAGATGGACGCAACCCCCGCCATTCGTAGTATGGTAGGGCCGGCCGCCGCAACAGCCGCTGAATATTTCCGTGATGAAGAAGGCAAAGATATTTTGTTTTTCGTCGATAATATCTATCGACATGTGCAGGCGATGACTGAGCTCAGCACTAACCTCGGTCTTATTCCGAGTGAAGGTGGCTATAGTCCAATGGTGTTTAGTGACCTACGTCGACTCCAGGACCGCCTCAGTTCCACAGAACAAGGTACAATCACCAGTGTGCAGGCAATCTATGTGCCAGCCGATGACCTGTCGGACCCGGCGGTACAGGCAATCAGCCAACAGCTCGACTCGGTGCTCGTGCTAGATCGCTCGATTGCCGAGCAGGGTATTCGACCTGCCGTCAATCTCCTCAAGACGACGAGCTCACTCCTCACTCCGAGTATCGTCGGTGAACGCCACTACCGACTTGCCGAAAGAGTCCAAGCCATTATGCAAAAATACGACAGTCTCAAAAACATTATTGCGATTGTCGGTGAAAACGAACTGAGTCCAGCCGACCGCGCTGACTATCAAAATGCAAAGAAACTCATTCAATTTTTTAGCCAGAACTTTGCCGTAGCTGAAAAGTTCTCGGGACACCCGGGCGAATACTATACCTTAGAGGAAACCCTTTCTGGCATCGAGGCTATCTTGGCGAGTGGAGTAGATACCCCAGGCAGCAACGCTCCCACAGCCGCACCCCAGACGCCTCAAACTGAACCGGCCGCCAAGCAGGAAGGTTCATGAGCAAGTCCACTCCTCAGGCGCCACTTGCGGTCATCGCCAGAGCACCATTTCATATTTACTACGAAGGCTCTGCCTTTAGCGTGAGTGCAAAAAACCGCGTTGGTCCCTTTGATATATTGCCCGGACACGCCGATTTTTTTAGCATACTTGTCCCCTGTACGATCACCATTGATACGGGCACCGAGCAGCTTTCATTTGAGATCTATAGCGGCATGCTGACAGTTCGAAGCGACCAAGTCCTCCTGTTCGTCAACATGTAGGCTACTGTGTCACGACGTAATCAAAGGCAAACCCGCCCGGAGGCAAGGCTTCTGCCGTGCTAATCGAAAAACCGTTTGAGGTACGGTTGATATAAAACCCATTGACCGCACGACCAACTGGGCTCACTACAACGTGAGGGGTGGTGGCATATTTAGTTTGAAAGCTAAGATTCACCAGCGTTCCCCCGCCTGCATTTATCCCGGTGTTGATCGCAATAGTACCAGAGGTGTCATTGCCGCTAATCGAGACTGTCCCGTTACTGCCCGCCCCTGCCCCTGCACTCACCGACGGTGCTGCTCCGGTGGTTATCAAGTGTCCAGCAACGGTCAGCGTATTGACCTGAAAGTTGCGCACCGATAGCGCCCCACCGATAGCCAAACTGCCGACCACATTTACGTTATTGTTGACCGTTACCAACTGGTCGACAGTCAACTGGCCCTGAATCCGGGTTGTGCCGGCAACAGCGAGCTCCTTTTGTAATTTGAGTGAGATCATGGTGCCGTCACCATTGACGCTCAGCTGTGAGGCAGCTACCGTACCGGCCTGAATCTTCGATAGGTTGGCCGCCGATGCCGTCAGCGTATTGTTTAAGTTGAGCTGCCCTGACATACTGACATCACCCGCCACAGCAACCTTGCCATTGAACTTGGTATTTGGTCCGATCGTCAGGATGGTCTCTGCACCACCACTTGGATTACGATCGACACCAAGTTTATTCAGCGCGTCCAGATTTACCGTGACGTTTTGCTGTGCCGCAGATACTGCATCAGCTTGACCTTTCATCAGAAAGGCGATAACGACCGCATTCAAGATCAAGATAACCGCCACGACAGTGAGGCCGATGAAGGTTGCTTTGTGACTTGGCCGATACATACTCCGACGCGGCGCAGGATCGGTACTAACCGCAGGTGCAGCCGATACCTGTGTATCGACGGTTGCATCAAGAGAGGAAGTCTGAACGGTCAAAACTTCGGGGCGCGGCGCGCTCGTTCCCTCTTTTTGGTCTTCGGTCATCAGGAGTCCCCTAGTATCATTATCTCTGTTTTTCCACCATTATCTATCCACCAGTATAGCCTTTTCAGGAGTAACTTGCAAAATACTCATGCTTCAGAAACAATAGACACTATGGTAGGACGAATTAACGGCTACGGAGTGTTGGGGCTAGTTGTTGGCTGTGTGCTTCTTTGTTCTAACTATGTCTCCGCTGAGACACTACAGTCGAACAATTATCGCTTCGATGAATCAACACTCGGAGCAGGCGGACTCAACCAGTCGACCTCAAATAGCTACGCCGGCTCGGGTGCCTACGGTGATATTGGTGTAGGAGAGTCTGCATCCAACAATTATCAGATACGAGTCGGAACACCGACGACTCCTGATCCTACCCTTACTATCGAACTACTCTCGACAAATGCTAACTTTGGCGTTCTCTCGCCTACCAGTGCTGCAACAGCGACAGCGTCATTTTCGGTGATTAACTACACAAGCTATGGTTACGCGGTACAGCTGACTGGCAGTGCGCCGACAAATGGCGCTCACTCGATAAGCGCGATGGGTACCACGACTGTTTCACAGCCTGGCATTGAGCAGTTTGGTGTCAATCTTGTTGCCAATACCTCTCCCGTATCTTTCGGTGCAAACCCAGATAATGGCCAGTTCGGCTACGGTCAAGTTGGTACGGGAGCCGGTGATACCACGTACTCTACCCCTAATCAATTTCACTACGCCAGTGGTGATATCATCGCCAGTGCCCCCAAAAGTTCTGGCAAAACTATCTATACCCTGAGCTACTTACTGAACGTTGCTGGTATTACGCCAGGTGGCCAGTACGCCAGCAACCAGACAATTATCGTCACCGGAACCTACTAAAAGTCCTAAAAAGTTGTTGACATGCTATCTTGCTCATGCTATTATCTCTTGTAGAAACCACCATAAAACAAAAAAATCACCACAATGAAAAAACAACTCACCACCACACTACCACGCGCCTTAGGCGTGTTTATGCTTGTCGCGGCTTTTGTCGTACAAGCAGCTTTCCTACCAACTAACTCTGCCTACGCTTCGCAGATTACGACGCGTACACTCACATTACTTGCTGGGGATAACAACACCCTCGGCATCAACGGTGGTTCTTTGCCTGGTCGCCTTGTACGCCATAAGTTCACCTTTACGCTACCTACTGCGGCGAGCATCGGTGCGGTCCAATTCCAATACTGTACCACCGCCGCTGACGTTGGTGCAGCCACGTGCGTCCCTCCTACAGGACTCGACACGACGACCGGTACTCTCGACGGAGCGACCGTCGGACTGACCGGACTCACTGTCGTACATGATTCGGCAAACGTCTTTCACGTTACCCGTGCACCAGGGGCGACGCAGGCCCTCGCGGCAAACACTGCTGTCACCATTCAGCTCAATAACATCACTAACCCTACTGACATCAACAAAACCTTCTTTGTGCGTATTGCTAGCTTTGGCACCTTCGACGCAACTGGCGCGTCAACCGACAAGGGAACTGTGGCCGCCAGTACGACAAATGCCATCGATCTATCTGGAGTTATGCCCGAATCACTCGTCTTTTGTACGGGCAAGACAATTGGTCTCACCGCCGGTGTGCCGGATTGTACCACGGCCGATCTCAACGCAATTACCTTTAACCAGCTCTTTTCTCCTGTCGATACTGCCTCTGCAACATCACAGATGGCAGCCAGTACAAACGCAGGTTCTGGGTACAGTATTACTGTCAATGGCCCGACTCTAACCAGCGGTAGCAACACTATCCTCCCTATGAATGTGGCTGCTACTAGTACGCACGGAGTCAGCCAATTTGGTCTCAACCTACGTGCCAACACGACAACAACCCCTGGTCTTCCATTTGGAACCGATGTCGCTCCAGTGTCCAATACAACCAACTACCGAGCAAAACCACTTGCGGGCTACGATACTGCAGAAACCTTCAAATACATTGATGGCGACCCGGTTGCCGACAGTTCCGACGGCGGCACCCTTGGTGCCACCGATGCCCAAATTTACACCGTCAGTTACATCGCGAACGTGCCAGGTAGCCAGCCCGCCGGAACCTACTCTACTACCCTTACCTATATTTGTACTCCGACCTACTAGTCCACCACGTGGCAGCTAGCCCATACCGCGCTACGGTGATTTGCGCGGTATTGCTAGTTATCCACACGCCGTTAGTGTTGACCACTTGTTTACGCTTATGATACAGTATTTCATATGAGAAGTGTGAGGGGAAAACTTTATCTTTTGTGTGCACTCTTGGTGTTCGCAAGTATTGCTTCTGTCTACCGGGCGCCGACTGCTAATGCCGCTCAGATTACCGTCCGCAGTCTTCAGCTTATAGGGGTAGGTACTACCGGTGGATCACTTGCTGGTGGCACTGTTAACCACAAGTTTGCATTCACCATCCCCGGTGGTAACACTGTTGGTTCAATTAAGTTTGAATATTGTACGGTTGCGCAAGTCACAGCCTGTGTCATGCCCACCGGCCTCGTTACCACAGGAGCAACCTACGGTGGTGAAACAGGTGTGACTGGGTTTTCACTAGTGAATACCACCAACGGTGCCCCGTATATTACCCGTACTGCTGCTGCCGTGGGAACGAACGTCGCCGCTACGTATACCCTCAATAGTGTTGTCAACCCTACCGCTGTTAATACAACGTTTTTTGTCCGTATTTCTACCTACACCTCAACCAATGCAACCGGTTCACCGCTCGATACTGGTAGTGTTGCGGCCAGCACAGCAAACCCCATCGTTCTCCAGGGCGTGATGCCTGAGAGTCTTGTCTTTTGCACGGGTGCGACCGTCACTGTCGACTGTGTCACTGTTACCAACCCCACGATCAATTTCAACCAGCTCTTTAGCCCAACTGATACCGCTACCGCCACGTCGCAAATGGCGGCCAGCACAAATGCCACCACTGGCTACTCGATCACTGTCAACGGTCCAACCCTCACCTCTGGGTCAAACACGATACCTGGTATGACTACAGCTGCTGGAATAACAAGAGGAAAAAGTGAGTTTGGTATGAACCTTAAACTCAACACTACCGCAACTTCAACAGTAGCCGTTGGTGCTGAGGTTACTCCTACTCCTGATGGGACAGATCTGCGTGGCCAGGCACAGACTGGCTACAACACCGTTGATCAGTTCAAATTTGTCACCGGGGAAACGGTTGCAGCGAGTAACAACGGTGGCGCCGGTCCAACAAATGCCCAGCTATACACCGTTTCATACATTGTCGATGTCGCTGGTAACCAGCTATCGGGCACTTATACCACCACATTAACCTATATTTGTACCGCTACTTACTAAGCTTATGAAACGATTTCTTGCCATCACACTCACCGTCATCTGCCTCGTCGTTGCCACAGCGTTCTTTGTATTGCCACGCACCGCAAACGCCGCTCCCAATGATGGTGGTCAGGCGCTGGAAATCGCACCGCCAGTTCTTAATCTCACGGCAAATCCAGGTGATGTCATCAATGCACAGATTGCCATCAGGGACGTCTCGCCACTTCCACTGATTGTTTCGAGCCAGGTAAACGATTTTATAGCTGATCCGAATAGTGAGAACGGAAATCCGAAAACACTTGTCGATACTACTGAAAAAAGTCCTTACTCGATTATCGACTGGGTGTCACCGCTTCCCCAAATGACACTAAAGTCAAAGCAAATCGAAAACCTCCCCATCAAGATAACGGTACCAAAAAACGCAGCTCCTGGAGGCTACTACGGTACGATCCGATTTACCGTCAGCCCACCAGATATGAAAGAAACTGGAGTATCGCTAAGTGCGAGTTTAGGGGCGCTCATCATGATCCGCGTCAACGGCGATGCAAATGAGAAACTGTCGCTCCAAGAGTTTTATGTTAGTAAGACTGGTGAAAAAGGCTCAATATTTGACTCTGTCCCTCTACAATTTACTGAGCGAATCAAAAATGAGGGGAATGTCTTTGAGCAACCACGAGGCAATATCATCATCAAGGATATGTTCGGAAATATCACTGCAAATGTCAATGTCAATCTTGAGAATCGAAATGTGCTCCCCAACTCAACCAGACGCTTTGAGCAGCCATTTGATGAGTCTGCCCTCGGGAACCGATTTATGTTCGGTTACTATACTGCAGAGTTAACTCTTAGCTACGGAAAGAACCAGACCCTCACCTCACGATTGTCATTTTGGATCATCCCGTGGAAACTCATCCTTGGTATACTCATCCTACTCGCTGTACTTATCTTTGTAGGACGTATCATGATCAAACGATACAATGAACGCCTACTCGGCAAGTCACGTAGCCGCTCTCGACGACGCTAAGCACTAGCGGTATGTATGAAATGATGCTACAGTATAGCTATGCCTGCATGGGTAAAGATTAGTGAACATAAACACACCGGTAAACTACGCTCCCACGAACACACCTCGTACGTGTTCTTAGGTATGTTGCTTTTTGTGGTAGGCTTTGCTCTCACTTCGTTTACGAGTTATGCCTACGTGGGACGCGGACCAGGCGCTGGTTCGGTTGGTATGAGTGGTGTCGTCGCGGGCAAACCGCCGACATCGGCCGCACACATTACCTCGCCTACCGACGGACAGCATTTTAGTACGACACCGATCACCGTCAAGGGTACTTGTCCGACCGATAGTCTGGTAGAGATTTTCAAAAATGACATTTTCGCTGGTTCAACTCCCTGTACTACTGACGGCAGCTTTAGTCTGGAGTCAGACCTCTTGATCGGTGCAAATGTTGTGTATGCAAAGGTCTATGATGCTCTCAACCAAGCGGGGCCTGATTCAAATAAAATTACCGTCTGGTACGATGTACTCGGTATACAAGGTGGAATATTGACCTCACTCAACTTTGGCGGTAACCAGCTACTCATCAATACTGATGCAATTTTTCGAGGAACATTTCCCAATCAGGAAATGACAATGCCCATCGATATTATCGGAGGACGCGCACCATATGCAGTAAATATCCAGTGGGGAGATGGTACGAATAAGGTTGTTTCTCGCACCGACAATCAAACATTTCGGGTTGGTCACGTATACGAAAAGGCTGGTACCTATCAGCTTTCACTTCAGGCCACCGATGCCGACGGCCGTGTCGCATTTTTGACGGTCGCTTCAATCGTAAACGGTCAGCCTCCTGTCGCCGAAACCACGACACCCTCAAAATCTGTGACAGATAACCTGTTATTATTGTGGCCGCTGTACGCCGCTACCTTTGCTGTTGTCATCAGTTTTTGGATCGGTGAATGGCGAGAAAAAAGGATGCTCGCCAAGCACCATTTGCTGATTCTTGATCAAAACGTCTAGCGTGATAAATGCCTCTTGCATTTATTAGCATAAGCGTGTATCATAGGGTTGTAAAACCTATGTGTGAGACAAAAACGGCTTTACAGCACTAAAACAAAATAACAGCGTTTTCTAATAAAAAACCACCCAGCACCTTCAAGGTACCTCTTTTGCTTTGATGGCGTATTCTCACTAGGCTACAAAAACAAAAGTCCACCAGGTCAAAAAACAAACATGCCAGTAACTATCTTTCGTGCGTTAAGCCGATCACTATTGGGCGCCCTTTTTGTGGGCGTGTTTGTCGTATCTGGAATTATAGGAGTGGCACCTCAGACAGCGCATGCCGCAACCGGTATTAACCAACAAATGAACTTTCAAGGCCGACTGCTCAACGCTCAGGGTGCAGTAGTCCCTGACGGCTACTACAATATCCAGTTCAAGATCTACCAGGATGGTACCGGTACCACCGCAGGAAACCCTGGTGGAACCCTCAAGTGGACAGAGGATTGGCTCAACACCGCTGGAAACGGTGTCCAGGTCAAAAATGGCTTTATGTCAGTACAGCTTGGAACAATCAACCCCTTTGGTAGTCAAGTCGACTGGAACCAAGACACGCTGTGGCTGAGCGTGAATATCGGCACTACCAACACTACCTGTACGCCATTTAGCTCCTGTGGTGGCGATGGAGAAATGGTACCAATGAAGCGTCTTGCATCTGTTGCCTACGCGATGAATGCCGGCTCGCTCGGCGGCCTAACAGCGAGCGGATTTATCCAAAATACCACAGTACCTCAATCGGCTAATATCGCTGTGCAAAGCGCAAGTGCAAGCAGTGTAGGTGCAATGGTACAAGGTGCATCATCTCAATCCGTAGACCTCTTTCGGCTCCAAGATAGTAACGGTAACGTCAATGCCGCCTTCAATAACAACGGTGATCAGCTCACGCTCGGCAGAATTAGTACTACCGGCACCGTCACGCAAGGAAAACTAGTATTTAATGATGGGACGCTTGATGGCTATGGGCTCACAATTCAGTCTGGCACGCAGACGGGCAACTATACCCTGACCCTCCCGAGTCTGGCTGGTAATGCAACGGTATGTACGAGTAATTCAACTGCCACCTCTGCCTGTACAAACTTTATCCAAAACCAGACGACGCTACAGGCCGCCTCAAACTTTCACATCTCTGGCACTGGTCAGGCCGATACCGCTATCATCACACCAGCTATTCGACCAACAAGTGACTCCACCACAGCCCTTAAAGTACAAAATGCTGCTGGTACCACAGACATCATGACAATAGACTCGACAAATAACCGTGTCGGTATAGCCTTAGCAAATGGCGAAACCGCATCATATGACCTCAGTTTCGGCGGTGGAACTGATCGGATCATCGGAGTCAATACAAACACAAGTACAGGGGTAGGACGCTCCCTAACGTTACAAGGTGGTGGTGGTAACGGCACTAATCAAGCCGGTGGTGCGGTTAACATTATCGGTGGTGCACCAACAGGTTCAGGGGTGCGAGGTGCGGTTAACCTCCAAACAACCGTCAATGGTGATGTCAATATAGGAAATGCCGGGAGCGCTGCTAACACCGTCACACTGACTGCCGGTGCAACCAATGGTATTAAGCTTGTTTCGGACAAGATAATGGTTGGTAATGCCACCACCACAACCACTATCCAAAAAACTACACAAACCACTGCCGGCCAAGCTGGGCAGCAGCTCACCATCCAGGGTGCTACCAGCGGTACAACTGGAGTGGGTGGTGCAGTGCTCATCCAGGGTGGTAATAGCGCAACTGGTACGACTGGCGGCAACCTCACTCTGGCCGGTGGAACCGGTACCACATCAAACGGTCTTGTTATACTCAATACGTCAGCCTTCCAGACGATCGCCAATGATGCCAACTGTTTCCCAAGTGGCACTGAATCAACCTCATCATCTGGGTGTACTGTCGCTCAGACATCCGTCAACAACTATGCTTCTGTCATCGTCGGGTTTACCCAAGATGGACAAACAGCAACCCTCCCAGATCCAAGTATTGCAACTGCTGGACGCGTCGTTTACGTGACTGCATCAAATCTCACAAAGGACTTTACACTGAGTGTCAATGGTGGTGGCCAAGGCAATCAGATTGCAATGCGTAAGAATACAACCGCAACGATGATCTGGAATGGCGCTGATTGGACGGCTGCGGGTGCATCGAGCTCGACTACCCTCCAGGCTGCCTACGACAACACACTCCAGAGCGCCGGTGGCGCCGAACTCGTCGTCAGTAAAACCAGTGCGACCAATGGTCTGACCATTCGTGATAGCTCTACCAACCCTGTGAATGGTACGCTCCTCAGCGTCCAGACAAAAAGCGCGGCAGGCTTGCTCCAGGTCAACAGCAATGTCACTGAATATGCCAGCAATGCCGGTGCAGAGACTGCCGGTGCCAGTGCCACAACCTTCCCGGCCAGCACTTGGAGTAGCACCGGTACTGCCACGGTCACCCGCCAAAATGTCGCCGGTAACTATATCGCCACTGGTCAAGGTTCTGTATCGATTGCCGCAACCGCCGCTAACAGTGGTGCCAAAAACCAACTCATCAATAGCGGTGGTAGTGCCGCCGCCTTGACAGCCAACACTACCTACAACGTCAGCTTCACTACTCGTCTCACCAGCGGTTCAAGTACGTTTACTGACCTCAATGTGCAATATTCGGCTGATGGCAATACCACCCTCCTCACTGCTTGTGGTGCCACCTCAGCTGTCAACACAAGTATCTGGACCAAGGTCAACTGTACCTTCACGACGCCCGCTAGTGGTATCACCAGCGGCAACGCGATCCTCATTCGCCAAACTGCCAGTGCCACCCGCACCTTCTACGTCGACAACCTCAGTGTCACGATTGCTGCCGATTACAACTTTGCCACCGACGGCAGTGTGACTGATGCTGGCAACTACGCGACAAACTGGCCGACTGCCGGACAAGGTACAGTTGCGAGCTCACGTATTATCACTGACGGTAACGACGCCAGCGACAGCGCCCAAGCCAACGTGACGGCCGGTGCAGCCAACGCCGGTATCCGTAATAAACTATCGTCAAATCCGCTCAGTTCAACGCTTTACCGCGTCACCGTCTATGGCAAGCTCATCTCTGGTGCTGCGTTTAACGACTTCAAGATACGCTATAGTTATCTTGGCAGCACCTCAACCACCGCTGGCGACTACGTGGACTGTGTCGACTATAACGCGCAGACGCTGGTTACGACCGGCTGGACGAAAGTAACGTGTTACATCCAAACTGATGCCAATGCCGCGACCAACCCTTACGTCTACTTCGTCGAAGCGACTTCGGGCGTACGAACCTTCGCCGTTGACTCGTTTAGCATGACACTGGCGAGCATCACCACACCAAATGTTCAGGTCGGTGGCGGTATTAACGGTGGCCCAACCACACTCTTCACACTCGACAAAGGGGCAAGCGCACCAATCGCCAGCAACAACGATGCGCTGCTCGGCAGCATGTACTACGACACCACGCTTGGAAAGCTGCAGTGCTACGAGGCTGATGGTTGGGGTGCCTGTGGTTCCAGCCCAGACAACATTGTCACTATCTCTCCAGAGTACACAAATGCGGTGCTCCACGGAACTGGTATCGGGACAATGACCAGCGACATCTGTTCAAGCACCCTCCAAATCAACGACGGGGTCAGTGGACGGCCCAGCGTCTGTGGGACAAATGAAACGTACAACTTCTACAAATGGACTAGTCCTCAGGCCACAACTCAAACCTATAGTATCTATGTGACCTACCAGTTACCGAGTACCTTCAAGAGCTTCAACTCAGGTCAAGCCTCACTCATGGCTCGTACCGATAACGGAAGCAGTGGCGGCTCATCAAGCGTTCAGTACCAAATATATCGAAATAACGGCAGCGGTCTTTTACCCTGTGGTTCAGCAGTCAGCGTTTCAAGTGGCACACAAACTTCATGGCTGACCGGTACGGCAACCGGTGCCGCCGACCCATCGACCTGTGGCTTTGCGCCTGGCAACAGTATCGTCTTCAAGATCGACATGACAACCAGTAAAAACGCGAACGCCTACGTTGGTAACCTCAACTTTGCCTTTAGCAACAAGTAGCTACCTCTTCACGGTTATGGTACAATAACAGAGAAGCCACCCCGGTGGATAGTGAGGGTATGAAGAGAAAAAATCAATCAAGTCAGCGTAAACACGACATCGGCCGACTACGGCACGGGCGTATTGAGAGTTGTTTGTCATTGGTAAAGCGTTTCACAAAAGTAACGGCAAGCGGGAAACGCTATATTGTCATACCTGCGCCCACCAAGAAGGGCTTGCTGCGGTTTGGTCTTATTATCGTCATTGTTACCGCCATCACTGCTATTGGTTATCAGTTGTATCGTTATTATGGACCGCATAACTACCAACTCAGTTCAGCTGGAAAGTTGCTTACGCCCCCTAGCGATGTGCTTGCAAAAAGCCTCTTATTCGATGCGAAGCAACAGATCTATAGTTTCATAAACGGGAGAGCAAGCACACCAGAATCAAAACAAAGTGGTGCGGGCCTTGTCGCCGCGACTATACCTGTCGATGCCGCGAAGGGTATGGTGGTCACCGACCCCAACTACAAAGTTGACCTCACTATTACTCCCCAATTTGCGGTCGCAAATGGCCAACAAGATCAAAACCGCGTCGTATACCCATTTCGCGACCACAGCGGCTGGCTAGTATATACCGCTGAGGGGACAGGCATCAAAGAAGACATCGTGCTCTCAAAGGCACCCGGCAACGAGGCGTCATTTACTTATTTGCTGAAACTACCTGACGGCACTGAAGCACGGCAAGAGTCAGATGGTAGTATTGGTGTCTATGGTAACGAGCTCTTCATCAACAACATCTCTGCAGGTTCCGATGCAGACGCCGCTCTCCTCAAGAAAGCCCGCGAAAATGCCAAAAAATCCCTATTACTTTTTGTCATACCAAGCCCAATTGTCAAAGAGTACGGCAAGCAAACTTCGCAGGTTGAGGCGTCGTTTCACCTCGAGAAAAATCGTCTCACCGTCACCGCCAAGGAACTCACCAAAGCTACCTACCCGCTGACCATCGACCCAAGCATCTACGTGGTCACCGCCCAGCAGTTCATGAATGGTAACAACGAGACCAACATCAATTTCGACGTCGCTAACAAACTTATTAAGAAGGGCCGTACCACTGGCGCGCGATTTGACACGTGGAACAGCGCGACCAAATTACCTCAGGGAAACTGGGCTGGCGGTACGGCAGTTGCTGGTGGCTACCTCTACTCGGTCGGTGGCCTTTCACTCAACGGCCAGATCTACACCGCGCAGGGTGCAAGTACATTTACTGTCCCGGCTGGCATTACAAGCCTCTCTGTCAAGGTATGGGGGGGTGGTGGAGGTGGTGGTGCCGGCGGTTCAGCCGCCGCCGGAGGCACCGGTGGAGGAGGTGGCTATGTATCGGGAAGTGTAGCGGTCACACCGGGCGAAACTCTCACTGTATATGTCGGTGGTGGAGGCGCAACTGGTACTCGCAACACTGCTGGTGGTGGAGGTGGAGGTGGTGGCTACTCCAGTATTTACCGAGGCGCAACCCCACTGGCAATCGCTGCTGGTGGTGGAGGTGGAGGTGGTGGCCGTAACTCAGCTGGTAATACAGGTGGCGCTGGTGGCGCTGGTGGCGGCACGAATGGTATCGCTGGCACAACATCTGGTGCTGGTGGAGGTGGTGGCGGTGGTACTCAGTCTGCTGGTGGCGCCGGTGGTACTGGCGGTACGAACGCAGGTTCAGCTGGTAGCTCACTCACTGGTGGTCTTGGTGGTGACGGACGCACCAGTGGTACAACCGACGGAAGTGGCGCAAGTGGTGGTCTTGCAAGTGGCGGTAACGGTGGCGGCGTCATAGCTACCAGTCGTGCCGGTGGTGGTGGTGGTGGCGCTGGGTACTTTGGTGGTGGTGGTGGATCGAGCTCATCAAGCGGCTCTGGTGCTGGGGGTGGTGGTAGCGGCTCAAGTTTTGTTTCAGGTAGCCTCACAACCACAGCTGGTGGCGGCCAAAATCCTGGTAATAACACCGATACTGACCGCTCCGGTGCGGGCCAAGGAGGTAACGCGGGTGCAACGGGCGGCACGGGCACTGGCGGTAGCAATGGTATCATCATCATCAACTACGGAGCAGGCGGCACAACCACAAGCACCACGCTCAACTGGATTCACCTTTCAACTACCGACGGTTCACTCGAAAGCCCAAACCCCGGCAACGGAGCCTGTAGCGGCTGGTGCACCGACAGTGCCTACAATCTCCCTGAAGCACGGAGCAACTACTCGCTAGTCGCCTACAATGGCTTCCTGTACGTCATCGGCGGACTCAACGGCAGCGGTGTTCCTCAAACAACAATCTATGTCGCAAAGCTCGGTGCCAATGGTGAGCCCCAGCTTTGGAACCCAACATGGAACCCGACAACTGACCCAACCAAGACAACCTGGAGCTACTGGTATACCAACAACGTGAGCTTATCAAGTGCCCGCTCCGACATCACTGCCGCCGCGTACAATAACCGTTTGTATGTCATGGGCGGCAGAGCTGCCAGCAATACTATCGTTAGTACCGTCGAAGTCGCTGACCTCACGCCAACTGGGCAAATCGGCAGCTGGAGTGCTCAGACGTCACTTCCCTATAACGCATATGGTCATGGCGCGACCGTATACAACGACCGTCTCTACATCATCGGTGGTAGCAGTACCGTCGGAGGCGGGCCCCGCACCGATGTGTATTACAACAAGATTAACACAAACGGTACCATAAATAGTTGGCAGCAGACATCGAGTTTCGCGACTGGACGCTTTTCTGGTGGCGGCAACTTCGTAACAGTCTGGGGAGCATTTATGTATATATCGGGTGGTTGTAGTGCAGTCAATGCCAGTGGATACTGTTCAACTGTGCAAAGTAATACACAGGTCGCAAGTATCAACACCGATGGAAGTCTCGACGTATGGAATACAGTTGGCACGGTGTCGAATCAGCGGTTTGGTCATGGGCTTTTCGCATGGCGTGACAATATCTACGAGGTTGGTGGCTGTTCTGCCCAAAATACCAGTACGGGTGCATGTACCGTTACCCTGGAGACGATCGTCTATGGATCGATCAATCGTGACGGCGATGCCTCAACCGTTGGGCAATCATCCAACCCCGGTAGCGGCACCTGCACCGGTGGTACGCCAACAAACTGTAGTACACCAGCAGCCTCAATCGGTAGCCTACTCAATGCCTCGATTGTGTCAAACGGCTATCTCTACATATTTGGCGGCTGTACCGACACAGCATGCAACCCGAGTGGTGTCACCAATGGCGTTGCCTATGCCGCCATTAGTTCAACTGGGCAAATGTCAAAACCAGCTACCTGTCCAAATGGTGCCTTCCAAAACAATATATGGTGTATCCAATCGACCAATACCCTGCCCGTCTCCGTGGCTGCAGCGAGTCCGGTCATATTCAACAACCGCATATACCTGATTGGCGGGCTCAGCGGCAACAACAACACGAACACTATCATGCGTGCCAACCTTGGTACTGACGGAAGCGTTGGGGCATGGACACAGCAGTCGATGAGTGGTGCTGGCGCAACCTCAGTTTCCTATCAATATGCCTATACTCGTGCCAATCCAGCCGACGCAACCAACAACCCCGGGCACCTGTTTATATTTGGCGGCTGCACCAACAGCAACAACGCTGGCTGCACTGCCTACTCGCAAAATGTTTATCGCTGCAACATACAGGCGGCCGGGGCAATTGCAAGTTGCAGTACCACGAACCAGCTACAAATCGGCACCATCCCCGGCGACACGCAAACCGGCCTCGCCATCATGAGTGGTACCGTCTACGCCAATTACGTATACCTCATTGGAGGTGTTTCACCGAACATTCAGGACCTCAAAAGTGTTCGCTATGCCAAAATCGACAATAATAACAATGTTGTCACAGCTGGAGCGAGCGGCTGGACACAGTCCCCCAACGAAATGGCCGTTGGACGACGACGTTCGGCAGCTTTCGGGTACAACGGCTACATCTATGTGATCGGTGGTTACGAAGCAGCAACCGGAACACTTCCTGACATTGAGTTTATTAAGATGAATGTTAGTGACGGCAGTCTGGGCGACGGCGGTACCGAGACCTTCAATGTCTCGGCCGTGCAGATTAACCAGCGCTGGGGACTAAGCGCGCCGGTATCAAATTCCTATGCGTACGTTATCGGTGGCTGTACAAACGGTGCCAGTCCGGGCGGCTGTACCAGCACGACAAATGTCGTCCAAACATTCCAAGTCTACAACAATGACAGCGGCGCGCCGGCTGGCTATAGCACCAGCGCCAACCAGTATACTGCTCAGGCAAACCGCATCGGCGCCTCAGCCGCCATTCACAATGGCTATCTCTATGTCGCCGGAGGCTGTACTAGCGCAACCGACTGTACCGCGACTACAACCGACGTCTCGTACGCACCAATCGACGCCAATGGTGCTGTTGGCACATGGACCAGCACTGCTAGTCTACCCGCGGCACGGACTTGGGGCAAGTTGCGGGCTGCGGGCGGTACGCTCTACTACATCGGCGGACAGTCAAATACCGCCACCGACCGTCGCACCGAGGTCTATTATGCAACACCAAGCGGCGGCGCAATTTCGTCGTGGAATACCGCGTCCAATGCGCTACCAGCCGGTCGAACAAAGTTTGGCGCAACTGTCTGGAACAACCGCCTCTATGTTGTTGGCGGCGAAGGTACTGGTACTGGCTGTACGGCGAGTAACGTGTGCAACACCGTCTATGTCAGCCCCCAGCTAAATAGCGGCGGCAACATAGGCACCGCGTGGTCAACTGGCAGCACCTCGTTCACCGTGGCACGAAGCGGTGCCACAGCCATTGCGTACGCAAACAACCTCTATCTTTTCGGTGGTTATGACGGGGCGAACTATCTGAGTGATAGTCAATATTCGCAGATCAATGCAAGCACGGGCAATGCAGGCTCATGGAATTTCTCTAGCAGTATGCCAGGACCGCTCGCTGATGGAGACGGCTTCGCCGCCAACGGCTACATCTATGTGCTCGGTGGTAGGAGTAGTGCGACGACGTGCGACCCCGCGACAATCGTTGCTCCCATCAGTGCTAACACGACCATCGCGAGTGGCAACAACCCGACTGGTATAGGCGAGTGGTATGAAACAAATCAGCGATATACTGGAGCGCGCTACGGTGCGGCTGCCGTGTATACTGACGGAAAAGCCTACGTTCTCGGTGGTGGCTGTGGCAGCACGCTCACCTACGCAAGCCCCGTCACACAACAGACACCCCTCCTATCACAGCCGCAGGTTGCCAAATATTCCATCATGATTGACACCGACTCCGATGTCTTCCCAAATGCGTGGCTACTAAACGGTCTCGACAACTCCATCGGCGCTCGCTGGCAACTCAAATACCGCAGCATGGCCAATCAACAAGCCGCCAGCCTATGCGCAACCATGAGTACATGGGGCCAAGACACCAACTTCGGCGACGTCACACTTGGAACACCCGGTGCGTATATTGTGAAAGATGGTAGCGGCACCGACATCAAATGTGGACGCTACTTCTTCTTCAATGTAACGGTCGATAGCTCACAATCCTTTGGCTATCCCGACGACGTGAGTCGCGGTCCAACGATCACCGACTTGACCCTCCAATTTACCGCCGATCCCGGCAAACGATTGATGCACGGCCGCACCTTTACTGGCGGCCTCCAGATGCCCGATGACACGCCATATTATACCAATTAGGAAAAACCCTACTACGATGAATCCCCGTCCACATTCATACAAACCTTCTGCCACTCAGCACCGTGTGGTTGCTTTTAGTCCCCCGAAGCGTCCACCGTGGTATAGAGTGCGCATAGCAAAATTACTGCACCAACCACGACTTATCATTGGTGCCCTGCTTCTTCTTGGCATTGTCTTTATTATTAGCTGGTCTCAGAAAAAAAACGATCTTATTCAGCCTCACACCGAGACCACAGCGTCAACAAAAAAATCAAAAGATGAGGTTCCAAAGTTCATAACGGTACTACCAGGAGGTAAATCAATTGCCGACCTTGGCGGCTGGACACGCGTTAGTCCCGATTCTGCTGACCCAGTATTCGCCTACGTTGACAACCTGGATGGATCGCAGATTATTGTTAGTCAGCAACCACTTCCCGACACATTTCAATCTGATCCCGAGGGACATATCGCTGAACTTGCAAAAAGTTACAATGCTTCAGACAAGATCAGCACTACAACCACGACAATCTATATTGGTGACTCAATAAAAGGACCGCAGTCGGTCATATGTACCAAATCAAAACTACTCATTCTCATCAAATCATCCGTCAAGCATTCGAACGATAGCTGGATTCGTTACATTAATTCACTCAGCTAGTATTACTGAACCACTAGCTCACCACGCATATACCCGCTCTTGCCGTTCTCGGCGCACGTTATGTCGATTGGCCACTTTCCCTTTGTTCTATTTGACTCAACTGACCAACTCCAGCTCACCACGCCATACTCATCTGCCATCTTTGGCACCAGGCCACTATCACGGCTTTTTTCACTATTGTCATACGTAACGATGATACTACAAGCAGCCTTTGGTTTGGTACGAATAGTAATTGAGGCATTTGACCCGGCTGAAAGTGGCGACGTCAATACGCTAATCGAAACACCAACCGGAGCGTTATCAGCAACTTTTGGCGGCGCTACTTCACGAGTCGGTGCTGGTTGGACCTTCGACACTTTCACTTCCGCGTGCTGCCCCGTCCACCACACATACCAGAGAGCTGCCGCGAGAGCGAGCAACAAGACAAGGAGCAGTGCAATTGTGGCTATCACAGCCGAGCGGCGGCGATGCTGTCGCCGGCGACCACGTGCTGTTGCCGGCGTGTGCTTCAATTCTTTGAGCATGAGTGTTATTTATTTTTATCGTTGTACTCTTTGATGGTCTGCGAAACTTTACCATCGGCCTTGAGATTTTCAAAGAACAACACCTGGGTACGCTCAATCATCATCTCATCGTCTGGGCCGTGAAGCTCACCGCCCAACTTTATTAGTTCAACCCCATTGCTATCACTGGTCTGCGGATTCTTTGCATCGCTCGTAGTTGACTTTGTTTGGAGATAAAAAACGCTCGTCAGTCGATAATACTCGTTGTTCGCTCGTTGCAACTTGCCAAAGTACACCTGTCCATTGCTAAGAAAAACAGCTTGATACTTATCTCCCTTTATAACATTACCGATAGTCGCTTGGTATACCATCCATCCGAGACAAGCCGCGATCAGTAGCGCGATGAGTCCACCGACAATCATCATAGTTCGACGCGAAAAGCGACGAAGCGGTTCCTGCCGCCGAAATGATACAGTCGAAGTGTGGGGTACTTCGCCGTGAGGCGGCTCTGCGACGGGTTCGGGTTCAGTGGACCGCAGTTGCTGTTGCGGTACGCCCGGACGAGTTGGGCGACTCGAAAATCTATCCATTATATTTCTCCCTTGTTATTCTTATGGTTATCATATCACAAGGCTCGTACCTCTGTCCAGAACACCAATCACCTAGTGATAAGGATCGAGGGTAGCTTGCACTTTTTGTTCTTTGCCGTCTCGTATAATGCTAAGTTCAACCACGTCACCGACTGCCCGCCTCCCGACGAGAGAGGTGAGGCTATGTGTCTCATCAATCGATATGCCGTCAACTTTCGTGATAACATCTTTTTCTTTTAGGCCGGCCTTTTCAGCTGGACTACCGCCGATGATCGCCGACCCGCCGTGACTCGACAGTAAATAAGCACCGCGTTTTACCGACAATGTATAGGTCGACGCCACTTCATCAGTCAACGCAACATATCGCACGCCGAGATACGGCCGTTCAAACTTACCTGTTTTTATGACACTGGCTATCAGCCCCTTTACGTCGTCGATAGGGATAGCAAATCCAATATTTTCTGCTGAGCCGCTCGCTACTGCCGTGTTGATACCGATTACTTCACTATTCATGTTAACGAGCGGACCACCCGAATTACCAGAGTTAATTGCTGCGTCAGTTTGCAACAAATTTTGAAGCAATTCGCTCTGCGATCCACCTTCATTTCCGGCCTCAATACTCCGACCGTACCCAGACAAAATACCCGCCGTGACCGTATTTTGGAACTGGCCCAGTGCGTTACCTATCGCCACTACTTTGTCACCCACCTGCAGACTCGACGAACTACCAAGTGTGGCAGGATGGAGTGATTTTCCTTTTGTGTTGTTGATCTTTAGGATGGCAATATCGAGTGAATCGTCTGAACCTGTTCTTCCCACCACTGTGACATCATCGAGAACACTCCCATCTGATAGTGTAATCGACACCTTGGTGGCATCAGCGTCAACCACATGACGGTTTGTCACAACATACCCATTATCGCTGACGATGATCCCCGTCCCTGCACTTTGCTGTGAATAGGCAATATCACGGCCAAAAAAATCATTCTGTGTTGCGCGGCTTGTCACGTTGATTGAGACCACGCTCTCGCCGACAGTCTTTGCAAGCGCACTGATATGTTGACCTTCTTCGACGGTGACTTGTCTGGTAAGCTGGCTGCTCGTGGCTGGTACAAATAAACGCGTCGCCACAATCCCGCCACCAAACCCGCAGAGCGTACTGACACCAATGATGACAATTGTATAGAGCAGTGGAAACCTGTGAGGATGACGATGACGTCTGGGACCAGCGGTTGATTGTGAAGAAAGTGGAGAGTTGTCCATCACATTATCACCTACGCTTAGTGTCATGTTTTTTTGTATGCGTTTCTTCAATCGGCTCTTCATCTATGCTGGTCGGTATGTCATCAAGGAGGACTTTTCCGAGGGTATAGACATAGACAATGTCATCGCGGACAATCAAGAATCTTGTTGCTTCATTTCCTGCTGGCGTCGCAACGATCGGTACTTTTAGTTCCTCCTCTAGATTGAGCATATCGTCGAAAGTCTGAACTGGTACCATGGTCTTACCTGCAATTGCAGCAGGCTGGCTCGCGCGGATGATGATACCATCGTGGTACCGATAGATTTTTTCGAGCTCTCGCTGGTAGGCTGATTTAAATATCTGTCTGCGCATGCCATACACTATCGCCATGAGACCAAACGCCGTTAGAATGCCCATGATAATTCGCTCATAATTTTTTGTCATATCTTGCCCTGACTTCATCGCCTGTGTGACAACTTGTTTCTTGTCTTCTTTTTCAAACTTGGTCGCAAATCGATAAATTGGCTGGTCCAGTGGCATCGTGACCGTCGCGACTCTGATGTCGTCGAACCGTGTTCCATCAATCGAACCAGAAACGTGAACTGTAAAGGCAATTGTAACTTCCGAAGTAGCCGGCAGGGAAAGTGCTTGCTTCATTTGATTGACCATTTTTCGATAGTCTGCAAATGGTATCGATACCGAAGGGTCAAATGTAAGGTCAGAAGTTGTCACCACAGACGTGACTGGCTTAATAAGCGAGTACTCTTTTGACCAGACGGTCGATATGTCCTTGCTGTCAGCTCCAAACATATACTGATAACGAACCGTTGCCGTCGCACCATACAGTGTCGTCAATTCTACCGGCCGAGCGCTATGATACTTATAGTGAAGTGTTGCCTTTACCTCGTCAGTCAGGTCTGCGACATAGGCGGTGTTATTTGCAGCTGGTCCCTTATCATAAAAACTACTATTAAAATAGCTGACTCCCGTATCTACTGCCTGATTTACGGTGTAGTCGTAGCCGGTAGGGCTCACGGGAGTTGCGTCACTAGTATGCCCTAGGTCATAAAACAGCAACGCCGCACAAACAAGTAGCAACATCCCCAATAATACAAATCCAAATGACCGCTGAGAATGTTCTGGATTTGCTATATCAAGTGCCATGCCGTCCCTTTCTTTTTACTTTGCAAATTCCTTGAGCCAGACACTTGGGTATCCGACATAAGGTACCTGAGCACGTACAATGCCGACGATCTGATCTGCCTGCACCGGCATGTCGGGGCTCGGGCTATTGTCGCCTTGCGTCAGAAAAACGCGTTTCCCTGATCCATCCGACGTGAAGTCGATCGCAATCACGCGGTGGGTCGTTGAGTGGCCCGTTGCTTCATATTGTACGATATCTCCTACCTGGACGTCCATCGGATTCGCCTTTTGCACAATCACAACTGCTCCTCTCTCATAAACTGGTTTCATGCTATTACTCATGATTACTTGGGGCCGATAACTAAACGCTCCCGTCATGAAACTAATAAGCGCAATCATTACTATGACGAAAGCAATGTTTTGAGTGTCACGCGCCCGTTGATGATGCCGGGTCGGCTCGGCTATATCATGTCGGTTTCGATCAATGGCGATATACACGCCAACCGCCAGTGCCGTCCAGGCAATACCCGTCATATACCAATCATACTTAGGGATGATAGGGGGCACAAACATCACGGCAATAACTCCCAGTCGATACGTAAGCTGCGAACCAAGTCCCGCCGTAAACGCGAGATACGTCAAAAGGACGCTGCTCGCAAATGCAGGTACGAGGCTAGACACGGTTATTTTTGTGAAATCCGCGATTGAGGCTGCATTATCAAACTGGGAAAAGCTGATTTGTTGAACGGAAAATAACGTGCCAATGATAACACCAAGCCACACAACGTTGCGTCTCCCCCCTAATAGCATAATTCCGTGTCGTACATACTCTAAGGCGGCAGCCGTAACACCAAATGTGGCAAGATTTATCACAACCGTCTGCCAGTTAACTGCTACTGCATTATTTACATAGGTGACCGCTAAACCAGACAAGAAGTAGAGAACAAACCAAACCGATAATACCGAGCTAATGATGAGGCTTTTCTCTGCCTTATGGCGCACTCGATCATGTTGTCCGCGGGTCACTTGACGAGTAATGAGTGCTGTGGCCGTAACCAATATCGGCTGCAACACACTGAGCGAAATCGATGCGCTAATTATTCCGACGCGCTCGAGTATAACCGGAAGCAAAATAGCGATCAGCGCCAATAGGCACAAATACCATACTACAACCTTGATGGTCCGAGCCTTCCGAAACATTAGGCTTTACCCTTCACCGCTGCTCCGGTCGTTGTCCATGTTGTCATTGTAGAAGTGACTGAGGTCGAAAATGAGTATTGTGACCCGTTAGCGATTGGTATGGCCGCCCCAGTATACGTCAGTACCGTTGATGTGCAGGTGTACGTTACTCCAGCCGGCACAGTCGATGTGCAAGTCTTTGTCGTTGGAATTGTGACCCGCCAACCACTGATCGGCTGACCCGAATTATTCGTGATTACTACCGACAGTGGAAACGCACCACCGCTTTTTGGCGACGCGGTGGCGGCCACAGTAAGCCCAGGAATTGCCACATACGCAGTTGAGTACGTCGCAGAGATATTAACGTTTTGGGGCGTGTAGTATGCGACAGTACTTGTAAATCTAATCGAGTTAGAGGTGTTATTTATGGTGCTTGATGCACCGGCAGCGATAGTGACTGTGCGAGTAATCGTTACGACATGAGTCGTATTATTGATAGTACACGCCACGGTAGTCGGACAAGTGATCGCTGTAGTATCGTTTGGCACAGTAAATTGTACTTGCCAAGCAGTGATTGAGGTCACACCATTATTTTTTATGACAAAGGGGTTAAGCTTGTAGGTATATACGCCGGCTGCAAACGTTGCTGTCTTGGTATAGGTAACGGTTGTATAATTATTTGAAATGTAAGCGACACTCGATACAGCGGTATCAACCGAAAGCTGTTGGCTGAACAAAGCATAGGTTGTGCTCACTACCAATAGAGGCATCGCGAGGAGGAGCCCCATTTGCCGAATTGCCGCTCTGTATTTTTCTCGACGTCGCTTCCCCACCGCTACTGATTCCGTTAATTTTGAACGTAATTAAAGGTAATCGTCGCTGCTTTGTTGGCGCCGCTCGGGTTTGTCGAAGCACTAGCAGCCCATGTCACACTGATGGTAGCGGTTGTGGAAGCGTTGGGAGCCAAGGTATCGTTGACCGCTACACCACTGATTGCATACGTCAGGTAGGTTGGCGCGCCGCTGTTGATGGCGGTCAGGTTGGTGATAGTGCTCAACTTTGCGTTGATGTTGCCCTTGTTTTTGATGACGACTTGGTATGACGACGTTGCGCCAGGGTACGCTAGGTCGACATTAAACGTCGCTGAGGTAGCCGTAAATGATGGTGTACTGGCATGATCGGTGGCACCGACCTGTCCGGTGGGCGTGATACTGATGATTTCTACTGCCCAGTTACCAGTAGCAGTACCGGTACCATTGACAGTGAGTGTTGTCGCAAACGATGCGTACGCGATCGACGCCGCCGAGACGAGCACGATTGCGAGTGATATAATTTTGTTTCTCAACGAGATGTTTCCTTTTGTATATTGTGTCCTATACCTATCTAGAATTATACTCCTCTCCTCTCCTTGAGACAACAAACAAACCGTGTCCTCTCATCAGTCGAGAGGACACGGGAAACGTAGCTATACGTTGTTTTTAGGTGTTCTGAGCAAAGCCGTAGGTGATTGTTGCGTTCTTTGTCACGGTCGTTACATTAGTAGTCGCGGTGCCAAGCCAGGTGACGGTAACTGTAGCAGTCACCGTGCTACCGGGGGTCAATGGATCATCAACCGCTGGACCGGTAACGGTAAACTTAACATCGGCAGGATCTGCTGCATTTGTTGCGACCAAATCAGGAATGGAGCTCACCTTTGCGTTGATATTGCCCTTGTTTTTCATGACGACATCATACGTAGCCGTCGCGCCAGGGTAGGCCAAGTCAACGTTGAAAGTAGCTGATGTTGCATTAAATGAAGGGGCAACGTTATTGTGATCACTTTCGCCTGTACCCGAGGTCTTTGTAATACTTATGATCTCGACGCTCCAGTTACCAGATGCGTTTCCCGTACCATTGATCGTAAGGTTTTGTGAAAATGCTGCATACGCCACGGACGCAACGGCGACGAGGACGAGTGCGGCAGCGACAATTTTGTTTCTCATACAGAATGGTTCCTTTTATGTTTAGTTGTGTATACTAGTAGCATACATTATCTTTGCATAACCAACAAGTGACCAGCGTGATACCCGTCGCGATACAGCTAGTTTCCTTAGCTGCGGCGTTCCCGAACGAGCTGGAGACACAAGGTAATCAGCACGGGCAGGACGATACTCAGCGTAATGATTGTTCCGGGGTATCTCCCGTTGAAGCCATCAGGTGATACGTGCTTGAGTAGTATGCCGCCAAACGCCCATACAAATACAGTGAGGTACGCCGCATCGCGATTTCGTAGTGCCGTGATGATGCCGATTGTCGCTGCAACCAAAAGCATCGCAACCATCCACGTACTTGCTTTGATACCAAATCCATTCCAATTGACGCTCACGAGAAATGTAGTTATATTTGCAACAGTAGCGACGGTTATCCACCCAAAATAGACACTGAAGGGGAGTTTTGTCTGTACGTATTCGACACCACTAACCCGTTGACTCCTTAGCAGGTCAGCAATCTTGATAAGAGTGGCTAGCAACGCAATCATCAATAACACACTGAGCCACAGTACCTTATACTGCCACGCAAGTATCCACATACCGTTAAGAGCGAGGTTGATGGTGAGTAGTTTTGTCACATCGGTGAGCGCATCGATGGTCAGTGTCGACTTTTTTGACCGACCGATACCAAAGACATACAGGATAAATCCAGCAACGAGCAGGTATATCACTCCCCAGATTGCAAACGTCACTCCTGCTGGCGCAAACAAATTAGGGAAACTGTCAGAAACCTGTGCGGTATTCACTCCGCCGAGCACCGTAGTGCTACCCGCTAGACCATTGAGTACCATCGTAACAGCAAATGTTGCCGCCAGTCCCCAGCTCCATTTTTTCTCAACACGTTTTTTCTTGTTCCAGATCATATAAACTCCTTATGGCTATAGAATATCACAGTGCGAGAAGTGTTTCGATATCACCGACAAGTGACGCCGGTGATGTTGTCGGCGCAAAGCGTCGTATTTTCTCGCCGTCGCGGGCCACCAAAAACTTGGTGAAATTCCACTTTATTTCTTTGCCAAGTGTTGCGTTACTGTGATCTTTTAGGTAGCGAAACACCGGGTGAGTGTGGGGACCATTCACCATAATTTTTTCACTAAGCAAGAATGTTACCCCAAAATCTCGTTTACACACTGACACGAGCGTGTCATTTGTCTCGGGCTCTTGAGAGGCAAATTGATCACACGGAAAACCGATCACTACTAATCCCTGGTCCTTGTATCGTTGGTAAAGCGCTTCAAGTTCCTCAAATTGCGGTGCGAGACCACACTTTGTCGCCGTATTCACAAGCAATAGTACCTTGCTCCTAAAACCAGCGAGTAATGTTGTCGCACCAACAGTATCTCGAAACGTTAGAGAATAGATGTCGCTCACGTTACTCGCTCACCTCAACCTCAAAGTAGTCTTGAGGTAAAAATCCAAAAGCCTTAGCAACTAGCATATGCGGAAATATACTAAGCAAGTGATTATATTCAGAGACAGCAGCATTATAGAGTAACCGTTCGCCTTGAATGCCGTCTTCTATATTGACAAGCTCGTCGATAATTTTTTGAAAGTTCTGCTGCGCCCTCATAGCTGGATATGCTTCAATACATTGCACAATATTTTTTTGCAAAGCAGACTCCGCCTTGCCGGTTTCTTGTACATCACCGTTTCTCGCTGCTGCGATACTTTGTTGAACATTCAGCTCAAAATCACTCGACGCTTGAGTAGCAGAGATAAGACGCGGTACTACCGCATGTCGCTTTGCTAGGACCGTCATTATGTTTGCCCATAATTCTCCGACGATAACGTAGCGTTTACGTAGTTGGTTATATACTACAATTATTGCAATCACTTCCAGCACCGTAAAGGCAATAAACAAGTAGACAACTACCATAATTTCCTCGCGACCATAGTGTCTCGCACCTTCAGCCAGCGCGCTACCAACGTGTACATAATTGCTATCCATACTGGGCCCAGTAGCGCACCGACAGATGCCTTATCACCCAAAAATACGAGAGCGAGGAGCAACATCGCAACGATATATATCGCTGCACCGGCACCGAGGCTCCGCCGAACGGTAAACAAGTGCGGCACAGCCTGAAGTGCAGCTTCCAAGGGTATATTGTAATGACTGAAGCTTGGTACCGAATCTGCAAATAGTTTTCGGGCGCGCTTCACGACGATAGAACGGCACATTTCAATACTCTCTAAGAGAAGCTGTGTATCACTTGCGGAGTGCAAAGAGTGTATGTCTGTCATTACATACATTCTGCCGTTACTTACAAATACATCGCTCTGTGACATTCGTTTTACAAAATGCTGAGCAACATCGCTGGTGAAAAATTTTGCTGCTTTCGACAACTCAAGGTCTGCATATATATCTAGCACCTGATCACTTGCCCTATCTAGTACAACTCGTTTGTGTCTTGGTAGTAGTAGTTTTCTCCCGATATGCCGTTCGATACTATAGGCATGTGAATCAACAAAAAAGTTTGGGAGTGTTGAATCGACCTTTACCTCGATATATAGTGTACTTCCCAAAATATTCACCCTTGCCTCTGTCTGGTCATTAAACAATATGGCATACTGGCTTTGTGAATACAAACGAAGCGCTTCTTCAAGTTGCGATGCACGATGTGTCTTACGCAAACCTACAACAAAATAAACTACGCTTCTGTATACCAGGTGCAATACGATCCAGACAAGCGTAAACTCTAACAAGAAGGATGCTATGACTTCTAGTACATTATGCGTACCAAGTAGCATAGTGTGCTGATAAAAAGCACTCCCCGGAAATAGCCAGAACGTTCCATTTTGTATCTCGTAACGTATGACATCAAACGACCACTGTTCGGGAAAGCCAGCAAATGGAATATATGCCATTGCAAACGAAATCGCGACGGCAAAAATAGCCGTGAGTGTTCCTAGCAGTCTCAACTTTCTCCTATGGCGAATAATCCCCCCGAATATCGCTTCATGGTCAATATTATTCATCTTTGATCCTTAATGAGTCGATTATTCGCTTCACAACTTCATCTTCACGTGACTCGACCTGTGAGTAAATGGTTAGCTCATATTGAGCAGTGTTCGTTGCAATCATCACAATCGTTTCTCTTCTGCTGAACATCTCCCCGATATACCGCCGTTCATCCTTTAGGGTCGAGGTATACCTAAGTTGTATAGCCTGGTACTTACCGACAGACACATCTCTCTTTTCCTTTGTAGTGAGTGTGTAGTCCGTATTCTTGTGCAATCTATCCTGCAAATCTTCTTTCTCTGCAAAATACTCCGCTGGCTGTTTACTATACGAACGTATGCTAGTCTCAGAAAGAGATATCATAGGATCGGGTTGCGTTGCCTTTGGATTAAGCGTGCTATTCCGAAGCGTCCGCGGCAGACTCATCGTAGTAGATACCATACCCTCTCCGTAATCTTTCCTGCTGGCTACAACGTAGCCATTAGGATATTCAAACGTTAGTCGCCCATCGCTACTTGTAAACGTACGAAAATCTGGCTGATTGATATATGAATCTATACCGTTCACCACACCCTGTACAAAAAGACTTAGGCCAACTGCAATACTGGCTGCTACCACGACAAGTACACTCATTGAGAGAATGTTCAGCCTGAAGTGGTGTGTTTTATTCATTGGGTATCATTATACCAAGTCAAACGGAGTATGCCCATTGTGCTTGTGTCACATGACAATTCACTCATGCTATACTACGGGCTATGGATATCCCCGCAAACCTACAAGAGAAACTTACGACAAACATATCAGATACTGTCAATGACCAACTCTCAAAGATATTTATGCAGTACTTCTTGCCCACTATTATTTTCATGTGCGTTATCATCGTACTGTATGTCATGCGGGCCATCCACCGCTACCGAGTTGACAAAGCCATCTTCGAAATTCGTGACACCCTCCGTGCCCAGCGCAGCACTCAACAGGTCGTACGCCCAGACACCAATCAAAAGTAAATGTAACCCTTCGCATTTACGACGTAGAGGGCGTGCCAAATGGAGTTTTTGTGGTAGACAATCGTAGTTTGTTGATTTTTATAAATACGCCCGGTATCTGCCTGGGTCCTCGCGGGATTTCTCATTTTTGGCGTAGAGCTCAACAAAGGTTACCATTGCACTGGTCTTAACCAGTACGAATACAGCTCTTGCCTTATCTGACATGCCTAGTGACAGTACGTCCAATCGCATCTTGACGACTTCAACAGACTCATTAACCACCAGTTTTGTGGCTCGTTTGTTGTTGAAAAACTTTTGCTGGAAGATTTCCTGCTGATCAGAGTCAGTGTATACATCGGCTATGAGCAGCATTGCTGCATCTACGTCATCGGGAAGCGAACGCCACTTCTTACTTAGTCGCTTGAGGTCTTTTTTGAACTCAGGAGACAGCTCAAAGTTCATCCTCTGGCTCCGTCACGGCGGTCAAGTCGCTGCGATAAAAGACGAAGCGATAGTTTATTTTTTCACCCTGTTTTGCAACTCGCCACGGCGTATCATAGTGTGAGAGCTCACTCAATTCTGCAGCGGACTTATCACTTAAGCGTGCTAATGTCTCATTTATGTGCTGTAGTTCGCTAGCGCTAAGTTCTTTCAGTTCCACGCTTATTAATGGTAAGTACTTCTTTTGCGTGTTCTTGAAGTATTCCGTCTCTGCAACTTCGAGCTCTTGGTTCGCCTTCATGCCTTCTACTACACTCACAAAATCCCGCGTCGGGGTTGGACCAAAGTGGTTACGCACGTAGGTTAGGCCTGTTACCGACTGACCTGTCTTTTCGTAGTAGTCAAAATCAATAAAGTACAGCAACTTATATAAAACGGTTTCGCCAACATTCGGTTTAGCACCTACTTTTTCGAGTACATATAGCAGCACTTCGCGGAGCTTTTCCGGGCTCGTTTTTGGATCGATGTCACGCGGGATAATCTCTTCCTTGGCTTGCCCGAAATCGTACGGTGCGACAGACTCATGCACCATACTCACTTCGCCTGATATAAGATCGGCCGGTGAGACCTGGTAATATTCAGCAAGTCTGTTAATTTCATCAAGGTTCGCCGGACGACGTTCTGCCTCCAGGCTTGCATAGGTAGCACGAGCAATACCAATTGCCTCTGCGACATCGGCTTGGCTCACGCCTTTTTCTCCTCTTAATCTCTTGAGAGTATCTGTAAAGCTCATAATCTTGCCCACCAATTATGGTTTGTGATTCTATAAGAGTAACACAACTCTACATTATTAGTCAATATATCTTCTCCCAAAATGAGCACTATGTTATAATACCTTCGGTTACTGGTTCCTGTAAAGTGGGGCGGGAGCTACAAAAAAACCATAAGGTCGGTGTGGCACGTCGCTCGCGCCACAGAATATTTTTGAGAGCGAGAAGGGGCTATGAGGAAATGACAGCACAACAACTATACGATGATGTACTGAGTTACGTCGGTAGCGATAATTTTATCAACTGGTATGTCGGGATTACGGGTGATGTTGAAAAACGCCTTTTTGGCGAGCATAACGTTCATCGAACTCAACATAAGTGGATTCATGGACAAGCTATGAGCGCTGAAACAGCTCGGGCGGTTGAGGCAGCACTGATTGAGCTAGGTTTCGACGGTGGCGGTGGCGGCGGTGACCATACCGCCATTCACGTCTACGCGTTTCGCCAAGATCTAGGTACTGTACGCTAAAGGGTCAATGGAAAAGTGGCTGGCTTATAGAGGCTAGAAGGGTTCACTGCTTGCAAAAACCCGTAAGGCGCTAGAAAGGTCACACCCTCCAGCAAAATGAGGCAAGTAGCCTCGTTTTGTTTTGCTAGCGATTTCCCTTTGCGCGGTTGTGCGCTACACAAAGCATCTCACAATTTTCCAGCGACGTTGAGCCACCCTTGCTCCATGCGCTTACGTGATCAGCATCCATTTCGTTATACCCCCAGAGTTTCGCTTGATTTGCGTCGTGTCCGATCGCACAGTACGAGCAGTTGCTAGTATCTTTCTCGTGTGCCGTATTTGTTTGACGCTCATAGACTACCCGTTTGTCGCGATCGTCAAACACCCTCACGTCAAGTAATTTTGTATCTGACTCTCCACCGAGAATATACTCAAAAACGCCGCTGCGACGTTTGACAAACTCATCTCCATAGAGTCGTCGCACTGTCTCATGCACCCGGGCCGGCTCATACTGCGTTGTATGATACATCTCGTACAACCTACCCCATTCAAGTCCGCGCATCTCTCGCTCGACATCAATAAAGACACCGTCGATCCAGTTGATAACCTTCGTGAAGTACGCTTTTAATTCATCAATGCTTGTGTCATAACGATGCTGGCTCATGTAGCGATCCACATCTTCGCGACTCACCCACTGCAAAGCCCGTTCGAGATATTCTTGGCGACGTATATCGCCTGCGATGTACGAACTCCACTTTTGGACATTGCTATTGTTTGGGTTGCTGAACTCTTCGCGCGCCAGTGTTACAAATGGTCCGCTATACACGGCATTCAAAATCTCTTGCTCATTGAGCGCCACGCCTGCGATGTTGATGGTCTTGAACCAGTCTTTTATTTCCGATTCCTCACCCTCGCAGATATACACAAGCAGTGGCGTTTCCATGATACGACGCTGCATGTCTGCCGCTAGACCGCTAAAATATTGTTGATTTCCGTTGGTATCTTTTGCGGCAAAGAGTCCGCGTACAAACCTTCCTATCGTCGTGATACGCTGCTGGCCATCAAGTACTTCATAGTCGTCATCACCGACTTTGCTAAAGTACAATAGGCCGATCGGATAGCCCTTGAGTAGACTATCGATCACCGCGACGTCCTTCCTGCCGTCACCATAGATGTATCGGCGTTGATACTCCGGCTGGATCGTCAGTCGGCCGTCGAGTCCAAAGAGTCCTTTTTCGTCAAGCTCATTGTACTCAAAACCTTCGACGATATCAGCAACAGTGATGCCTTGCCCAGCATCGGCTTCATCTCGCCTTACCCATAGTGTTGTTTTCATACAGCCGCCTTTCTGTGTCGGATTAAGATGCGTTGATAGGGAACGATAGCTTTGCCATCGGTGTCGACGTAGACGGGGTTAATCCAGCCCTGTCGTATCGCTCCTTTGTTACCTTGCTTATAGTAAAGATCGACAAATTCTTTTGTTACACCCCTCCAACCTTTTGGCAGGATATTTGACTGAGGATGACCCACGATCTCAAATTGCTCCGGCGAGTATTTGTCGAGGAAACTGATGGGTACTCCCATAACGCCATTGTAATCACTGGGAATTGCATCGCTAAACGGCACTTCAATGGCATCGTAATTGTCGTATTTATCATAAGCATCTCTACCCTGCATTTTTTTGTTGTGTTTCAAATTTTCGGCCATCGTCATGAGTTGCAATGGTTGGTGACGACGTGCGTGGTCAATGTTTGTGAACCAATTTACATTGCGAAACTTCACGAGTCCCGTCTGTTCATCAAACACTCCTGAGGCAAAATCACGAACATTTTCAGAAGGTACCGAAAAATATGCGTTTCCCGCATTAAAACCGTTGCCGAGCCAAATCTTATCTTCCTTGATTAGGGGAAATATTTCTTTATACGTAATAGCGTTCATGCTACCAATAATCACAAATTTCTTTTTGTATTCGACGAGCTGCCCTACGTACTCGCGAAACAAACTAAACGGCGGATTTGTCACCACGATATCCGACTGCTCGAGTAGCTCTACACACTCAACACTGCGAAAATCACCGTCGCCCTCGAGCGGGGTCCACTCGTTATGCTTATTTGCTTTGAGTTGCTGAGCCACGTCCTCGAGATTGAATTGCCCATCGTCATCATAGTCACCCACATCGCTAATGACAAACTTGTTTGCCGTTACCTTTGGCCTGCCTTTTGCTGGAGTGACGGTGACATCATCGCCAAACAGTCCGAGTTGTGTATTTGCAACGGGGCTTGGCTTGTAGCTCGTCGTGATTAGCTTTTTCAATCCCAGTCGCTTGAAGTTGAGCACAAAGTATTTGAAAAAGTTGCTCTCAAATGGGTCATCGCAGTTACAATAGACTACTTTGTCACGAAACGTATCGGGATTATACATAAGATACGCCCCGATTTCCTTTTGGATGTCGGGATACTGCGTATAAAACTCATCATTTTTGGCCTTTTTGGCGCTAGTGAGGTTTGAGTTCGCCATAAACTGTAATTATTATAGCAACAGTGTTTGTTTTTGGTGAGACCTTAGTTAATAAGCAAATTGTTCGGATATGTGACCGTCGTTACCGAGCACATAAACGCTTGAGCGCTGGTTTTTAGCAATTGTTTTAGCCCTTGCTATTGCTTCGCGTTTGGTGTTATATACGCCAGTTGCTTTTTGAGCATGAAGTCGCCTAACACGCCACCCGTCATGACTTTTAGCCACAAAATGTGCATTCATACCCGCGCGTGCTGCATCGACATATTCCTGTACCTGCGGATTATTCGTTGTGGATACCTGTGGAACTATTGGTAACATAATCTAATATCTCGTTTCTTATCTGTTGTTCAGTATATTGAATACCGCATAAAAACTCAAGTAACATCTGCCTATTAACAAATTTATGATATTTGAACTCCATTGTGCCACCTTCACGAAACTCCACATACTTGCTGCTAATAACTCTAACTTTAATATCTTCGTGACATTGCACAATTTCGTAGGCAGTTTGGCGAGAACTAGAGTGAGTACGATAAAAGTGGCTAATATCGTATTTACGCTGACGGTTAAGAAACACTCCGAACGCAACAATCAAACTCTCGGGTAACACAAGATGTAATTCGATCTTTTTTTGCTGCTTGATCGCTTTTTCGATTTTTATTTCGGCACCTCTCGTTGTTGGTAGTGTTCCGTCTAGGATTATCGCGCGAGTGGACGTAAGGTATGTCGCGACATACTCACTTTTTCCTGATGCAGCGCCGCCCGCAAGTAGAATGACTTTTCTTTCAGAGCGACGTTTAACGGCTTCATCATACATTTTGTCCGCCATTTTTGCGGAAGCTTGATGAAACTGATCCGAATGCGCTGGGTCATATCCCTCAATATCCTTTTTTATTTCATCGGCTGCGATAACATACGCCACGGATTTACTCACTCTCGTCCATGCGTCGACGACGCTCATCAAGAGTTTCCCCCTCGTATGACCAATGCGCAGTGCCCGATACAACATTGCGGTAGCCAAGCACTTCCTGTGCGGCGGCAGAAAGACTCGTTGGGCGACCGTTGAACTCAATACTTTCTGAACCTGTGCGGCCGATCACGCGCGCGGTAATCGTATTATCGCGGCTGAAATGCAACTCAGCGCCAAGGGGAATATTTACCATGTCAAAATTAAATCGACCGCGCCGCTCACGGGCTTCGTCGAGAGCACGTTGGTCTTCGGGTGAATCAACGATGTCGTGACCAGGCGTAATGTCTTCGATCTGTGCAAGCTTGAGGGCCGCTACCACGCGTTCTGGGTCGATCGCAAAAAACTCGCGTTTCGGATTGACACGATTGTCACCAAACGCATCATGCAACTGCCGCTCCACAAATGTCGCATTAGCAACGGTACATGCATAATGAGGGGTGAATGGCATCGGTACACTCGTCGATGCGCTCAGCTCGCGGATTCGCTGCTCAAGATTAGTGCTTGTCTTGCCGATCTTTACATACCCCGGCATTGCTTCATTTGTTAATACATAGATAATATCGCTCATATGTTTTCAGTATACTGCGCTACGAACACATTTGATATCATTGCGTCACCAAACAGATTCGGCAATCACTGCTACAATATCTCTATGATGCAAACTCGCGTTTCTAGCGGAACAGTTCACCAACTTACTCCCGATATACAAAAGGTGCTGTTAAGCAATACCCGTGCGCTCGCAGCATGGCAAGACATCACCCCACTCGCGCGCAATGAATTCATCTGCTGGATTACCGATGCTAAAAAGCCCGAAACTCGTGCTAAGCGCATCCGTGTAGCAATCGATAAACTCTCACGCGGCGAGCGCCGACCATGCTGCTGGATTGGCTGTACTCACCGTACCGACAAGCCGATGAGCCCTACCCAAAAATGGGCTCTCGATAAGACACGTTCGCCAAAGAAGTAAGAACTTTATTAACACACGGCTAGCTATGTCTTGCTCTCAAAATTTTGCCCCATAACCTCATGTACATCGCTGATAACTACAAAAGCGCGTGGGTCACAAGTGGCAACCACTGCTTTTAGTTTTTGTTCTTCGATGCGAGTAATCACCGACAAAATCACGCCATTTGATACAATTCCATCAACGCTACGACCGTTGACATACGTTACTTTTCTACCGAGTTCTTGTCGTATAGCCTCACCGATTTCCAAGTATTTATTGCTCACTATCCAGACCGACTTTGACTGGTCGAGTCCCTCTGCCGTGATATCCATGGCTTTGTAGGCAACGGCATATGCGACCAATGAGTACATAGCTCTATCCCAACCGAACACAAATCCTGCGACTCCAAGAATAAGCAAATTCATAGCCATTATCAGTTCACCTACGGAAAATGGAGATTTTTTCTCCGCCAATATTGCGACGATTTCTGTGCCATCCAGCGTGCCCCCATAACGAATAACGACGCCCGACCCTATCCCGATAGCTAACCCGCCAAAGATAGCCGCAAGTATGGGTTCAGTTGTTGCGGCTGAACTACTATGAAATAGGCCGGTCATAAGTGACATAAATAGTAAACCCACACTCGACGAGATAGCAAATATGCTGCCTAACTTTTTATAGCCTAAATATATGAAAGGTGCGTTTAGACAGAGTAGGAAAAAGCCGATGGGCAGCCCAGTAACATGTGTAGCAATAATTGAAATGCCGACAACCCCACCATCAGTCAGGTGATTTGGTATCAAGAACGCCTGCAATCCCAGAGTAGCAACAGCTGCGCCCGATGCGATACTGGCGCTACGTCTTACTATCTTGCCTATATCTCGATGTGCAATTACTGCTTCTCTTTTTTTGGCTTTTTGATTTCTTTTCTTCCTTTATCTTTTGCCATGATTTCTCCTTTGGTTAGTTAATACGGACATTCTTTGGTCACACTAGACATTTCCAGCCGCTGGTCTCCGTAGACGACGGCATGGGTTGTCCAGTACGGTTTGCTTTCGGGTATCTCGGTGGAGCTACCTGGCCTTGGGGGACGCAAGCGACCGATCCACATATCGGTAAGATCATAACTCCCATCCTGATTCCAGATAAGCTGTATCGACAGGTAATGAGTTGTCTCTGGCTTGGCGTTTTTGACTAAACGTGTAAAGATATCGTCTTTGAAAAGACGTCCGTAGAAAACAGTACTTTCATCTGTCGTTGCGATGACAGTACTATACCCTATCGACCTTTGCATATTATATTCCATGGCAGTATCCGTGCTGGGTGGTGCTAGGTATGCAAGCATTTCCTTTGCCAAAAAATAGAGGTGGGGTTGATATGCGATTTGCTTGCCTGCTTCTGAGCCTATCAGCTCAACGTATACTTCTCTGCCACTAGCAGTCTGCCCTATGAGATGCTTCATGGTTATCCCCTTTCTTACGTCCGTACATGAGAAGCGGCTGGCGAGCCAGCTGCCGTAGAAGTTTCAGCACGCCTATCATCCAACATCGCCCGCAAAAATAGATGCGCAACATCCACCACCGGCCCGCTGGTTGGCGCATGAAACCATTTCATCCCCGGAGAGCTATTTACTTCCAGAATACGTGCTTTTCCGTCCGGCCCGACGATGAAATCAATTGCAGCAAACCGCAAACCAAACACTTTCGCGATCTCGATAGATAAAGAGACTAACGTACGATCCCACTTGCTATGAGAGTACGATATCCTTTTCAGAGGGCGGTCCTCTGCGACAGACTGACCATACTGGCTCTCATGAACTCCGATAATCTCACCGTTCAGAAGCAAATAGCGTAGTTCTCTACCGGGTGCATATTCTTCTAGTATATATTTTCCGATGTCAAAGGTATCCAGCTGTTTGGATGACTCTACGATATGCACGTCACGTGAATTGCTGCCTTTGATAGGCTTAACGACAATTTTTTTGTGCGTTGCTAAGAAAGTTTGGGCACCTGTCCGGTCTGTCGGAACAAGGTGAGACATAGTTGGAAAACCCCTGCGCGCCAGCACGAGCCTCGCAGCGTTTTTGTTGCCAACCATACTACTGCTCAACTGTGAATTCATAGAACTAATCGAGTAATTGATGTACCGTTCACTGCCGTCGACTTGGATAGCAAATATTGAGCCGTCTTCAAGCCACTCTGGATGCAGGCTCATCTTTTCAGCTGCCCTAAACAATAGCTCAGCAGAGCAAAGCTTCTTACTATTCATATATGTCTTTCTATTAGTTAGCGACGACCAAAGCCACCACGATAGTTTCCGCCACCCTGTGGACGTGGGCGATCTTCGCGCGGCTTCGCGACATTCACCACAATGGTACGCTCTTCAAAGTCTTTGCCGTCGAGTGTTTCGATCGCTTTTTGCGCGTCGGCATCGTTTTCCATTTCGACGAATCCAAACCCGCGCGAGCGGCCAGTTTCTCGATCAGTAGCGACTTCCGCACTCACCACGGTGCCAAACTGCGCGAACAGCGCGTTTAAGCTGTCGTTGGTGGTATTGAAAGACAATTTGCCTACATATAATTTTGTTGCCATGAGTACATGAACCTTTCTATCAGCTAATATTGTGCGAGATAGGGTCTAGTGCAGTAGCCGAGAATAAAATGAGTTTGGTGCCACACTTGTACGCTTGGTTAAGGAGTAGAATAACTTGCTATCACTAGTATATCAGACAATCGAAAAATATGCTATGTCAACAACTTGCTAGACTATTAGTTCGGGATTAGCGTGTTGGCAAAGATCTGAATCGCCAGTGCTGCTTTGGCAGTGAAGCTTAGTACGATATACGCACGCTCACCGCGCAAATAGTCTTTCCACTTTCCGAGTGCTCGGTACTGCTTGTACTGAACCAGTGCGAATGAATTAAACAGAAGGAATATCGACACAATAATACCGTAGACAAATGCTGGCGGTGTGGCGTCAGACGGCGAGTTGGGCGATAGTACCGAAATAAGCACGATAAGCCACGGCACGATTCCTGCAATACAACCAAATATAAAGGGCAGCCATTCACGTGAGCCTGGACGCGTATACTTTTCTTGCAGCCAGCCGAACAAGATCATCGATACATTTACCCCAGCTATGCCGAGAAGCGCGCCATAATCACTAATCCCCGTAATCTGCGCGATAAGCAAAATCATCAGTGTCGAGCTGATCGAATATTCGACCCAACGAAACACGTTGATCGTGTTACCAAGACCTTTGATATAGCGCTGGAAAAACACTTTCGACGCGACCAGCACGTGGAAAAGCGCCGACAATCCTAGGAACAGCGCCACGGCGTAACCTACCCGCACATTAAACAACGTGATTGGGTCTGTAAACACCGACCCCGGGGGTCCCGCTAAGTACGTCGCTGTCACAGGCAACGAAAATGAGTTTGAATAATACAGCACAAACAGCGCCAGCGCCAGATGAAACGCCGCTGCCGCAATATTTAGTTTTCGAAGTGACTGTTTTGATGCATGTGAGATGTTCGTCATGATCTAATAATAGCATAAACTATTTGTTGCACCGACTATGCAACCATGGCTGGAGCGCGGCGAACATACGCCTTGCATATGCTTTTCGCGATACAATTGGCTACCCGTATTCTATTGCTCCAGACTTAGAGTATAGATTCTGTAATATCATAGTATGCGTTAGCACATATCGCGAAATTTAGCGTATTGTCTAAACGTAAAATCTGCCTTGCAATGGCCGGTGTCTACAGATAGCACATTAAGTCCCCTTAGCGCCAATATGTCCGCAGCTTTGCCGAGTTTGCGTTGATAGTGCGAGAGAAAGAATGGCGAATTAAATCCCCAAAACTCTTCACCCACAACACCGGAACGCTGGCGTTCACGTATGCGCTGTCCAATTATCGCATCAGCGGCAAACACATGAACAATAATGTCAGGCACCACACCGTTCTTTGTTTCATCGTTTAGCCACTGATCGACGATCGTATGAGTAGCTGTGTAGGGTTCGCCAATACATTGACGCATAGCACCGTGAGACAATAACGTAATAAGCAGCGAATTTGTGGTGATAAGGTTACCTTTGATAGAGGCTTGCGCTTGTTGCTCAGCGCGCTCTAGCGACAAGTAGAACGCTTCGCGATCGTTAATAAATGGCGCGTCGATGACTCTGCCCGTATTTGCTTGCTTAAAGGCAAGTGCCTCAACCGCAGTGCTTGATTCTACAGTATAATCGCCATACTTTTCGTAGATAGCCCGAACAAGCGTCGACTTGCCAGAGGCATCACAACCCATCACAAGAGTCTTCACCGTCCCTCGTCCACGCCATCTAGCAAGTGATTGATTTGTGCAACTACTGCACCGGGGTTACCAGTATATAAAATTGCCCGTACGCCCGCTTTCAATGCGTTATCAATATCCATTTCCTGGTTGTCACCTATATGAACAATCTCATTTGGTTTTACGCCCCACTCCCTAGCGATCGCGCCAAAGACATCGGCGGTTTTCCCTCCAGTCGAAAAATCGTCAACGCAGGAATATATTTTATTAAAGTACTGCTTGTTCAGCCCAAGCTCGTAATCTATGAACCGGTTCGTCGTTGTCGAAAGTAGCACAACCGGCAGTGAAAGGCCTGCAATATATTCAATAAGCAGTTTCTCTACGCGAGGCTGCGGCACTATATGCGTTATGATATCGGCTGTTGAAAATCCTAGCTCGGCCCCCCAATATGCGTCATCGTAGTAGCGTAGGTCGTACTTGCCCATCGCTTTGAACATATCTCCCAGCGATCGTTTTGCTACCGCAACATCAACATTGTGCCTTTTCGCATATAGTTTTGGTAGCTCTTCCAACCAAAATGTATCCGAAAACGTTGCGTCAGATACCACGCCCTGCAAGTCAAAGCTAATCAACCGTATCATACTTTTTTCTTATCCTTACCAGTGACAGTATGTCGTAGCCTGCAAGCTCTTCGCGACCGCCAAGATATTCGAGCTCAGTGACATATGCGAGGCCAGCCACAACACCACCACTCTTTTCGATAAGTGAAATAGCCGCCTTACTCGCTCCGCTACCCGCCATAATGTCATATACCACCACTATCCGCTCCTTTGGCAACACTGCATCGGCCTTAATCACATATTCGCCCGTACCATATTCCTTGACAAATTCTTGGCTGTAAACCTCGCCAGGTACCAGATTGGGCTTTCGAATAAGGACCATCGGGACCTGTAGCTCGTGGGCTAATATGGCACCCAAAGTGAAACCCTTTGATTCAATAGCGGCGATTGCATCAATTTTCTTATCACGCAAAAACTCTTTTATTTCTTGGATGGCAGTATTCCTGGCATGAACGTCTTTCAGCAAATAGCTAAAATCCCAGAATAGCACCCCTTCCTTTGGAAAATCTGGGTAACATCTCACCAAGGACCTGTAGTTCATAACGTTGCTCCCTCCAGCAAAATAGCGCGTGCTGGTGCACCATCAATGCCCGTCACCTTAATCGGCAAACACACTAACGTATAGTGGCCAGCCGGAGCGTCAGCCAGCCGCAGGTTATCGAGCGAAATGATGTCCCGTTCCATATATATTCGATGAATCACATTTGCACCATCGCGTTCGAAGCTCTGATAATCAAACCCTATTAGTGTGATACCTAGATCACGTAAATAACATGCTGCCGCCTCACTCAAAGCAACATGGTTTGGATTGTACGACTTCATAGTGTCGTAAGAATTCTTTGTTTTAAGTAGAATGCGCTTACTGGTAATGTCATGTTTCTTAAGATCTGATATTTCAATGTAATCGCTCACGCCTGTGACATCAACTACCTGGCATTCGCCCATTAAGATGTCGAGGGGTATTTCATCAGACTTCCACTTATCAGTGAACAAGTAATACGGTGCATCAACATGAGTGCCGGCATGCGAACCAAAGTCAAGCCACGTGAAGTTAACGGGAGCCTCTGGTTGTCGAGCAACTGGTATGAGCTTTGGCTGCTGATCCTCGACCCACACTACGGTTTGCTCATTTAAATCCATTGAGATATCAATTAACTTCATACCTTCTCCTTTTCTAATAGTGTCGCTATCCGCTCTTCCCAAGACGCTCGATTCGACTCGAGACGTTCTATAATATCGGCAACAATACCACTGCGATACTGTTTGTAGAGCGGTAATAGTTGTCTAGTAAGCGGGATTATTTTACTATCAATCAGTGCAAATCCATTCCAATAGTCTAAGTGATTTGCTACTGGCATGGGAGACCAAGCGGGTGCATGTAGCTCGAACATTTGATCAAGCAGGTCCCACGTCTCTGTTTGCCCACCACTGGCATACTCTAACTTCTTCATAAGATACCGCGCAATATCATGATTGCTCACATAGTCGCGTACCTGTACTTCATGTAATGCGGATTGCAACATTGTTAAAGCGTTTGACTGCTGAATCGCTACGGACAGCCTTTCATAAAATGGCGCGGTGCTCTGGCGGTGCATCCTCACATCGCGTATACGTACCCTTCTAAAGTTATGTTTTGTCACGAAGTAGTAGTAGCCGATTATATCTATGCGGTTTTCATAGGGATACGCGCCCGCTGCGTAGCACTCTAGCTCAGTTCGTTTATCGTAGAGCGCAAAAGCAATCTTCTCATACTTATCAGAGTTATCTACAAATATACAATAGGCCGAAACGCTATACTGCGGCGTCGCGGTAAACAGCCTGGTCATCGTATTAAACGTTCGCAGTACTGTTCCGGAGTTAATATATTCGTCAAACAGTAAAAACGGTTCACAGAATACTGATGCAAGCTGAGTACCTGAAACAATTGTGCGCAGAGCCTGCACGGCAACATCATTATAGATTGCATGGTCAGCAATGCTGTCATATACCGACGGATTTTCTGGCGAACTTAGAACGACATTTTGCAATATTGGTTTTGCGCATTCTGCTTTTAACGCTTCGCGCCGTGTCATGTTACCGCTTTTATATATAACAGTTTCGTCGAGTTCTTCTGGTGACAGATACGCGTAAAACCACTCCAGCAGGCTAAACTCAGTATCGCGCGGAATCTTAATCTGGTGAATTGTAACACCACTCTTTTCAAACTCCTGCAAACGACGCAGTATGTAAATGAGTGGTGCGGTGCCACTTTCAATGACGATTACTCTTTTGTGGCCACTTTCAATGATTTTTTTGAGCACCCGCCTTGCGAGCACTATGGCTTCACTATCATTCATGTAGTGGAACCGGCGTCTGAACGCAGGGTGCGTGAAACCGCGCAGAGTATCAATTGGCTGGTCATAAGGATTACTGCTCATCAAACGCCTTTGATATTCTTATAAACTCTGCGATTTTAGACAGATCTTTACGGTCTTTTCTTAAATATGAATCACTGTAGCAGCTCACTCCTGTTGAAACATCGGTTCCATACGGCTTTGTCAGTACCATTGCAGCCTCGACATTGTCTGGGCGCAGACCGCCGGCAATAAACACAGGCTTACTTGTGCGTTTTATAAGCTCCGCACACGCCCGCCAGTCGTTCTCACCGCCAGTACCTCCTGTATACCCCGCCACGCGCGAGTCAAGTAGGAAGAAATCGCAATAGGGCTCGTAGATTGTGAGTTTGCGCGTCGCTTCTGGGTCACTTGTAACAATTGTCTTTATGATCTTACGTTCTGTGCCCTTACGTACCGCTGCCATTTCATTCTCATCAATATCTTCCGACACTTGAATGCCACTCGACTGTATGTAGTTGGCCAAGCTTAAAATATCATCTGCTTCCGTAAGGTGTGTCACCAAAAAACTATCGACACCCTCCGGGAACTTTTTGATGATTTGGCGGACATGTTGGGCATAGGGCTCTACTTCAACGGGCAATACCCTCCCGCCCATGACAAAACCAATCGCGTCTGCGCCAAGCCCAACTGCACTCAAGGCGTCGACTTCGTTGCTGATGCCACAAATCTTTACTTGCATGTCTCATTTTCCTTCCCTGAAATTACTCGCGCTATTTCTTCTCGCACACGCCTGTAGTCTTCCGCAAATGTCATAAGCTCACCATTGATGTCTAGGTGATGAAACTCCATGCCACGCTCATGCGCCTCAACCGCACCAGCAACGTTTACCGCTCCGATGCTTTTAACCCTAGTAACGTCATATCCGAATCGTTCCATTTGCGCAATCTTAAGCGGGTTGTTAGTGAGCATGATGACACTTTTATTAACTGCTAAGTAGTCAAGAATAACTGGTGTAATTTTATAGCCTACACCATCGTTTTCGCCCCGCGGGTCACCGTTAATGCCGATCGTCGTAAACCCTCCGTACATACTTGTACGATAGGTTTGTTCAGACGTATATTCACCTCGGTGACGCATAGAGGCGCGCTCCGCAAGGTCAATCACAAACTCACCTTCCGTATACCCGCTTCCCATACCGTTCTGAGAATCAACATGTAGCATTACAAACCCAACCCGACCCGGCTGTTGGCAAGTGTGCTTACCGTCACGAACCACAAACTGATCCTGCACCCAACGCTCAAACTCATCACCCGCTACTGTATCTGGTGGTGTAACCGTGTTAAACGAGGCCGCTAATTCACGAACATTCTGCCATTGATGATGACAGTTGCACCGCTGTGAGCCGAACAGGAAAGAAGGAGTACATGCCGATTCAGCGCGGAGTACAAATTGATCGTCGTACACGTTACCAACAATCCCAGCGTTTGCATATTCCATACCGACGCCAGGCATATACACACACGATCCTACATGGCGAGTGATATTCGGGATTTCTTTCGATGTCAACGAAAATAGTGTCGCGCCCTTATTGGCAATGATCAACGCCTTTGTCGGAATATGTAATGCGACATCATATATATTCATCAAGTCACCCTCAGCAAGCTGTTGATTTAGTGCGGTGACAAACGTGCCAATAACCGACTCAAATAGCTGGCGGTCTGTAATTCGGTATACCGTATCACCGCCTTCAGTAGGAGCCGTATCCAACACCCGTGCATACACAGCATCGTACCGCTGTATGCGCTCTATCGCTTTTTGCAAGCCATTGGTTAGTGGGGTCGCTGTCATGATAGTTTCTCCTCTCTTCTGTGATATGTATATAGTTCCGATGGTCTATGTCCGCCCGTACGCACCGTGTTACCTGTTTTTTGAACTTTCTTGGCAATCGTCCGGCGAAATGCGGGTGTCCAGACTTCACGACCCAGGATTGCTTCATAGACCTGCTGAAGCTCTCCAAGCGTAAACTGCTGCGGCATCATGTTAAATACAATGTCAGAAGACACGGTTTTTTGGCGCAACAATTGCAGCCCAAACAAAATCATCTGGCAATGGTCAAAGGCAACGCCATTATTTTGAACAATCTCATAACCATACAGCGACGATGTAGGATGTAGCTTCAGTTGCTTGGCTGAAAATGCCACGGTCATCGTACCATCTGTTAAGCTAACATGGATACTATTCTTGCGTTGCTTCACAGCAAGCTTCATCCACAATGCACCGTCACTCAGTGACTCGTTGCCCATCGTTTTGTCAACAAGCGACATAAACACCGTGCTAATTACTCTACCTCGCGGGTCGCGGTCAACGCTGCTAAATGTATGTATCTGTTCGCTATAAATATTGTGAAGACCCGTTTCTCGCTCCAACACCCTGTCTGTCGCGTCACGCAGTGTTTCGTTATTGCGCACAAAACCACCCGGCAGACTCCAGCTACCTGCAAATGGGGCCTTGTCCCTTTTGACCAACAGGATACTGATGTCCTTTGTCGGTGATCGACGTAGTTCTGTAGACGGCGTCGTGGCAACTGAAAACAACAGCGTGTCAACGGCAACCAATATTGTTTGTTCTTTGACTGACTTACTTATCATTATCATCTTTCTCCACTTATTAACATTCTATTACTAAGTGCACGGAATGTCAATATTTATTTTTCGCAGTACTTTCAGCCCCACTATTGTGCTATTGCTAATCGTTCATCGTATGGTCGACATAGCCAACGAGCAATGTGATAATCCTCAATCTGTAAAAGATTTAACTTCTTGTAACATCACGTTGACAATATGTTCAATGCTCATGTCTTTGCTGAGCACCTTTTCGCCCGGCACACCCAAATAATCTTTTTCGTTCCACCACTCGCGCATTTCTTTTTCTCCAAATTCGTGGGCATTTGGTTTAGTGGCGTGCCTACATAGCGTCTCCTCAAATGGTATATCAAAGTAATAGACGTACACTTCGTCAAACCTATTTGCTAGGCGGCGAAGCATTGGACCATACTTTTTTGTAGCAAGTATGCCTTCGAGTATCACAGTACGCCGTTGCTGACGGCCAAACTCCACCACCAGTTCTATTAACTCAATCACCGAGCGTTTCTCTAGCATATCGCGCTCTCGCAGCATGTCACGTCGCAGCACATCTTGCTGGACGAGCAGGGTATTGTCACTTAGACTGTCACCAATTCTGCTACGCAGTTCTTTGGCAACGGTCGTTTTCCCGCTACCCGAATTTCCGCGAATGATGATGAGTGTTGAGGACATATCGATATTCTCTAAAATGATATGCCTTTAGCCATCAATCTTATGTATATCGCCGTTCAGTACGATCGGTTCGAGTCCCAAAATCTCATCAAGCAGCGGAGACTCATCCGGTATGCCATTGAGAATATAAATGGGTTTATGTAGGAAAAAGGCAACCGACATTTCCATCAGCACATTTGGGCCTATGTAGTTACTACTGCCATGCTTTTCGTAATTCATGACGAGAATTGCATCACTTTTTGCTATTTCTTCGAAGTGCTCGCGTATCAGCACTGCCTTACCATGGTAACCTTGGGGTGACGCCTGCCAATCAGTGGTCGCTTCGTCGTTTTCTCTGCCCTCTGCTCGCATTGTTGCGGCTGTTTTTGGTAGTACGACCGTAAACCCCATCGCCTCCAGCTTGGGGCAAAACGCAATTACTTCGTTATAGAAACTCGCACTCGCACATAAAGCCAAGATCATAAATCTATCATACCAAGAATTGGGAAAAGTCCCACCAGCATATAGACGATAACTGTTTATCAAATCCAAAATGGGATATAGAATATAGGGTTAATCCCTATTAGGTGTTATTAATTGCTTCTTTGCTTGGCCCACAACGATAGAGAAAGCTATAACTGAGGTAAAAGAAGATTGCAGCTCAGTCAGCAAGCAGGTTAATGCTAAAATACTTGTATGAAGATAATGTCACTCAATATGTGGCAGGGACGTCTAGAGCGTGTTCTGCTAAAACATCTAGAAAATTCGGGCGTAGACTTTGCCTGTATGCAGGAAGCAGTTGACTACGATGGACAGTCGTTAGGACTAATCACTTCCTACCAAAAAGTAGGAAAGAGCCTGGGCTTACATGAGCAATTTTTCTCGAAACTAATTTCAAGCAAATTAGGCGATAAAGAACTGGCATTTGGAAACGCAATTTATTCCAATATCCCTTTTATGCAGACGAGCACGGTATTTACTAGGGGTGAGTATAAAAACGATTTTAATTTTGACGAGGACGATTACAACATTCGCGCCTTCCAACATGTTCAGGTAGTAATAGGCGGCAAAAAGCTGAATATCTTAAATCACCATGGGCACCATATTGACTCACATAAGCTGGGCGACGAAGAAACGATGCGTCAGGTTAAGCAGTTATGCGATTACATAAAAGGCCTTGACGGTTCGGTGATACTCTGTGGCGACTTCAACCTTGCGCCCGAAAGCGAATCAATAAAACTTATTGATTCGTGTCTAGATAATCTTTCAGTGAAGCATTCGCTCAAAACTACTCGCTCAAAACTAACATACAAAAATGAGGTGTGCGACTATATTTTTGCTAGTAGTGATATCAAAGTAAACAGCTTTATGATGGATGAAACGATCATTTCTGATCACAATGCGTTAATACTTGACTTTGATTTGGTGTAAACGGTTTCAATTCTAGTCTGGGGTATGAAAAAGTCAGAATCTTATTACAGTTCTCACTTTGTCTTTTACGGCTTGGCTCGCACTGGCAAACGAACTGCGAACGGCAAGTATGGGCTATGCCGACAGCGAAGTTCGTAATATAAAAGGCTTGTTGCTAGGCGTGGCATAGCCCCCCTATGCCTTGACCCTGATATTTTCGGAAGCCCGTAAACGCACTACCTACCTAAATTATCGTGGCTAACAAAAAATCGTATGTTTTCCGTTTAGCCCAACAATTCAGCAAGTCTAACAGTGGTCAGGTTGTTAGGAAAGATTGTTGGCTTCAACCTGTGTTGATACGGCTGTAAAATAGCAATATGACAAAGCAGATAACAAAGAAACAACACTTCGCACCACGCTTTTACTTCAAGCGGTTTGCGGTTGATAATATGTTACAGACTTTAGATATTCAAAAAGGCAAACTCATAAAACCACGACCTTATAGCGGTGTCTGTTATGCCGACTTTTACTACGCCGTTGAAACTGGAAAAGAAGACGAAACAAGCCAAGTGTTTGAGCAGTTTTTCGGCGAGATTGAAGATAAGTTTGCCAAAGAATACGACAACATCATTGACGCAATATGGAATTATAGACCACTGACAGACCAACAGTTAGATACTCTTGCGTGGTTTATGGCGTCCTTGTGGATTAGAAGCCCGCATATGCGAAACCAAGTGAATAAGACTATGGCTGACGGTATGAAACAAATGACTACAATGATGGCTTCGCACCCGAACTTTACCGAAGGTGCTAAAAAGGCTATGGAAGAAGAAGGACATCAAGTAACCGATGAACAAATTGAAGACGCCAGAAAAACATTTGTAAGTGGCGAATACGAACTGACTTTTGATAATAACGTCAACCACCTAAACCTGATTGCCCACTGCGAAGAGTTTTACAGATGGTTTCTTATAAAAAACTGGCGGTTCTATCTAGCCAAAGGCTCAAAAAAGTTCGTAACTACGGACACGCCAGTGATTGAAGTTTTCAATAACACTGGTAAGACAATGGTTGAAAAAATGTACAGCAACCACATCGCCCAAAGACGACACTACCTTGCCCTGACACCTGAAATACTTATTGAACTTATAGACCCTCTAAAGTCTGGTAAAAAGCAGAAACGCCACGCTATAACAAATGATGAAATGATAATTCAGAGTAACTTACTACTTGTGCGTTGGTCTAAAGACTACGCATATGCCAACAACAAAGAGTATCTGGAAGACTTATTGCCCTTCTATACAGGCGTACCGACAGAAGTGATATAAGGTTGGAAAAGGTTACTTATTGGCGTTATGTCGCTTGGAAATACGTAGATACACAAACAATAACGGCACGAACACAACTATCGCCACGACAGTAGTTACAAGCAGGTTAGTACCTTCTGGGTCATTGGGATTGGCAAGCCATAGGACTAGTCTTGAAGTGGCAAAAGACACTATCACAAGTATGAGCAAGGTAACGTATTTCATAATTGGCTACTTTATCTCTCGTGCATACAGTGCTTTTACAAACTCTGGGTCATCGTGATTGACGAACAGACCCTTGTTTTCGTCCAGCCCAGCAATAGCGGTCATATCTTCGTCTGACAACTCAAAGTCAAACACATTGAAGTTTTCAACTATACGCTCTTTATGCGTTGATTTTGGTATGGCTACCACACCACGCTGTATATTCCAACGTAACACAACCTGCCCGACAGACTTGCCGTGTGCCTTTGCGATACGAGCCAGCGTTTCGTTAGTGAATAAGTCTTGCCTGCCTTCCGCAAAAGGTGCCCAGCCTTCGTGAATAATGCCATATTCGTCCAAAATCTTACGTGCTTCTGCTTGCTGATTGAAGGGGTGTGTTTCAATCTGATTGACCATTGGCTTGATTTTATTGTTCAGCACAAAATCAACCACCTTCACACTAGTAAAGTTAGACACGCCGATGGCTTTTACTTTACCTGCCTCATACAATTCTTCCATCGCTCGCCACGCACCGAATACGTCATTATATGGTTGGTGTATCAGATATAAATCAACGTATTCTACGCCAAGTTTATCTAGTGAACGTTGAAAAGCCTCTTTTGTCTTTTCGTAGGTAGCGTCAGCGAGCCACAATTTAGTTGTCAGAAAAATATCTTCTCGTGGCACACCACTACGCTTGATACCACGACCAACGGCTTCTTCATTTTGATACGACTGTGCGGTGTCTATAAGGCGATACCCAGCCTGTAATGCGTCATAGACGCTCTGTTCGGCTTCTTCGTTAGTCATCTGAAAAACACCAAAGCCAAGAGCGGGCATTTGGACACCGTTATATAGGGTAACTGTCGGAACTTTTGTCATTACGTCCTTTTCTATAAATACTTTATATCTCTATTATACGCCCCGCCGATAGGGGGGTAGTCGCCCTTTGTTTCGCCGTTTGACACTCCGCTATATGAAATGCCGATTTTTTGGGGGTCATTTTGCCAAGCGTTTTTTAGGCAAGCAACTTACTCTCAAAATCTAGGGCAAACTCGCTTTCAGGGCGTGGGTCAGTGTTATAGAACTTTATACCGATTGGCTTTATTTCTTTGTAGCCGTGCTTACTCATTTCAGCCAGATAGTCTTTGTATGCCTGCTTATCGTTTTCGTTGGTATCAAACACAACTTCACTGTCATCGTTTAGGCTTATCAAGGCTTCTTCTTTCCAAGCGTCTTGTTCAAGTATATGTCCGCCCTTTGGCTCAATAATGACTTGATAATACAACTGTTGATTGACCACATCGTTGATAATAAGCATATAGTCTGGGCTAAACCTGCGACCATCTTTTAGGCTATATAGCCAGTAGTCTAGTTCGTTACGAATAAGGTATATTTCCGAACCTTTGTATTTGGTGTGTAAGTCTTCAATCTGGCTCGCAAGATATTTCACAAAGCGTTTTTCTTCGCTCGTACCGTAGTTTTCGCTATACGCATACCAGTCAGCACCTTCTACGTTGAACTGTAAGTCAGGATTGTCGTGGTCGCTTTGGGCTTTGGCTCGCTCGTCAGTGCTAATAAACACCTTCTCGCCAGTAGCAGGGTCAATGGACGGAAATGACATAAGGTATATGTTCTTTTCCCTACCGAACACCTGCGATAACGACACTGGGCGAAACTTGTTACTGCCTGCTTCTCTTGGCATAAAAATGTCTATACGTCTACGAACTTCTGGCAATATCGCACCAACAAGCAATTGTAGTTTTTCCTGTGCGTTCAGTAAGCCAATGTCTTTGCCGTCTTCGTAAGTGTAGGTAATCTCGTATTTAGGCAGATACTTCTCAATCAGCTCATCAACCGTCTTCAAGTCAGGTATATGCTGAACCAAGTTGTTGTAGCGGAAAAAGTTTGCTTCGGCTGAAACTAACGCTTTGCGAATAATAGGCTCAGCAAAAAACTCATCGGTAATGCGAATAACTTTTGTTTTCTGGCTCGCAATTTGTTGGTTTTGCTCGTAGTCAGACAAGCCCCTTGCTCGCAGATTATACAAGCCTGCCTTTATAGTGCGGTTGAAAGTAGTGTCTATTTCATCATCGGTTGTTTTGGTTCGCTTGACTGTATGATTGACCAGCACAAAGCCTTTCTTGTAGGTTTCGCTTTCAAGAAACTTCTGTTTGAGCGTAATGGTCTTTCGCTCAACACCTTCGTTTATAATGCCTTCGCCAAGCAAATCACGCTGTAAGTTTTCTAGAAACATACCAGTCTTTACAAAGTGATACACAAAGGTTTCTAGCACACGCCCACGCTCAAAAGGTGCGTTATCAAACTTTCGGCGGTCTTTATCAAACTCTAAATTGCGTTGCGTAAAGTCCAGTGCGAGCCTACCGTCATCGGCGTCAGGTTTATACGAGCGTGGCAGTTCATACGGAAAATACCTAGCCCCACGACCAATCAACTGAATATCTTGTAGCGACACCTTTTTGGCTTCGCTAATATCAAAGTGGATTATGTCGTAAAGGCTCAATACGTCCCAGCCTTCGTTCAAGGCATTGACGCTAAATATGGCACGAATAGTATTACGTGGGCTGTCCAGTAACGGCAACAGTTCGGCTTTTTCTTTCTTCTGGCTGTTGTATATCAGCGTATTATCGTGGGCAAAACTGGCTCGTATTTCACTGACGAACTTGTTCAAACCTTCCCAGTCGCCTTGCGAAACCATACCGTTTTTAGGCTCACGAAGCCAATCAAACATATCCTTCAATATCTCGTGTTCGTGATTGTGATTTTCTTTGCCAAGTTCCTGTAAGCGTTTCAAGTCATCTGGTCGTAGACTAGAAACTACCGTATCAAAGAACGCACGGTCTTCTTCGCTCTGGGCAATCTTTACGGACTTTACCAGCACAATCGGTTTCATATCTACGCCCATTTCACGCTCGGCTAAAAGTCTACGGTATTCACTCAAAGCAACAGCGTTTATTATCAGCAGACGCTTTTGGTCTTCGGTATGAACTTCCTTGTTGTATAGGAACTTCACATCTTTGCTATACCCATCACGGTTGAATTGTAAAAAGTCGTAACGATGAACAAGTTTATCTTTATACTTTTCGTGTATGGCTTGATTGGCTAAATCAACCGTTGCCGTGTATTCAAGTAACAGGTTTTCTTCACGAGCCTTGACCGCCGATAATACGGCAGTTTCCCAGTTTCGCACTTCTTCAACATCAGCCTTCTTTTTGCTTCGTGTATCTACGTTCAGCCTGTGTGCCTCATCAGCAATAACAACTACATTATTATCTACAAAGTCTTGGGCTGTCAGTCCGTTTTCACGGTCTTCAAGCAGACGGTTATAAAGTAGCGAGGTGCTGAAAAACATAAAGTTGATAGCGTTGCGGTCAGCGTCCGCTATGCTTTTTGTTTCTTTTACGGCTACGTTACGCCCATTTACACGAACGCCTTTTGGATTGAACAAATACTTCTCAAACTTATAGTCGGTAAAGTTTTTTAGTGCTTGGTCTTTGATTTGTATTTGATGAACTAGAAACAAGAAGTTGCGGTAGCCTTGTGCGTAAAGATAAAGCACCACAGACGCCATTACAAGCGTTTTTCCTGTGCCAGTCGCCATATTGAACAACAAGTGTTTGGCGTTGGCTCTGTCGGTTTCGTATAGCCAAATAAAGTGCTTCAAGGCTACTACTTGGTATTCACGCAGGGTCTTGCTCAAATTGTCGGTAACGTATTCGGGAATAGTGTAATCGGCTTGCCACGCTATATAGGCAGGGTCGTTTTCTATCTGGTTGAACAGAAAGTCATTGAGCGTAGCATTTATTTTAGTTTTCGTTTTCGCCATAGAACTTGTCCGTTAGTGCCTTTTCGTCTGCTGACACTGTATGCCGTGTGTCGTTCATATCGGCGTAGTTTAGGTATAGTTGGTTTTCGTCCAGTATGTCGGCAAGTGCCTGCTTGCGACCATCTAAATCTTTGTTTCGGAAGTTTTCGTCTTTCTCAAACTCGGCACGGTCAAACCAAAACTTCAAGAAGGCGTTGTTACGCATATCAACATACAAGTCTTCCAGTTCCTTTATGCTCGTGGCTTCCATAATGGCGTCAAGGTATTCTTGGTTGTATTTCTTCAACTCAAAATACACAAACGAAGTGTCGCCGTAATACTTCTTTATGGCGTTCTCTAAACGCTTGAAAGTAACATTGTTTACGTAGTTCATTTGCTCAATCAAGATAAACTTACGGCTACCCCCATCTTCGGCATTTTGAGCCATTACAGCCTGTGCGGTAGTGCCTGAACCACCAAAGAAGTCCAGCACGATGTCATTAGGCTCTGTGCTGATTTGTATGCTGTCTTTTACTAACGCTACTGCCTTCGGGTAACTAAAAGCCTTTTCGCCAAGCAAGTCTTTCAGACTTCCTGTGCCAGACGCACCAGAGTATTCAGGCTTGAACCAAACCGTTTTAGGCTTTTCGCCTTTCATACGGTCTTTGGTAAATAGTCTATATTCGCTATCAACCTTTCGTGCTTCTATCTCTGTTTGCCACTTTTCTTCAACCATAGCCTTACCCCAACGCCATCGTCTTTCAACACCGTTGGTGTCAATAGGCAGTATCTCTACGTAGCCATCAGATGACGGCTTACTTGTTGTAATGTCCTGCGTGTCTGGGTTGTAGAAAATAGGGTAAAACATCGTGGGTCGGTCTTCACGCAAAGAACCATCGCCACTACGCTGTAAGGCACGTCTTTTGTATCTACCTAGTTCGTCTTCAAGTTGGAAGCGGTCTGAATTATCAAGTACCAACTCTTTTATCTCTGCCTTTTCAGCATTTTTGGCATACACAATCTTATTTTCGTGTGCCTGTGAAAAGAACTTGTTGAAACGTCCGCCAAGATTGTTTACTACCGCCAAAACACCAATTCTATTCTCAAAGCCAAAAATCTCATCAGCCAAAACGCCCAGATAAAATAGTTCGTAGTGGTCAATGTCTATAAAAATCATACCGTCTTCGGTAAGTAGTTCTTTGGCAACTTCCAGCCTGTTACGCATAAAAGTAAGCCACGAACTGTGATTGAAGTTATTGTTGTAGGCAAACGTATTGGCGTCTGTGCGTGTGTTGTAAGGCGGGTCAATGTAAATGAACTTCACTTTGCCAGCCAACTTCTCACGCAGAGTATAGAGTGCCAAAAGGTTATTGCCCTTGATAAGCAGGTTTTGCGTCAGGTTGCCGTCATCGTCAAAGAACGAAACATCGCTACTCGCAGTTAGCGGTCTTTCGCCGTCCTTATCAACATAGCGGAAGTCAGTCAGCACCTTTGGTTCTTCAAGCGTGTCTATATCTTTGGTGTCTAACTCTTGATGTAAAAAGCGTTCATCACGCCCCACATCTTCTTTACTCATACCTGCTTCCAGCACGGTGTCCTTGAACGGAAAAGACAATACAACGTCATTATCGTTCTTTATGAAACTGCCCCTGCTAGTGCTGTATAAGCCAATTTTATTCGGTAATTCGGTATATCTGCCTTTTTGTGCCATTTGTCGCTACTTCCTTATATGTGCTAACACTTCGTTAGCAAACCATCTGTTATCAAATATAACAAATTATCACTTGTTTTGCTAACTCTCTGTTAGTAGTGTTTGACATCTTTGACAGCGAAAATAACTATGATGGCATACGCTAATAAAGCATTTGACGCCTTCACTGTAAAACTTGGTCGTAAGATACAGGAACTTCGTGAAGCCAAAGGTTACTCGCAAGAAAAACTTGCGTATTTGTCCGATTTGGACAGAGTTTCAATTGGCTATATTGAGCAGGGTCGTAGAAGCCCAAAACTCTCTACCTTGTTCGTATTGGCAAAGCAGTTAGATGTTAGCGTTGCGGACTTCTTTACTGGTTTATAGTTGTTGGTTAGTTTGATTTTTCAATAAACTTTATTAAGTCGGCTTTTTTGTATCGCATAGCCTTGCGTGTTCCAAGACGGAACGCCTTCAATGTACCGTTTCTGTCCCAATTACGAAGCGTTGGCTGACTGACTTGTAGAAACTTGCTCGCTTGGGCAAGCGTCAGGTATTCAGGTTCGTCATTTTTAGCGTTCATACTACCAATATCATATAATAAGTACCAAATACTTGGAAGTATTGGGAAAGACGTAGCGAAATGGCAGATGACAAAAGTAGTAAAGAAGTTTCACTAAACCTAGATGACCCGAAATATAGTAAGGGGCTGTCTGTTGGCGAGTGGCAAAAACTTTCCAAGCAAGACCCAACTACGCTGACCCCTTCACAACAAAAATCACTTACGCAAGCAAACGATAGTTTTAGAGAAGCCACAAAGGGGCTATCTGCTCAACTGGCTAATATGACCAAAGGTATTTCAATACCTGGCATACGCTCGCTTATACCCGATATTCCAAAGGCGTCAGTCTTGTCTATGTCAGACTTCTCACTACCGCCAATTGAAACATACCAGCCTAACTTTGATGAGATAGACTTTACGCCCGATACAACAATGGTTGATAACCAAATCAAACAGACCGCTTTATTAGAACGCCTGCTTGAAGTCCAAAGCCAACAGCAACAAAATAGCGATTTGATGAAACTGATTGAGCCTCGCTATGACCGCAAGAAACGAGTTATTACGTTTGCCAATACCCAAGTACGACTAACTGCCGACAGCGACAATGAAATTATATGTAAGAAGTTATTCTGGGACGGACGCCCCGTAAGACGCCCTGTTGAAAAAGGCGACATTATGGAACTGCTAGGTACTACCGACAAGAAGGCTTTCTATAACAAAGTCGCTTCACTGAACAAAACCGTTGAAAAAGCGACAGGTGTTGAAAAGTTATTTGATTTTGTTGATAAAAAACTCTGGTTCAATACCAAATACGTAGAATTACCTCTGTAAGACGTCTGCGGACACCTACTTTCACATACTGGAAGTATGGACAACCAAATAGAGCCAAAGCCAAATACAGCCGTTATTGACGAGCCTGAATTGGTATTAGACGAAGACGAGCAATTTCAACTCGCCAAGTTTCTTGACGCTCTTTTGGAAGCCGATATGACCAACAAAAGTAACGAAAGGAAGCAAAGTAGTGAAAGCGTTTTATCACACAATAGCAGTAGCAACTTTTCATTTGAGCCGATGGGCTAACAGCCTAGCCTACGGTCTTGCCGTTGCCTGTAAGTGGGCAACAAACAAAGACATTGAAAAAGATTTAGAAAGGCAACGCAAGCGATGGTCGTAAGCGAAGTCAATGTAACACCAGTCAAGCCAAACAACGGCTTGATAGCCATAGCCAGTGTAGTTTTAGACGATAGTATCTACCTAAACTCTATTGCCGTTTATACCAAACTGGACGGCTCGTATCGCCTACTATACCCGACTAAACAAGTGGGCAATAAGTCAGTTGGCTATCACTACCCAATCAACCGACTAACTAGCAGGCTCATAGAAGACGCCGTATTCAAGAAATGTAGCGAACTGTTTGAAGGAAGTAGCAATGATAGACACGGTAAAAATACTCCTGACTTATAGCAGTCAGCCGAAATGGGTAACGGAAGCCAAACTATTCACTAACGTAGACGCCACCAAAGGTGTCTTCGTGGCATACAACAACCCAAGTAGCACCTATAAGAAACTAGGCATTTACCAACCACGCCTTACCTACACCGAAAGACCAAGAGGTAGACATATCAAGTCGTATCAACTAGCGATTGAGTTTTCTGCCCCAAAACTACTATTCAGCAACAACTTCACGGAACTAGCGGACACTGACTTTGACGCTGTTATTGCCAAACTGTCGGAAGTGCTACGCACGACTTATGGCGTATGGGCATTTCCACACCTATTGGCTAACGCCCAAGTGGGCAAAATAGACTACTCAAAGAACATCGTGTTTGATGACCGCACACCAGTTTCAACTATCACTGAAATACTGCGTAAAGCCGACATATCACGCCGTTACGATGTTCAGCACACCAACTTCAGGAATGGCGGACACGTTTACCACATACACACTAACGCTCTTGATATTGCCTTCTATGACAAAGTTGCCGACTTACGTCAAAACAAAGTCAGCGAAAAACGCAGTTACGAAAAAGGCGGTTATACGCAATTGAGCCTACTAGACGAATTGGAAAAGCAAAAGACTGTCAGCGTTGCTCGTTTTGAGATACGACTAAATGGCGTTGCTAAACTACGCAAAGAACTAAAAGTTATTGGCGTTGATAGCACTGACATTACCTTTCGCACACTATTCAAGACCGACATATCACGCAAGGTGCTACTACGGCACTGGAAGAACATATTTGATGAACTGCCCAAAGCACCGTTTGCCGTGCTAGACAGTGCCGAGCAAAATCTTATTTCATACAAGCAGTCATACCCATACGCAAAGCCAGCCGAAACAGCCTTTGCCGTAATGCTCGCTATGATACGCAAAGACCACGATGACGAACGCTATGTCCGTAATGTCATAGAAGAATTGTTTGGCAAGCACACATACTACCGATACAAACGTAACGGACGCTCGCCACCGACCAAGACCCAGCTCAAAACTTTACTACATATAGAAGCCACGCTGACAGAAATGAAACCTGTGAGTATTGACGACTATACGCTGTAAATTATAAAGTATTATTAGCAAATATCATCAAATAGCACTATAATTCAACTATGATAAGGAAAAGCCACTATGAAAAACGAAGTAACCGACTACGAAGGCGTCAAAGCCTTCAACATTGCTCGTGTATCAGACCCACGACAGACTGACGCCCTACCAGCACAAAAACTACGCCTAGACGCTTACAGCAACAGGCTCAAACTAAATAGCGAATACTACGCTTTTGACGAAACCGCCTATAAGGAAGACCGCCAAAAGTTTCGTGAGATTGTTGATAATATCAAAAAATACCCGAACTTCTGTATCGTGGTATTTGATAAGATTGACCGCTTTACAAGGGACGCTTCTAGCGACATCGTTCAAACAATGAAAGGCTTGGTCAAAGAAGGCAAGATTGAACTACACTTTCCATCTGACAACCTGATTTACCACAAAAACTCGCCTGCCAGCGACAAAACACGGCTTGGTATGGGTATGGTCTTCGGCGAATACTACTCATCGGCTATTAGCGACAACGTAAAACGCCGTCAGGAACAGAAGGTAGCCATTGGCGAGTTTCCTGGCAAAGCACCAGTCGGTTACAAGAATATCAACATCACGGACGCCAACGGCAACATTATCAGCAAAGATATTGTGCCTGACCCTGTTCGTAGCAAGTATATTGTCAAAGCCTACGAAATGCGTCTTGATGGTAAATCGTTCCGCACCATCGCCAAACAACTCAAAGAGGACGGCTTACGAGCCAACACAAAAGGACAAGGTATTGTTTCCCAAAGTCAGATACAGACTATGCTTATGAACCCCTTCTATTACGGCGTAATGCGGTATAACGGCAAAGAATACCCACATAAGTATCAACCAATCATTGAAAAGCGATTGTTTGATAAGGTTCAGTTTCTCAACGAAGACCGTAACAATAACAGCCACAAGACCCTGACACGCCAAGTCTTTACGTTTAGTGGCATTGTTCGTTGTGCTACCTGCGGTTGCTCATACTCATCTTACGAAAAGAAAGGGCGTGTTTATATGCGTTGCTCAAAAGCAAGACGAGATACGATTGACTGTAACCAACCGCCAGTACCAGAAGCCGAACTTTTACCGCAGGTTGATGACTTGCTGAAACAATTGTCTATTAGCGAAAGTATCGTCAATCAGGTGTTGGACGTCTTGAAGGGCGAACACGACAATATACAGTTGTATTACCGTAACGCTATCAAAGAAACCAAAGACAAGGTTGACGTTATAGACAAGCGACTAGAAACGCTATACGAAGACCGCCTGGACGGACGTATTACTACGCCTGACTATGACAAATACGTAACTAGGTACAAAGCAGAAAAGGAAGAATTAGAATATAGGCTCGTTGAATATACCAACAACGATAAAAGTTTCATTTTGACCGCTTCACATCTGTTAGAACTAGCCCAAAACGCTCGTAGTATCTTCCAAAGTTCGCAACCTGCCCAAAAGAACAAAATCTTGAAGGCTCTACTTGCGAACTGCCAAATCAACGAAAAAAGGCTTCAACTCAATCTGTTGAAACCTTTCTCGGTACTTGTTGACAGCACTCTTTCACAAAATTGGCTCCCGCTATAGGTCTCGAACACTGCATCAGGGGTAAACGCTACAAATGGGACACGAAAACTGGTACTGTCCGATGAAGAAAAACGACGGCTTGTTCAGTACCTTTCGTTACTTATTGAGATGGATTTAGTAATTAAGAGAGGATTTTCTATGAATTTCAAATAACCCTTTCTGTGTACCTTGCGTAAGGGGTATAGTTATTGTGGGAGATGTTTATTAAAGGACATGGTAGACTCACAGAAACAGAATAGCCGACTGAACACCGCTATCAGTAATGCCGGTCGACGCTACAACACTGAAGTTAACCTACAGATCCATAATATCTTAGGCAGTCTCTATGCCTTAAATCGTGATTCTCGGTATATTACCGACCTACTGAAGTTAGCTTATAAATTAAAGCATCAAGTCGCATACCGTATCGCCGACCACAAAGATAAGAATGCAGAAATAGTCAAGCTTAAAAGAGACATAGATAATCTAGTGGCAAGTCTAATAGCTATTAAGAACAAAAATAAAAATCAAAACATACGTTGGAAAAGCATTCTAACAAAACTCGATGATACGGCCAGTGCTATGTATGAGCTATATAGATTCCTTAAAGATCTTCAAGATGAAGAGCGAAAAGGAGATCCATATGCAAAAACTACGGTAGAAACCGGAAATACTTGGTCAGCGTATCAAGCGTTAAATGACATTAAAGAGTTCTTAAGCGACAAAAGAACGAGGTTATTCAATACACCACGCATGATTCTACGTGGCGATGCCGGTATTGGAAAAACACATTTATTATGCGACTATGCCAAGTCACGCATAGATACAGGCAAACCCACATTAATATTCCTGGCACACGAACTATCCGCATCTACTAGTACCGATCCAATAGAGTGTATGGCTTCGTTGCTGCAGTGCAGGACTAAGAAAGCTTTTCTGGATGACTTACAAAAATTGACAACAAAATCTATGGATAGAGTCTGCATAATAATTGATGCTGTCAATGAGGCAGATCAAATGGACTGGTCGGCACTTAAACAACTATTTTCTATAAGTAATCTCTCTGTCGTCGTCAGTGTACGCAATGGATATGAGAGTGTTATCAAGAATACCAATCAATACACAACAATTGAGCACTACGGATTTGCTGATATGGAGTGGGAGGCTATAGATACCTTCTTCAAGCATCACAAGATGAAACTTCCAGAGATACCAATTGTAGATCCAGAGTTCAGAAATCCTCTATTCTTATCTATATTCTGTGAATCCTATGCTGGTAAAAAAGATAAAACGCCGAGGGGTCATGGGGCTACCCATGTTTTTGAGATATATGTGGAAACTCAATCGAAAAAGATTTTGGAAGAGATTGGGCTAGATAAATTACCTAAAGACTATCTGTGGAAGAATGTCATCAAGAAGATGGGCATCCTTATGGGCAACAGCGGCAACCCTCATGTCACAAAAACGGAACTATTAAGCATTATTCGTAATGATACAAAACTGATATCACACGACGATAAGCTTATTCCGCTGATGGAGCACCATGGACTAGTTATGAAGTATCCAAAATATAATAAAAATTATAAGCGAAACGGCTATTACTATGGATTCACCTACAACCGGTTTAGTGACCACCTAATAGTACGTTCTATACTCACAGAGAATAAAATTGATACAAGAGAAAAGGCCGAGAGATTCTTCAAAGACGGTAAATTTCTAGACAATAACCTTTTTAATGTTGGCCTGCTTGAAGCATTGTCTATCCAGCTACCCGAAAGGTGCAATAAAACAGAGTTGGTATGGGCGGTACCAAAGAAATACCGTGACAGCAGCAGTGTAAAAACAGCCTTTCTGGGTGGAGTTAAATGGCGTGATGTAGATTCAATTGACAAGAAGACTGGGGGTCTAAAATTCATAGACGAAACGCAGGTCATAAAATACATGAACGATTTTTTCACACACTCACGATATGACTTTAATAATGTTATGGATTGCATATTGGACGTATGCGCTATACCATCACACCCACTCAACGCCCTACGATTACATAAAATACTAAGCAAGCATACCCTCCCTCATAGAGACGCGTGGTTACAAGAGTTTTTGCTGCATAGATCATACGAAGATGGAAACGCAATAAACAGATTACAGTCTTGGAGTCTTAGTAGTCTAGTAAGTCATGCTAGTGTCGAATCTACTGAGCTAGCCAGCAACGGCGCAAGTCGGACAGAGTCTGGCTACATCATCGATACCACCTCACCCGTGGTGACAATTACCGCACCTGCTGCCATCACGCTCGCAAACCAGTCCTCCTACCCGCTTGCTGGTTCCTGCACAAATGGTGATGGGGATGTGTCGGTCGTGATAAATGGCATCACTCACACCACTGCCTGTAGCGGCGGTAGCTGGTTGCTGACGCTTGACATGTCCTCGCTTCCAGATGCTTCTCCGGCTCTCACGGTGACAGCCAGCCAAACAGATGCAGCGGGCAATACGGGCAACGCCGGACCTCAAACAGCCCTCAAAGATACTGTTGCGCCAACTGCCAGCATAACTCCACTCCTCAGCAACTCGGGCTCACCAGCCCTCTCTGGCGCTGTCTCAGACCCATCAGCGACGGTTACCGTAACTGTCAATGGTACGACATACACCGCTACCAACAACGGCGACGGCACCTGGAGTCTGCCAGCTGGTACGATAGCACCAGCACTTGCCGACGGGCCCTATGACATCGTCATAACGGCAACTGACGGCGTGGGCAATACGGGTACCGACAGCACAGCCGACGAGCTAACGATAGACAAAACTGCTCCAACCGGTTCGCTTGCTCCGGTGGCTCCGGGTATTACCAACAGCCCAGCCCTCTCTGGCACCGTTTCAGATCCTTCGGCGATTGTCACCGTGACTGTCGATGGCACGACATACACCGCTACCAACAACGGCGACGGCACCTGGAGTCTGCCAGCTGGCACGATAGCACCGGCACTGAACCCTGGCACGTACGATGTGGTTGTTTCATTCACAGACACCGCCGGTAACACGTCAACCGACCCGACAACCAATGAGCTGGTTATCCAGCGTAGCGATGCCGACCTCCCAACGGTGAATCCACTCAGCGCCTCAGGCGGCCAGCCGATTATTACCGGAACCTATGACGCCGAAAACAGCCAAAGCCTGTCAGTCACCGTCAATGGTGTTGCGTACGTGCTCGGGGTTGCAACACAGCTTACGGTCAGCGGCAATACCTGGAGGCTCGATCTTAGTTCGCTGAGCCCAGCACTTCCTGCTGGCGCTTATGACGTGAAGGTAGCAGTTACGACACGAGGAGGAGCGGTGCTTGGCGATAGTACAGCAGCAGAGCTAGTACTGAGTGCGCCAGCAAACCCCCTAGCCAGTACTGGATTATCCATCATTGTGCCGACAGTCTTCGGACTGGCACTCATTGTCACGAGCATGGTGCTTATATATCGCGCGAAACAACACAATAAGTTCTAGTAGGGCCTCATCAATCTTTCCTCCCTTTATGTTGTCGTGTAGCTCTGTAGTGCATCGTAGCACTGAATGGAAAATTGCCTATTTCTCAGTGACGTTGACTGTAACGGTTTGTTCACCGCGACCATATTTACTGTCGCAAGTAAGATGAAAAGTGTACGGCCTTACATCATTCAGGCGTCCAGTACTAGCACTTCCCGTCGAAGTTTTCTCGCCGCTCCAGTCTCCATCCGCCTTACAACTTTGTGCCGCTCCAACAACAGACCAATTAAGTACACTATACTGTCCAACCACCTGCTGTTGTGGTTCGACGGACAATGTGATGACAGGAGGAGTACCTTGTGCTCCCGATGTTACAACAACCGAGCTATCATTAACATTGTTAATCTTTGAGAAAAACACCCCCTTCACCAAGATAAGACCCGTAACAGCCATTGTTACAATTATCACAACACCGACAGTTCTCTTTATCCACATATATCCTCCATATTACATTGAAAATTCTTCGCTATGTATACTAGTACGGGGAACGCCCCTGTCTTGAAGTTGCACTTTCAGCGCTCGCATCATGCTAGGAGGACCGCATAAGTACACGTCTCGTCCCACAATGGTTCCTGAAACTCTCTCTATATAATCAAGGTCAAGTAATGACCCTTGTTCATCCCCGATAAAGGGCACAACACAAAGGACATCTCTTCTGAGGGCCACCTCACTCGCAAGGAGCTCCCAGTCAATTATTTCGCTCCTGGTCTTAACTGAATAGAACAAATATACCCTGTACCCGACCGAAGGCAAATCTTTGATCATCGAAATGAACGGAGTGATTCCTATACCTCCGGCGATCCACACCTGATCCCTGTTGTCATAGTTGGCATAGTTGAATTTTCCGTACGCACCCTCAACTTCTGCGATTGTGCCGGGCTGTACCTGCAAGAGCCTACTTGTGTAATCGCCTAAGGACTTAATTGACAATTGCAAATCCGAGTCTACCTGTGAGGATGATGATATTGAAAAAGGGTGCCACTCCCGGCCAACACCTGCGGTATGCAGGAATCTGATAAAAACAAACTGACCTGACATATAGTTAAATGCACGACCATTTGGGGTAAGATAGAATCTAACAACACCCGACCCAAGGTCTGATACTCTGTCGACCACAAAATGATATTTCCTGATCAAGATCTGACCCATAAGGGTTCGGTAAATAAATGCAATACAACCGACAACAACCGCGCCGAGCAGATACCATTTTAATAACGTATCATCAGAGGTGTCACTCTGGATAAAGAAAATATGCAGTGCGATCATCAAAAAAACAAGACCGAGGAACTTATGTGAGATGAGCCAGATTCTGTAGGGAAGCTTTATGAAAATCGTAACAAGCAATAAGCCAACCATCAACCAGAGCGCCAATATACCCATGAAAATCGCCCATTTGTCGAGAACAACCCCGTGTAATACATGTGAGGTATCGAAAAGTGCCGACCATGGAGTAAGACCGCCAGGCAAGAGAAATAGTGCAGCGTCTCTCACGCTACTTTCTGAGCGCATGAGTGCTAGCCCCAGCGGGTGTAGCAGCGTAAAAATTAGAGAAAAGCTACCTACGATATGATGCGTAATATACACATGATTCAGACCATCAAAAAGCCACTCGAGTATTCTCATACGGGTCATCAAGACAAGGCTAAGTGAGTAGAGAACGGTTCCCACGATGCCCGAGATCAGGCCTATGTTTTCCATTGTCTGTCCTGGCGTTCCCCACAAATTTCCTGTTTGAATACGCCACCACAAGAAGACGGGGATCAGAGTCAGGACAGCAATCATGGCCCAGCCTATCAGGGAACCAAGCCTAAAGCTGATCGTTACTTGCTTGCGGGTACTATTGTGCATATTCGTCAGGAAGCATTTCTTATATTAATGGAGGACATCAATAACTAATGGCACCGACTTATCCCAGCCGGTATCGACGTAAAGGAGGGATGTCGCGACCGTAGACGGCACAACAAACGTTATCTGTCCGTTCAGAGTCTCTTCTGGGTCAATTTCTTGAGCGGGGATGGGCGTTGTCGCATAACTAGATATATGAAGCGCACTGTAGGTACCCTCCTCGCTGCGTACATATAGATGATTTACCGGGATGAAGTGTTGACGTTTTTTTGTTTTATTTTTGATAGTTATGTCCATGGCCAGTATTTTTTGTGAACTATCGATTGGAAATACTTGATCAGTTTCATGCATTGCAACGTTACGCACCTGGGCCTGGACTGAGCCGTTATCTGCCATCTGTAAAGATGTGGTCGAACTGGGGTATATAGTTACCGGCTGGTAGGGCGTTCCATGGACTATAATTCGAACAATAAACACAGTGTTGAGCACCACTAGCGTTGTTATGCCTAAAACAAATGCTGCGAAAAGCAAGCTATGTTGATGACGAAATCTTTCAAATCTTTCGTTTGCTGTCGGTTTACGAAACCTGAATATTCTTTTTACTATGCCCTTGGTCATCTTTTCCTCCCATCACTATGGTTTTGATGCATCGTAGTACCCAACCCTATAGCCTATCAGCGCACTCGATGTTGTGTTATTGATCGTATCAGACTTGTGCGAGAAGGTAGAGTTGGATCGTTTATCCTTGTAGCCAGGTATACTTGCAGAGCCTTTGAGGATAGAGTTGATGCTGTGATTGCAGGTTGCGCCAGCGTTCTCAAGTGTGGATGATGATCCTGACATAATACCGCCTTTGTGAACAGGTGAGTAGCTTGTTATGTTTATGACCCAATCATTATTCCATGCCCAACAGTTACCCACTGAAGCGTGCGCTGCGAGGTCACTCTTCCCGTAACAGGGTGTCTTACCAGCACAGTACACTGGTGCGGGGTTGACGGTCAGGCTGACCGATTTCGTACCCGTACCGCCACTGTTTGCGCAGGATAGCGTGTACGTATAAGTACCGGTCGTCTTACTTCCCGTACTTTGTGACCCGCTGGATGCTTTTGAACCCGTCCAGCCACCTGTGCCTCCGGCTGTGCAACTCGTAGGGCTGTTTGTCACACTCCACGAGAGAGTGGCTGCCGATCCCGAAAGGATGGTAGCTGGGCTTATAGACAGGCTCACCACTGGAGGACTGACGACGGGCGCATTTGCCGAAACAGTTATGTTAGTAGTCGCAGTTTCCGAACCAGCACCGTTGCTGCACGTCAGTGAATAGCTAAATATGCCAACACTTGACAGCGTTCCCGTACTTTGTGACCCGCTGGATGCTTTTGAACCCGTCCAGCCACCTGTGCCTCCGGCTGTGCAACTCGTAGGGCTGTTTGTCACACTCCACGAGAGAGTGGCTGCACTACCAACCTTTATACTATTAGGTGTAATCGTAAGCGAAACTTTTGGCCTTGTTGCCGTATTGCCTGAACCAGTATTTTGCGTTGGCGCAGGAGTCTGTGGCTCTGGGTTTACTACTGGCACCACATCTCCCACGGCTATACTGACAACCGCAAAGCTTGTCGCCCTCCCAGTAGAGCAGGTTAATGTGAATAAGTATATTTTCGGCTTATCGAGGCTAGTAGAGGTCTCATTGCCTTGTACCGATTTGTCGCCAGACCAATCATCGCTCGCCGAGCATCGTGCCGAATTGTCCGAGACGCTCCAGGTGAGGGTTACCTTTTCACCAATGGCTACTGCCTGCTTGTCAGATGTCAGTGTTATCGACGGCATAACGGGTACCGTCTCGGGGTTTATTGCATCTGGTGTCATTTGCCCGCTAGTTAACCCGTCAAGGCTGTATGTTGATCGGAAGCTTTGGTTACTCACTAATATGCTGACCACTATAATTGCAATCATACTAAGGATCGTCACTATCGACGTAAGAGCAACAATAATTTGCGTTAACCGGACCCCCTTGGGCAGTTGATTAATTGGGAAACTCAGCACGATTGTTTTTAGCACAACATCTAAGCCTAATCTTTTATTCCTTGAATTGTTATATTTTAGCACAAGTACAATGTCTTCTCATAATTGGGCGCACCTGGTAGCCTACAGTCTTAGGCATTTGCCTACCTAGTACGCGAAATCGAACTCATTAGCAGAGCTACAAAATGTTTGACAGTTTCGGGTAATGTAACCCTATCGGTACAGATCCATGTCAAAGGAGGATGATATGGATATGTACAAACTTAACCAAGTACCGAACGAAACCAAGATCAAAATGTGCTTACACCGTGTTCTCTATGGCGGCAAGAATATATTGTCCAGAATGCCGTAGATGCCTTGTCTGCTGCTATGAAGACCGCAATCGTTGCAAACGGTGGCCTGGGCAGCATAATGTCGACACACATAAATGCTTTGAGTTCGGGCAGACGAGCGAACAAGAGAGGATGTTTGGCTGTATGAGAACCCCAATCTGCAGAATGTATCACCACATCACACCAGAAACGGCCACAGACTACGTGAGTGAATTTTGTGTCAGATTTTCCACACCAGAATTATTCGAATCACTCCATAAATATTTAGATAGAACACTAATTTTTGTACTAAGAGGTTGACAGTACCCGCAGTTTCGCTATTGACATAATAATTATGTTTTGGTATCATTCGGGTTACACAGAGATATTTGTGCGGTGAGCATAGAGAAAAGAAAAATAAAAAACGGAGAAATAAAATGAAACTGTATCGTCCTGGTTTATCAAGGCTAATTGTGAGCCGCCTGGCTTTGTTTGGTGTTGTCATCGCTTTTGCGGTAAGCGTGATGAATATGAGCAGCTTCTTAGTAAAAGCAAGCCCTGTAGCTTTCTCGTTCGGTACCGGTGGCGATCACGGTAATCATCCAGATTCTCAGGGGGTTTTTGAGGCAGCTGGCCAGTCTGGGATTAGCTTCTTTCAGACAAATGGGGATATGAGTTATCTTGATAGCCCAACCAATAACATAAGCACTGCGACAACCGAGTGGTGCTCTATGGTCAATAGCAAGCTGGGCTCCATACCGTTCCTTGCCCTCAATGGTAACCATGAAGAGCCAGGACATGCCGGAGTTGACGGCGATAATATCGATAACATCATCAGTGGCGGATGCCTTCCAAAGCCGGCATCAATGAATGTCGTGGAATCACCTCTTACAACAGGGAGTGCTGGAACTACACCCACAAATTACGGACGTGAGTACTACTATGATTATCCGTCTGTAAATCCGATCGCTCGATTTATCGCCGTCTCGGCTGATATTGATACATATGTTGGTGGCAACTATGACTATAGCGTAGGCAGTGCTCACTACAACTGGGTGCAGGCTCGCATACAAGAAGCAAAAGCGTCGGGGATGTGGGTAATCGTCATAAATCACACGCCGATCATGAATACCGGTGGTTCGCATGGTGGTACCGACTACTCTACCGTTACTCCTCTCTTTAATCTAGCTATCGATGAGAAGGTCGATCTGTTTCTGTCCGGCCATGAGCACAACTATGAGCGCAGTAAACAAATAGGAGGTGCTAGCTGTAACTACACATTCAATACCTATAGCGCAAACTGTATCGCTGATGCAAATGCAAACACCTATACGGCTGGAAATGGTACGATTGCAGTGATCACGGGCTCAACAGGAGGAAACTACAATACCGGTGATGGCCTTATGATAGCGATCAATGCAAGTGACCCGGATTATCAATATTTCGCCACTACTATGGGACGGGGTTCTGCGGATGAGACACGTGGTTTTTCTAAGTTCGATGTCACCGAAACAAGCATTACGGGTCACTTTGTGGCAGGCGTTGGCCAAACCGGAGGCTTTACAGATACCTTCACCATCACTCGTAACGATACCACTGCACCAACCGTTAGCCTGGATACGCCGACGACGGGTACGGTAAGTGGAATGGTTAACATGGCAGCAACAGCAAGCGATGCAGTTGGTGTCACAAAAGTCGAGTTTTACCAGGGTGCAACAAAGCTCGGTGAAGATCTGTCGTCACCATACGCCTACGGCTGGGATACTACATCGGTCGCAAATGGTAATTACAGTCTAACTGCAAAAGCATTCGATGCCGCTGGGAACATTAGTACAAGTAGCGCAGTCAGTGTGACAGTAAGCAATGGCGGTGGAGGGGGTGCTACGACATCGAGCTTTACTGTGGCGGGAGCTAATAATTCTTCGGTAACCTTTACTGTGGCGGGCCCGTGTAACAATATTACGTCTCACGAGGTCGCCGATGCCTCCAAGGCACCAACAGGTCAGACCTTGCTTGCGAGCGCCGACTTCTCGATGTCATGTGCATACGCCGGTGATGCAACAACTGTTGTTATAAATCTTGGTGCAACTTACGATACATCTCATCTTCGAGTTCATAAACTCGCTGGGTCAACCTTGACCGATATCACATCGCACGCTACTTTCGGAACCGATGGTAACTACACTACCGTGACCTATACTGTGACGGATGGTGGGTTCGGTGATGAAGACACCCTTGCGAATGCTATCGTTGTAGATCCTGTGTATGTCACCGTTGCTGGTGCATCAACAACTGGCCCCGGAGTGCTTGCGGACACCGGTACCAATAGCGTACTGCTGACGATAGTCGGAGTTGTCGTGGCTGTTCTCGGACTAATCGGAGCCATAACCTCTAGGGTTAAACGCGTTACTCTATAGAGTGTTCTCGGAGTTATACTGATGTTACCTATGCTACAAACAACTTTGTTGTACCCGTAGACGACTGAGGGTTGCCTTACTCCGACTAACATGGCAGACATCCATTCTAGTGATGGGAGGTGCGCCGATAACAAAGTTTTTCTGATGCTGCATGAACATAGTAGCTTAATGCTCTGCAGCATCAGACTTTAGGTATAAGATATAATCTAGGCCAAGACATTGAAGAGGAGGCCTATATTAACAAAAGGATAGGTTCTGCTTCGCAAAAGCCTAGAAAAAATCGCCCAAGAGAGCGATAATTCTGGAAAAATCCGTATTTGGTGGCTCCGTATTCCAATTGATATGGCGATTGATACCAACGTATTCTTTAGGGTAACCGCCGAACGGTTGAAAAGCTCCGGAAATGACGGGCCGAACGTGCCGTAAATTGATGCTGTTCCCCAACTGAATTGTGCGCCCTGCGCTTTCGCCCAATCCCACAACTTATGAACAACCTCACTCTGCGCTTCGCTTACAAAGATATAGACTCTCACTCATCGAGCCTTGAGCGCATTAACAGCGAGCTTAAAGAGCTACTGGTAATGCGGACAAGGGGTCTAATCGATGACAATGAATATCTAGAGCAAAAAACGTTGCTCTTGGAAGAGTTAGAGTCTGGCAAATCGAAACTAGAGAGATTGAAGTCAAACCCGAGCAAGGGTGCAAAAGAGACAATCTCACTACTTAACTTCATCCGTAAGGCACAAGATAAATTCAATGGCGGTCAGATATCAGAGCGTAGAGAACTGATAACAATGTTCGGTCAGAAACTCGATTTATTGTATAAAGAGCTAACTTTCACCCCTGTTAATTGGTTAATCCCGATCAAAGAAAACTATTCTAACGCTAGAACGTCAATTTCTTGCGTTAGAACCGCATAATTCTAAAGATTTACAGATTGAAAATAAACAAAAAGTCTCCGAAGAGACTTTAAAATTCACTTGGCTCCGGCAGCTGGGCTCGAACCAGCGACCTAATCGTTAACAGCGACCCGCTCTACCACTGAGCTATGCCGGAATACAAGTGCTATTGTATAGCATCTCTCTATCTCTGTAAATATCACTGTACGTGCAAAGCGTCGAGCTGTCGGGCAAGTTCCGCGATATTTGCCCACGACGAACCATCTGTCATGATCGCTAGTACATACGTGCCGCTCGGACTATACACGATAGCAGCATCATGGAGTAAGCCGTCCATAAATCCGACTTTGTCGGCAACCGCGCCATTCACTCCCGAGGGAATCCCGCGCCGATACACATTCGCTTTCATCGCGCCAATCAGGCGTTGTTGATTGATCGTCGAATAGTTTTGGCCAGTGGCAATCATACCCAGCATTAGCGAGAGGTCGTTTGCAGTCGTAAACGGACCGCCGGACTTCATAAAGGTCGAATTGCTGAGACCGACCGCATGAATATCGTTTGTAATCGTCGATAGACCAAGGGTTTTTAGAAACGCTTCTGCACACGCATTGTCGCTGAGACTAATCATCTTGTTGAAACAATCGGCATTGGTGGCCCAATCACGCTTACCTTCATCAATCTGCTTGAGCAACGTATAGGCGGCAAAAAGTTTGTAGGTGCTCGCCGTTACAAATTGCTTGTTGCCATTGTAATCGGCCCGCCGACCCTTGCCCCCCAGTTCGATCATCGAAATACCGTACACTCCTGAGTGATCGTGAGCATAATTTGCCATCAAGGCCGACATACCGGTGTCACTCGGACTATAGGTGCGTGTATATTGCTCGCTGGGCGGGATAGCTTTTACCCGCGCAGTTGCTTGCTCCCCCGTACCCGAAACGACACCCTGGATAGTAGCAATCGTGGCTGGTGTGTCAAGCGCTTGGCCGCTGGCGCCATTGACACGCGATATCTCGGTGAAATCTCTTGTGGTAATACGCGAGACACCAGCTTGGACTGCAACTTTTGACGCCACGTTCTTTTGTAACCAATCTCCTGCTCTATCGCCGTTTACTACTGCTACCAGGTTGCCGTCTTTTTGCGAGAAATCGAGCCACGAAAATAGCTCCTGCGCCCCAATGCTAATGGAGCTACCCCCTACTAGCATGCTTATTCCAGCACCGATCCGCGTATTGAGTTCATCGGCGGCCCGCTGCGCGAGGGTATCTGTAATCACCGGTGCGGTTTCTTTCATCGCCACCCTGACTGATGATGGTGTTGTCAGCACGGGCTTGAGTTTTTTGATCGTTGAGAGTACTTCATCTTGCTCGCATTGACCGCCGGTCTTTGACGGCACAAGCTCGAGTCGAGCGCCATTTGCCTTGAGGGTAGCGTCGACAGGATTTGTTTGACACTCCGGCATGATATGAGCGTTTATGTAGTCATCATAATTATCACCGACAGTCGCATCGGGAACGACCGTCGACTTCTTTGCTGCCCACCACAGCGACGTCGGGACGAGTCGTAAGTACCACGGATAATCAAGCTGGCTAATGCGGTCGGTGTTATCTACCTTGATATCCAACTCAGACAAAGTAGGCGATACGACTGATGCTTCACGGTTTCCCATATAAATGCTGACGTGATGTTTGCTGTAGGCATCATTGAGCGTTGCTATCGCGTCGCTCTTTTTTTGACCGCCAAGATTCACGCCATCTATCGTTACAAAAGGAAGCAGCCTATCTGAGGGATAGAGAAACTGCATCACCAACAGAGCGATGACGAGACCTGCCCCTCCGATAAGTGCGATGCGCTTCCACGAATATTGCTTTAGTCGCATCCAGAAACGCACTACTACTGCGCGAACACGTTGCATAACTTTCATTATATACTGCTTTTGTTTTAAGCGAGTTTATCCTCGGGAATATCATACCCAAGAATCTTGAGTGACTCGAGTAGCGTAGCGATCTCTTTTGCAGACTGCTCGTTGCCCTGACCGCGTAATGCTTCGATTTTCGTGCGTATTTCCTGCTCAGCGGTCTTTGGATGATTTTGTGCAACATGAGTACCGATACTACTAACGACTTCAAGTGTACGAGCACTGCTATCTTTTTTTATTAACCAACCACGTGCGATAAGTCCATCAATATGCGTTGCCACAGTGCTCACTGATTTGTAGTCGAGCGCTCGCATAATTTCTCGATAGCTCGGACCATACCCGTTACCTTTTATGAATCCGTCGATAAAACTAAGCAGTTCGCGTTGCTTTTTTGTTGGTCGTTCCATGTGTTTCTCCTTTTGCTAGTACCACCGCTGCCATACCCCACCAAATGATCGATACCGTATCGTCTACCCATACGGGCAACAATAATCCAACCACGCTCAGTCCGATGCCGCTGCCAAAAAGAGTGAGCGCCAGCCAGTCTGCCCTCCGTGCCCATAGACGCCGCAGTGTAACAATCATTATGGAGATAAAGAGACCAAGTCCCAGCCAACCGACTTCGTGAGCGACGAATAAATAGTGGTTTTCGATAATCAATGGCTCACCGCCCATCAACGATGCCGATCCCGTGCTGCCTACTCCGCTACCAAGTGGTTGCGCTAGCATGCGATTAAGTCCATCACCCAGCGAGGCAGCATGCGCGGTATTTGAATCAACTGCGGCACCCGTTGTTGGGCTGTCATGCAAAATCACTGTCCTAAAAAATGAGCTGTCTTTCAATAGTAGACTCCCTACGACTAAGAGTGCGGTGACTACTGCTAGAACAGACCATTTTTTGGCATCAAGATGTTTGCCATAGCGAGCGCCCACCACTGTGAGTATCCCCACCGCAGCACCGATCCAGGCACTTCTCGAGTAACTTACCCAGAGCGCTATGATGCTACCAACTGCCAAAAATGCATGCAGCCACCGCATACGTTGATCACGCACCGTCCGACCATATTTCATACCGAATGCGACCACCCCCACAAGTACAATCAAGGCATAGGCACCGAGCGGGTTGGGGCCCCTCAGGGTACTATTGAAGCGCACGAAATCAGGATTTTTATCGACCGTTATATATGGCTCGATCGTGGCCGAGCTATAGCCAAGATACTTGAGGGCATCGTGCGGTAATACGAGTTGGAGGCAAGTAAACCCTAGTACGACCAAGGCACCTGCTATGCCAATGGTTATAAACTGCTGCTTATACCGCGGATAGAGTGTGAGAAAGACATAGACAAGGCAAAAATAAAGGAGATATCTGAGATCGATGGAGAGTCCTGCCACAAGCGACTGCCAGGTGACTGGTTTCAGTAAGGCAACACCACCATGAAGTACAGCAAATGCCAGCATGAGCCGTATCAAGTTGTCCTTTAGCAGTGTCCGCCACTGGCCTCGCTGTGTCACCGCGACAGCGAGTAGCACGAGAGCAATTATCATCAGTAGTTCTTTCCACGCCTTGATACCAAGTGCCAATGACGGCCAATGACTGCCGACAGCTACAATAAGTGGCGCATGCAAAACGATGAGTCCAAAAATAATCAGGAGGAGCCAAGACGGTAGATATTCGAGCAGCACGCGCTTCATTATCCTATTGTACCGAAAAATGGTATACTATCGCTACATTATGCCATCAAAAAACACCAAATTGTATAGCCTCATCCTCATCGCTGCCGATCTCGCTGTCCTGGCGATCGTTTTCTTCATTGCGTATTATGTTCGCACACAGATAGATCATCGCGACTTGCTCCATACCGTTTATTGGCGTGATTACGTTGTGGGATTCGCTTGTATTGCACCGATTTGGGTACTTACCTACGCCTCGATGGGCCTCTATAGCGCCAATATCTACAATCGCCGACTCGTTGAATGGGGTAGGGTGCTGCTTGGCACATTGATGGGAATCCTTCTCGTTATCGGATGGGAATACGCAACACGCATGTACATATTTCCTGCGCGTCTCGTGGCTCTCTATGTCTTTGTCGGCTCGGTACTCTCTGTCATCGTGATTCGCGAGCTATTGCGCATCATTCGTAGCCTCCTCTATCGCTACGGCAAGGGAATTAGCCGAGTGCTCATCGTCGGCAACTCCAGCGCAACAAAAGATATTGCCGAAGCATTGTCTTCTACCCAGAAGTCCGGCTATCGAATTGTTGCACTAGCTGGTCCGAAACACTGTGTTCCCGTCGGCCTCGATATCAAGCATTTCTCATCTACCGATAGCGCGCTCAAGCAAATCCACACCCTCGGCATTACGACAATCATCCAGACCGACCTTTACGATAGTGAGGAACGCAATCAACGCATCCTTGGTGCTGCCCAGATCAACCACATTCAGTACAATTTCATTCCGGGTGAGGCTGAGTTTTATACCGGTAAAAATACGGTTGATGTCTTTCTCGGCTATCCCATGATCACAGTGAGCCAAACGCCACTTGTAGGATGGGGCGCCATCGCAAAGCGCATCTTTGATCTCCTCGCTTCACTAGTTATGTTGATAATTATCCTGCCTATCCTCGCGGTGCTGTCGCTCTTACAGATACTATTCAACCCCGGCCCGGTATTCTATATCAGCAAGCGTCTTAGCCAATTTAGTAAACCTATTTTGCTACTCAAGTTTCGCACCATGCGACCCGAGTACGGCAAAAAGGATGCAAGTCTCGAGTTCGAAGATATGGGACGACACGACCTCGCCGAGGAATATCGAAAAAATCGCAAAGTGAAGGACGATCCGCGCGTCACTCCATTTGGACGGTTCCTTCGTAGTACCTCGCTCGATGAGCTACCTCAGATATTTAATGTCATCCGAGGTGATCTTAGCCTCGTCGGGCCTCGCCCTATCTTGCCACAGGAGGTGAAGTTTAGTTCGAGCCGCGCCGCGCTCCTCCATAGTGTCAAAAGTGGCGTTACGGGTCTGTGGCAAGTCAGCGGGCGGAGCGAACTAAGCTTCGATGAGCGCATCGAGCTTGAACTTTACTACGCCCAGAACTGGAGCTTCTGGCTCGATCTCCGTATCCTGTTCAAGACTATCGGTGTGGTGCTACGCAAAACCGGAGCACGATAGGTAATAGAGCTAGCCAAAAAACCAAGCGTTTACGTATGATAGGAGCCCGATTCCCATACACACCAGCAGGCAAAATATATATAGGACTCTTTTTGTCACATGTTTTGCCATCAGTGCAAAATATATCATAGCGATTCCAAATACGATACTAGTTAGTAATATCGACTGAAACCAGGCATGAAGCGTCTTTTCATCGCTTTCAATACGACCGACTTTTAACTCGGCGACAATCATCACAATGCTCAACAAAACAACTGGTACATATCCAAATTTCAAGAGAGCTGGTTTTAACCGATTGCTATTATTATTTCTACCCACACCCCACTCCTCCTGGAATATCTTTCCATTTTCCATTAGTACTAGTTGTCTTGTTAGCTATATAGCTTAGGCTTCTCGTTTGTTAAAAAGTAATACGAATGCTCATAGAGATGAGAGTATAGATGAACAGTCCTAGCGCTACAAGTAAACTTATTGTTGTCAGTACGATTGCTCTTTTCTTTACCAATAGGAAAATACTGGTAATACCGCTTACAAATAGTACCACAAGGGTAAAGTTGTTTAAATGGCTCTGATCGACCCCAGATCGTGCACCCATATAATCGTTGACAAAAAATACAACTATTGAAACTAATAGGCTTATCATTGCTATAGCATTAACTTGTGTTATCGATGAAGCTTTATTTTTTTCCTTACCCACACCCCACTCCTCCTGGAATATCTTTCCATTTTAGTAATTGTAGCTGTCTGGTGGACTGAGTGGCAAGTTTTATTTGGGTGATAGTATCGGGTTTGTAAGTAATACAGATGCTGGAGCTAGGGTTGTCTTTGGTATGTTTTTTAGCGGAGATATAGGGGATAGGAATGTTCATACTATCTTGTACTATAGCAAGTTTACTAACTACGGGGCTATAGCCAACATCTTTACTCGTAGCTAATAGGTTCCATGCTTGGATGGGCTGGATGGCTTTGTCCGGCGTATTAGCTGGGGTGCCGGTAGGAGAATAGTCAGTGATACCCAGTTGGGCTTCAGCGGCGTAGAAGTTGCGGAAAAGGTAGATGCGGGTGGGGTCTTCACCCTTCAAGGCATCGCCGTTACGCGCCTGATAGAGTAGCTGGGCATTATCGGGCTGACCGTCGTGATCGGCGTCAGCAGTGGCGGGTTCAGAGCGGCAGTGGTTGGCGCTGCCCGTCAGACTTTGGGCAGTGAGCGTAAGGGTACGGACTTCACCCGGCAGGACTTTGCTGAGTGAAGTAGGTTTGTACTCTACGCAGCCGTAGTCGCCAGCACGAAGATAGATACTAGGGATGATGGGACTAGCTGATGCAGTAGTGGCCACCGGATCATAGTTACTGATGGTGAAATTAGCATACGGTGCAGTATCTGGGATGCTCTTAGGAGCAGCGAGACTGTACGTCCTGCCACTACTCGCACCAACGATAGCCCAACCGTCACCATCAGGATCATTGTCACCGCTCACACCAGTAAGTGTAGTGGCGTTGACTCTACGTTCGAGATAGAGATAGTTGTCTTTTTCGGGAGCACCAGCGTAGATTCGTGCAGGATCGCCGAGACGGACGCGGTACGGAGCTTCAGGCACGTTTACCTCTGGGTCACAAGCGTCGTCTATGCCATCGTGGTCGGCATCGATATTGAGCGGTGTGATATAGGCACACTTATCTACAGAGTCGTCGATACCATCCTCGTCGATGTCATTCGGGTTGGGTCCACGCACCTCGACAGTTTGGTACAATTCGAGCGGCTTACCATCTGCTCCAATACCCCTCATGACGAGCGTGTGGTAGCCGGCCGGGACTGATGATGGGATGGTGATTTGAGCTGATGCGGTGCCATCGGACGCAGCAGTAACCTGCCCAAGTGAAGTCGGGTCAGAGTAGAGGGTGATATCGACTTTTGTTTCAGATGCAAATTTGTATTTTCCTGAATTTACGTTTAGAGTTTCTGTCATTTTGACTAATGTACCGTTCGTGAGTGTATAGTAATGGATTTCTGTATCATCCGGAGGCACTCCCTCAGTAAAGTACGGCGGCACGACAGCGTCAGCAGCAGTGATGGAGCTATCTGGGCAAATTTTCACCGATGCATCACTACACGTCTGGTAGTCGAGGAGACTCTGTCCGCCCACTGCATCCCAGACTGCATTTGCTATATCGACATGTCCGAAATGATTTGGGTGAAAGCCTTCTTGCTGTTCATTGCCATTTGCGCCAAAAATATTAGTTATTGCGGTTACATGTTGAGAGTCCACGTCGCAAAGTCGGTGGTTGCCAAACGCATTTTCTATATTAATATATTTTACTCCGGCTTTTTTGGCAGCTTGTTCGATGATGTTATTCATGTAGATGATAGAGTTGTTGATGAATTCACGTTCAGAAGAGTCAAGGTTGAAGGTATTTGTGCATTTTGCATAAGGGTTACCGTTGATAAAGATTGGGTAGCCCAACACATATACCTTGGCTTTGTTAACAGAAGCTGCACTCAGCTCAGAGTAAAGGCTACTCAGGTTTTCAAATTGTCCAATGAGTTCGTTCTTCATCTTTTCGCGCCATTGCGTAGTTGCGTAATCACAGGTTTCTATCTTTCTTACACATATATTTATTTTTCCTCCGAAATCCACATCATTTCCACCCATAGTCAGCGTGATCACCTTTGGCTGATACTTCTTCACAAATTCAATTTGTTTTTGCCTACCAGGTATAAATTCATTGAGGGCTTGTGCTTTGAGCGCTCCATAGTCATAGCCTTTGAGCCTACCACCCTGCCCTATATAGTCATCTACTCCCTGTTCTTTGACATCCCAGGCCGTCGCACCAGAGCAAGCGATCGACTGCCATTTTGTAGGAAGCGTGTTGTAGGGACTACCTAGCTCCATACCCGTTGCAAGCATATAGGGGTACGACCTCGTGCTTATATGACACTTTTCAACCGGCCGATTTAGTATTAGATCGCCTCCTACAACGCTATAGCCGTTGTCATCAGTGTGGTTTCGGTAGTATTTTAGATTACCATTTGGCTGTAGCTCTGTATCTCCCTCGCCGCTACTATACGAATCACCGAGCGCCAGATAATCAAGGCGGTCGTCGACATGTCCTGGAGCGTAGAGAGTGACCGTACGCTGCACTGAAGCCCCGCCGTGATAGCCAAATTGCAGTTCACTACCCGTTTCATCAAAATGGAAGTCATCAGTCCGAGGATACCAGGCATCAGGACCTTGAATGAGGCCATAATCCGATTGCGAATAGAGTTTGTACGGACAGGTGTCGTAGCCGTTCATCGGCCCTTGCGGTTCGGTCGGACCCAAACAACTATCGGTGATATGCCAAAACTTCAAGTCCGTAGAACCGCCCGCGACCACCGTACTCCCATCATCACTGACACCCAATGCAGCAACTGGATAACCACTATATATGGAGGAATAGGGCGAAGCACCAAAGACTCTGTTTTCTTTTGTCTCCATGTCGTAGCGGATAAGTTTGCCTGGAACACCATACGAATCACCGGCATTATAGACGACATAGCGGCCATTACGGGAAATGCCGTAGCGCGTGATCCCCTGTTGTACCCCAGCTGCGGGGAAATCTCGCTCAGCAAGATTGAGCGAGTAGATACGATGTGTATCCCATGATGGATGTGAATCGAGATGTGCCAGGATATTGTAGACGATATACAATTCACTGTTGATATCCATAACCACACGTGTCGTACCTGGTATGAGACTCATGTGGCCGTAAAATTGAAGTGCAACAAACGTCCCGCTCGTCGGTGTCGCTATGTAGTAACGCCCCGAGGAAATGCTATGAGCAATCTGTACACCATCACCCGCTGTCACGCAGGCCTCTATCTGCTTTAGTTCATCAGTATCGTATTCTTTATAGTCAATTGTCGTATCATTACAATCAACGACACGCTCTTGCTGGCTAGCGGGGCGCTCGACAGCTGAAGCGACGGTGAATTTGCCTTGGGCCCAATCTATTTCCGCAGCATATACCGACATCGAGAACACTGCCACAAGCAAAAATACAGCCATCACTCCCGCAAATGCTTTTAGTCTCCCAGTAGGTATCTGTCTGAACATCACTATGCACCTATACTACCCCTCGTGTTTATCTCATACAAGTATGCGGTCATAGAAGGTATACTGGATATATGAAGCAACCTCCAAAAATCGCTATCGTCTGCGAGTTTCTCAGTGTCATGGGAGGCGCCGAAAATGTCGTGCTCGCTATGCACAAGCTTTTTCCCGACGCACCGATCTACACCGCACTGTATGATGCGTCGCGAGTACCGGCCTTTCAAGACGCAGATGTGCGAACGACGTGGCTACAAAAATTACCGCGATTTCTACGAAAGGCCTATCGCCTCTTTCCGACGCTCGCAGCAAATGCCTTTCGCCGTCTCGACCTCAGCGACTACGATATCATTCTGACCAGCTCCTATCTCAATGCAAATCAGGTTCAAAAAGCTCGTCCCGATCAAAAAATTATTTCCTATTGCCACACACCTGCCCGCTACTACTGGAGTCACTACGAATTGTATAGAAAGAACCCCGCCTACGGACCGCTCAGCCCCTTCATCAAGCTCCTTATGCCGCTCATGGTTCCTCGTCAGCGCCGACGAGATTACGAAGCCGCGCAGCGCGTTGATGTATTTATCGCCAATTCAACCGAGACACAGCGCCGCATCAAAAAATATTACGGCCGACCTTCAACTGTCATTTACCCGCCAGTCGAGACTAAGCGTTTTAGTCCCGCGCGCACCCGTGGTGATTACTATGTAACCATGGGTCGCCAGCTGCCAAACAAGCGCTTTGATCTCGCCGTGAGCGCTTGTACTACATTAGGTGTTCCGCTCAAAGTTTACGGTAATGGCCCAATGCACGACGAGCTCGTCGCATTAGCGGGACCAACTGTATCGTTTTACACTGATCGCTTTGGTGATGCCTCAGATGCTGCACTCGAAGAAGCGATCAATCATGCAAAGGGATTTATTTTCCCCTCTGATGAGGACTTTGGTATCGTCACTGTCGAAGCGCTTGCGGCAGGTGCGCCCGTCATCGGCTATCGTAATGGCGGGACACTCGATATCGTCACCGACGGCGAAACAGGTGTGTTGTTTGATAACCAGACCGTAGAGGACGTCGTCAGCGCCATCAAACGCGCCGACACTATTCACTGGTTCCCAAGCAAACTAAGCCGCACAGCGACACGGTTTGACGCAGGACTCTTCGCGACAAAACTGCGCAAAATTGTACTCGATAACTATAAAGGATAAGGAGTCTATGAACGAAATACCATCGAAAACACCGACAAGCTCGCGAGTTGTGTACCAAAACCCCTGGATCACCATCCACGAAGACCAAACTATTACACCAGATGGTCAGACCGGCATCTATGGCTATATGCGGTCGCGCGACTCGGTGATGGTGACGGTACTTGACGAAGACAACCGTGTATTTCTACTAAGAGCCTTTCGCTACCCATCGAACTCTTGGGGGTGGGAGCTACCGGGCGGGGGTGGTGATGGTGAGCAGTTACTTGATGCATCAAAGCGCGAGCTCGAGGAAGAAACAGGTATTCGTGCCGACTCATGGGAGTTGCTCGGAACCGATTATGTCTGCAACGGCCTGATGACCGAACGTATGGCAACCTACCTTGCTCGCGGTCACCGAACTGACGGCGAACGTGAGATATCTGATGAAACCTTTGCCGGCGAGCGTTTTTTTACCCTAGACGAAGTTGACGAATTGATTTTGAATGGAGGAATTAACGATTGTCAGACAATGACTGGTCTCCATCATCTTAAGGTCTGGCTCAAACACCAGACGGCATAACTACTCAACCGTAACACTTTTGGCAAGATTTCGCGGCTGGTCGACATCATTTCCCTTGGCAACTGCCATATAGTAGGCCAGGAGTTGCGAGACAACATTGAATACAAGGGGAGTGAGGAGTGTCAACTTGGTTGACAGCCTAATGACAGTTTCAGCCGCCACCCGCCGATCAGTGTCAGTGATAGCAATCACATGCGCGCCGCGCGCATTCATCTCGATCAGGTTGCTCTGCGTCTTTTCGTAGAGCCAGTTATCCTGGAGATAACACACTTCAAAGAACCGGTCATCGATCAGCGCGATCGGACCGTGCTTCAGTTCGCCCGCGGCATACCCCTCGGCATGAATATAACTGACTTCCTTGAGCTTGAGTGCACCCTCAAGAGCGATGGGGAAGAGTGCATCACGACCAACATAGAGGGCATGTTCATAGCTAGCATACTTTTTTGCCACTTTTTTTACGTCACCAACTGACTTCTCTATCACTTTCTCAATTTCACTTGGTAGCTGGTCAAGCTCCGTGATGTACTGACTCAACTCTTTAGGATTCACCCCCTTTGCCGAAGCCATCATCAGCGCGAATATGACGATCGCTGCCACCTGTGAGGTAAAGGCCTTGGTACTGGCAACACTTATCTCTGCGCCGACATGCACATAGACGCCGCCATCGACTTCGCGCGCGATGGTACTCCCGACAACATTGACGACACCGAGGCATTTTACTCCGCGTCGCTTCAATTCTTGTAGACAGGCGAGTGTGTCAGCAGTCTCACCACTTTGACTGACGATCAGCGCAATCGTATTATCTGGAACCGTAAACGATCGATAGCGAAGTTCGCTAGCGATATAGGAGTTTATCGTCACACCGTCCAAAAACTGCTCGGCGATATACCCCGCCATCAAACCAGCGTAGTAGGCGGTTCCACAGCCTATCACCATGACATTTTTTACCGCACGCAGCTCTTCATTTGTCATATTGATGCCGCCTAGTTTCGCGGTCATCGTATCAGTATGAACCCGTCCGCTTAGCGTTGAACGGAGGCTCTCTGGCTGTTCATAGATTTCTTTGAGTAGGAAATGCTTATAGCCTTTCTTTTGGATTGCCTCAAGGTCAAGCTCGAGCGTTTCGATCTGTGACTCGACGGCATGTGCCTCGCTATCATACAGTTGTACACCGTCACGGGTGCACAGTCCGATCTCGCCATCATGGAGATAAATTACTCTGTCAGTATGCCCAAGTAGTGCGCTAGCATCACTCGCCACAAACACCTCGCCCTCACCGACACCCACAATGAGCGGGCTGCCTTTGCGGGCAACGACTAGTTCGTCTGGATTTTTATCACTCACTACACCAATACCATACGCCCCTACTACTAGCTGGAGCGCTCCGCTCACCGCCTCAAGTAAATCATGGTTTTTTTGATACAGGGAGTCAATGAGCGCCGTCAGCACTTCGCTGTCAGTATCACTCTTGAAGTCATAGCCACGTTTTGACAATGTGTTCTTCAATTCCAAATAGTTCTCGATAATCCCATTATGAACCAGATAGAGGTCTCCGGCATTATGCGGGTGGGCATTTCGCTTGCTCGGTGCACCGTGAGTTGCCCAGCGAGTATGACCGATACCGACACTATCCCTTGTCCTGTGTTCACGTACTTTTGCCTCAAGCTCGACAACTTTACCCTTTGCTCTCAGGAGCGTTGGCTTACCGGTCACATCAAGCGTCACAATTCCCGCGCTGTCATACCCACGATACTCGAGCCGTTTGAGTCCATTAAGGAGTAGCTGCTGAACTGGCTTTTTGCCGATATATCCTACGATTCCGCACATGTCATTTGTCCTTTCACGGGTAGTGAGTGTACCGTCTTATGCTTTACGTATGATAGCGCAAAATTAATAGAATTACTATAAATGTAGGAATTACAACAAATTGATCAACTAGTCTGTATCTGTTTAGCTACATCACCAACGCTGCGTGACTGGCTTTTGTCCACCACGACAATCCCCTCATCGGTCACCACGGCTGCAACATTATTAAGCCCGATCACTGCCACGGGGATGGACGTCATATTGGCGATATAGCTGTTATTCACATTGAAAACCCGAGCCATCCCTCGGATAGTATTTTCATCCGCATCATGTGCCGAAACTGCATAGAGGTCCTGGTAATTCCCTATGTCGATCCAGTCAAAGGTGCAGGCGACAACATGTGCGCCTTTCATTTTTTCGGAGAGCACATGGTCCAAGATTGCGCCCTCTTGGTGTGTATATACCTCCTCGATTTCCCCTTCATCCGCCTCTACGATCGCTTGATACTCAGCATAACTCTCGGGACTCTCGCGTTTTATTTCACCCATGATGTACTGCACCGTCGACACAAAGTAGCCAGCGTTCCATAGATATTGTCCCGACTCAAACCAGCCATTAGCCGTTTCTTGGTCGGGCTGATATTTCCAGGATTCGATCGCGTAGACATTGCTGCCATGCTGGTTTCCGCCTTTTTTGATATATCCGAGTTGATTTGATGGATAAGTGGGGATGATACCAAATTGGACTAGTTTTGCACCGCCTTGTACCGCAGCCTCCGCTTCCTTGACGGTACGTTCAAACGTCTCTGTATCACGGATAAGATGGTCGGACCAAAGGATAAATACTGGTTCGTCATCAGAGTAGCCATCCCGCAACAGTCGACGAATTCCTAGATAGAGCGCATTCGCCACACCTTTTCGCGCTGGCTCTACCACGATATTATCTGCGATTTCGGGCAGTTGGCGCTTTGTTTCTTCGGCAATTGGTGCACTCGTCACAACATAGGTGGCCTGCGAAAACTCTCTGACGCGTTCATACGTTTTTCGGAGCAGCGACTTCCCTGTTGCATCGATGGACAGAAATTGCTTTGGTTTATCAGGGGTACTGAGCGGCCAAAGACGCGTCCCTGATCCGCCGGCGATAATAATAGTGATCATATATCTATTATAGTAGACGATGTAGAAGTTGCCCCCTATTTATTACTCCTATTTCGACATATACTAGTAGGATAATACAATCTATCTGGGTGGTAGGAGGCAACAATGAAAAGTCATGAACAACTACTCGCTCAAGCAAGTGATCCGACCCGGGACCATGACTGTCCCTATTTGGAGCACCTACGCTCCCTAACAGAACGAACCCAGGGAATGGGCTCGAGAGGCATAGAATTATATCGATTAACCAGCCTCGTTTCACATCTGGAGACCCTGCACCAAGGTGGCAACTGTCCCCCTACCCACATCGATAAATATCCGACAAGCGAGTGGGAAGACTGGCTCGAGCGCAGCGCCGTCTAGATAGCAGGGAATTTCATCGCCCACCCTATGCATTTGGAGTGTTTCGTGTTACTATAAACATAGGCAATATTTAAAATAAATACCCCTGTATGAGAATTCAAAATCGCAATCAAACACGACCCATCCTTGTCTTTTCAGCCATCGTTGGCATTGTGCTTTTTACATTGCTCGGTGCGTCGTACTATTTTAAGAAATGGCCATTCTCTCCTGCCTCGAGTAGTACTTCCCAGACTAATTCCACTATCAACTACACCAAGCCAACAGAGCAGCAGATGACAGCAGGCACACAGGCAAAAGAACAAGCCGCCGCAAACAGCAGCCAGCAGAATACAGACAAAAAGGATACTCCTCTGGGGGTTACCCTCACAACCGTCCAGCCCGGCACGGTTGTCTATATTAGAGCAATGATCGACAAAGTAACTACCTCTGCAACCTGCCACCTCGCAATGGTAGGCCCAGGTCAAAAGACCTACTCTGCCGAAGCCCCTACACAAGCGCTTGCTGGTACGTCGACCTGCCGAGGATTTAACATTCCAATGACCTCGTTGGCACCAGGGATATGGAAGATTACTGTCTCAGTGACAGACGACGGGACGCTCAGCGGTTCTGCGACCACGGAGAAAGAATTATGATGAAAAAAGGTCTCTACCTAAGTGCTTTTTTGCTTATAGTGTGCGTCTTTGCTCACGCTCCTTCTGTCAATGCAGCGACGTTTGACCCAGGGAGAATCATCGATGACGCCGTGTTTACCAACTACACATCGATGAACGTTGCGAATATTCAGTCTTTCCTGAATAGCAAAGTCCCGTCATGCGACACAAATGGTACGCAACCAGCAAGCGACTTCGGAAGACCAGACCTTACTCACGCTCAATACGCAGCGCTCAAAGGCTGGCAGGCGCCGCCATATACCTGTCTACGTGATTATACCGAAAATGGTAAATCTGCCGCTCAAGTAATCTATGATGTCTCGCAACAATACCACATCAACCCCCAGGTATTCATTGTATTGTTGCAAAAAGAAACTGGCCTCGTCACTGATACATGGCCGCTTGCATGGCAGTACCGAACCGCTACTGGCTATGGCTGCCCCGATAGTACACCAGGGGTGTGTGACTCTACTTATAATGGATACACTAACCAGGTGAGTTGGGCGGGGAGATTATTTCGTTCGGTCGTCGATCAAAGCCCTTCCTGGTATTCACCGTATGTAATGGGGCCCAACTACGTTCAGTGGAGTCCAAATGCATCGTGTGGTGGAACAATCGTCAACGTGCAAAACTGGTCTACTGCCGCTCTATATGACTATACTCCTTACCAACCAAACGCAGCCGCCCTTGCTGCTGGCTATGGAAAGGGTGACTCTTGCAGCGCTTATGGCAATAGGAATTTCTTCCTCTACTTCACTGAGTGGTTCGGTGACACAACCCTTCCAGACCGCCCTCTCATCACTAACTACAATAGCAACCTCTGTACCTACCTAAAAGCAACTCGAGAGCCGCACATATCATACTGTACGCCAGTTCAATCTGGCGACTTCAACGGTGATGGCTATGCTGATCTTGCGGTTACATCAACCTACCCCGATGGACAATCATTCAATCTTTGGCTGTTTCCCGGTTCGGCAACAGGCTTAGGTGATCCAGTATTCCAGCAACATTTTAGTAGTTCTCAGTACTGGATGATAAACAACTTGAAGATCACAGCTACAAATATCAATGGCGACGCCTATACCGACCTTACTATGTTTGCTGCTAATGCCTACGACGGTATTACGGTAGTACAAATCAATGGGGACGCTAGTGGACTGAAGTCAGCTCCCGTGATGAACACCGTGAGAAACCTCCAGCCAAATCTTGGGTGGAGGTGGTCGAATATCCGTTAATTACTTTTTGTTATATCCCAAAAAACGACCGGTATAAGTAGAATCATGTCGTACTTGCTAGCTTCTTCTTAGTATACCGGCAATACGCTTACAGCAGTGACCGTCACCATAGGGGTTCACTGCTTTTGCCATTCTGTCATATAATCCCTCGGTATTATCGAGAAGCCTCTTGGCATAATAGAGTATTTTTGCGGTATCGGTGCCTACCAGACATGCCGTTCCCGCCTCTACTCCCTCTGGTCGCTCAGTAACCTCTCTCAATACAAGTACCGGTTTACCAAGCGAGGGAGCCTCCTCCTGGATACCACCCGAATCGGTCAAGACGATATAGCTCCTATTCATCATCCACACAAGCTCAGGGTAGTCAAACGGCTCAAAGAGATGGATATTCTCAACACCCTTTAGCTTTGTATTTACGACTGACCGGACATTTGGATTAAGGTGCACGGGAAATATGATTTCGACGTCAGTCCGGGCGGCGAGCTGCTTAATCACACTGCAGATATTTTCCATTCCCTCACCAAAGTTCTCACGACGGTGAGCAGTTACGAGTATTATTTTTTTATTTATAAAATCAATATCCTTAAATCTATCTTCAATAGACTTGTCGCTCTCGACACGCTCGGTAGCAGCAATGATTGCATCGGTCACCGTGTTTCCTACTTTGAAAATATTATCTTCTGGGACTCTCTCGTAGAGTAATGCCTGCTGCGCATTAGTAGTAGGAGCAAAATGATATTTTGCGAGCTTTGAGATAAGTAGCCTGTTGGCTTCCTCGGGAAAAGGAGCATATATGTCACCGGTGCGCAAACCTGCTTCAACGTGAGCGATATCAATTTGATGATAGAAGCCCCCGAGCGCTCCAACCAATGCAGTCGTAGTATCACCCTGAACGATTATCACATTGGGCATAAAGTCATTGATGACATGATCGACTTTTGCCAGTATTGACCCTGTGACATCAAACAGGTTCTGTCCCGATTTCATAACGTTTAATTCATAATCAGGTGTGATATTAAAAAACTCCAATACTTGATCAAGCATCTCTCTGTGTTGGCCTGTCGAGCATACTTTAACTTCAAACTCGGGTGATTTTTTCATTTCGATAACAAGTGGGGCTAGTTTTATAGCTTCAGGACGTGTGCCAAATATAATCAGAACTTTTTTCATAGACTACCTCGCTTTCTTATAGTGGCGCATGATCAACTTATCTATTGATTTTGCTCTCGCAACCCACGTATTATTATTTGCCTGTGTGTATAGTGTATTCCGCATCTCGGTGCTTTTACGAAGTTTTATTGCCTTTTGAACATTTTCGATAAACTTTTCACCACTCCGAGATAGTAAGACACCCTCATAGCCTTGACACTCCCTTAAATCCTTTGTGCACACCGTCGGTAACCCCATCGCCATGTACTCAAAAAGTTTAACGGGTGAGGTTGATTTGGCTATTTCGCCTTCTACAAATGGGATAATCGCGGCATCGAAAAAGGAAGAATAATTGGGTAATTCGGCATACTGTTTTGGACCCAAATAATGAACGTTGTCGCGAATTGTAAGATATTGTAACCCACCATTATAGTCAACACCTATAAATACAAATTCTACTTCTGATAACTCGAGGGTCATTTTATTTATGAGAGCGTAGTCTAGCCATGGAGCCACCGCACCATAGTATCCAACAATACTCTTACCCGAATCAACTATCTCCTTTAAATCATTAGGGACAGGAGCCTTTCCCGACTTTGTATGGTCAAAATGTGTAGAATCAACTGCATTTTCGTTAAGCAGAAGCTTGTCTGTAGGAAACCTCTCTTCTAGCTGTCCGTAAAGCTTTTTTGCAGAGGCAAGAAGGAAGGACGGATGTAGTTCCTCTAGTCTATCAAATACCTCGCGCTGGAGCGTAAGATCGCCACTAATGGTCTCGTCGAGTTCATCAATGTACTCATATATCAAATTGAATCCCTTATTAACTATACTTTGCAACTTAGCAAACGACTTTGGATAGCCTGCTGGAAAGAGATAAAAGAGATTGACCTTATCTCGTACTGGCGAGAGGGCATCGATACACCAGTCACCGCCAACAAGTATTAGCTCGGGTGAAATGATTCTGTAACCCTCTAGCTCTGGATCCTGATAGATGACTAGGTAACCCAATTTCGAAAGATTCTCTGCAAGGTGGTGGGGCCGCTGCCTCATAATGTTATCCCATGGCATACCACAGTAAACAATGACTGCCTTATGTTCAGTGGCCTTCATTCTTAGAGTCTTAGCAAATCTCACTATCTCTAGCCGATCTTTCAGTTTGCCTACATATTGCGGCGTGTGCTTCACGGCACGGACGGATCGATAAAGACTTTTGGCAACATAGCGTTGAGGGCTCCCCTTTGGCATCACTTTTCCGACAGTATTAGCTAGTTTGTTTGCCACCCGTTGTCGTTTCGAGTTCGTTATCCGCCATAACTCATCGAGCTGCTCTTTTTGAGTACTGTTCTCGCGCTGCAGTCTCTCAATTTCCCCGTCTTGAGCAATTTTTTTCGTGATTACTGATTCAATAGCCCCCTGAAGCTCATGGAGGTAGTTCATTGAATAACTAGCGACTCCTTGTACGGCCTGCTCGGCGCTTGGGATCTCTTCGGTTTGTCTTGCGAAGATAACTAGTATTTGACTTCCAGCCCAGTACGTTGGCTGTCTCCTTGATACGTCGACTGCGGCAATATGAACAACTCTCCACTCGTCACTACGATGGTTAAAGAAGTCATCTGTAAAGAAACTGGCGAAGTGTTCTGGGATTCTTTTGTCTACAGGCTCCCGATACGGCACCTGTACAACAAAATATTTTGAAGCGTACTGTGATATTTTCGCAAATGTTGCCCATGGATCCTCGAAATGCTCAAAAATGTTTGAGGCATATATCACATCAAACTGTTTAGAATATTTCTCTGTAATTAAATCGACCGCATCAAATTTAATTTTTGGATATTTTTTTGCAGCTGACTTGATAGCGTTATCTGAAAAATCAATACCATAGATCTTGCTATTAGGGAGAAAAGAGCGAACCACCTCAGTACCGTCACCCTCCGCACACCCCCAGTCACATACTGATAGATTGCCGTTATTGACATGATCTACGAACCACTTGGGCAGGAGTTCCCGTGTGATATCTGCGAAAAAGATACTCTGCTTATCACCCTGCTCATCGTCCCAGTTTCCAGTGAAACGTTTATCCCAATACTTCTCGCTGTTAACGCTATTTTGATCGATCATGTGCGTTACCTCCAATTGTTGCCTCAAGTTCTTGTATTCTCTTTTCAAGCTCCTGTAGTCGTAGTTTATTGTCAGCAAGTGCGACTCCAACTGACCTGATTACTTTATCGACATGGTATTCTGTCACATTACTTTTACGTTCAAGCAGTTTATTATACCTCTCAATATCACCATAATACTGGGATATGAAAGAATGAATATCGTCTGTTCCCGCTAATCTTGCGACTACGTACTTCATGCCTTTTTTGACACGTCGCGGAGTTATTTTCGAAATAGACCGGAGAGAGCTCCTCGCAATTTTTTTTATCTCACTCATCTCCTTCTATTATCACCCATCTCTATCGCCATAGCAAGTAGGTGATGGATTGAATAGTACTCTTTTCCAGAAGGATCGAAGCGCTCCATTCGTTGAGGTCCGTCGGGAAATGCACGATATTCATCGTGTAATATATCAACGAGTTGCTGATGTTGCTTATCTCTATCAACAGACACATGATAATCTGCTGGCTCCTCGGAGAATGCTGCATACTCAGAGACGACAGTCTTACAACCGGCCGCATTGGCTTTCGTTAGTGGCCCCGAAGATTCACCACACGACGGAAATCGGAGTGACATAAAAAGCGATGTTTCGGCTATCATTCTATCCATATCACCATTAGATACATACCCATACAGTATTATGGCATTACTTGATGACTTATCTTTGACGTAAGCAGCAATATCATAGTCTGGATTACTTTTCCCAACAATACGTAGCTCTACTTTTTTCTTACCGCTACTATTAAGGCCTTGGTAAAACTCATCAAACGCATCTATTATTTCTGTGATTTGTTTTGAGGGGTTCATCCAACCAAATACACCCACCGAGAACTTACTCTTTTTTGTAGTCGAGATTGCCCCGCGAGAAATCATTTCAGGTGCATGACTAATTACCATATACTGCGGCTCATTCTTCCGACGTGATATGTAAGTAGCGCTTCTCTCACTACAGTATTTTGCAAGCGCATACTGTGAATGGAAAGCGATGATATCGCTCTGTTCATACACATGTGTAGCAGCGAGTGTTGAGTAGGGGAATATATTATCTGATCTACCTTCCCTATTCTGTTTCACGATCCATTCCACATCAGACCCAAAATCATACGCAGCAAAATATTTTAGGTCGTCCGGTATATAGCCATACTGGCGCAATGTACACATCGCCTCGATATTCATCCACATGGCAGGCTCATGAACTACACTCACTGCAAGTCCGTTGTTTGCGAGGTGATGATGTAGTGACCTATGGATGTAGCGATGATACTCGTTATTGGCCAGGAAATAGATTGTTATGTCATCTGCCGTGCGTTTCACCTGCCGATAGTCGATCACTTGATATCCTCGATACTCATTCACCCCTTGATCGAATAAGTCACTATCAATTACTAGTATTATCGAGGTCTTGGAGGGGCTTTTCTCCAGAAGATTCAGGACAAGATCAATATAATGTGCCGTACCCGTCTGAAGCGGCTCAATGGGAGTATAAAAATAAATACTGCCCATCATTCAAGCACGCGTGAGTTGTTTTCAGTAGAGACAGATATTATTCCTTCATTGATTACCGAATAACCCATCACGCCTTTCCGCGTGGATATGAACTGCGTACAATCAATCCAACAATCGAGATAGCTATCCCTTGCCGGTGAATACAGACTTATGTCAAAAAGGTATTCTCCGTCATTCAAAATGTTAGGAAAAGTGATCGTAACTATCGATTTGTTCCGCTTACGGCCCAATTCTGTTGTTGACATATGTTCTTTTCCGCCAAAAAGTTTTTGTCCATTGCTGTTTTTTACCGCATAACCAAGTATGATATCTTCTTCTATGATTTTCTCGGTGGTGACAATAGTAGCAGTTACCTCGATATATGACTTACTCTCGCCCTGATCGTTCAAAACTCTTGAGCTCACTTTATCGAGATAGGCAGTTCTATCCCCCCACCTCGATAGAGCGATCTCGCTATGCAACAGGGGGTTAAAAAGGTCGGTATAAGCTCTCGTAACTGTCTCAACATCTCCACTTTCAACTATTTTTCCCTCTTCGATAAGAATCGCTCTATCACAGTACTCACTTACCGACGCCATATCATGCGTAACAAGTATAACTGTCTTACCTGTATTCTTTAGTGTCTTAAAGTAAGTAAAACACTTCTTTTGAAAGTCAGCATCACCCACGGCCAACACTTCGTCTACTACTAAGATATCCGCCTGTGCCATTGTTGCGCAGGCGAAGGCGAGTCGAACTTGCATGCCGCTACTGTAATTCTTTAGTTTCTGCTCCATGAAGTTTCCGAGCTCAGCAAATTCTACTATCTTTTGATAATTCTCATCTATTTCGTGCCGCGAGAAACCGAGAATCGCACCGTTAAGGTAAACGTTTTCTCTCCCGCTAAGTTCGGGATTAAACCCAACCCCTAACTCAATAAATGAGACTAGCTTACCGTCTATATTGACCGATCCCTTTGTTGGCTGGTAGATACCAGATATTATTTTCAGCAGTGTGCTCTTACCACTTCCGTTTCTCCCGACGATTCCGAAAAATTCACCCTTCTTGACCGTGAAATCAACTCCAAGCAAGACACGATATATGTTATTCCCGCGTCGTTTCTTTATATTTGTGGTTACTACTCTCTTGAGAGAGTTCGTATCTTCTACTGGGAGGACAAACTCTTTTGTCACCCCTCTTACTGTTATAGCGGCCTCGACACGTGCACTCATGTTATACGTTCTCCGCAAAAAAAGCTGACTTCTTTATATAATAACGATACCCTAACACCAGTGTAGCAACAGAAACGAGAGCGGGTACTATCGTTAAGAGTAGAGGGTAGGATGTATTAAATGCAGTAATCACATGGTCATGTGGCACTAAAGCGTATCGTGCCCCTTGAATTGACTGGGTAACCGGACTTGCTAACATTATCGTAGCGATACTCGCCGGTACATACTGATATAACGGGTAAAGAATGGGGGTGAAATAAAATGCTGCTTGCATAATTACATCCCAGATATGATTAATATCTCTATACTTCACATATATTGCACTGAGAAAAAAACCAATTCCCATGGCAAATGCCGCCATCTCAAGCATAAATAGGAAAAAAGTTGGAAGATACCAAGTGAGTGGCACGCCAAGAAATATCATAAAGACAGCCACAATTGATAAATTAATGATCACGTTGATCATTGCCGAAAGAGTTGATGATACAATAATGACCGTTTTGGGGAAATTAACCTTGCGAATCAAGTCTCCTTTTGCGACCACGGCACCTATACTACTGCTTGTAATCTCTGCAAACATATTCCACAGTATGATGCCGAGAAGTAAGTAAAGACCATAATATGGTATATCTCCCTTTACTCGCATAAAGTTTACGAGAATGATATACAGGATACAAAACATTGCAAGTGGTTTGAGAACGCTCCACAAATAACCAAGTACTGATCCTTGATATCGAAGCTTGAAGTCGGTTTTCACAAACTCCTTGAGAATTATCATGGAGTAGTTTGCCTTCTTCATTTTTGCTCTATCGTCTTTTATTTTTACCACACTCCCATAATACCATTGATCTCTAGTGATATAATCAGCCTATGAGAAATAAGGATCGTCTTCGGCTGCGCATATGTGACTCGTCGCCCTACGATAACCAACGTTCCGGTGTGGGTAATTACTCACATTTACTAAGGCAAGCCTTCGAGGGTTCAAGTAAGGTAGTCCTCTCGCCACCCCGTATTTTCATATCAAAGAAAATATCGGGCTACTTGTACCGACTAATGGAAAAGCTGTACAGTCATGGATTTCCCGTTCCCTATGATATTCTCCTTCCACAGGCTGACCTTACCCTTTTTACAAACTTCTCGACATGGCCAACCCTACGCACCAACTCTGTGATGACCGTTGTACACGACCTTACCTACATCAACTACCCAGAGGTTGTCGAGAGAAAGAATCTTGCTCACTTGAGGAGAGTTGTTCCTCGCAGCATCACTAGAGCGGACACTATCATCACGGTCTCAGAATCAATGAAAAAAGAGATATGTAATGTGTTCGCGATACGTGATGACAAGGTAATAGTGACGAGGATTCCACCTTCACCGGAATTTTCTATAAAATCTAATAAGGACGTTCATAGTATTTATCGCATTCCAGCCGGGAAATATTTTCTCTTTGTTAGCAACTTAGAACCTAGAAAGAACCTTAAGGTGCTTATCAAAGCGTATCGTTTACTCCCCGTCTCTATCCGAAACACATACTCACTTGTTATTGCGGGTGGCAAGGGATGGAAATTTGAAGAAACACAAGCGCTGATCGACGAGCCGCTTGACGTGGGTACGGTTTGTCAGGTAGGATTTGTTGATCAATCCGATCTTCCAGCTCTTTTTCAGAAAGCGTCGCTATTCGTTATGCCATCATTATATGAGGGATTTGGCATGCCCATCGTTGAAGCTCTTGCAAGCGGCTGCAAGGTTGTTGCATCCGATATACCTGTTTTTCACGAATCGGGCGGAGGAGCTATCCACTATGCTAATCCACACGATGAAAGCGACTTTGCGTCTAAAATTATTCACGCCATCAAAACACCCCTTGACAATAACGCGGTACGCAAGCATTTGGCCACACTCACTTGGGATAGTAATGTTGAAACTATCCTTGATGGATATAGAGCAACCGAAGATCTCAAGAATTAACCCATAGTCAATGATTCAAGATGATTAATCTGTACTCATAGTGGCACATGAAAGAAATTTTATTTTATACTAATAGAATAAATGTTGTTACTAGAGTATGAGGCTAAGGAGATTATCAATAGAGAAGGGGTTGCCACTCCCTCGTCCTACAGAATCTTCTCTCATGACACATCTCCTACTACTGTTTCTTTTCCTTGTGTCATAAAATCACAGGTTCCTACTGGCGGCAGAGGAGAAGCCGGTGGAATATGGGTTGCTGAGAGTAAAAAACAGCTTCTCGGCATAACTCAGGCATTATTTTCGCTCTCTATAGGGGGTTACACACCTTCAAGCCTTTTGATCGAGGAACAGTTAGAGATTGAGCGAGAATTATACCTTTCACTGTCGCTCAATCGCTTAACAGCCTCAATTGAACTAGTTGCGCACGCTCATGGTGGCGTCGAAATCGAATCACGAGATGATTTTTTTACCGCTCAGCTGGACGAACGCGAGTTCAGTAAGGTTGGTGAATCCCTGGCGGAGATATACTCTCTAGAGAATAAAGCTTTTTTGCTCTCCGAACTTGTGGCGATTCTTTATCAAGTATTTTGTAAACAGGACGCCATTCTTCTTGAGATAAACCCTCTTGTTCTTACTTCATCTGGTGACCTTGTGACGGCAGATTGTAAAATGATCGTTGATGACGATGCCGCGTTTCGTCACCCCGATTGGTCGTTTGAGGAAATGAGCAAACCAAGCAACTATGTGGTATTAAACGAATATGGTACCGTCGCAACAATGGCAAATGGAGCAGGTCTTGCAATGGCGACTGTTGACACGGTTCAGGCCTCAGGGTTGGTGCCAGCAAATTTTTTGGATATTGGCGGTGCCGCAACTATTGAAAGTATTGCTAATTGCTTTGAAAAAATTGTGGAACTACCAAAGATTTCAGCGATCGTTATCAATATTTTCGGCGGAATCGTCCGCTGCGACGATGTGGCAAGAGCTATCATTGCGGCTCGGCAGCAAATACCATCTTTACCAAAGCTGTATATTCGACTCGCGGGTACAAATGCCAATGAAGCCGAATTAATTCTTGGCGAGAGCGGAATTACCTTGTATAAAACCATCGAAGAAGCTATTAAGGAGCTATCTCAAAATGGATAAATCAGTCTTTTTAGGAAAACGAGTAGTGGTACAGGGGATAACCGGCAGGCAGGGCAGATTTCATACTCAACGAATGCTTGAGTATGGAAGTTCGATTATCGCCGGTACTTCTCTATCAAAAGCTGGTACACGTGTGTGCGGCATACCGGTCTTTGCGTCGCTTGACGATATCAAGCAGCAGTTCTCGATTTCGATCGATATCTCTGTTATATTTGTGCCCGCACCCACAGCAAAAGCCGCCGTTATGGAGGCAATTAGAGCACAGGTCCCACTTATCGTCTGTATTACCGAACATATTCCTGTTCACGATATGTTGTATATACGGCAACAACTTGCCCATTCACAGTCGGTACTGATCGGCCCCAATAGTCCCGGGGTTCTGATGCCGGATAAGCAACTACTTGGTATTATCCCTGGTAGTTTTTCTACCGTGGGGACGACCGCAGTCGTAAGTCGAAGCGGTACCTTGACATATGAGGTGATGAGCCTGCTTACAGGGGCTGGTTTTGGCCAAAAATATATTATTGGCATCGGTGGTGACATGATTCAGGGCAGCTCTTTCGTGGACTGTCTCGAGCTATTTGAACATGATGATGGTGTTGAACGAATACTACTCATCGGTGAGGTCGGTGGAACTGCCGAGATAGCCGCGGCTGATTATATTGCGTCATCAATGAGTAAACCAGTGTATGCCTATATAGCGGGGCAATGCGCTCCCCCGGGCGTACAACTTGGCCACGCTGGAGCCATCCTGGGTACTAATGCGCTCGAGAGCGCTCAGGCAAAGACCACGTACCTGGGCCGCTCAGGTGCGGTCACTGCCTCTAATCTTTCCCAGCTTATATCGATGATGAAATAGCGTATACTAACATATATGAAGAAGTTGATTACAATACTTGTGCCTGCCTACAACGAGGAAGAGGTGTTACCCCTCCTCATGAAGCGGCTCGATAGCTTGACTGGCCAGTTGCCCAACTATAGTTGGGAGTTGTTATTCATCAACGACGGTAGTAAAGACAAGACCGACGAAATGCTGCGCTCCTATGCAGAAAGTGATAGCCGCATCTCGTACGTTAATTTTTCACGAAACTTTGGCAAAGAAGCCGCGCTAATCGCTGGCTTTGACTACGCAAAAGGTGATGCTGTCGTCAATATCGATGCCGATCTACAAGACCCGCCGGAGCTTATTCCAGAGATGATTCGCTATTGGGAAGAAGGCTACGATGACGTCTACGCAAAACGTCGCAGTCGCGCCGGTGAGACGTGGTTCAAGAAATTCTCGAGCCGCACCTACTACCGCATTCTCCAATCATCAACGCTGGTGCCACTCCAGGTTGATACGGGCGATTTCCGGCTCCTTAGTAAACGAGCCGTAGAGGCGATGAAGCAGTTTAGAGAGAGTGAGCGCTACACAAAAGGGATGTTTAGTTGGATTGGTTTTAAGAAAAAAGAACTCTTATATGATCGTGATCCTCGGGCAGCGGGAATGGCAAAGCAAAATTATCGCAAGTTAATCAATCTCGCCATCGATGGCATCACCAGCCTCACCACTGCGCCGCTGCGCATCTCGACATATGTCGGTGCTTTCACCTCATTTGTGGCGTTTGTGTATATTGTTTACCTACTTGTTCGTCCGTTGTTTGGAGTCCCGACCGTGCCAGGCTACGCCTCAACTTTGGCAGTGATATTGTTTCTCGGCGGTATTCAACTCCTCAGTCTCGGCATCATCGGCGAATATGTAGGACGAATATTTAACGAAACGAAGCGCCGCCCGCTGTATTTCGTCGAGACCTATCACGAAGGAGCGCATCATACTAAAAAATAAGCGCCAAGTTGGTCGCTTCGGCCTGGTGGGAATTATCAACACCGCGCTTGATATCGGCATCTTGTTTGTGTTGAAGTCACTCGGTGTACCGGTTAGCTATGCAAACGTTGTCTCAACTTCTGTTGCCTTTTGCTTCAGCTTTTTTGCAAACAAACTCTATACGTTTAACGGTCGCGAGGGCAATGTTGTACGCCAGATGACATTGTTTATTGTCGTAACCCTATTTGGACTGTGGGTGCTACAAACCATTGTTATACAACTGACGCTTCCGCTTTGGGGCACACTCTTTAGCAACGGTCAACTCGCACTCCTTGCAGCCAAATTAGCTGCTACCATTGTGTCGCTTTCATGGAATTACACCCTCTACGAAAAACTAGTGTTTGCAAAGAAAGAACCTTAGGTTACTGCTTCAAAGAGGTGCCAACCCCATAGGCAATGTCTATTCCGTAGCGTAAGCAGACTGTAGCCTCGGGGTTAAACTTATCGGAATCTCTGTCACCACCCTGAGCAAAGATAAGCTGGTCGTCTTTATACTTCTCGTCAGTAGCTATGCTCTGCATCGTTTCGACTACTGGTGGGTCGTTGTCAATGGCTAGTATCACTTCATCAACAGCGCGCAGCGCCTTCATGATTCGATAGCGCTCATTTTCATTGAGTACGATCTTCCCCTTTTTTATGAGTTGCTGCTTGTCATTATTTACAATAACAATCAGCCGATCACCGAGTGCCTTAGCACCTTCAATGAGATCGAGATGTCCACCGTGAAGCGGGCTGAAGTAACCACTAATAATAACTGTCTTCATATCATCAGTGTATCACAGCTCGCCCCGACAACCAGTTAGGTATTTGTTGTAAATTGGGTTCTAGCGTTTCGCCGTAAACACTCTTATAATAGGATGAGAAATTCTGGAGGAACTAATGCACTGTAGGTATCTATGTCCGATCTTATAAACAAAAAGTTGATCGATAAAGTCGCCAAGGCAACCTTTGTTCATATTGTCACGATTGGCACTAAGCCCGATATCATCAAACAAGCCCCTCTCTACCATGAACTCATCAAGCGCGGCGAAACCGTGCTTCTATTTCACACCGGCCAACATTACGATTACCGTTATAGTGGTGGTGTTGAGGAAGAGTTTGGCCTTGATGTCGATGTACGACTAAGTATCGATGGCAGCCTCGCTCAAAAAACAGCACAAATGATTGATCAATTTGGCACTATTTTAACCTATTTGCTCGAACAGAAAAAAATACCTATTCCGTATGTTCATGGTGACACATCAACCGCTTCGGCAATTGCCTATTCTGCAATGCTTCACGGGGTTGCATGCGTTCACGTCGAGGCGGGTATCCGTACTCTCACCCCGCGCGAAGCGATCTATCATTATTTTTACAAAGAATTTAAAGAGAATCGATTTGACTGGAACGAGTATTACCTCACGATGCAGGATATCGATACCTATAGCCGCGGTAGTATGGAGCCCTACCCCGAGCAAGTCAATACCCGCATGATCGAGCCAGCTTCGGGATTTTATGCGACACCTGTAGAAATTACAAAGGAGTTTTTGCTTTCAGAAGGATTTGAGGAATCAAAGATAAGTGTTGTAGGAAACACAATAGCAGACCCCACACTTAAGGCGCTTCGAGAAGCTGAGAGCTCAGATATTTTTAGCCATTACCCACTCCTTGAGGCGGGTAACTTCGTCATGGTGTCGATTCATCGGCGCGAAACATTGAATGACAGGATGCGTTTTGTTGCAATTATGGACGCGCTTGAACTACTCGTGAAAGATGGTATCAGGGTACTTTTTCTGTCGCTTAATGGTACAGAGCAGGCACTAGACCGATATAAACTCCGTACCAAAGTAATGAGCCTCGTAAAGAAATACCCCGAGTTGTTTATTTACTCTGAGGCATGGGCATACCACAAGGATGTTATTGCCGCCATGCGCCGCAGCGCGGTGGTAGCTTCTGATTCTGGCGGCTTTCAGGAAGAGGCAAATATTGTTGGGGTACCCTGCGTCACACTACGATATGGCTCCGATAGGGGTGAGTCGTTTATCGCAGGCGCAAATGTCCCCGCTCCTCCATTTGATAGTGCCTTTATCGTCAGTATCATAAAGGGGGCCATGAATAATCAAGATATGATCTCAGTCGGTAATATTTATGGTGAGAATGTTTCAAAAAAGATCGTCGATGGTGTATTGTCTCATCTTGATCCAGAAACTGGATTTTATATGCGCGAAGAACGCCGACTTGGGTTTACCTCATTTACTCAATAGCGAGAAAAGATATGCATATTGTTATCGAAGCACGCAATATAAACAGTTCGACCGGGCGCTATATTGAGCGCCTTGTGACGTATTTGCAAAAGATCGATACTACCAATACCTATTCAATCCTTGTCCCAACCAAGGATAAAGACTTCTGGAAACCCACAGCAAAAAACTTTAGTGTCAGGACGATTGATTTTGATAATTATTCGTTCGGTGAGCAACTTGGCTTCAAGCGATACCTTAAGAAACTAAAGCCGGATCTTGTACATTTTACTATGCCGCAACAGCCGATCTTTTATCGCGGCAAGTCGGTTACAACATTTCATGATCTCACCCTCCTCAAAACCTGGAACACTGATAAAAACTGGCTTGTGTATCACATAAAGCAGTTGGTGGGGAGGTTTGCCTTCTATTATACAGCTCACAATACAACCAGGATTATTGTTCCCTCTCAGTACACAAAAAGGGATTTATTATCTTTTAGCGGTATTACACCCAGCAAAATAACTGTTACGTATGAGGCGGCGGATGTTAGCCCGACTCGTCCGCGCGTTTACAAGACTCCTTTTAGTGAGTTCCTTTTGTACGTCGGTCAGCAAGCCGACTACAAGAATATTCGCCGTCTCGCCGAAGCACATCAACGACTCCTCCTAGACCACCCAACACTTGGGCTAATTTTAGCAGGTCGACTAAAAGATGATGCGAAGGCAAACCAGGCGTTCTTCAAAAAGCAAGGTTATAAAAATATTCATTTCACTGACTATATCTCTGACGAGGAGCGTGATTGGCTATATGCTCACTGCGCAGCTTATTGCTTCCCTAGTCTCATGGAAGGGTTTGGGCTTCCTGGTCTAGAAGCAATGACCTACGGGGCACCAGTTGTCGCGAGTAACGCGACCTGTATACCAGAGATACTCGGTGATGCCGCGCTATATTTTGATCCAAATAATACCGATGATATGGCTCAAACGATTGGACGCGTATTGGACGATCCAACCCTCAGAAAAGAGTTAATTGATCGTGGCCATAAACAAATAAAGAAGTATTCCTGGAAGCGAATGGCACAACAAACCCATGATGTCTACACTAGGGCAATCAACTCAAAGGGTTAGGAACTTTTTTGGGCGATAATAACGTGCCGATCACGCCCCTCGCCCTCTGAAAATGTCCGTATGTCTTCGTACTCGGCAGCGACTCGATGGACAATTCGACGATCGGCTGCGTTTATGCGTGCGATATGCGAGCTGCCGGTTGCTCTCACTTCTTCTATCCAACCACGTGCTTTTTCGGCAATCTTTTCTTCACGCTGTTTTTTGTAATCCGCTACATCTACGTTGACTCGCACAAGCTCGGCATTTTTGTTGCGCAGGGCCGTAGACACCATATACTGCAGGCTTCTCAGTGTCTCGGCATTCCTGCCGATAAGAATACTGTTGATATCAGATGATTCGATATATAGCTCGATGATATCGTCTTCGGCTTTCGCTGTAACGGCAATATTCTCACCAAAGAAAGAGATGATATCCTGCAGAAATTTTTGTGCAAACTCGACTGATTGTTCTTGGTCCATCCTACTTCTCCTTCTTCCTGCGTGTATCATTGGCTTTTATTCGCGTAATGTGTGCCTCTTCTGTCTTTCTAGGTGGGGATGACTTAGGTATTTTTTTCGAGGCCTTTATAGGATTCTCATCGGCAATTATTTCAAGCTCCTCCGTGTCTTTACTGAGGAGATAGTGCTGTTGGGCTACGGCCACAAGGTTTGAAACTGTGTAATAGAGCGCGAGAGCACCCGGCAAACTAATCATAATAAGGAACATCATTGCAGGCATAAACTTCGCCATGCCACTCATCATGGCAGCATTCATGTCCGTTTGATTTGTGCTTTTTCCCTCCGCCGCTTCGGCGACGATATCACGAAACTTTTTCTTTACGGTTGACTGCGGCATCGTCTGCTTTGTAAGGATGTATTGGGTCGCCGCAGAGATAAAGGCAAGGAGGAGAAGGATGTAGTCTACACCGTGGTTTCCGAACGTTGTTTTTGTAAGGTCAATTACTCCCAGCATGGTGTTATTGAAACTAGCGGGAGTGTCAATAATCGCCTTTACAGAAGGAATTTGTTGAACGAATGGATAGGTGTAGTGGGCAAGCTGGTTGATATGGAGAGTAAAGACCTGGATAACTTGATAAAGTCCAATAAATATTGGTAGCTGGATGATAAGAATAAGGATTGAGCGAAAAGGACTAATTCCATAACGCTTATAGAGATCCATCATCTGGCTCGCTTCTTGCTGTTTATCACCGGCTGCGCGCGCTTTTATCTTTGCTAGTTCCGGTTGAAGCTTGTGCATCGTGCGACTTTGATGAAGCTGGCTTCTCACGAGCGGATACATTAGTGTACGAATCAATATCGTGAATAGAATAATCGCAACACCAAAATCCCCTCCCGGTACAATGCTATATAAAAGCACGAGAGCATTTAGGATAGGTTTTACAATGACATCCTCAAACATAATCACTCCACTGGTTACTGCATTCTAGTATATCACTGGTCGACGGGTTTATACACACCCGTTTGTCGAAATGCGGTTTGGATAACTTCCGCAAGCTCCTGATGAGAAGCGGTGAGTGTCTCACCTGATATCACAATAACCGCGATATCATGTATTGACTGGAGGTGGGGTAGCTCGGCTCTGAGTATTTCATATATCCGTCGCCGTATTCGATTGCGGCCAACGGCGCTTTTATGAACTTTTTTGCTGACAACAACAGCAAACCGCGAATTGGCTCGGTGTGGGTTGTGTATATATTTGACCGTCAAAAGCCGAGAACGATAGGTGTCGGCTTTTTTATACACAAATTTTAGTGATCCGTGTCCATGAAACCGGTAGCTATTTTCTATCATGCTAGTATCAGTATAACAGCAAAAAACCGCCTCGTTGGTGTGGGCGGTTTGTTATTTCACCTGTCGTGTACTAGATAGCGACCTTGGCGCGACCTTTGAGACGGCGTCGTTTTAGGACAGCTCGTCCTGCTTTTGACGCAATGCGGGCTCGAAAGCCGTGAGTTTTAGCACGATGGCGTGTGTGTGGTTGATGGGTTCGTTTTGGCATCTTGTATGACAGTATACCCCCTTGGGTATATTTATTCAAGATGTAGTTGAAATAATAGCAATATTATTTGTTTGTTTGTTAATTTTCCACATCATTTCGTTATTTATCCACAGTATTATAGATTAGGTGGTTAATTGTGGAAAAATATGTATTATTTTCTCTGCTACTTTCAATGTCACTGAGTGGTTGTGGAAAACTTTTATATACCGTATAGTAGAGTTGTTGTTGTATGAAGAAAGTTGAGTGAGGGAGATGTACCATTCGTTGTGGCAAAGTGTCTTGGGTGAGATAGAGTTGACTGTTTCTCACGCAAACTTTACGACGTGGTTTAAGAACACCGAGTTGCTCGAATGTTCTAGTGATCGAGTCGTCGTTGGTGTCCCAAATGTTTTTGCTATCCGTCAATTTGAAGTGAAATTTAATGATCAAATTGTCTCTATATTGAAAAAAAATGGTGTTGAGCCATTGCGCGTTTCTTACGTAGTTAAGACTGTGAAAAAAAGTATTATTAGTAGAGAGACGACGGCAAATAATAGTGAGTTAGACCATCGAGTTGATGATCTTCTCGATAAAAAACACCTGCCCTCTCAGCAAACCACTAGTTTAAACCCTCGATATACGTTTGATAGTTTTATTGTTGGCTCGAGTAATGATTTGGCATATACCGCCTGTCAAGCTGTCGCCGCAAACCCCGGCACTAAATATAATCCTCTTTTTATCTATGGGGGGGTTGGTCTCGGAAAAACTCACCTTCTCCAGGCGGTAGGAAATGAAATAGTAAAAAATAAGTCATCAACACGTGTTGTCTATATTAGTTCGGAAACTTTTGTTAAGGAGTTTTTGGAAAGTATTCGCTTCAAAAAAGCAGGTTTTTCAGATAAGTATCGTAATGTTGATGTTCTCATCGTTGATGACATGCAGTTTATTGCCGGAAAAGAAAAGACCCAGGAGGAATTTTTTCATACATTCAATGCGCTTCATCAGTCAAACAAGCAGATCATTATCGGAAGCGACAAACCTCCTCGTAGCATCCCAACATTAACCGAACGCCTTCGTAGTCGGTTTGAGTGGGGCATGGCAATCGATATTCAGATGCCTGATTTTGAGACACGCTGCGCAATCGTCGAGACCAAGGCATCTGCCGCGGGGATTGTCCTTGAGCGTGAAACAATCGAGTATCTTGCAAAAAATATTAAGACAAACATCAGAGAGCTTGAAGGTGCTCTCAATCAACTGTTAGCATATGCCGAAATGCGCGGCGTTTCACCAGACATTACCACTGCAGAGGGGCTGATCGGAAATGTGCGACACTCTCGTCCACAACATGTCACCGCAAAACAGATAATTGATAAAACGGCGCGACATTTTCAGATCGACAGCAAAGAGATTTGCGGCGAAAAGCGTGACAAACATATCGTCGTGCCACGACAGATCGCGATGTATCTCCTAAGGAGTGAGCTCCATCTCAGTTTCCCGCGGATTGCAAATGAACTGGGGAGAAAAGATCATACGACCGCAATCCATTCTGTCGAAAAGATTGAGCGTTCAATCAAACTTGATTTCTTAATTCGTGAACAGGTAGCGGAGATTAGGGATAAACTATATGTATAACTTTTGTGTACAATCTGTGAATTGCTTGTGGACCTGTCCTGGTGAGGTTGGGGGATATACTTCCCCAACTAGCGGACCAGTTGTTCGTTTCACGGAAGGTTGGTGGGGAAAATTGAAGCATTATACTAAAACTCTCTACTCTTTTTCCGATGGTGTGTCCACGCTCCATCCACACAAGATATCTCTTTGGATTGGTGACTTTCTCAGCTTTTCCACAGCTACTACTATTAAAGTCACCGTGGTTAGATTTATAAAAAGAAAGGAATAATAGTAATGGAACTGTCTGTCACTCAGGAAAATCTTACGAAGGCTCTTTCTGCAGCCAGTCGAGTTGCGACAAGTCGAGCGGGGCTTCCCATCCTTGGTAATATTTTATTTCGCACGGAAGGCACTCGGCTACTTATTGCGGCAACAAATCTTGAGATTGCAACAGTTGTCTATATTGGAGCAAAAGTGGTAAAGCAAGGCTCACTCACTGTTCCAGCACGTATTGTATCGGAATTTGTAGCAAGCTTGCCTAAAGGAACTATCTCAATCAGTGTCAAGAAAAATCGGATGTCAATCAGTGCCGGTACCTTCAATTCAGTGATAAACGGTATTGATGCGGAAGAATTTCCAGAATTACCATCGATTTCCGTAAAAAACACTGTCAAATATTCCATCAATACTAATGATTTCAAGCAGGCAGTAACACAAACAATCATCACAAGCAGCAGCGATACCACACGCCCCGTACTAACAGGAGTCTATTGGCATTCGGTTGATGGGTCGCTGTATCTGGCAGCAACCGACGGCTATAGACTTGCTGAAAAAAAGCTTCTCAAGACAACTAGCCAGATATCCGCTATTATCCCCTCCTCAAGTCTTCAAGAAGTGCTTCGTGCTATCCATGAGTCGACCGAGGAAATAGAAGTACTCATCGATAACTCACAGGTACTCTTTCGCGTCGGTGACACCGAGATTACAAGTCGACTTATCGATGGAAACTACCCCGACTATCGGCAGCTCATACCTTCCTCATCGGAAACAGGGATAACACTTGAGACGAGCGAATTTATGAGACTCGTCAAAATAGCTGGTCTATTCGCTCGTGAATCCGGCGGAAGCATTACTGTCCAGGCCGAGGAACAAAACCAGCAACTTACCATCCAGTCCATCGCCTCTGAATATGGCGAGAACACCTCCTCCGCCAAAGCAGTTATCACGAATGACGGGCAAATTACCCTTAATTCTCGATATATTATCGATGCCCTATCTGTTATCGATGAACCGTCTATCACTTTCCGGTTTAGTGGCCGTCTCGCACCTTGTGTGATTAGTTCTTCAGAAAAAAGCTCCGACTATATCCACATCATTATGCCGCTAAAGAGTTAAATATATGATCTCTCATGTTCGAATTAAACACATTCGCAACCACAGAGATTCCCACTATAATTTTTCTCCCATAACTGTGTTGTATGGAAATAATGGGGTGGGTAAAACAGCAGCCCTCGAAGCAATCCACATAGCCCTTATGGGTACAAGCTTCAAGGGAGTCGATAAAGATATCGTACAGCATAAAAAAGAGTGGTATAAAATTGATCTCGTAAGCGACAACCCACAAATAACAAGAGCGGTCCGGTATATAAACCAAAAAAAAATATTCACAATCGATTCAAAAATATCAGCCCGACTTGGGGTGAAACAGAAGTTTCCGGTCGTATTATTTACTCCAGATGACCTAAGACTTATTAGTGGATCGCCAGCGCGACGGCGGCACTATATAGACCAGTTGATATGCCAAACTGAACCCCACTACACTAGCATCCTCCGGCGCTACGATCGAGCACTTATGCAGCGAAATAAGCTTCTAAAGGGAGATCGACCGACTCGTGATGCGCTATTTCCATGGAATATCATTCTTAGCGATACAGGTTCTCAGATCATTAACTTGAGAAATAAATATCTGGCAATTCTTGATGCATCACTTGAAGAACGCTACAACGAAGTGGCAGGGTCAGCGAATAGTGTTAAGGTTTTGTATACTCATGGCCCAACACAGACAACAGAATTACTTAGTGCGATCGAAAAATCTTTTGATGTAGATGTTCGTTACCATACCACCACAGTAGGGCCACATCGTCACGACTTCACTATTCGCCTCAATCATCACGATGCAGATACGACTGCGTCGCGCGGAGAAATACGAACACTTATTTTGTCACTAAAATCGACCGAAGCAGGTATGATCGAAAAGTTGAAGAATGTCTCGCCAATAATTCTACTCGATGATGTATATGGAGAACTTGATAATGAGAGGCAACAGATGTTGCTCGTTTTATTTCGCAACAAACAACTTGTTATTACGTCGACACACCCACTTCAAACAGTACCCGCACAGACCACACAAATCGAGATAGCCCTATCTCAGACCGATAGTATTGACGGCGATCAAAATTGAGCGCGGAACCCCCGGCGTATTATCGAGAGTGAGCACGACCTGGGGTGAGCCGATAACTTTCCAAACCCCATTCATTTTTTGTGCAACAGCACGATAATAGCTTGATGGGTTTTGTCGATCCATTCCCTTTGGTGTTAGCACTACCCCAGCCCACTCACCTTTTTGGTATAGGGTAACACTATCAATCTCATAACCTGCCATGGCAGCGGAATACTGTTTAGTAAGGAGAGAGGTAATAGCCGGCTGCTCAGCAGTAGCGAGACCTCCAAGGTGTTGAGCAGAATACGACGGGTCAACAGCGACAGTTTCATCCTTTGAAACAGAAAAGCCTATTTTATCTTGTGCTATATCCTTTCCCTTGGGTATCAGATAATACTGACCTTCTTTTAGTCGTACACTCCCTGCTGACGATAGCTGTGCGATAACACTGGGCTTGTCGCTGTACTCAATATCTTCATAAACATCAATACCCGAGACGGTGGACGCAAAAGTAAAAGATATCGTATGGTAACGCAATAACTCACGAACACCCAGGGCGACCCCAATAACTAAGACAATACTAATAATACTTGCGATGATTCTTTTTTGCGTCATGGCGTAAAAGGATTTCTTTCATTATTTATTACAATTTTGTAATCAACAGGGTTGTACCCCCAGTTCGATATCTGATTTATGGCTGCGTTTCGATAGACGGCCGGCGCTGAGATAGTAAGAATGATCGAACTCCCCGATTGATCAGAAGGATCATTCTTGTACCCGATAGTATATAACATTGTGTTATAGGGGAGGTTATCGACAATTGGGTTTTTACTACGAAACGTATCACCCTCATGATTTATTTTATTACCTATTACGCCCTCGACTATCAAATACTCTCCTGTGTTTGTTTGATACCACTTCTTGGCGTCGTCGCTCTTTGGTTCAAGCATCGCTGTGATAACCTGTTCGTCACTACTCTTGCCTTCTTTTACCTCATAGAGTTGTACTGATTGAGAGAACCCATCTTTTGTCACGGTAACACGGTGAGTGCCTGGGGTCAGATAAAGGGTTTTATCAGATGTCTTTAAACCATCCACCATCACTGTTGAATCTTTTGGTGCAACATACACACCAATAGCCTGTTTGCCCGCCCTAGTAATAAGAGGAACTAAGAAGATGATACACACCCCAAGCAATAGCACTACACTGGTGGCGATTATAGTACGAACCGTTAAAAATCGTTGAGTTTCCATACCATCCTCCTACTTTTTCCTATACCAGGTGAAACCATCTTTTGTCAAACTTTCGCGACCCGCCATTGGTGCCCTTTCACAGAGTGAGGCAGAAGCAATTTTACTGTCGAACCCACTTATAGTCCCGACGTAAATAAATGTATGACCACTTGAAATTGCAACATCACCCGGCTTTAGCGTGGCGGTATCGATAGACGAAGCGGTTCCGAGGTTTTGCCAGTGGGCGTCGAGCCAATTCTTTTGAGTATCGGTTGGACCAGCACCATCAGACAACTTCCCATTATAGTTATAACTTGTGTCCCAACCGCTATCGATAACGAGCCTTGTTACAAACGCCCCGCAATCAACAGCTACTCCATCAACCACATCTCCCCTCTTGGCACAAAAATCCACCGTTGCTCCAATATACATACCTATTTTTTGTGCCTTGTCAGCAGCAGTGGCATACTCTGGTTTGCGAGTGGTGTAGGGGGGTGTGTGATATTGGGGCCAAGCGTACGCGAGCGTTGCGGCAGAGAGATCACCGGGGGTAATAGGTGAGTCAGGAGAGCAGGTACCGGTTGACTGAGTAGTTGTACCTCCGGTTGTCGTACTTGCTCCTGCCGATGGAGTAGTTCCTTTGAGTTCGTCATATATTTTTTGACCATTATCGGCACGCTTTTGAGCATGAGCTGGACTTTGGTCCAATGGTCGTTCAAAGCTATAAAGCCAAACATCAGAGGCTGCCTTTATACTTGACGCCGCCTTGATAGAGTCCCACTCACTTGCGCCACTAACGCCATACCCAGAACGAACCGTTCGTGTCGTGCTTTCTTGGTAGAGAAAATCGAGCTCAACGGCAAGAATCTTATCATTGTCCTCAACTGATATACCTTCGGGAACATACCCATTTGCTTTGGAGGTTGCTCCACCGTACTGTTTATTAAAATACTTTGCCATAATGTCGGGGTATTTGGAGGTAAGTGCGTCGACAATCGCGGTTCTGCGCGGCCCCGTCCACTGAACGATCCCATAACCGCCCTTAGTAAAATCATTTATGTAAGTACCCTCTTGGCGAAATGGGCTAAAACCACTCTCTTGTTGAATATTTCCCAAAATACCGGCAGCCTGTTGGTCACTTAGGCCCTTTGAAATAAAGTAATTCCACATTTTTGCTACGTTACCACTACCGGAAACTTGGCTACCAGAGCTTGAGCTGCTACATGACGTGTTACCACCCTTTTGATAGATAAAAATGTTGTTTGTTGAGTAATCTGCCTCACTTAACGCCGAGACAGGTACACCAGAGACGGTGATAAGCAAACTAAGGAATAGTGTTCGAAGCCAAACACCGGCGCGAAACAACACAGAGGTTTTAGTAGGGACTCTTTGGTAGTGCATCGAGCACCTCCTGTGGTATTTTTTTCCGTTGCTCAGAGGATAATTTAAACGGATTGTATGAAGTAAACCCTCTTTCGTTTGGCTGTTTATCCTCTAGGAGACGATATATCTCGTAGGGTTCATCGGGTTGACTAGATTTGTAGGTGACGATATACCATCCGTTTTGAAATGGTTCGACAGACACAACCCTCCAATCCTCAAAACGCTCAGAAATAAAGGGCCTGAGTCCCTGCACAAACTCCGCGTCAGTATAGGGGGGGAGCTTACCTAAAATACTCTCACGATCTACAGCCGACTTTGAGGAAAAATATACTCCTACTAACACTGAAATTACAAGAATACACACCAAACCAGTCGCAATAATAACTACTCGTCGATTCATCTAGGTGCCTCTCCTAAAATCACTCAGTAGCGACGTTATATTTGTTGTTTTTACCGATGTCCAGCCGAGCGTGTTTGGATCAACCCACCCCTTGTAAGTTTGTCCCCAGTTATTCTCAACAAACGAAGCATCGCGCACATGGCCGTCATTGAGAACCTTGTTATTGCCAAGGTAGATGACGACATGTCCGCAACTACTTTTTGTGTAGAGGAGTATAGCGCCCTTTGGAGGGTTTCGATCAGTGTGCTGCTTGTCGGGGTTTTGATTCCAAAGATCTATCGCACATGCGTAACCGTAGCGGGTTGCTGTTCCATGCCAGATATAGGATGTAACTCGCGCACATTGGCCAGCTCCCTCTAGGGTATCTCCCACAGCCTGTTCACTCGCCATTGCGTTATAATAGACGTTGTCAAAACCGACCACTTGGCCATTATCGGTGAATTTTCCAGTACCAGCACCAATTGCAGTTGACGTGGACTGGCTCGTTGCCGCACTCGTAGTATCGGTTGCAAGCGGCTTAATGCCCGTCTCCATGCCGTCGACGACTGATTGGTCAATCAAATATAACCTGAACATTTTCACCATTGTCGTGGCATTTTTTTGCTCATCATAGCATTCGGCAGGAAGTCGCTTCTCATCAGGCACAACTGTGCTGATTGCTTTTTCGTTTGCACCATCAATACATGTCTTCTTGAATGTATCAAACGCCGAACCAGCAACGGGATTACCGTCATTGTCGACATAGTTATTGTCTTTCATAAAGGTCGCTACAGACTCTGGCGAGGTGTTTTCTAGCATATTTACGTCATTGAAACCATAGATGACATTACAATAGGGGTCAGTAGCGAGACCCTTTTCTTTTACATCAGGATCATCGCATTCATCCATTAACTTCTCCCTATCTGATATGTCTGCCATAGCGGTATCAAGTTGAACGCCGCCAGACCATGAAAAGAGCGACGTTGGCAAGTGACCGATAAGCTGTGGGTACTTAATAATATTGAACTTCGAAAAGAAATTACTGAGCGAGCTTGCGACTACACTTCCCGTAGAATAGGGGTTGTTAAAATCAAAGGTACCAGCAGCGGTGTTTTGATCTACAGAGTACTGAGCGATGTATGACTCGTTATAGCCGGCAAATGCAAGGTAACTTTTTCTGCTGAGTGGAGTGAGGGCCCGTGAAAGTGCGATACCGCCCGCAGCGGCACCCGCACCCATGGCGAGAGTATCAAAGGCAGCAACACCATTTTCCTCACCGGTAATGACGGTGCCCGTGGCCAAGTGAGCAATATACGGAACGAAATATCGCTCGATGATGTAGCCAATGAGGAAAGATCCGACAAGTGAGGCGGCAAACTTGACAAGTTGCTTGCCCGCGTCTTTCAAGGTAGATTTGATGGCATCTTTGGCTAATTTTTCTGTAATTCTTTTGACGACCTGCTCGACGATCTTATTTATGAGTACCTTTGCACTCCCTCTTGCGGCAGCCATTGCGCCTTCTACTGCGACATTGCCCGTTCCTAGCGTTGTGATAGCAAGTATTACCTGGATAATAACCGATAAAAGAGCGGTCATGAATTGAAAGGCACCAGTAGTGGCAACATTACACATATCATTAAAACCGAGACTCTTCCCCGTTCCAGGCATTGTAAATGATAACTTATTCATGAAAAGAAGATACGCTACGAGAGCTGATAAAATGGCACCACCCGTAATGCCTGTTTGGATAGGCGTGTTAGTTGGCTTATCATACGCGCTCCAACTATACGCAGTCGAATCCCCGAAATTATCTCCGTTTGCATCTGGTCTCTGCAGGATTTCCATCGGTATAGACACATCACTCGTTGCCGCATCCCCCGCCATTACCATTTCGCCAGACGAAATAATTTGCGTTGCCCAACGCATTGCTACAGCGATACCCGCAAATTTAGCGAGATCAACAATAATCTTTGCATATTGATGCCCTTGGCACATCTCAGTAACAATTGCCGCAGGATTTAATGCACCGTTAATACCCTCCCATACCTTTGATCCAAGCTTTTTTTCGTAGGGTGCATGGTTCATTATCTCTCCCATATCGCTTGGAGTACCTGCTGGATGACCATTTTCCAGGTCAGTCTTTAGGGTCTGTTTTTCTTCTTCTACGGCATCACTAAAGTCACCCCCATTTTGCCCCTGAGTGAGATCCTCGCCACCAGTTTCGGCTTCAGCTAGATTTTTTGATACTTCTTTGGCGCGAGTTTTTGGATCATCATCTTCACTTGTGGTTGTCCACTTCGGGTCACGTATAAGGCGCTTATCCTTGAAAAATGTGCTCGCAACCTTGTCTCGCCAGACGGCGGCCCGCGATGGATATACCCCCCGCATAGTTTCTCTAAAGGTAGTATCGTTTGCAAGCTTGGTGCGAAAGTCTTTAGCACTAATTCGCTCCTGGACAAACTTACCATCATCCTTCATAGTCGATAACCATTTCACACCAGAGTAACGCCCATCTTTATCTGGATTTACATAGTTACCATCCTTATCAATGAGTGAATAGCCAGCCTCATTTAATTTCCTTGCTTGATCTTCACTCATAGAGCTATAGCGGCAAAACATCTTAATTCCCTGACTACACTTACCAGCCGTTGCGGTGTCGGTACCGCCAAAGATTCGGGATAGTAATAAGCCATGAGAACGTGGCTCCTGTACCGAAGACATCGTGTCTACTTTGTCTTTTATGATCTGAACCGCATGCATAAGTCCCACGGGGCCGAGTGAAAAGAAGCCGCCTACACCCACAGCGCCAGCGAGAACGCCGAGAGGACCTTTCTTTTTGAGGAAATCAAAAACCTTTGCTTTTGTTGAGCCACCACCAGGCTTTGTGGGCTTGGTGACGTTATTGAGATAGTTGGCACTTGGGTTTTGCTCAGCAGCTCGGGCAATGTCAGTAGGATTATCTGCATTTGCAATAGCAGAGGAATTACTCTCTGACTTCGTTGGTTCACCGTTAGATAATTGCTCTTTCTCTTTTAGGCTGCGAGCAGCAGGGCTAAAGTCATAGGCTTTATCAATTTCATCTTCACGTTTTAGGGATGACGGCATAGTATTAGTATATCCCCTTTATACAACTATTGATTCCCTATCGCGGTTTGTTGTTGCAAAAGTGCACCAGGATTTGTAGTAATGAGTTTCTGCTCGGTCTGACTGGCAATAATCTGTATATGGACATGGTTTTGACCCGCAAAGAAGAGACCTTGACCTACTGGGAAGTTTGAGAGTCGTTTGCGTTCTTCATCTGTTAATTTAAATACATCAGATAGCACATCGACAGCGCTGGTCGACTGTTTGAGGAGGAGCTGGAGAGAAGAGTTGGCGACAATCGCACGCCCCATTTTGCTTCCCATGAAGTCTTCGACATCCTGGGTGATTGTAGTGAGACCAAGATAGTATTTGCGAGCACGCTTGGCGAGGCTAAAGAGGAAATTGGCTGAGTCGTCATATTTCATAAGCTGCCAGGCTTCATCGACGATGAGCATACGCTTTTTTTGGATCGTGCGGGTGATGTTCCAGATATGGCTCAGTACGATATACATTGCGACCGGTCGCAACTCGTCCTCGAGATCACGAATATTGAACACAACCATACTGTTATTGATATCAATATTTGATTGCTGAGAGAATATACCAGCAAATGTTCCGCTGGTGTATTTGCGTAGGCGCTGAGCGAGCTGAGGTCCGGTGCCCCCCATATGAAGGAGTGTATCGTAGAGATCACCGATCGTTGGCGGGGTAGAGTTATGGGTTAGTGGGTCACTGGTGATACCGGCGCGTGCATAGGTATCGATTAACCCCTGATCCAAGTCAGCTTCTTCGGCAGGAGTAAGCATGCCGATCGCCTGTCCGTTCACCACCGAGCCACCAAGCATGAGCCTGAAGAGGCCGTGTAGTGTGACGAGGTTCGCTCGGAGGGCGTCATCTGCCTCGTCGGTATCAATTACTTTTGGCAGGTCAAACGGATTGACGCGCGTATCGCTATTGAGGCTAAGTCGTATATAACTGCCGCCAACGGCATCACATAACTTTTGGTACTCGTTTTCAGGGTCGATAATGAGAATGTCCGCCCCCATCATCATAGTGCGTATTGCCTCGAGTTTGACGGTAAATGACTTACCTGCTCCAGACTTTGCGAAGACGACCATATTGGCATTTTCGAGCGAGTAGCGGTCAAAGATGACGAGGCCATTATTGTGCATATTTACCCCGTAAAGGACGCCTTTTTCTTGTGTCAGATCGGCACTTGTAAATGGAAAACTGGTTGATATCGCGCCCGTATTCATATTGCGGCGAATTTGTAGTTGGTCGGACATTTGAGGAATGGTGCTATTGAGGCCCTGTTCTTGTTGGCTACCAGCTACCTTACTGTAGACTAGTTGTTGACCAAATAACGTTTCGATATTGTGCTGGATAAACCCGAGTTCTTCGAGGCTGTCGGCATAGAGTGTGACATACAGTCCAAAGCGGAAAAAGCGTTCAGCGCCAACCTGTAGCTGATCGCGCAATTCTTCGGCATCATTTAGTGCCGCCTCGCGCCCAGGGTCGCGCGTAAGTCCCTTTTCGGCGTTGATAGACATATCGGCTTCGAGCTGCGTTACTTTCTTGCGAAGATTATTGAGGACTACCTGTGTATCAACCGGGTAAATAAACATACTTATATCGATTACTTGGTCGATATTTATGAGCGAACTGAGCCAGCCCGTGTATAGTTCGCGGGGGTATCCGTAGACATACATCGTTCGACCATACTTCGTTCCGACACGGAAATAACCTGAGTGAATCTCGAGACTACTTGGGGCGATGAGGTCTCGAAGTGTGGTCATACCCTTGAGAAAGGCTTGTTCGACCTCTACCTGCTCTCGCTCGCGTTGTTGAGCAGCAATATCAATAGGATCAAGCTTCTTTGCCACTAGATGATCCCCCCTGTTTGGGTCGGTGTGGGGAGTGTGCCGCCCTTACGGACATACGTTGCAGTAACGTTAGTAAAGTCGCCGAGCGGCTCACGCACGGCAGTATCGGGGTTATATACGTTATAATACAACTCACCTAATTCTTTGGTTTTGAGTTGAACTGCGGTTATCCCCACTTGCATGAGGCCATTGATAACCGCATCGACGCGATTTTTTATCTCATCCTTTGCTTTTTCGTAGGTTGCTTTGTCGATTTTTACTACAGAACTTGATTGATTGGCCGAGGGGATAATTTTTCCAAAGAACCCCTTGCCCTTTTCGACAACGTTGCTGAGATCTCCAGCGGGTGAGAACGGGACAATTACAAAAAAGCTTTTATCCATAATATTTGCCTCTTGTGCTAGCACATCGATAAATTGGACATAATCGTCCATGAGGACATTGAGGAGCATATTTTCCTGAGTGCGGCGAATTCCCTCTAGCTTATCGAGGTAGGGACCAATGTCGACGCGCTGTGAACGGATAAATATTTGGATGGGAAAATACAGTGCATTGAGAAAGTTCTGATAACTAAACTCAACCCCCTCTCGTTCGCGCGAGCTCATGAGATCAAAATTAATCGACTTACAGGCGATAACTGCCCGGAAACTTCCGTCGGCCATGATGATCATATTTTCACGAATCTCAGATAGTAGCAGACTATTCTGGGTGCTGACCGGACGTTTTGGCTGCTGGCCAGGGGTTTTTTGATTTGACTGCGGAAGCTGTGGAGCAACTGGGGGCTGAAATTGTTGCTGAGAAGCATCAACAACACCAATATTCGGTGCTGCTTGCTGGGGTTGAACTGGACTTTGTTGGTTGTTTGGTGGCACTCCCACTCCCTTTATGCCAAGCTATCTATCTAGTGCAGCGAGATGACAACTTCTTGTTCGTCGTCACGCTTTTTCTTGCGACGTTCAGCCTCGTGAGCAATCGTCTCGATAGATAAATCGGTGTTATTTGCAAGATTAATTATATCAGGATCGACCCCGTTTCCGCTAGTGGTTGGAGTAGTATTTGTTTCGGGATTTACTATAGGAACTTGCGGCTGAACTGGTACCTGAGGCGGTACGGTTGGAGGCGGAGGTGACTGGGCGACGAGGGGCTGGATAACACTTTGATGAATATTAGAGGGATAAGGACTTGCCTGGTGGAGAGCCGCCAGATCACTCGCCGTTACGGCTGCTGCCTGCGCAGGAGCAATTGTCAATGAGGCGTATGGGTCAGCGACGGGTGGGGTCGGGGGTGACACCTGTGTTTGCACAGAAGGTGTTACTTGTGTGGCTACATTTGAAGGCACAGTTTGAGGCGCGCGCATATGTTCGACAACTTCTTGACGACGACGAGCGTCGGACTGAGAGATCATAGTATCAATCGACTGCGCGATACCTCCTTGAGTATCCATGATATCGACAGTTTGCTGCGCCTCAAGAAACACATCGCTCACCATATTGCTGCCACTACCAGGTGTTGCCGCATGACGAATGGCCCACCCCTCAGTATCAGCAATATTCGCGAGGTACGAGAGCCGACGTTCTGCTTCTGTCTGCGATAGGTCCTTGGTGCGCTGGACCTCAACAACCTTTGGTGCAGTAATCTCTACGAGTGATTCTATACCATCGGGTATCCAGAGGCGTCTGCGCGGCTTGAGATAGTACGACAACAGTGCTGCCATGTATATCTCCATCGGCTGGTCTTTGCGCAGTGGCAAAGCAAGTGCACCAAAAAAGACGATGATCGGTAGCGGAATAATCGCCAGAGGGACAAATAATTGCGCGAGTCCCCAGGCGAGGGTAATACTTATAGCAACAATGATGAGGTAGATAAATTGGCGAAAACTAAAGGGACCAATGAGTTTATCGTCTGCTTCAACATCTTGAGCTACTTTATAGACGGCCATACAAACTCCTACGGTGTGCCACCACTACCTGGCGTATTTCTATCAGCTAAACCGTCTCTAATCTGGTCAGCATGAGCTCTAATCTGTTCTGATTCGTAATCACTCAAGAATCTTCCACCTACTTTACCGACAGAACCGTCTTTTGTGACTGACTGCTGTCCGGCAACATGGCGGGCCTTACCATCAGCACCAACGTTAACTAAATCTCCTATATCAGAGTAGCCACCTGATCCGCTTGAGCTACTTGTTGCTGACGACGTTGCACTTGAGGGGACTGCAGGAGCAGGATTTGCAGGAGCAACTTTAGCACCGAGACTGGCATGGGGGATATTGAGTACGCCCGGGGTACCTACTGCAGCTCCGCCGGCTGCACCACTCGCTGGGGGTGCGCTAGGGCCAGGACTTGCGCCGCCTCCTGATGGAGGTGGGGGTGGTGCTTGATTTGGCATCGGCATTTGGCCAGCACCACTCCCAGAAGTCCCCGTAGCAGCCGCTGCCGCTCCGGCAGGGGTACTTGGGCCGTTCGTCCCTGCTACACCGCGCAGAACATTTCTTTTATTCTCATTAAGATTTTGCCAAACATTGGGATTGTCCATCATACCCTGTGCTCGTGCTGCATCCAATCCCCCCGAGCTAACAGCAGCTTTAAGCTGGACTTCACTCTGACCCGCAAGCTCAGCATCCGTAAGTCCGGAGTAGGTACCCGCAGCACCGTCAAAACTCGACAGCGTGCCCGACGAGTAGCTCCATGAGTTCACGGCGGCATCACGACTCTTTACACCAGCCGCACTAAGGTCAGACATCAACTTTTGGACCGTTGTACTGCCTTTATCAAAGCCCTTTTTACCTTCAGCGTTCACAATGCCCTTATGGAGATTATCCATTCCCTTCGCACCGCCCGCCAACAATATTGACTGGGCAGCCCTCGCACGTACGGTGTCTCCTTCGGCAATAGCTTTTTCATATACTTTTTGGGCCTCGTCTAGTTTTTGCTCTTCTTTCCATCCTTTTTGCATCCGTATCGCCTCATCGGCAACTTCCTTTTTCTCCATCTCGGCCGCCACACCGGCACCATGGGCTGAGAGTTTGCCACCATAATTCTTGCCAGTGAGTCTGTTGATACCCTTATAATATTTCGCACCCAGACCGTTCCCATGCCCACCGAGCGTCTGAGCTCGTTTGAGTTGTTGGTTACGCTGACGCTGCTGGCTCATAGCGCCAAGCATAGAGGTGTCGTTCCATTTCTTGCCAATGCGGCTATTTGCCTTGGAGCTGGCTTTGCTGAGCATAGCACCTACTGATCCGGCGGCTGCCAGTGCATTTTTGAGGAGAGGCAGGACAATGAGAAGCGGAATGGCAGAGACACCGAGCGCTCCAACTCCCAGCGCTGTTTTCGTGGCAGTCGCGTTTGCATCAGTCCCACTAACACCGTTTGCGGCAGCAGATAGTATCGTTGAGGCTAATTTGCTCGCGCCAAACACTAACGCTACGATAGGAAATAGCAGGAGAAGTGTAGAAAATAACTTGTACCATTTTTTGAACAAATTCTCAGTATTCGGCAGTAGGTATGCGACAAATGCGAGCGGCGAGATGACGATGAGTAGTATGATAAGCGCTTGCCGACCAATGAGTATCAATACGGTCAAAGCAAGGGCGAGGAGTGCCGCGAGTACGACTGGGGTAGATACAGACAGGAGTAATGCGATTGCCGCAACTCCAAGACCAGTCATCCCCAGGATACCGCCGATCGTGTCGAGCCACTTATTCGATGAGGACGCTGCCGCTGCGGCTCCCGGGTCGGTTACGGTGACCGACAGTAGACTACTGAGGCTATATCCCAGCATATTACTGATATCGACAGCCAACTGGCATACATAATACGAGACGTTGACAAGGATTGCCGCCACGATGAGCTTAGGAAGCATCTTCTTTATACCATAGTTTGTTATACCAATGCTCGATATCTGTGAGAATATGATAATCAAAAAGGCAAGGACGAACGCTGCGTTTGCATAGTTGCGGAATTGCTGCCATGCAGTAAAGGTACCCCCGTTTTGGTCAGTTACCTCCTTGTTGACTACGAGTGCCATACTAATGTAATTTTGTGCACCATCATTGACGGTTGCCATGAAATTCATTATGGGGCAGACGAGCCAGCCAATACTCTTGATGACACAAGTGGGTTTTGAGCCATTTGTGCTCCCGGCAGCATTTGGGTCTGATGCGTATTTTTGTCCATACTTACATGCGGTGTTCTCTGCGGCTTTTGTTGCGGGTGGATAAGTGGTATCACAAAAAGCAGGGTCAGATTTATTTTTTAGTCCGTCTTCACACGCGGTCCTTTCTGCCTGAGATAACTTATACTTACTCGCACAGGTTTGAGCGGCGGTCGGGTCATTCTGGACGTAGGTAAGGTAATTGTTAGCATATTTGTCGGCGAGATTTGAAAGCGATTCACAGTTTTGCTGACCGCCCCCTTCGTTATCTATTTCACTTGAGTTTGATCCTGATATTGGAGCAAGAACAGGGATCTGCTTTCCTCTACCCAATTCAGTTCTATAGAATTTTTCAATTAGCTGGGTATTGTCATCACTTGGAGCGTGGATGATATAGCCAGTATCGCCCTTTTCCATTGTAGCTGGGTCGTATGTAGCCTCATTGGTCACCTTACAGGCAGTTTTAAATGACTTAATGAAATAGTTATACTTAACATACCCCTCTGGCGTAAATGGATTGGCGCCCACCTTTTGTTTAATGGTGTTAAAGAAATCGCGCTCATGCCCCTGTATTATCCAGTCACCATCGCCAGTTCTGCAGTCACTATTGTTCTCGCGTTTTACCCCGATATCGCAAATAAATTCTTTTCCAGATGTCCAGCCGAGAAATCCAAGTGCTTCTCTCATCTTTGATCCATCATTGCAGTTTCTCTCCCCACCCGGGTCAATGAATGTTCCGATTTGCGTGTCTTTTGATCTAAAAAAAACAAAATCATTAACACTCGAATCAGCCTTACCGCTCGCATAAGCAAGACACGAATAGACGTAACTGGCATATGCCCAGGCTTTACCCTTATCGTCTATAGAGCTGCTTGTGTATGAAAGTGCAAAAAGTGAGGGGGCGGTGAGTATAGGAGTAAATAGGGTTATAATAACCCCTCCCAGTACAGTAAACAATCCAAATCGTTTCATAGTGCCTATGATTATTTAATCATGTCTAGTATAAAAATACTATTGAATCAAAAGTCCCCTTGATTAAGAGGACTTTTGACATGTATGACGATAAGAACCTAACTAACTGGGGGTATTGGGAAGTTTTTTAAATCCACTATTACCTTCGGGGGTTGTAGAATATAGCGTCCACTCAAATCCCTCTCCTCCACCGACTTTAGGAAATGATGTACCAATGACTTGCCATTGACTAACTGTGGTATCACCCTTGGCATTCAGGGTCTTCCGCCACTCATTAGCCGTATTATTAAAACTAGATGATTCCTCTCCCCATGCTGTGCTGTACAAATACTCATCACTGCCACTACGGTCTTTGATATTACCACTGAAGTCTAACATTGCTTGCTTGGCGCGCAAGTATTCTTGAGAATCACAGGAAGAGTATACGATAGCGAGCATTCTTATTGCATCAAGTCGGTTCTCGGGGCGAACCGTGCCGTCGGGATTAGTGAGGATATGCCACGCTGTTGCCTCTTTATTGACCTTTTGAACAATAATCGATTGCGCATCGGAGCTACTTGAAGGGTTACCATAATTCGCAAACGGTACAAATTTTTCACTAGTTAGTCTCATTAATTTAATTTGTTGCTCCGCATAGGGGCCATAAACACGAAACAGAAACTCGCCATAACGTTCTCGTTGCGGTCCTTTCAGATTCTCAAATGGTGAGATATCGTCGCTAGCATGGATATCTTTAATGAACTTCTGATCCTCTGCTGAGAGCGCTTTGTAGGCTTCGCTGTCAATTATTGTTTTTGGATTGAGCTTATCAACTGTCTGAGTAGTTTTCTCGGGGGTGCTCGCACCAGGCGTCTGTGAGGCGCTGGCGGTTGGGCGGTTGTCAGCCGAAACGGTTTCTGGACCACACGCAGTTGTGCCGAGGGCGACAGTGGTCGCAAGAGCGAAGCCAGCGCCGAGTCGTTCAAAAGTAGATCGTTTTACCATGATAATGAGTTTCTCCTTATTGAAATTATCACGAATGTATACATTATACACCAAAGGTATGAAAATGTCAATATACCATAAGCATCGGTGTGCTAAATGACGATACCGGCATCGCGCAGTGCTTTTGCCATGACCTCGCGAGACGACTCTGGTGTGTCGCGACCAACCGTCGGACTGGTGAGGATATCGCGCGTACCATTGAGCATACCCGCAAAGTTCTTGTCGAACTTGTCGTCGAAGGTAGAGACAACTTTTTGGTAGCGCGGATCACTGGTACCACCATACATCCCCTCGAAGAGCTCAAACATTGCGCTGCGGTGCCGGGCAAACTCGGCTTGGTCGGCGGGGTCAGCACTCCGCTTGAGTGAGCCAAGCTTGTACAAGATATCAAGTGCTTCAAAGTTGGCACCTGCCAAGTTATCGGTCTTGATACGGCCCTCAAAGATCTGGCGCATCGCGTGCATATTTGTACTATCAATACCATTGAAGTTACCTTTGACAATTTCGTTGAAAGTAACGTCATTGATAAATGGTGCAAGGCGTTGGATGCCCGAACCGATCGCCTCACTCTTGACCGAGAGTCGATGGGCGTAGTTGACACCCTTGCGGTAGACAACATTGCCGGAGCTATCAAGTTTGACACTGCCGTCGGGGTTGGTGTCGACAACCTTTGACCCAGTTTCGTTGAGGATGGCCATCTTTTGAGCGTACGAGCCCTCTTTGAATTGGGTAACGATCGCCGCCTCTTTGACATATTCGTCACCAGCATCAAATTCGTGAACGTTGCCACTGTCGTCGACGGCCCGAATAACTGTCCCCTTACCCTTTGCCGCAAGTGATTGGTATTGGCCGCTTTCGAGTTTAAAGTGTTTCATCAATTCACCAGCCGCAGCGGCTTGCTTGCCCCACTCACTGCGTCCTTCAGAAATTGCACCAGCCAGGACATTGTCTTTGTGACCAATTCCGGTCGCATACTCATTGAGTGACCTGCCGTCAATAGCGCGGACCTGACCGCTAAAGATTGGCTTACCGTCAGCATCGCGGCGAATCACGCCGTGCTCGTCGCGCTGGTGGACTTGGCCATTGCTGAGTAGTTCGTCATTGATTTGGTTCTTGAGTCGGTGTTCGGCCTGAGATTTTCGGATAGCGGTGAGAGAGATTCCCTCGGCTGTCTCAAAGGCAGTGGCTGCGAGTTGCTGCATCGCAGGGGTGGCAATAGGTGCGTGGCCCACGCGCAGCTCATCGTAGGCCGCTTCAATTTGTTCGCCGGCAAGTTTGGCCCGATCGCCCGCCAAGCGGACACTCAGTTCCTTTTCAAGCTCTGATGCGTCTGTTTTTATCTTGACGTGCCAGTTTTCGTCCAAACTATGCTGGATACGCTGTTTATCCCGTTCAGTTTGGCGAGTGGCGGTATCAATGCGTCGACCTTCCATCGAGTCGTTAAAGAGGTTGTCATAGGTAGATTCGTTTACTTTTTTCCATGCTTCACGACGACGACGGTTATAGTTGACGTTACGTGTGGTACGATTTGCCCAGTTGTTACGACCCTTGCCGGCGAGTACGCGGGCTTTTTCTTGCTCGGCCCGCTCCTTTGCCCAGTTGCGAGTACGATCCATAATGCCAGCTTTTGGATTATTGACCATACCGGCAATGCGCCCAAGGAGTGATCCGCTAAACTTAATGAGCATTGGTGTAATAGCAACCGGTGCTATCTGAACGGCCATACCGAGGATAATGAGGTTAAATGAGTCGGCGTTTTGTATGATGGCCATGCCGGCAAGTTGTGAGCCACCAAATATGACGGCAAATATCGGGAACATCAGGAGCATTGTAGTGAGTAGCTCGCGCCATTTTGTGAAGTATTTTTCGGTATTTGGGAGGATGTAGGCGACAAATGCTAGCGGTGAGACGATGATGAGAACAGTGATGAGTGCCTGTCGAGCTGCCATTACCAGGAGTGCGACGAGAACAGCCATCAATATCCCAACCAGGATCGGTATCAAGAGGTAGAGGGCGCCAGGGAGTGAACCGCCGAGGACGACAAACTTAGCGTAGAGTCCCAAGGCAGTGACCGCTGTTCCTCCTGAGAGGACAGCACTTGCAACACTTGACCAGCTGAGTGCAGTGATGTTGCCATAGTTTTCGGTAGTGCTCATGGCGTTGAAAATACCAAGGAACATATCGTGAATCGCATAGCCAAGATAATTTGAAACGTCTACTGCCAGTGCGCAGATCCAGTATGAGATGTTTACGAGAACGGCGGTGATAATGAGGCGAGGCAACATTTTTTTGATACCGTAGTTGCTGATACCGACATTTGATATCTGAGAGTAAATAACAACCAGAAATGCGACGACGAAGAGAGCGTTGGCGATATCTCGTACGATTACCCACATCCTGTAGAGAGAGTTAGTAGTCGAGGTTTGGACTGGGCGGACGGTGAGAAATGACGACAACGCGTTATAGAGGTGGTCCATGCCGCTTGCTAAGAAATTGACGATCGGACAGATAAACCAACCCAGGCCATTAGTGACTGATCCACTACAGGTGCTGGGGGTGGGAGAACTGGTGTTGTTTGTAATGCCGTTGACGATAGCAACGGCGACAGGTGGTGAAGGATTGCTATACTGGCCAGAATTGAAATCATACACAATGTACTGTGCGCTCGTTGCCTTGGTGGGATCTTGAGCTGTGTCAATGATAATCGCCTCACGTTTGTTGGTTTGAGGATTTTGGAATTCAAAGACGTGCGTTCCGACCGGTAATTGGCGGCTATCACCAGCTTGAATATCGGCAGTTTGGGTGAAACTGCCGTTATTGTAGGTGATGGTGTTTCCGTTACGGACCGCATCGGCGGCGCTAACAGGGGCACTAAGCAAGAGATTGCAGGAAAAAACAGCCACAAGGAGACTTGTGACAATCAACACTAAATTCCGCAGGTGTATTCTACCGTGCGGGAGGATGGTGCGCAGTTCCCACATAACCGTATTTATACTACCATTTTTAGGATAAAAAGTCAATGCTTTTGGGGAGATAGCAGTTTGTTTTTTTGAGAGAGATGTGTACACTGAAATCCAGAGGATAAATTATGCGGCGATATATAGCGTTTACTGGTTTCGGTCTAGCCCTTATGGCTCTCGTGCTGTTTTCGACTGAAAATGCTTCAGCGGCTGCACAGTGTTCCATTTTGCCTCAGTCTGTCTGTGACGGTGGAGTGATGGGCCTGATAAAGTTCGCATTGCAGATTTTGACGGCAGGTGTCGGTATTGTGGCGGTGGGCACGGTTATTTTTGCTGGTATTCTCTACACCAGTGCTGGAGATAATGCAAACCAAGTGAGCCAGGCAAAAACGCTGATCACCAACGTCATTATCGGGGTGATTTCTTATGGTCTGATGGCCCTCATTCTCAACTTCTTAATTCCCGGAGGAGTATTCGGATGATACGTTCTATCTATCTCGCGCTGAGCCTTATCGTTGTCTCTATCACAACATCATTTATGATTGCATCAACTCCCGTAAGTGCTGCCTGCAGCCCCGATACATTGCTTGGGGTCCCAGCGTGGTACCGAAACCTACAAAATGGTGATTGTAGTATCAAGTTCCCCGGAAACGCCGACGGTGATATGTCGCGCTTTATCTGGATGATAGTGCTCAATATCCTCCAGGCGGCACTCGTCGTTGTGGCGTATATTGCGATATTCTTCATCATAAAGGGCGGCTTCATGTATATTACTAGCGCAGGCTCAACCGATGGTATGGCAAGCGCAAAAAAAACAATCACCAATGCAATCATTGGTTTGATCATCTGTATTGCTGCCGCGTCAATCGTTAATGCAATCGCGGGGCTCATAAAGGGATAACTATGAATACACTATTTGCAGCGGTCTTTAATTCTACCAGTGAAATTGGCTTCAAGGGTCCAACCAAGTCGATAGACGTCAAAAACGATATCCTCTACCCTGTCTATTTTTGGGCAGGCATTGTCGCAGTTATCGTCATTATTATTGCTGGTTTCTTCTACGTCACTTCTCAAGGAGAGGCGCAAAATGTTGTGCGAGCAAAAAATGCTATCCTCAGTGCAATTATTGGCCTTGCTATCATTATGGGTGCGTTTGTCATCACTAAGTTTGTCGTAGGAGGACTTTAGGAGATGATGAGGACTCTTCGACGTATAGTCACTGGGGTGGCAATGATTGCAGGAATACTCATCGTTGTACCGACAGCGGGGGCTCTCGATCTCTCACCCATATGTTCAGACCCAAATATTCCCGCGGAACAAAAGGCTGGCTGTAGTGTAGTGGGTGAAAACAAGCTCGGTCAAAACGGTAATGCATCTCTCGTTATGAATGGGATCAGAACTGCTTTGATAGCATTGGGCTCGATCGCTGTCCTTATGATCGTTATCGGGGGCTTTAAGTATGTCACGTCACAAGGCGATCCGAATCATATCAAGGCAGCAAAAGACACTATTCTCTACTCTGTGATTGGGTTGATCGTGGCGATTCTTTCGTTTGCAGTTGTTCAGGCAGTAGCAAGTAGGTTTAGTTAATAGTAATAAGGAGTTACAAAAAAATGAAGAAAGTCGTTCAAGCTACCAGCATCATCGCTCTAGTAGTGGGAATAGGTTTAGTTGTTGGATCGACAACGTTTGCCGCTGACTGTACATCCGCCGCGACGTGTATCGGGACGGGTGCAAACACGGCGGGCGGTAGTGGACAGAATGGTGATCTTGGTGGACTCATCAAGACAGTTGTTAATACCCTGTTGTATGTACTTGGTGCTGCCGCAGTCCTTATGATTGTCATTGGTGGTATTCGCTATGTTACCTCGCAGGGCGATCCAGCGCACATTAAATCGGCAAAAGACACCATTCTCTACTCTGTTATTGGGTTGATTGTTGCCATTCTCGCCTACGCGCTTGTCAATTTTGTCGTGACAAATGTGAAATAGTATTTAACACGCTATTAACATTTGCCTGCAAGTTTGTTATATATAGAAGCAAGAGTATATTCCAATAATGAAAGGATATTTCATGAAGTTATCTATCAAACAGCATCTCCTAGGGCTCTTAGCAGTACCCGCCCTTGTGTTGAGTGTGAGCTCGGCTCCGGTATTCGCAGCCAATAATATCTCACTGAGCCAAGGTGCTGGCTCTGCAAAGGGTGATGACCAAACATCCTGTCTCTTTGGAACAGAGGCGGGCTGTAGTGGTCAGACCCCGCTCTTCAAAACGATTACCAACGTTCTCCTGTTTATCATTGGTGCTGTATCGGTGATTATGCTGATCATTGGCGGTATTCGTTACACTGTCTCTCAGGGTGATAGCACAGCAATCCAAAATGCCAAAAATACGATCTTGTATGCGATCGTCGGTATCGTTGTCGCCATACTTGCCTTTGCCCTTGTCAACTTTGTCATTAGTAACTTCGCATCGGCCAACAACAGTACGACCCCATAATATAAAGGCTATAAATAGTCGCTTAATGCAATACGCCACCCCCTACCGGAGCGGCGTATTGCATTGCAGGCACGTATGCTCTTGGAGGGCTAACAAAAAACGACCTATAATATCTCGGTCGTTTTTTGTTAGCAAGATGATTACTGAATAGTAATTTTCTTCGCCTGCTCTTGTTTCACCTTTGAAAACGTGATGCTCAGAACACCATCTTTAAGTATGGCAGCGACTTCATCCTCCTTTACGGCCACGGGAAGGGCCAATGTTCGGCTAAATTCGCCCCAATAGCATTCCTGAATGTGCCAGTTGGTTGCGTGACTATCGTCACCGCTACTCAACGTACCACTAATAGTTAAAATCCCGTCGCTGATACTGACATCCAGATCTTCCTTGTTGACGCCAGCTGTTCTTGCCTTGACGATGAGCTGTTCCTCGGTCTCGTATACATCAACTGCTAACTGGCCAGGAAAATCATCCTCGGCTTCTCCCCAGGCAGTATCGTCACCTGAAGATTGAATTGGTGATACAGATGTCTGATCATCTGAAACGCTGTCGTCATTTAAAAATGCAGCAGCTAGTTCGTCCTCGATCAATAGATCGTCGTTTTGCTTACGTGCCATGATATCCTCCACTTTTCTCGCTGGCTTGTTGACAAATAGTCGAGATTTATTATAACTAATCAGCACGGTATAATCAATAAGTACACCGATGAAAACGTAAAAAATACAATGCTCGATATCGTTGGAAATGTTTTAGCACCACACTACTGTTGCTCTTGCGGAGAGATTGGCACTGTTTTTTGTGATTATTGTAAATACGACATCATTTGTGACCCATTTGAGCGATGTATCATGTGTCTCGGGCCCGTCGAGGATCGCGGAGCCCACTGCTCACGCTGCGCTGCACCGTATGTGCGTGCCTGGTGTGTTGCTGAACGTGCGGGAGCAGTTAAGGTCCTTATCGATGCATTCAAGTTTGATGGCTTGAGGGGTGCTGCAAAACCACTCGGTGAGTTTATTTCCAGTGCTCTCCCTGACCTGCCTGACAACCTTGTGATTGCCAGTGTTCCCACTGTATCTACCCACATTCGTCAACGCGGTTATGATCATGCTGCCCTCATAGCACGAGAAGTGGCACGGCAGCGTGGCGTAAAATACCAGGCTCTCTTGAAACGGCGAACCACGACAGTTCAGCAAGGGGCACGCAGGAAAGAGCGACTAAAACAAGCGGAGGGGGCGTTTGAGGCTGTTCGCCGTATTGATGGTGGCACAGTTCTTATCATTGACGACATCTTTACAACTGGCGCAACGCTACACTACGCGGCAACAACACTTTTGGCTGCTGGTGCCAGAGAGGTATGGGTGGCGGTGGCTGCTCGTCAACCACTCGACGACCCCGTTTCTCTCTGATATAGTAAGCATACTATGGAGAGGTGACCGAGTGGTTGATGGTAACGGTCTTGAAAACCGTCGTGGGGCAACTCACCGCGAGTTCGAATCTCGCCCTCTCCGCCAGAGAAAAGACACCCGAACGGGTGTTTTTTCTCTGGCGGAATAGGCGCTTAGATTTGAACTCGCGGGCGCGGCGTTAGCCGCGCAAACCGCGATTTCGTGAAGCGACGCGCAGCAAAACTTGCTTGCTTGTTTTGCAAGCGAGCGGAAATAGGGATCATAAGTGACCGCTATCTCGCCCTCTCCGCCAAGCAAAGTGACCCCAACGGGGTCTTTTTGTTTGGCGTGGTGATGCGCGAAGAATTTCACTCATGCTATACTGTGCACATGGATAGCGATCAGCGTCAGCAAGTTCAAGAACTGCCTAGCGAGGAAGTGCCAGAAGAGGTGCAGCCCATGTCCAGTGATGCCCCTGCTGAGGACGCACAACCGCTCTCACAATCCCCTGAGGCAGGTGACGAGGACGAGGAGACGCTTCTGAGATGGGAGTCACCCGAATATGTTCAACATGAACGCCCGGTAGTGTGGTATATCATCATGACTGTCGTTGTTGCCGCACTGATGGCGGTTGCTATTTTTTGGATGAACTCAATCTCATTTGCACTGCTTATACCGGTCATGGTGGTGGCACTTCTTGTGTATGTTAGGCGACCGCCAGCCGTCGTACATTATACGCTAAGCCGTAAGGGGCTTCATGTTGATGATCGATTGTTGCCTTACGACACATTCAAATCCTTTGGTGTTATTGTTCAAGGCGGCCATAACAGCATCATATTAACACCTCGGAAGCGATTCCAACTGGCACAAGTCCTGTATTTTCCTGAGGACGTTGGTGAACCACTCGTTGATATGCTTGCTGCTCGTCTGCCAATGAAGGAAGTAAAACCAGACCTCTACGACAGAATTACCTCTAAACTTCGTATTTAAAGCAGCCCCCTAAGGAGGGGGCTGAGATAGGATCTACCCTGTAAGTTCTCTTACGAGCCGTAGATGGTAGAGTAGTTTCCGTTGGTACGATACATGCGTGCTCCAGCGATTTGGGCATACATATCGTATGGCTGTAGGTTATCAACGTTAAAGGACGCGATTGGACCACAAGAGATGGCTGCCCGTATACCGGGCCATACCTCATCTGCTCTTCTTAATCGCACTTCAACACAATAGCCGTCGGTCTTTATATCCTGCACCTCGCCATAAACGCGGTGTCCAGGAATATCAAGTCGGAAGCCTATCCACGCCCTCCCCCAGGTTGTGTACTTCCACTGGTAGTCGACAGCGTGGGCCACATTAAATGGCATGCCGCTGAGTGAAACCATAACAGCAGCACAGATCGCCACTAGCACTCTTTTTATACTAGTCATATCACCTCCTTATTATTGTGATATCTCTACTATATGTCGTTTGTTCTACAACAGCAAGGATACTTTTAAGTATATGATATCTTGTACTGACCTCTTAAATATGCTACTATATGCGAACGTATGCACCCGTAGCTCAGCTGGATAGAGCGTTGGCTTGCGGAGCCAAAGGTCGCACGTTCGAATCGTACCGGGTGTACCATAGAAAAATCCCATGGCTTCATGGGGTTTTTCTATGGGTGCTGGCAGATTGCGAGGCGAATTGCAGGCTACTAGCATAAGTGATATCATCAAAGTGATGAAAAATCTATTCTTGGTGCGAATTCGCTTATCTACCTATTTTATCTTTATTTTTATCTCGATGACCGTTGTGTCGCTATTTTTACCGAAAGCAAAGTTTGATTCGGCAGCTCTCACCCTATTCTCCGTTAACTCGTTTTTGTATGGGTTTTATATCGCGCCAATCCTTAGTGCTCAGAAAACTCGTATTGAGGAAATGCATAAGATAGTTCGCGCCGAAGCCAACGCGGTTTTTGCACTTATGATTGCCGTAAAGCGTTTGCCAGATGGAGCGAGAGAACGGCTCGGTGTACTAGTAAGAGAGTATTTATCGTTGTGTATAAGACAACGAAAAGCTGCTGAGGGTGAGGAAAAATATGAAGAAATCATTAGCTATTGCATAGCCTATGGGGGTGAATCTCCCGAAGCGGTAGCTGATATCCTAGATAAGGTAGTCGCAAATCAAAAAAACCGTACGGATTTTTCCATGCAGATTGCGAATAAGGTATATTCCAATGAATGGATGGTGATGTTGGTACTATTTGGCGTTACTCTCTCGTTTATATTGCTGCTTGATACGGGCGAAAACGTCATTTTCCGTGTTCTTGCTGCCCTTGTGTCGACCGGACTTACGATGCTAGTTGTTATTCTTGTGAAGATGTCCACCCTCACCCACAAAAAGGCGAAGCAGATTTGGGACCCGTACAAACGATTACTTGAGACAAACTTTTATCGTATTGACTAAGCACACATCATAAAAAAATGACCCAACGTAGGTCATTTTTTTATGGCGGAGGAGGGGAGATTCGAACTCCCGCTGCAGGTCTCCCCACACTAACGATTTAGCAAACCGTCCCCTTCAGCCACTTGGGTACTCCTCCGTATCGACCATGCTACTGTCGTAGACGATCGCTTCAGATTGTTAATTGAACCATAGTAGTATACCATACCAACACCTTAGCGTATAGAGACATGCTATAGTTGGCTAGTGAGGCTATCTCTCTTTAAACGAGTTTTTGTATGGAACCCAATCGTCACTGGCGGGGTGGTGTTTGTTCTCTATCTCATTCCCTGCCTATTTGCTCTCGATCCCGACGCGGGATGGCATATACGTTCAGGTGGTGACATCTTGTCGCATGGTATCCCTGCGCACGACCTCTATTCTTATACGGCGACGGATTTTCCCTGGATACATCACGAATGGCTCGCAGATGTCATTAACTATCTAATATACCAACTTGGTGGTTTCGTGCTGCTTTCTGTCGTGTATGCGAGCGCATGGACGGCTGCAACACTTGTATTCCTGAGGAATTGGCGATATGGTGCCCTAGCTGTCATAGCTACACTGGCCGTTCTGCCTTACGTTGGAGTACGCGCAACGACATGGACAGTGGGATTCATGGCGCTTTTATCTTGGTTAATTGATAGCTCTCATCGGTGGCGGATTGCAGCCATCCTCGCCCTCTTTCTAGTGTGGGCAAATATCCATGGCGGCTTTGTCCTAGGGCTTGTCTATCTGTTATGGATTACTATTTGGCGTCGGTCGGCGTTACTTGGGATTGCATTTGTCGGAGCAGTTGCTCTGACGGGTGTTACTCCCTATGGCTATCGGATCTATGAGGAAGTATTTCGCACCCTCCTAGATACTTCCTTGCATCACCGAATCGACGAGTGGCGTTCATTTGCATTCGAGCCCTCCATCGTGCCCTACTTGGGCATATGGGCAAGCACTATTGTATTACGGGGGCGAAAGTGGCGGACGATTCCGTGGTTTGATGGCCTACTCCTCGTAAGCGCCGTTCTCAGTGTGCGGAATGTCCCGCTCTTTGTACTGATGTCCCTGACTTCTACGCAGCGCTCCTTTAGCACACTTGCTGCTACCCTGCCAAAGAAGATAACCCTTGTCCATCAATGGTTATTGCCGCTCACGCTTAGTATAGGCGGGATGGTGTTGGGAGCATGTCTACTGTACGACTATCAATTTCTGGCTCATCCAGAAAAGACCCAGTACCCTGAGGGGGTTGTCGAGAAGCTTCGTCAGCAACCCTGCGAAGGTCGAATCTTTAATTCTTACAATGTTGGGGGATATCTAATCTGGAAACTACCAGATACAGAGGTGTATATTGATGGCAGGATGCCAAGTTGGGAGCTTGGTGGCCGGAAATATATGGACGACTACTATCGTATTCTCCGAGATGACACGTTTCGGCGACAACAGTTTGAGCACTATGGAGTCCGCTGCGTTATTTGGGAGGGATCGGACGCGTTTGCACGCAAACTTCAATCAGAGGGTTGGCAGACAACTCGCGATGAGAGTACACTAGTGCTATTACGCAGGCCAGCGTAATCACTCGACAAAATACACTTTTTTTGCTATAATACGACACAAATGAGGAGATCCAACAGATGAAAAGACAATCCCTGACAAACTATGCTGCGGTCTTAAGTGCTACTGTTGTTGTGGCTGCGCTCAATGTTGCACAGGCGTACGCTGTCGGTTCTGTCACTCAAGGGGTGGACGCGGCACACGGTGACCAGCAGCCATCAAATCTTTTTGGAAATGCCGGAGTCTTTTCGACAATCAGCAACGTCCTTCTCTTTATTGTCGGTGCGGTTGCCGTCATTATGATTATCATCGGCGGCTTGCGCTATGTCGTATCTGGAGGCGATGCTTCCCAGGTACAAGCGGCAAAAAATACGATTCTTTATGCGCTTATCGGTGTCATTGTGGCTATTCTCGCCTATGCGGCGGTCAATTTCGTCGTGGCGAGTTTCGTTCCAAATGCCGCAACGAACGGACAGAGCGTTACCGGTACTTCTGCCCGATAATCAGACCATTCTCAATAAAATAGCAAAGACGTAAAAGCCTTTGCTATTTTATTGGCGGAGAGGGGGGGATTCGAACCCCCGATACGTTTGCGCGCATACACGATTTCGAGTCGTGCGCCTTCAACCACTCGGCCACCTCTCCATGGTACTCTCATTTTAACAGAGGCGGGGTGTATAATGAAATCATGGAAGACTCAATCTTTACAAAAATTATTAAAGGGGAGATCCCTTGCCACAAGATATACGAGGATGAATACACCTTCGCCTTCCTCGATATACACCCGATTCAGCCGGGCCAAGTACTTGTGGTACCAAAGACACAAATCGCTACTGTGTGGGATATGCCCCCAGATGAATACCATCATTTTATGGATACGGTACTGCGTATCGGCAAGCGGCTGTGCGAGGTATATCCAGATAAAGCCAAAGTTGGTCTCATGATCGAGGGGCTAGAGGTAGATCATGTTCATGCCAAGCTGTTTGCTTTTTCGACGGGTGAAGAATATCGTCGCTTGCCGGATATAGCTGAACAGCCCGATCAGAGCGCATTGGCGCGCGAAGCGGAAAAGATCCGGATTACATGATCACCCTCGTTACTGTCGGCAAGAAGCATGATGCCTTACTCGTTGATGCCATACAACGATATCAGCAGCGTCTGAGAGCTCCCTGGAATGTTAAGTGGGAGGTTTTGCCACACAGTTCAATGAACGCGCTAAAAGCCGTTCAGGAAGAGTCTAGGCGCATACTAAAACGTATACAGCCGTCTGATTATGTCATCTTGCTCGACGAAAACGGCTTACCAGTTGATTCCCCCGCTATGTCGCGAGTGCTTAAACAACAACTTGCGAGCTCTCGTCACGTGAGCATCGTGATAGGCGGTGCCTACGGAGTGTCCAGCGCCCTAAAGGAACGTGCCAATAGTAGTTGGTCACTTTCACCGCTTGTATTTCCCCACCAACTGGTACGGCTTATCATCATCGAACAGCTCTACCGTGCTCAATCAATTGCAAATCACACCCCCTATCACCACGATTAGTATCATAGTATTGACAAAACATAAAGTTTATGCTAAATTTTATGGAGTAGTCTAAATGAAAACAAAAAATGAATACGACAAAAAGAATCATTACTTCCCTGACCGCGCTTCTCAGTGCACTGTTATCTCTTGGCCTCGTATTTCACGATAGCCAGGCAGAGCATGCCTTTGCTGTGGCAGTCAGCCGGCCACTCCTTTCGGCATATCATGAATCTGAAACCACAAAACCGCTTGATGAGATTAAACCGCTTCATGTTCATAGTGACTACAACCCCTTGTTGAGCACACTTGCCAACAGCTTTAATTATCAGCAACCAAGTCTCATGCCCCGTCGGAATAGTCATCACAAGGAGCTATTGCGCATGTTTGAGGTAGGCAGCAGACACGCGTTTGATAACGCCAATCTCCCTATAATTGACTAGAATCAGAACTATCTTCTGAGATAACCTGGAGTTCGCGGGCGAGCCGTTCGACGAGGGAATGCTTGGCTTGTAGCTGTTCGCGTGATTGCTCCACGAGCTCGGGGGGAGCTTTTGTAATATATTGATCGTTCGCTAATCGTTTTTCGAGCGCTTCACTTTCGGCACGTGCTTCTGCTAATCGTTTTTCGAGATTGGTCTGATGTTCGTATAGTATCTCAGGGGAAATGTCGAGCCAAGCATCACGACCACTACTAGCGAGACGTAGACCCCGGGCCTGATCGACATGTTCAACAGTTTCCAGTTTGGCAAGGTGTTGGATGAGGCCAGCGTTGTCGGCCACAAGAGAGTCATCCATATAAAGCAGGCTATAGCGCTCATTACCTGGTAGTTCTGAAGTGACATAGCGTGTTTCTGCCACCAGTCGTTTGAGACGCCCAAATTCGGCTGCTTCAAGCTCGTTGCAGTCCTTTTGCTCTGGCCATGCGGCACCAGCGAGGACATCACTATGCCAGTTGAGACTTTGCCAGATGGTTTCGGTGACGAAGGGAGCAAACGGGTGCGCTAGACGTAAGCTAGTGTCCAGCACCCAGGCGAGCATTGAGGTGTGCTTCTCAATCTTGCTGACCTCTATATACCAGTCAGCGACATCATCCCAGATCACGTGGTAGAGAGTTTCGGCGGCCTCTGCGAAGCGGTAATCATCAAGCTGTTGTTCAACCGTGCTGATTGCTTGGTTAAGTCGATGGATGATCCAATGATCAGCCATCGAATGTAGATCTGGGTGGGGAGTGGGCTGCGAATCCCCTACTTGACCCTCAATGAATCGTGCAATGTTCCACAATTTGTTACAGAAATTGCGTCCGGCAATTACCTTACCCCGACTGAATGCTTGATTTTGAGCGGCGCTACGGCTAGAGACGATCCCCATGCGCAGTGCGTCAGACCCATATTCACTGATTGTTTCCATGGGGTTGATAACATTTCCCTTACTTTTGCTCATCTTGATGCCCTTTTCATCAAGAACAAGGCCGTGCAGGTAGACATGGCGAAATGGAACCTGTCCAGTTCGGTAGAGGCCGAGCATGAGCATACGGGCGACCCAGGCAAAGAGGATATCACCTGCTGTTTCCATGACTGCATTTGGAAAATAGCGAGCGAGCGGTCCATTAGTCAGATAATCAGTGGTAATAAACGGCCACTGGCCACTGCTAAACCAGGTATCGAGCGTGTCCTCCTCGCGCACATATGTCGTGCCATCTACATCAATATGCGTTTCGTCAACACGACGATCGAACAGCCAGGTCTCTGGATCGGTTGTTGAGTGAAACATGGGAATTGGGATGCCCCAAGGGATCTGACGGCTAATATTCCAGTCACGAAGTTCCTTGAGATAATTGATAACCACTTGAGCTTTGTTGTGTGGGGTAAAGGATATATCACCCTTCTCGATAGCCGTAATGGCGTTTTTGGCAAGCTCTTGCATCTTTACAAACCACTGTTCCTTGACTAAGGGTTCTATGATGCTGCCGCACTTATAACAATGTCCCACGGCATGTTCGATTTCTTGTTCGCCCCGCAGTGCTTCCTCAATCGAGAGCGCCGACAATACTTTTTTGCGAGCTTCTTCGGCTGTGAGCCCAGCGTACTGAGGCGGCACGTTTATCATAGTGCCGTCGTAGTTGATGACCTGGATGCGCTCGAGCTGATGACGCTCGGCGATAGCGAAATCATTTGGATCATGAGCTGGTGTAATCTTTACCGCTCCGGTACCAAAAGACCTATCGACGTAGTCGTCGGCAATAATGGGGATTTCTCTACCAATGAGTGGAAGTTGCACTTTTGTACCGATCAGATCCTTGTAGCGCTCATCATCGGGGTGAACGGCGATAGCGGTGTCACCAAGCATTGTCTCGGGGCGGGTTGTTGCGACGATAATCTCCCCTACCTTGTCGAGTGTTGGGTAGGCAATGCTCCACAACTTCCCTTTCTCGTTTTTATGAACTACCTCGATGTCGGCAAAGCTTGTCTGATGCTTGACACAGAAGTTTACCATTCGTTCGCTGCGGTAGATCAACTGATCTTGCCACATCTTTTCAAAGCTATCATAGACACTATCTATTACTTTTTTGTCGAGGGTAAAGACAAGCGTATTCCAATCGACGCCGGCGCCGAGAGCCCGGAGTTGGAGTTCCATGTTGCCGCGCTGTTCGTCGACAAAGTTCCACACCTGACTATACAGTTGTTCGCGCGTGTAATCAAAGCGCGTTTTCCCCTGTTTCTCAAGCTCTTTCTCGTACACAACCCAGGTTTCAAAGCCAGCATGGTCGGCACCGGGGATATACAGAGCATCATCACCTCTCATGCGGCGGTAGCGAATCAGGATATCTTGCAGAGCGCTGCCAAGTGCATGTCCAACATGCAAGTTGCCATTGGCGTTCGGTGGCGGCATGATGATGCTGTAGGGTGTCCCCTGCCCCTTTGCCTTAAATACTCCCGACGACTCCCAGAGGGCATAAATGGTCGGCTCGTAATCATTGGGAGTGTAGGTTTTTGCGAGATTCATGGATGGTCTGGTCATTCTTTCATTGTTTTCACGCGAAAAAAAACATTAGCAAACTCACCAGAACTTTTCACGTGAAAAGTCCAGCGTGTTATCTCTACCTCTGTTATCTCCGCGTGTTTGTGTTCACACCTAAGTATAGCACAAACAATGTATAATAGTTACAGTCATGATTGGTGCAACACCGTGCGAGAGTAGAGTAGACTGGGACGAGTTTGTTTCGGTGACGAATGGTCACCCTTTGCAACTGTGGGGTTGGGGAGACGTAAAGACGGCACATCATTGGACGGCACATCGTATACTTGTTAACGATGGTTCAGAGGTTATCGGTGGTGCCCAGCTCCTAGTAAGAAAACTACCTGGGGCATTTCGTCGCTTTGTCTACATTCCGCGTGGGCCAGTTAGCCGCACGGGAAGGGAAGTAGATACGCTCAATGCCCTTGCCTCATACGTACGGCACCATTTGCCCGGAACAGTCCTCAGTGTCGAACCCAATACACGTGTGTTTCCTGATATAAAGGGATGGCGACATTCAAATCGAACGATTTTGATACCGAATACGCTTGTCCTCGACCTGACACGCACCGAGAGTGAGCTTCAGGCTGATATGACAAAAAAGACCAGGCAGTACATCCGCAAATCTCAGCGCGCGGAACTTGATTTTCGTCAAATTACTACTGATGAAGAGCTTAACGAATGTCTACATATTTACCATGAAACGGCTGGACGTGCTGAGTTTGCTCTCCATAGCGACGCGTATTATCGTGACGTCCATAGAAATCTTGGTGATGCATCTGTCATCATGGCAGCCTTTTATGAAGACAAGCCGGTTGCTTTTTTGTGGCTTGCAGTGAGCCAAGAGGTGGCATTCGAGCTATACGGAGGTATGAATGAGGAAGGACAGCGACGAAGGGCAAATTATGCACTCAAGTGGCAGACGATCTTACTCTGTAAACAGCGTGGGGCTAAGCAGTATGACATGAATGGGCTTTTAAACGATGGAGTTAGTACCTTCAAGAAGGGGTTTGCCAGTCAGGAGACGATGCTTGCGGGAACCTACGACTATCCGTTATCGCCGCTCTATACAATTTGGAACCGAGCACTACCGATAGCAAAAAAACTTGTTCGCACTACTGGAAAGGTGTTGAGAAGACCCTAAAACGGCAGAGGCTGTGTCGTTACAAAATGGGAACGGCGCCCTGTCGGTAAACGATAATCTCGCCGGCACTGTCGAATCCGATAATTGTTGACGGAGGTCGGTCGCCAAGAGGACCGATATCGACATAAAAGTCTATTTTCTCACCGAAATAGTCGATTGCTTGGTCGATACTTTGTGAGGTAGGCGCATTTGGTGTGTTTGCGCTCGTTGTCATAAGTGGGCCGGTCGTAAGTAAAAGCTTCTGAAGATCAGAGTGTGCGGGAATACGTGCCGCCATGTGTTCTTGCCCGTCGCTAAGATATCTCGGAAGGGAAGCGGCGCTCATTTCCACGCTTACGGCATTTGGCCAGAAGCGAGCTGCTTTTAAAACTTCTGCTCGAGGAAACCCTAGTGCGATGAGCTGATCTGTGGTTGCGGCTATAGTGGTACCTGGTTGCCGAGCGCGTGACTTGAGATGGTAAAGGCGAGTGATTGCCAGTTGGTTGTTGGCAATACCTACCAACCCATACACAGTATCTGTTGGCATAACGCCGATAGCGCCGTTTTTTAATAGATCGATAAGACGAGGATCACTCAGTGCTGAGATCCGCAGTGCTGGCATGGTTAGTCCGCCATTACCCATGAAGTACGGGTCATTGATAGTGAAGGAATTACCTCAAGTGACAAGGGGTCTGCGGGAGGTACAGCGGTGGCATGAAAATAGCCTAAGGTAGCGATCATCGCTGCGTTGTCGGTACAGAGGGCAAGAGGAGCGTACTCGATCTCGATCGAAAGCTGCTCTCGCAGGCGATCGCGCAGAGGCTGACAGGCCGCAACGCCACCGGCAATGACGACTGAATTGGGCAGATACTGCTCATAGGCCGCCACCGTCTTGTCGACCAAACACCGAACTGCCACTTTTTGGAAACTGGCTGCGATATTTTGTCGCTGAAGGTCGTTTAACAGCCCTGGGAGCTCGTGGGAGGGAAAAGTGTGATCTTTGCCTACTTCACGCTGAGTTGCCCTCAGAACGGCTGTCTTGAGGCCAGAGAAGGAAAAATCATAGGTGCCTTGAGTCCGAGGAGTGGGAAACTGATAGGTTGATGAATCACCAAGCAGTGCCGCCTTGTCGACCGATACTCCTCCGGGGTAGGGAAGACCGATCATCTTTGCCACCTTGTCAAATGCTTCTCCGACTGCATCATCCATGGTTTGTCCTAGTAGTTCGTATGTTCCATGACCATGAAATAAAACCAGTTGCGTATGACCACCAGATACGATGAGCGCTAATAGAGGAAAAGAAGGCTGGCGAGTGGGAAGCGAGAGCTGCGGTGTCATGGTTGGTGATTGCTCGGTAATGAAGTTGGCATAGACGTGCGCCTCCACGTGGTGAATCGGATACAGCGGCTTGTTATGGATAATGGCAAGTGTGCGAGCCGCCAACGTACCAACCAAAAGAGATCCAACTAAACCAGGTGCGTAGGTGACAGCGATCGCATCGATATCATCCCAGCTACAGTTGGCATCTGTCAAAGCCTTGTCGATGACGGGGTTGATTGCCTCGATATGACTGCGAGCCGCAATTTCCGGTACAACCCCTCCGTAATGGGCATGAATATCGATCTGTGATTGGACGACATTGGATAGCAGATGAAATCCATCCTCTACAACGGCGGCAGCGGTTTCGTCACAACTACTCTCGATTCCTAGGATTCTCACTAGAGATGAGTATAACATCTTTTTCTGTCTCACGGGGTGGTAAAATAGAGGTATGAAGCAGACGGCAGTCAAACTTGTGAGGCGTGTTGTATCCAAGAGGGCGATTAGCCGACTTGAAGATACATATCGAAAGAACCGCGCTCGGCTGCTTGGTATGCGTTATGGTCATCCGGCCAAGCACCTCCGAGTAATTGCCGTGACGGGAACGAACGGAAAGACCACAACAGTCAATTATCTCAACGAAATTCTCAAGGAAGCCGGTTACACCACTGCTATGTTTAGTACGTCGACGATTGAAGTAGCGGGTGTATTAACACCAAATGACCTCAATGCCACCGTGGCTTCAACAGGGCGAATGCAGCAGTTTTTTCGCGACGCAAAGCGTTCTCAGGTAAACTTTGTGGTCATGGAGTTCCCTAGCCACGCCATTCATCAGCACAAACTCTACGGGGTACCGGTCGATATGGCGATCATGACTAATCTCACCCAAGATCACCTTGACTACCACGGCACAATGGAGGCGTACGCTGAGGTAAAGGGAAGGTTATTTGCGATGGAACCGCAATACGTCGTGCTCAACCGCGATGATACGTGGTTTGAGTATTTCAACCAGTTTCCGGCAGCAAGCCAAAAGATCACCTACGGCAAGCATGAAGAGGCTGAGGCCCACATTGACTCAGTCACCCTCTACCGCAAAGGTACTGAAGCCGTTGTCACTGTCGATCACCAGACAAAATTGGAACTTGCTACCAATTTGCCTGGCGAATTCAATGCCTACAACATGACGGCCGCCGCCGCTGCTGCCTATTTGCTTGGAGTGGAACTTGACGATATCGTCGAGGGAATTGCCAATCTCGAGACTGTGCCGGGGCGCTTTGAGCGAGTTGCCGAGGGACTGCCCTATGATGTCATTGTTGACTATGCGCACACACCTGATGGGCTGGAAAAACTACTTACAGCAGCGAAAGCTATCACCAAAAACCGCGTGATCCTCGTATTTGGTGCCTGTGGTGACCGCGACAAGAGTAAACGCCCTCTGATGGGTGAGATTGCCGCTAGACTGGCCGATCGCATCATCCTAACTGATGAGGAGAGTTACAACGAAGACCCTGCTCAGATAAGAGCGATGATTTACGACGGTATCGAAAGAACAAAGGGTGGCGCGATGAAGACCACCGAGATAGATGATCGGCGCGAAGCAATTTCCAAAGCACTGGGGGTCGCCACCAAGGGCGATACCATCCTTATCACTGGTATGGGACACGAAGTCTACCGCATCATAGGTGGTAAACGAGTACCGTGGAATGATGCGGCAGTAGTACGGGAATTACTTGGCAAGAAGTAAGTAGGAGCTGAGTATGTTATCCACGAGGCGTGCGCCAGTGATCAGCAGCAATATCCTCAGTTATTGTGGTGGCCTCGCCATTTCTGCGCTTACCAAAGCCGGCGACCTTGACCACTTCGGCACCAACTTTACCTTCTGGGCCGCCTAGATCACTTGCGAGCATTTCACGCAACGCGTCAATTTCATCAGGGTTACCTGCTGCCAGTTCAGCTAATTGTCGGGCGGCTGCGAGATCTGCTTCGGTGAAAGCACTTGTTTTGTTTGTGTCTGTGGTGGGGATTTCTTTATTCATGACATGATGATAGCATAAACATTACGATATGTCAATAAGGTGAAGCAATATAGTTAAAACCACTGGCGTCGTTTGAGCCGGTAACTCAAACTTACGGTGGCGCGCTGACCAATTTTTTGCCAACGACGATAGGCTGATTGATTCACCACGAGGTCATAACAACCGATATAATCCGTCACTTTTTTGTTGAAGCTCGTCTTGAACCTTCCGATGCCATAAAAGGGATGAGTCGTGTCTTGTATGTCGCTGCTATGCGGTGCGCCGCAGAGGTCGTACTCACTAACGCCTTTTGCTTTCATCCACTTGATAATCTCCCACTGCAACAAATGGCTGGCGCCGTAGACAGTGCGTTCGCGGACCGAGGCGCCATCTTTATAGAGACCCCTTTTGCCGAGGTACATGCAGTAGGCAGCTGCCACGAGCCTAGACTCGTGGTAGGCAAAGAAAAGCTGCCCGTGATCGGCATCTGCTAGACGTTTCCAAAAAGCGGAATAGTACTGATAGCTCTTGAGGGAGCTCTCGAAGCGACCTGAGGCGGTGCTGCTAAGGAGGGTGAACATTTCGCGCATGGTTTGTTCAGTCAGAGAAACTGGTGCCACAGTCACGCCATCGCGCTCGGCACGGTGAATGGCATGCCTGCCTTTTTGATTGAGTGAGGCCATTATTTCGTCCTCGGAGCCAGAAATATCAAGTAGTACCGTCGAAACATTAGGCTGGATGGCTGCGGTGTGAACCAGGCCTAAGGTGCTGAGGCGCTCATGGAGTGGCTTGCTCTCGAGGAGCTCGGGCTCAATTTTTACAGCAAAAACAGATTGGGTACGTGCCAGTTGACGGAGGGAATCGAGTAACGATGTCAATTCAGTTTCATTCACGACGCCGGGGCCCTTGGGAATATACCAGTAGTTTCCGAGTAGCGGGACGCGTTTTTGGAGTACCGTGACGGCAAGGCCTTTCACTATGAGATAGCGGGGGAGCCATCCGTTGAGACGCTTGGTTTCAGCCAATTCTCTTAGTTGAAATACGTTTCCACCATCGGGGTTGTTAGAGAGGAGCGAGTCCCATCGCTCGATTTCTTCAGTAGTGGCGAAGCGTGCATCCATATCATTAGTATAGCAGCCGATGAGGAGCACATTGACAAAATAGCATAAGTGTGATAGCATACCTATATCAGATATCACTAACACAAACAAAAAAGGAATTACGATAATGAACGAATATAACAAACCAGATCAGGGCGCGCTGCCGCGAGGCGGTACGATGCTGCTCGAGAAAGCGGATCCAGTACCTGAGACGGAAACAAAAGGTGAAGGCGTCCCACCGGTGCCACCACGTGAAACGATGGTGGACGGAGCAGATGACAATGATGCTGCATTTGAGCGTGTGCTTGGTGAGACCGGTATGACACCAGAGGAAAAAGCAGGGTTTGGAAGTGGCGTCTTAGACGCATTTGCCGCCGAGGAGGCAGCTAAAGATTTAGGTGATACTGGGGATGCGGTGCCTGAAGGCGAGCTGTCTGGAAAAGAAGGTCATCCGGGAGCTGATATCGTTGACCTCGCTGAGTACCGACAACGACGAGCAGCGGAAACAGCACCTGTTCTTGGTAGTGATGCAAGTGTAACGGATATAGCGGATGCACCAAGCATGCGTGGTGACGCTCCAGAGGATCATGAACCAACACCAGCAGCCTAGAAGGGCGCGTGACAAACAAAAACGGGGATAGTCCCCGTTTTTTGGTGAGGTGCTTATTTACTACTGTGGATGCGAGAGAAAATCGATTTCTTTGATGATATCGAGTAACGCTTGAGCACGACGTGCCTCATCGACAATCGCTTTGGCTGCTTCGTGCGCTGGGGCGATAAGCGTTTTGTCGTCGGTTGAACGGATAAGTAAGAGGTAGGTATCGAACTTCTCCTCTGGGGCCAGGGTGAGTTTGTCGACAAGTGGCCGTAGCTCGGTGATTGCCTCTTGCTTGACGCTATCGAGGTTATCAGATGAAGTGGGCATGGTGAGCGGCGTAGTAGGATCGGTGGCTGGCGGGACGGGTGGTTCCACTGACGCAGTCGGATCATCGGCAGCAGGAGCAGCTGGCATTGGAGGTAGCGGTGGGATCACTGTTTGTTGTGCGGCGGCCTCGTCGGCCTCGCCGCTCACACCTGCTAACACTTTAGCAAGTTCCTGGTCGTCACTAATTGATTGCTGCAGTTGCGGTTTAATATCCATACCCACCTCTGATAGTTAGATTATTCTTATGCTTACTTACTACATACTGTATCATAGAAGGAGAATAACTCGCAAGACGAATGGTGGGAAAATGCTTGACGACGTAAATGTTTTGAAACAACGCGATGCGAAAGGGCTGCTTGAGGATGCGGCTGCACTGTGTCAACAGGTCTCGTACCAAGCTGTTATTGAAGATAGTGAGCACGATGGCCGACATATCACACATGTCGTGGTGGCAGGTATCGATGTACCTGCGCTGGCGGGTGATTTGGTAAAGACGATGTTGGGGGATCAGCTCACTGTTCCGTATGAGGTAGTGAGAGAGCATACGTTGCCAGCATCGGTGAGTTCAACGACGCTTGTTGTTGTTTGTAGCTATAAAAACGACAGCGACCAGGCGCGTGCGTGTTTGGAACAAGCGTTGGCGCATCATCAGCGTCCGCAAGTGGCCTTGATTGCAGCAGAAAAAGAGCTTCTAGAGAGGGCGGCGACTCACCACGTTGCGCGCGTCGCACTATCACCTGAAGGAAGGGCGCAACTGAATGTGATTGTCATCGCTCGGTCGCTCCTGCGCATCTTGGTTCAGTTTGGTGTTGTGCCCGTTAGTACCTATGATGCACTTGAGCGAACAAAAGCGTTTTTGGCGCACGAAAGTGAACAGTGGAGCAAGGAGACAGTGATTCAACATAATTACGCTAAACAACTTGCCCTACTGGCTGTCGGTAAAACACTGGTATTCTACGCTCCCGAGACGTTTGGTTTTGTGGCGCACGCCTGGAAGAATGCTTGGAACAAAACTGCCAAAAATATCGCATTTTGGAACACGTTTCCGGAAGCGGCCTATGGTGAGCTACTGGGATGGACATCTCACCCCATTGAGAAACCATTTGCCATTTTTGATCTGAGAAGTTCACTCGAGAGCACTCGGGCGACAAGAGGATTTGATGCGACCGACAAACTATTGAGCGGTCGCCGTCCCAAATCGACATCAGTCTACTTGCCAGGGGAGACACTTATGGAGCAAGTGGTGGCGGGCTATGTACTCGCTCAGTTTGTGAGCATATACGTTGCTATCCTCAACAATGCTAACCCATCGGACGATACGCTGATCGAGCGCTACCAAAAAGAGACTCAGGTTTAGTGATATTGACGGAGTGACTCAATGGTGTCTTTTCGGGCAGCTCGTAGGGCAGGGTAGAGGCCAAATATAATGCCTACCCCCGTCGACATCGTGAATGCCGCCAGAGCAGTTGACCAGGTGATAGCGGGAGCAAAAAATAGAAAATTACAAATAATGAACGCTGCGACGTAGCCGAGCAGATAGCCAAAGAACCCGCCAAGCAGACTGATCATGAGCGATTCGATCAAGAACTGAGTGATAATCGTGTGATTGCTGGCGCCAACTGCCTTACGGATACCGATTTCACGAGTTCGTTCGGCGACCCCCACAAGCATAATATTCATAATCCCAATGCCGCCAACGAGAAGTGAGATGGCGGCGATAGCGGTCATTACCTGTATGAGGGCGCGGAATAATTGGCTCGTTGGCGTGCCAATGTCTTTGCCTGATATAAGCGTGAAATCTTCCTCGCCCTGATGATTGTTGCGCAGCGTTTCACGAATAGCCGCGCTGAGAGCTGTAAGGTTCTGCGGTGAGTCGGCCTGGACGTTTATCTGTTGAATTTGTGGTCTGCCCTGGTGAAGTTGTTTACCGCTCGTCAGACTAATGAGGGCGGCATGATTGAAGTCGACGTTGTTGTAATTGATCGGATTTGGAATTGTATTGAGAACGCCGCTGACCATGAAACGCTGCCCCCGCAAGGTAAATGTCTGGCCGATGGGGCGTTCGGTGCCAAATAGGTCGATAGCGAGTTGGTGTCCCAGGACAGCGGTCGGAATAGCCGTGTCGGAGTCGATAAACTGTCCTTCCCGCACCGATAGTTTGCTCACCGTAGTAAAGTTAGTTGTTGTGGCAACAACAACAGTATTGCTTACCGACGTTTTTCCCGCCGTGAGTGTTCCTTCAATTGTCATAAGAGGGACAACGGCAGCAGCGTGAGGAAGCTGTGAAAGTGTTGCTACATCCTCCTCAGTGAGGGTGCTTGTACCAAAGGCAGTTTGCGCGACAGGGTTGGCATAGGAGTTGATACCTCTGAGTGTTGGTGCGCCAGGACGGATAAGGGTGAGGTTACCACCGAGTGCCTCTACTTGCCGATCAATGACGCGACTGGCGCCGCCGCCGAGTGCCAAAATAGTAACGACGCTGGCGACACCGATGGCAATACCAAGGGTAGTGAGGATGCTACGACCCCTGTTTCGTCTGAGTGAACGATAGGCGTTTTCGATATGATCAGTGAGCATCATGATGCTTTTACCTTCTTTTTTGTCGCTGACTTGCGTGGCTTTCTTTTGCGTGTAGCCTTTTTGGGTGGGTCATCTTGCGTCGGTTCTGCTGGGACTATCTGCTCTTCACGAGCTTTGCGGTTTAGGGGAATAGAGACCGATTCCTCATCGGCGAGTTGTACTTTGATCTTGATATCACTGGCAATTTTGCCATCCAACATCTTGATTACTCGGCTTGCATAGCTTGTGAGCGAGGGGTTGTGGGTCACCATGATAATTGTGTTTCCGCGCTTATGAAGGTCAGAGAGTTCTTCCATGATGACATGACTACTGCGGCTATCGAGATTGCCTGTTGGCTCGTCCGCCAAGATAATCGAAGGCTGGTTGACCAATGCCCGTGCAATAGCAACGCGCTGCATTTGGCCACCAGAGAGTTGCCAGGGCATGTAGTATTCGCGTTCACCAAGGTGAAAAGTTTTTAAGATTGCACTAGCAGCTTCGAGACGTTTTGTCCGTCCGATACCTTTATAAGTGAGGGGTAAGGCAACGTTTTCGAGTACCGAGAGGCGGTTGATGAGATTGAAGCTTTGAAAGACAATTCCTATCTGCTGAGAACGGATGCGGGCGTGTTGTTTGCTCGAGAGGCTATCGACTGGCTTGCCGTCGAGCAGATAGTCACCCGCATCGGCACGGTCGAGCAGTCCGATAACGTTGAGAAGTGTTGTTTTACCACATCCGCTGGGTCCCATAATGGCGATAAACTCACCTCTGTCGATTCGCAGATTGACGGTATCGAGTGCATTATGCTCAGCGTCGCCAATCCCATAACGCTTTGTTAGCGCCCTGAGTTCTATGACCGGCGTGGTGGAATTTTTTGGCATCTGGAGCTTAGTATACGGGCGGGCAAAAAGAGAATGCAAGCGGAATGGCGAGGTTAAAAATACAACTGCTATACTGGGATGGTATGGAGAGGTGACCGAGTGGTTGAAGGTGAGAGCTGCCAGTCGGCAGCTCGCAAGATGATGTCACAGATGGGCTATGCACATCTGCCTGACTCATGGGGTCGCGGAACGTGACCACGCCTGGAGGACGTGCCCTGATGGCGTGCGGACTCAGATGGTACAATCGATATATACGGAGAGGTGACCGAGTGGTTGAAGGTGCACGCCTGGAAAGTGTGTGTGCGGGGCAACCCGCACCGTGAGTTCGAATCTCATCCTCTCCGCCAAGACTATAGCGATGGACTAAGCAGCAGTCGTTATAAAATAAATGATCTTAAGATATGACAGTGCCCCGTTCCCTCTCGCGAGGAAACGGGGCTACCATCATCAGCGTGTTGCGCCGGTCGTCAGTAGACGACGACGCGCGTACCGATCGGCGACGAGTCGAACACCCGCTTGGCGCCTGTCATGTCGCGCAGGTTCACGCAGCCGTGGCTGCCTCCAGACGGACTGCTCCAACCCCACTCGGCGAACTCGTCGCTGAAGTGGATGGCGTAGCCGCCGATGAAGAACAATGAGAAGGGCATGCGCGCGCCATATTTGTAACTGTAAGCCGCGGGGTTTCGGTAGTAGACCCGGAAGACACCCCGCGGGGTGTTCATGCCGGGGCGACCGAAGCGCGCGTCGAGCGTGCCGGTGACTTGACCGTTCACGACGACGAACAGCTTGTTGGCACCGGTGCTCGCGCAGAGCGCGATGCCCTTGATCTGGCAACGCGGGTCGATGCCGCTGATCGCGGGGTAGGCCGGCGCGGCCGGCTTGACGACCTTCTTCTTCGTCTTCTTCTTGGCTTTCTTTTTCGCCTTCTTGACCTTCTTCTTGGCGGTCGTCTTGGTCGCCACCACGCTGTGGTAGGCGGTGGTGACACCGGACGAGACCGGCGCGGCTGTGGCCGAGCTGGCGCCGACGAAGCCACCGAGCAAGCTGACGACGAGCGAGAGGATGGCGATGAAGGCGAGACGGATACCGAACTTGTTTTTGCTGATGATGGGGTGCATCCCCACCACCTCCTTTTCTTTGGAGTCGGGGACTGACTGTGCTACTTTAACATGTTATAGATAGTTTGTCTATATAAGAAGCCGAACTCTATAAAAAGCGAATGGCCCACCCCGTGAGGGATGGGCCATTGCCTGGATGGGGTACTAGCGGCGCGTGAGGGTTGCGCCCTCGGGCAGTGCTTCGAACTGGGCGTATTCGGGTCGCGGCGTGTTGTCGCCACCAGCCCAGTACTGCCCCTCGCCACGCTTGGCGATCTGGGCCGAGCAGTGACGTGCAATGCCGTCCGTGAGCTTGTCGAGGAATTCGACCATGACCTTGCGGTCGTTGGCCTGACTCAGCCCGCTGCCGGCACCGGGGAAGCCGCGGTGAACCACGGCGTGCCCGAAGCGGAACTGCCCGCTGCCGAGTCGCCAGGGCTCCTCGGCGAAGACGGTCTCCATGGACACGCCGGGGTTCAACTGCATCCAGTCCAGTTTGGCCGCGGCGTTGACCAGGCGACGACGCGGTCCATCACCGAGGTGGAACTCCAGTAACACGTCGTCGAGGTAGGGCCGGCCGTGCTCGCGTACGGGGCTACAGACCAGGCCGCTGTAGGTGGCGCCAGGTTGTTCCTCGCCCTGCTCGATGAGCCAGGCGAGGTACCAGTGCACGTTGAACATGGCTCGCCTGACGGCCTGATCAAACACGTCGATGTCGCAATCGAAGGGAAGGGCGTCGACGTGCAGACGGAAGCTGTCGGTCATGATTTCCTCACAGGATCGAGCTCTGAACCCCCATGGTTCCAAGCAATATGCTAATTATAGCATAAAAACTATAAAACAACAATACCCTAAGGAGTACAAAGCAAAACAGCCCGCTCGTTATTGACGGGCAAAAATCTCTTTGAGGCTGAGTTTGCGGCTGTATTCGAGTGCGCCAAAGCGGAAAATACGAACGGCAATGCTCATTACAATAAAGGTGGTGATGCTCAGAATGACGATAGACAGCCCAATTTCCCATCCCTGGAGATTGCCCAGAGCATTTCGGAGGAGGAGGGGAATAGGAGCGGTGAAAGGAAATAGTGTGAGAAATACAACGAACGAGCTGGTAGGAGCGGATACAAACAACGAAGCGGCGTAGAGGGGCCCAAAGATGAGCATCATGACAATGCCAAAGAACCCGCCTGCTTCTTTGGCTGTTGGCACAGCGGCGCCAATGGCGACAAGGAGTCCAGTAAACAGCAAGAAGCTAAGGATGAAGAACAGCGCTCCGAGCAAGATGCGGGTTGGGTCAACTGGCAGGGCAGTGAGGTCGATTGAAGGGAGTGAGAGTTTTTCGCGGAAGCCAAAATAGCCGATGAGCGCGGGGACGACAATAACGACCGCCTGGATTACTGCCAGTATGACAAGCGAAATGATCTTTCCAATGATGAGCGTGCGAGCCTCAATGGTGGTGAGAATCATCTCGATAACGCGATTTTCTTTTTCTTCGGTGGTGCTTGTCAGCATTTGGTTGCCAAAGAATGCGATAAGGAGATAAAACAGCACAAGAAAGACTCCTGGCAAGATCATCTGCTTCACTGCATCGTAGGGGGCACCATTACGGTAGATAATAGTGTTGTATGTCGTTGTATCTTGCACAACGGATTTGACTTCTGGTGAGACAGTGGCATTTGCTGACATGCTGAGCAAGTTCTTGGCAACCCCCTCGTAGCGCCCGTTATCAAAGAGGCTGACGTCTTTTCCATAGACTTCAACGGGAGTCTTATCGATGTTCTCGGGGTAGTAGAAATAGGCATCTGTCTTGCCAGCCTTGACATCCTCGATGCCTTGGTTTTTGTCAGTTACCTGCTTGATATTGAGGCCACTCGCAATAGTAGGATTGATAAGTTTCGAACGGTCGGTCATCTCAATAGTGAAAGACTGCTTCTCGAGTTGTTTGGTGGCATCGTCCGTCGTCTTGTTTGAAAAAAAGATGATACCAAACAGTGCTACAAGCATAATGGGGAACCCAAGCGCCATAATCCAAAATGATTTTTTCTTGAGCGTGCGGAGTATTTCAAATTTGATGACAGTCGTAAGATTATGCATTGTCTTGCTCCTCTTCTTCGTTCTCATCGCCGTATACTTGGACAAAGATATCGTCGAGTGACTTGCCGCCAAACTTCTTCTTTACTTCTGCGACCGTACCGTAGGCGTGAGCCTTACCGTCTTTGAGGAGAATGATTCGGTCGCAGAGTCGCTCGACTTCCTCCATCTGGTGCGTCACCATAATGACGGTGGCCCCTTTTTGCTGGTGCTCCTCTATAATGTTCATGAGCAAACGGCGGTTGACTGGGTCGAAGCCTTTTGTCGGCTCATCGAGAATGAGCAGTTCGGGGTTGTCCATAATCGTAATGCCAAGTTGGATCTTTTGTTGCTGTCCGCCTGATAACTTATCGAGACGGGTTGCTGCTTTGTCGGAGAGCTTGACTCTCTCGAGGAATTTTAACGCTTCGTCTCGTGCCTCCTCGCGTGTCATGCCTTTGAGCTGGCCAAAATATACCATGACATCAAGGACCTTCTCCTTTTTGTAGAGCCCGCGCTCCTCTGGTAAATAGCCAAGCTTGATTCCGCCACTCACACTGTAGGGTGCGCCATCAACAAGTAATTTGCCGGATGTTGGCGGGTAGATACCGAGAAGGGCGCGGATGGTGGTTGTCTTGCCGCAGCCGTTACTGCCGAGCAACCCAAATGTTTCACCCCTCTTTACTTCAAAGGACAGGTCGTTGATGATCTTTGTTTTGCCAAATTGCATCGCAAAACCAGAGATTGAGATGATAGATTCCATACAGCAAAGTGTAACACAAGGACTCGGTGAGGTGAGATCAAATGAGCAAGCGACACTATATATAGCGTAGTAAATACTACAATGTACACTACAAGGTGTTGTGTAAGGCATTGTGAAAAAAACATAGACAAAATGCTTGAAATCGGCACATGTAGTGGGTATAGTCTTACGCAGACACTACATATGTAGTAGTTCAGCAAAATAGACACAAAGGCAAGGATATCGTAAAGCTAGCTCACCACACTAGTGGGCGGTTTTCTTGCTTGTATGCACTGGGGGGTGTTGTGTCGAGAAGAAGGTACAAACTATAACAAAAAGGAATAGAGGGTAATGAACGGAATTCATGTGGTAAAACGCGATGGCACCCGCGAACCATTTGACGCCAACAAGATCAATCTCGCGCTTGTGAAAGCAAGCGAGGGTTTGCCAGATCAGATTCAAAAAGTTGTGCAGGTAGCGACTGAACTGCAACTTACACTCTTTGATGGAATCACTAGTGAAGAGTTAGATGAAGCAGTTATTCATACGGCACTTCAGAATGTCAAAGATGATCCTGATTTTGATACTATCGCTGCACGGCTGCTGCTCAAGAATGTCTACAAGAACATCCTGGGCGACTATAAAGACGACGCCGAGCTCAAAAAATTACACGAGAAGGCTTTTCCTCAGTACTTGAAGACAGCGGTCAAGGAGGGACTTCTCGATAAGCGAATGGTTGACCCAGCTTTGTTTGATGTTAAGAAACTTGCGGCTGCACTTGACCCGCAACGTGATGCACTGAGCAAATATCTTGGGGTTATTACCAATAAGAATCGCTATGCACTTCGTAAACAAAATGGCGAGCCGGTAGAAACCCCGCAATTTACGCATATGCGAATTGCCATGGGATTAAGTTTCAACGAAAAGGACCCTACCGCTGCGGCACTTGATTTTTATAGGCATATGAGTAATCTCGATTATTTGCCTGGTGGAAGTACGCGAGTCAACGCCGGAGGTTCATTTCCGCAACTATCGAACTGCTTTGTGATTGATGTCGACGATGACATGGAGGCAATTGCTAAATCGATTCGCGACACGATGTGGATTGCCAAGGGTACTGGCGGTATTGGTATCAGCATGAACAAACTACGTGCCGCGGGCAGTCCTGTCAAAACGACAAATACGGTGAGTACGGGACCATTGCCGTTTATGAAGATGATCGATACTGCTCTGTTTGCCGTTAGTCGCAAGGGCAAGAAGGCTGGTGCAGCGGCTATTTATATGGAGAACTGGCATGTCAACTTTCCTGGATTTATGGAGCTCCGTCAAAATAGCGGTGACCCCTATTTCCGAACTCGGTTTGCCAATATCGCCGTTTACATCAGTGACGAGTTTATGCGCCGTGTGCAAAAAGAGCAGGATTGGTATATGTTTGATCCCGCCGAGACGCCTGATCTGAGCGAGCTCTACGGAGACGCATTTGCAAAGCGATACAACGAGTATGTCAAACTCGCAAAGGCTGGAAAACTGCGAGAGTTTAAGACCGTGCCTGCACGCCAACAGTGGCGACAGATTTTGACGAGTCTTCAGGCGAGCAGCCACCCCTGGATCACCTGGAAAGATACCATCAATGTGCGCGCGCTCAACAACAACCGCAGCACCATCCATAGTAGTAATCTGTGTACCGAGATTACCTTGCCAAATGACGAAAAGAATATTTCTGTCTGCAATCTCGTGAGTATAAATCTGAGCGCCTTTCTAGATGTTGATAAAAAAGTCTGGGACTGGAAGCGGCTTGAGGCGGCAACACGTAGCGCCATTCGACAGCTTGATAATTTATGTGATATTACCGACACGCCAATTCCCGAGGCGATCAACAGCATTCAGACGACGCGTGCTCTCGGGCTTGGCATCATGGGCTTCACTGATGTCATCGAAAAATTGGGTTATAGCTATGAGAGTGAAGAGGCCTATGATACGATGGATCAACTCGCCGAATATATTAGCTACTATGCGATTGATGAATCAGCTGAACTTGCCAAAACGCGAGGGAGCTATCCTGATTTTAAGGGTAGTGGATGGAGCAAGGGTCAATTGCCGATCGACACTGTCGATGCGCTGGCCAAAGACCGTAGTGTCGCCGTAGATGTCACTCGCAAAACTCGTCTCGACTGGGAAGCGCTACGCAAAAAAACGACAAAAGGCATGCGTAATGCAACACTTATGGCGATTGCTCCGACAGCAAATATCGCCCACGTGGCAGGTACAACACCCGGTATTGACCCACAGTTTGGACAAATATTTAGCCGCAGCACCCTCAATGGCAAGTTTCTCGAGGTTAATACCAATCTTGTGCGAGATCTGAAGGCACTAGGTATCTGGAATGAAGTAAAGGACCAACTTCTCATCGAGCAAGGTGATCTGACGAATATCGATACAGTGCCGCAACACCTGAAAGACGTCTACAAGACATGCTTCCAGCTCAGCCCATTCGCGTTTGTCGAAGTAGCAGCGCGAGCCCAGAAATGGGTCGACCAGGCAATCAGCCGCAATATGTATCTCGAAAGCCGCAGCATCGACGACATGGAGAAGGTCTATATGGGTGCGTGGAAGCGTGGTCTCAAAACTACCTACTATTTGCACATGAAACCGCGCCATCAGGCCGAGCTCAGTACCGTAAAGGTCAACAAAGCTGACGCAATTGTCGATAGTAGCGGCGCGCGAAAGAGCGGATTTGGATTTGCAAAGAAGCAGGCGGCATGAGATGAAGCAGCACTTGAATTAATCCACTAACACCACATCAACAGAATAATAGGAGGGGATACCAAATGAACGCATCAACTATCATCAACGACAATATGTCACTCGAGGAAAAACTTCAAGCTATCAGTGATGCTATGGAGGCTGCGCAGGCCTCGGTAAACGAGCAGGCAGCCCGCTCGGGGCAAACGGCCGCACCAATTGATCCAGCGACGTTTACGATTTGCGACGGCTGCGAATAACCAGTGACTGCCAGGTGTAGCGCGCTCAGTTGAGAGTTAGCTTGTTTCGTGTCATACTATATATAGATATATTAGTGAGCAGGATAAAAGATAAGGAGGAAACAAGGATGGGTAAAATCTTAGGCTCCGGCATCCAAGACGGACTATTACTGAAACCAATCAACTATCAATGGGCGATGGACCTCTATGATCAGGCAGTTGCGAACACGTGGTTTCCTAACGAGATTCAACTGGCGCAGGATTTAGCTGACTGGGAAAAAATGACCGATGAAGAGCGTCATGCAGTGACATTTTTGATGAGCTACTTCAACCCCAACGAGCTGTTGGTCAATAAGGCGTTGGCATTTGGTGTCTATCCCTACGTCAATGCAGCGGAGTGCCACCTCTATCTTGCCAAGCAAATGTGGGAAGAGGCGAATCACTGCATGGCGTTTGAGTACGTGCTCGACACGTTTCCGATCGATCGCGAAGCCGCCTATAGTGCCCATGTTGATGAGAAGGTCATGGCAGTCAAGGAAGAGTTTGAGACGAAGTACATCAAACGGATGACCGAAGACACGATGGATATCACGACAACTGAGGGCAAAAAAGATTTCATCCGTAACCTTATCGCCTACAATATCATTCTCGAGGGCATTTGGTTCTACTCGGGATTCATGGTGGCACTTAGTTTCCGCCAACGAAATCTGCTCCGAAACTTCGGTAGCTTGATCGACTGGATTGTCCGCGACGAAAGTTTGCACCTAAAGTTTGGCATCAACCTTATTCTAACCGTCATCGAAGAGAACGAGGATTTGCAGGACCCAGCGTTTGCCGAAGAGATCAAACAGATGATTCTCGACGGCGTGACAATGGAGGAGGAGTACAATAAAGCACTGCTGCCAAACGGTATCCTCGGCCTTAATGCCGACTATATCAACCAGTATGTTAAATACTTGACTGACCGGCGTCTCGAGGAACTTGGCTTCGAACCTCATTATAATGTCTCAAATCCTGCCAAGTGGATGGCGACCGCTAACGATACCTATGAACTGGTCAATTTCTTTGAGAGTACCAATACCAGTTATGAAGTCAATGCTGGTAATGCTGAGGCGAAACTAAAGGAATCGACTGACGGTACAGAGCAAGAGCCCGACGAAAACGACGATAAGTAGAGAGCGGGCATATCGGGTAATTTACGCTTAGGGGGAGTTCTTGTGAGCACCAGCACTGGCGCCGCTATCGCTTACGCAGTCTCGTGTAGATCGTATGATGCATAAAGAGAGTAGTAAACAGGTAGTCTTGTTATTGGGTCCGGCTTTTGTTGCTGCGGTTGCTTATGTTGACCCGGGTAATTTCGCGGCTAATTTTGGGGCGGGTGCAAAGTACGGATTTCTACTGTTGTGGGTACTGGTGTTAGCTAATAGTATGGCAGCGCTAGCACAATATACAAGCGCCAAAGTAGGACTTGTGACCGGTAAGTCTCTCCCCGAACTCGTGGCCGAGCGAATGTCACGGTGGGGCCGGCGGTTGTATTGGGCGCAGGCGGAGCTCGTAGCAGTTGCGACCGATATCGCTGAGGTTGTGGGTGGTGCGGTAGCACTGAATCTGTTGTTCGGATTACAACTACCCATAGGCGGGCTGATTATAGGCATTGTCTCGATGGCGTTGCTGGGGGTGTATAGTCATCATGGTCAGAAATATTTTGAGCGGTTGATTGTCGGGCTATTATTGATCATTCCACTTGGGTTTTTTGTCGGGTTAGTACAGCACCCACCTAATCTGTCCGGTGTGCTCAGCGGGCTGACGCCGCGCTTTGGTGGTCAGGAGACACTACTGCTCGCAACGGCGATGATAGGAGCAACGATTATGCCGCACGTCGTCTACCTGCATTCCGCCTTAGCAAGAGATCGTCACGGAAAAGTAAAGTTGTCCGAATTACAACAGTATTTAAAAGTAACAAAGATAGACGTCGGACTCGCCATGCTCATTGCGGGAACGGTGAATATTGCCATGCTATTACTCGCCGCGGCAGTACTTGGGGGCGCTACGGTAGAGGGCTTTGGTGATATCTTTGAGGGGCTGAGTAGTACGCTTGGACCGTTGGTGGCGGTGCTCTTTGCTGTCGGGCTCCTGGTATCAGGATTGGCGAGTACCGCTGTGGGGAGCCAAGCGGGCAGTGTCATCATGAAGGACCTTGTGCACGTACCAATACCCCTGTGGATACGCCGGCTTATTACGATGATTCCCGCTCTTTTTTTGCTGATACTCGGCATCGACCCATTATTGTTGCTGGTGATATCGCAAGTCGCACTTAGTTTTGGTGTGCCATTTGCACTCATTCCACTCTCGATAATATCGTCAAATCGTAACATTATGGGTGCACATACGAACTCGCGTGTCGTTTCGGTGCTCCTCTATACCATCACTGCTTCTGTGGCGATACTCAATATGGCTTTGATCTGGCTTATGCTTGTGCCAGGCTCATAATTATTGAGCGATCAGTGACTCAAGGTTAACTTGCCAGTCAAATAGTCCGCTCGACACAAGCAGCCCCTGGAGTTTTTTGTCTAAGCCTAGCACCACTGCAATACCGATGAGTAACAAAAGCGCCCCAAGGATACGGCGGAATTTGCCGTGCGTGTCGAGCGACCAACCTAGTTTGTGTACAAAGGTAGAGCCACCCACCGCGACTGCAAAGAGAGTAAGTGTGAGTCCGAGTGTGTAGACGAACAAGAGTGATAATCCCTGCAGCGGATTGGCAGGCAACAGCACTGCAACGATGAGTGCGTACGTGGGGCTACAGACATTGAATAAGGGACCGAGACTAGCACCGAGTAAGATGTCTCTAAGTGCACCCTGTTTTGTTGACGCATTGCCGACAGCTTGTTGTGCGACTAACCCGAAGCGACTTGTGAGTACAAATTTCTCCCAAAGGCTCGGCCATAACAGAGAGGCGCCAAATAGCGCAACAATCCCGCCACCCACGATTTGCCAGATTTGCTGAGGAACATCGATAAGCAAAGTGGTTGATTTGAGTAATACGCTAAACGCGATAACGGAGAGTGCCAGGCCAAGGAGTACGCGACTACTGCGTCTGTTGCCTCCTTGTGCGTGAGTACCGAGCATCATTGGGATGAGTGGAAGTACGCAGGGTGAAAGGGCCGAGAAAACGCCAGCGAGCAGTGAAGCAAGGGCGAGCAGCATTTAGGTATTACTCAGCACGGCCTGGAGCGACTTCTCTTTTCCGTAGGCAGTCCATAGACTGACTTTTTCGCCGCCGCTGGTTATTTTGACAAACGTCGTCTGAAGCGTGACACCGTAGCGTTGCTTCAGATCAGTTGCTGTATCGTAGTCAACCTTGAGTATCTGCGTACTTTCAGGAATAGTCGCCGAAGTGAGTACCGTATCAAATGCGCGACACTCAGGACACCACGGAGCGTAAAAGAACAAAATCGTCTCACTAAAAGAAGTGTCATTTGCTGCCGCAGCGCTATAGGTGGTGTAGCGTCCCTGTGTAGACGAAGCAGGAGACGACGGGGTTGTATTAACATTACTTGGTGCATTAACTGATTGTTGAGATGGAGCGGTGGAGGGACGCATAAATAGATAAAGTAAGCCGCTAGCCAAGATGACAAACGTCACCGTTGCTCCTATAACAAAAGGTTTTCTCATACCCGTAGCATATCATAGTAGTAGTTGATTTTCAGTGTCCCTGGCTTCATGCTATGAGACAAATGGGCAAAATAGCCGTATTTTTGTGAACGCCTACTACCCGCAGCGTAAAATACACAACAATCTACGCTACCTGTAGCGTAGTGACCGTATTGCATGCTATAATGAAGTCCCATGGAGGCGAAAATAGACATGGGAAAAACAAAATATATTTTTGTGACAGGCGGTGTCCTGTCGGGGGTAGGAAAAGGAATTACCGCGGCGAGCATTGGCGCAGTATTGCAAGCCAAAGGTAAGTCACTTTCAATTCAGAAATGCGACCCGTATCTTAATGTGGATGCGGGTCTTCTGAATCCAGCAGAACATGGTGAATGTTTCGTGACAAAAGATGGTGCTGAGACCGATCTCGACCTCGGACACTATGAACGATTTCTTGATATTGAAGTGACACAGCAGAGTGCGACATTGTCGGGAAGGCTCCTCAAAGAGCTGATTGATGACGAACGTGCGGGCAAGTTTGAGGGTAAAACTGTTCAGCTTGTACCACACCTGACACGAGCTATTCAGCGTAAGATTGAGTTGGCATCTGAGGGTTCTGATGTCCATATTGTTGAGTTGGGGGGAACGGTAGGTGACTACGAGGGCCTGAGTTTTGTCGAGGCGTTTCGTGAGTTTGGTCGCCGTGTTGGCCGTGAGAATGCACTTTTTGTCCACGTGGTATATGTGCCATATATTGGTACTAGCAAGGAGTTTAAGAGCAAGCCTGCTCAAAACGCCCTCAGTGATCTGAGAGGGTTTGGTATTGTTCCCGATATTATCATTGTGCGGACCGACAGTCCCGCGCCCGAGTCAATCAAGCGTAAGATTGCTATGTTTGGTGGTGTGCCGGACGATGCAGTACTGATGATGCCAAACGTCGATAGTGTTTTTAAGATTCCTGAGCGTATTGCCGAAAGTACCTTACTACCGATTCTTAATCACTTTGTTGGTGACGAAGTGGCTCCCGATATGCGGCGCTGGCAGGGGTTAGTCTCAATGCAAGAAAGTGACAAGAGTGAGGTAGTGCGAATTGGGCTTGTGGCAAAGTATCTCGACAATGAGGACACGTACTTGTCGGTACTTGAAGCGCTAAAGAGTGCAGCTTGGCATGAAGGTGTTGTGTTGGAAACAACATGGATCAATGCCGAAACGGCAACTGATGAAGATTTCGCGACTGTCGATGGGCTATTAGTGCCTGGCGGCTTTGGCGTGCGAGGGGTAGAGGGGAAGGTTGCGGCAGCGCGTTACGCCCTCGAACATGACGTTCCCTACCTTGGTATCTGCCTCGGGCTGCAGACACTTGTTATCGCAGCGGCACGACGCGGTGGCCTGGGCCACGCAAATAGCGATGAGTTCGAGAAGAGTGGCCAGAACGTTGTCTATATTATGGAAGACCAGGTAGGTAAGGAGTCAACAGGGGGAACATTACGACTTGGCGATTATCCCGCCCAGCTTGTGCCGGATAGTTTGGCAGCTCGACTCTATGATGGCACCACTATCGTTGAGCGCCATCGTCATCGCTACGAAGTCAACCAAGCGTTTCTCGAACAGATAGAAAAAGGTGGGATTGTTGTAAGTGGCACATCACCAGATGGTCGCCTGGTTGAGTTTGTGGAGGCACCCGGTAAACGATACATCATTGCTACTCAGGCTCACCCCGAATTTCGGTCTCGACCGATGCGGCCGCATCCGCTCTTTGGCGGGTTGATCCACGCGGCGCGGCCTCGATCTCCCCACCTCCCCACTCCAGACAACCGGCCCGCCGCTAACTAAATCAGCCTTCGCTCTTGGCGGGCCTTGGCCCATAAGGGCCAACTGTCTGTCGGGTGAGGTAGGGAGACTCTTTTACGTGATTGACGGCTAGCGTTGTCCATGCTTAGATAGCCATATGAACGACAAAAATGAAACACCTATGCAGCAAGAGATCGACGATACGCTTGATTTTGATGATACCGATGCGCTTCGTTATGTCCTCAAAAATACCAAGGGTATTGCGCCCGTGTCGGTCTATCGTGAGGCTGACTATCTTGCAGAAGATGACGAGTAGTCGCTACCTCTGATATAATGAGAGATATGGATACTATTCGCGAAGCGGTCAATTCAGTTATTGAATCGTTGTATAATAAACAACTTGTTGCTCATATTGAGCGACCCGACTACCACTATGGTGATTTCGCGACAAACGTGGCGCTACAGATCGCACCTGGTCTGGGTCGTCCGCCCCGCGAAGTTGCGCAGGAACTTGCGGAAGCGCTTCAGGCTCATCCTCTATTCAATGAAGTATCGATCGCTGGTCCAGGATTTATCAATATGCGACTGACGGATAAGGCATTGGCCGCTCTGGTGACGACTGTGCCCCAGGCGCAGTTGGATGGTAGACATTACGTTGTGGAATACAGCTGTCCGAATGCCTTTAAGGAGCTTCACACGGGGCATCTCTACCAAACAGTGCTCGGTGATATGTTGTGTCGACTGCTCGAAGCGAGTGGAGCACGGGTAACGCGGACGAGCTTCGGCGGCGACGTCGGATTGCATGTGGCGAGATGCCTATGGGGAATCGTCGATACCATTGGCGGTGAATATCCTGAGAAATTGGATGATGTCGACAAAACACCGTTTGGTCGAGCGCGGTGGATTAGCGACTGTTATGTCCGCGGTGCCGCCGCTTATGAAAGCTCCGAGCAAACAAAGCAAGCTATCGATACTCTCAATAAAACGATCTACGAATTTCACGCGAGCGATGATCACCAGTCTGCACTTGCGCAGATCTATTGGGAGACACGTCAGTGGAGTTTTGACTATTTCGAGGCGTTTTATAAAGAGATACAGGTGGATACGATGCGCTATTACCCAGAGAGTAGCACAGCACCAACTGGTCTCGAAGTTGTCCGTGAGCAGCTCGCGAAGGGAACGGTGGTTGAGTCAGAAGGAGCGGTCGTTTTCAGAGGAGATGAGACGCAGCATCTCCATACGCGGGTGTTTATTACCAGCAAAGGTCTGCCGACCTACGAGACAAAAGATATCGGTGTGATTTGGCTCGAGCGACAAGAATATCAGTTTGACCATCGTGTGTTGATCACCGGTAACGACCAAAAAGAATATATGCGTGTGGTATTTGCGGCGGCGGAGATATTTGATCCAAGCTTGTCGGGTACGATGACGCATATTACGAACGGCACGGTGCGATTTGGGGATGGTAAAAAAATGAGTTCGCGCCTAGGAAACGTTGCTCGGGCGATTGACGTGGTAAATATCGTACGCGATAAAGTGAAGGAGCTCGTGTCCGATCCTTCGCTGACCGACGCCGTTGCCCTTGGGGCCATCAAATATGTATTTGCCAAATACCGTGTGGGAGGCGACATTGCTTTTGATATTGACGAGACGGTGAGCTTAGCGGGTAATAGCGGGCCATATATCCAATATGCTCACGCTCGTGCGTGCAGCATTTTGCAAAAAGCGAATCAAAAAGGTGCACCAATTCACACGGGCTCTTTTGATAGTACTGAGCGGGTTCTCCTGTATAAACTTGGTGAGTATACAGCTGTAGTCGAAAAAGCAACGACAGAGTTCGCTCCTCATGGGATTTGTAGCTACCTCTATGAACTTGCTCAAGCATTCAACCGGTTTTACGAGCAATCACGCATCATCGGTGATGAGCGCGAGGCAGTACGCCTCAGTCTCGTCGAAACCTACCGGGATGTGTTGGCCTCAGGACTCGCAATTCTCGGTATCGAAGCAGTCGAAAAAATGTAAGGTAGTTTATGAGCGTGGAGAAACGGTCGCGCCACCCTGCTTATCAACGGACACGCTAATCTCAGGAGTATTCAAACATGCCAAAAGTATGGCACGCATTCCATAATGCGTTACCATCGTGCCTTCCGGAAATTCGGTTCTCTCTCTATCTTCGAAACGGAGGGTGAAGGGGCGACCTAACGGGAAAGATGAAAATGGCGTATTAAGCGACCTGCCTTCTGCCACCACAATTTCTAGCATATGAAACGAGCCTTCTTCCACCTGATGCTTGGGTAACTCGTGAGTCATCTCACCTCCTTTTTGGCTAGTGTACCGATGAGTGGGGGTCGGTGTCAAGCGTAAGCTATTGCAGGGTACGTTTGACTTCGACGTAGGCATCACGAAATGCCATGCCCTCCGCGACACGTTTGTTGATCTTTGCAACGGTATAGAGCTCATCGGTCATAGCAGCGTCGAGATGTTTTGTGTTGAGCATGAGATTGCGAACACACAGTGTGAGAACCTCAAGCGTTTGCTGGGCTGATTGGCAGGCTTCGATGGTGATGGCTTTGGTAAGCTGGAGATCACGGTGATAGCCGCTGCCAACCCCGGCAGTAATTGCGTGTAGTTTTGTGATATGACCTGAGTAGGAGTGGGCGGTTGCGCGCATAATTTCAAAGACATCGTAATTTCTTTTGTGAGGCATAATCGACGAACCAGTCGTCATACTCTTTGGGAGTGAGAAGAAATTAAACTCTTGTGATGTAAATAACAGCATGTCCTCGGCAAACTTCCCCGCAAAGACCATGAAGGGGACAAAGGCCTGTATGGTGATGAGTTCAAATACTCCGCGTGACAGACCGCAGTAGAGAGGGTTATCTTGCACTTTTGCAAAGGAAAGCTCTTTTGTTGTCATCTCACGGTCTAGAGGAAGTTCGATACCGAAGCCGGCTGCCGATCCGAGCGGGTTTTGGTCGATGAGGGCAAGCGTGTTTGTGAGATAGGGCAGGGTGTCGGCAAATGCATCACGGTACGAACCGAGCCACAATGCCACAGTCGTAGGCATGGCTTTTTGGGTGTGCGTATAGCCGGGCATCGCTTGCGATCCAGCCGCTGCGATCGCTTGATCGTAGGCATCGCATAGCGTGGTAACTTCAGCGCTGATCGCCGAGAGCTGATCCTTGAGGTACAGCCGCATCATCACGAGCGCCTGATCGTTGCGGCTGCGGCCAGTGTGAACTTTTTTGCCGATCGGGCCTAGTTTGGCGGTGAGGTATTTCTCTATAGCAGTATGACCATCTTCGTCCTCTGATGTAACTACAAAAGTACCTTTCTGCCACTTATCGTAGAGAGCGTCGAGAGTATCAGCAATTTGCTTATATTCATCCCGAGAAAGGATACTGATACTCGAGAGCATGTGGGCATGTGCTTTTGTGGCGGTGATATCGTAGCCAAGAAGTGTTTGATCGCAGCTACGGTCATTTCCCACCGTGTAGTGTTCGACAAGTGGGTGGAGCTCATCGTCATCAATTTGCCAAAGTTTAGTTGTCGTCATAGGTAAATACTCCGTATGCAGTTTTCTGGGCAAGCGTGTAAATCTCAATGAAGCCTGCTGATGCATTTTGATTGAATGCTTCGCTGGTGTCAAATGTGGCAAGACTATGGTCGAATAACGAATGAGGTGAGGTGAGACTAACAACGTTGGCATGTCCCTTGTGGAGTTCTACAGTAACCTCCCCCGTCACTTTCTTATTGTGATCGTCTATGTACGCTGAGATGTGATGAAGCGTAGGTTCGTGCCACTGAGCGGCGTACACCATGTAGGCCCATTTGGTATCCATGAGACCTTTCAATTCGTTCTCGACTCTCGTTGAGACGAGTTGCTCAAGTTTTTTGTGCGCGGTGATAAGGATGGTCGCGGCGGGATTTTCGTAGACCCCTCGGACCTTGAGTCCCACCAAACGATCTTCGATAAGGGTGACTACTCCGACACCGTGTGTCGCGCCGATCGTGTTGCAGGTTTCGATGATGCCAGTAAGAGACTGAGGTTTGCCATCAATCGAGACAGGGACGCCGTTTTTGAAGCCAATGACGATACGAGTGGCGTCTTGAGGTGTCTTGTCGAGGGGATTACACCAACTCAAAATGGCGTGAGTTTTTGGGATGAGACTAGGATGCTCGATCTCTCCTCCTTCGCTGGTGATGCCCCACATATTTTCGTCCTTCGAGTAAGGCGAATCAAGGGTTTGAACGACAGGAATATCGTGGGCGATGGCGTAGGCGATTTCAGCCTCGCGCCCCATGCTCCACTCACGAACAGGTGCAATGATTTTGAGCGAAGGATCGAGCGTAGTGATATAAGATTCAAACCGCACCTGGTCGTTACCTTTGCCAGTCGCACCGTGTGCAATAACGTGACAGTTATTTTCTTTGGCAAATTTGACCGCTAACTCAGAAATGATAATTCTCCCAAGCGGTGTACTCAGCGCATAACCTCCCTGATAGTCGGCGTTTGCCTTGATGGCGTGCGAGAGGAATTTTTCGGCGAATTCTTTTTTTGCATCGTAGGTAATGGTTTTTTTTGCGCCAAGTTTTTTTGCTTTTGCCTCGATTGCTGTGAGGTCGTCGGCCGTTTGTCCGATATCAATGGTGAGCGTAATAATCTCGCAGTGATACGTTTCTTGTATCCATTTCAGCATAACTGATGTATCGAGACCCCCCGAATAGAGCAGCAGGCAGCGTGAAAACGTGTTTGGGTGAGCTTCGTGGCTGGCAACTTTTTTGTAGTTTGTCACTTCTTTGTTCATGGTAGGTCCCTTCTTGTGATAATAAATACGCCCTCTTGGTGCGAGGGCGCGATTTTGGTTCAGATGATATATACGAAACATGCCCTCTTTAATGGCGAAGGCGACGACGGAAATCAGCAAATTGGTGATAACTCATGGGCTTAGTATACAGTGTGTCGTGAAAAAAATACAAGTACTCTTTACATAGCTGGACTGAGGCACTACAATGGATCGACAACACTGAAGCAGTCAGATAACAACCAAAGAGGTGAGTGTATGTCGGCAGGAGCGGTGATAGAGCAATACAAACGGTGGGGAAATAGCGTCGAGCTACGCGTCTTTGACCATTTGCCGTATCAACGCCGCCTTGAAATCGCGCGAGCTCTCGCAGTTGCAACGACGAGCAGCGCTGAGCAACCACTTCAAATGCTGCCGATTACACCCGAGGAGGTGTACGCGAAATACGCGGGCGTGGTCGCGCTTGTTGACGGGCAATTTGGCGGCTATGTGGGAGCCATGCAGCCGCTTAAACATGGAGTAAGGACCATGTCTGAGGTAGGCTCACTATGGGTACCGGGCGAATTTCGTCGACATGGTATCGGTACGTCGCTGACCAAATCAGTTAGTCGCCTGATACAGTTGGACGGCATTACGCCGTACGCCTTCTGTAATCCTTCGAGTAAGGGTATTTTTGATGCGAGCGGTTACCAGGAGCGTACGCTCCGTGATGTTCCCGAGGAGGCAGGATCGCTCTGTGCCCGCTGTCCAAAGCTGGGAGCGAGAGTGCTTGGTGTAGAATGTTGCGATACTGTTATGGTGTATGAGGAACAGCATGACAAATAATGTGCTCGAACACACCAAGGAACTCGTCCGTATTGCTTCCGTTTCCGGGAATGAGACAGAGATATTGGATTTTATCCATCGTTGGGCGACAGAAGCGGGGCTCTCAGATATCCATGCTACCAATAGGTTTGTGTGTGGTGTCGTACGCGCTAAAAAGCCAGCGAGGCGTGCATTGATTCTTTGCGGTCACATTGATACCGTTGCGTCGGGTGAGGTCAGCGAGTGGTCGCATATTCCTTGGGAGCCTGTCGAAGCCGATGGTCGGCTCTCTGGCCTGGGTGTCGGTGATATGAAGGCCGGTGTGGCGATTCAGATGGCCTGTATGGAATCTGCAGCCGCACATCCACACGAGTATGATCTATGGATAGCCGCAGTTGCTGCCGAGGAAGTTGATGGCGCAGGTGCGGCTGCGTTCACTGATTACTTTGAGTCAAAGACAGACTATCAAGAGGTAAATTGTATTATCGCCGAGCCGACAAACGCTAGTCGTGTCGAGGTTGGTCACCGAGGTAATCGTTTTGTAACCTTTAGTTTCTCGGGAGAGGCTGGCCATGCGTCCCAAGAGCAGCAGTATGCTATTTCGTCTCTGCCGCCGCTCGTTGCGATGCTAAACGATCTTGAAGTGATTCGTGAGCATCTGCGCCGCAAGTATCGCAGTGAAGTAATGGGTGTACCGTCATTTACCCCTACCCGCGTAGGGTCGGGCAAGAATAGCTCGCTCAATAAAACAAGCGACCTGTCGACACTTTCAGTCGATATCCGTACCACGCCCGAGATGGACGAAGATTTTGAGCGATGGATCGATAACCTAGCGGCTACCTATTCATGCACCTGGCGATATGACGCAAGCTTTGTACCTTCTGCATCTTGTTCGCGTTCGGCACCCATCCTTGCCTGCGCAAAACAGGTGACGGGTATTGCTGCGTCGAGTATTAGCAGCGGTGCAACCGACCAAGCCTATTTCCAGCAGAAAGGTATCGACACGATTATTTATGGTCCGGGAGAGTTTGAACGTGCTCACACCTGTAACGAATCAATAAGCATCCAAGCGATAAAGGAGGTGTACCGGCAGTATACAGCTATCATGCAAGCGTATTAGACCCATCAGTCATTGTGTAAAGCAACTCAACTAACCCCAGAAGGATAGATAATGAACACACTTGAGAAACCAATTCACAATAATTCAGAGATCGGTACACTCCGCTCGGTGCTGCTGCATCGTCCTGGAGGAGAACTAGAAAATCTCACCCCTGATACCATGGCCGAATTGCTGTTTGACGACGTGCCGTATTTGAGAGAAGCTCGGCGAGAGCACGATGCGTTTGCTAACGTTTTGCGGACCCGAGGTGCAGAAGTACTGTATCTCGACCAGCTCGCCATAGAGGCGCTCGCTGATAATGAGGTTCGCAAGGCCTTTACTGGCGAGATGATAGAAGGCTCAGGAATCGAGGGTCTCAGAACACGTGCCCGCGTAGCGAGCCATTTGGCCGATATGACGACTCACGATATGGTGTGGAAAGTCATGCAAGGTATCCGTAAGGATGAATTGCCAGGTGGCGACGATGAATTCCAGCTGGTTCGCCTTGCTACTGATAGGACACTACCATTTCACTTGGCTCCTATGCCAAACCTCTATTTTACTCGTGATCCAGCCGCTGCGATTGGAGATGGGCTGACGATCAATCACATGCGCTTTCCGGCGCGCCAGCGTGAATCACTCTTTATGAGATATATTGTTTCTCATCATCCTCGTTTCGCAAAGAGCGGCGTTAAAGTTTGGTATGATCGCGAGCAACCCTATGCTGTCGAAGGAGGCGATGAACTTGTGCTCAGTGACCGCGTCATGGCAATTGGTATGAGCCAACGCACCTCACCCCAAGCAGTTGAAATGATCGCAAGGGAGCTATTTGACCGATCAACGTTTGATACTGTGATAGGAGTCGAGATCCCTGACTCACGCGCTTTTATGCATCTCGACACTGTCTTTACAATGGTCGGGCCCAATTCGTTCTCGATCCACCCCGAAGTACGTGCTGGCAGTAATGCGATGAAACTCTATGTCATGAAAAAACGCGGCGAACACGGAGACATGGCTATCAGTGAGGAAAGTGATCTGACAAAAGTCCTTTGCGACACACTGGGACTTGATGGTGTTCAGCTGATCGAGTGCGGTGCGGGCGATCCCATCGCTGCCGCTCGTGAGCAGTGGAACGATGGGTCAAACACACTGGCGATTGCTCCAAATGTAGTTGTCACGTATGACCGAAATACCGTTACCAACCGCGCTCTTAGAGAGTCGGGTATCGAAGTTATCGAAGTACCAAGTGGCGAGTTGTCGCGTGGCCGAGGTGGTCCTCGCTGCATGAGTATGCCACTTGTACGCGATGATGTATAGGTATGGCATTACGAGAGGGTGAGTGGAACGGGACATTCCTGCCGGGCAGCCTCGATGTATTCAGCGCGGTGAGTGGCATAATGCTCATAGCCGCGCCAGAGGGCTGCTTGGAGTGCTTGTCGAGCGAGTAGTAGATTTCGTTCGGCTTCTAAGGGTGACGTGGTTGCAGTGGGCTCTTTGGTCAAAAATGCTAGGAGGTCTTCGTTTGCCATCACTCTTTTTTCCCACACTCGCACATCGGCACGTAGTGCCAACATATCGCTGGTAAGTGAAGTGTTTTGGTTGGCTAAAGGGAAGCGTTCTGTCATAGAGATACCTAGATATATTATATAATTATAAATTAAAATGAAATTGATGTCAAAGGGTATATCGACGTCTTGTCTGTCTGACGGGTCTATACTATACTGCTTTTATACATAACAGAGGAGGCGTCATGCCAGCAAAGAGTGTTGCAAATGCAAAAGGTCATAGTGCAGGATTTATGAACTTCATCAGGGAGCAGGGGGTTGTTGGGTTGGCAGTCGGTCTGGCGATTGGTACTGCCGCAGGCGATACGGTCAAACAACTTGTCGGTGCCTTTATCGACCCGCTTGTTCAGCTGATCGTTGGTTCGCAGGCAGGCCTGAAGGCGGCCGAGTTTACGCTCAAGGTAGGTGATCGTGAGGGTGTCTTTGCATGGGGTGCTTTCGTGAGCTCGCTCATCACGCTCCTCGCAGTTGCATTCGTCGTCTACGCCATTGTTCATTTGATGAAACTCGATAAACTCGATAAATCAAAAGACAAGTAGACCCAATCTCGTTAGTTCATCCTAGTGCTGTTGTATAATCAAAAGCATCATGGGATTGCAGGTACGTCAACAGTCGCGCAAACTGGCAGGGATAGCTCTATCCACACTTGTTGGATTGGTTGTCCTTGCTGTACTTTGGTTATGGCTAAGTGCTTCATGGCCCCAACGTTCGACACAGCTATCGTCGAGTCATGATATCCCATCACCTCAGGCAGCCACACCGGTCGGCTTTAGTAATAGGACACTGCACATGGGTGATGTGTTTTGGGGTCGATACATCAATGATTGGTCAATGAAATCACCTCAAAAATATGCCTATCCGTTTTCGCGGCTGAACGAATTCCACCGCGAACAGTATGATGCATGGGTAGGCAATCTGGAGTGTCCCTCTGTCGATGGGGTTCACATGACCTCGGCACAGATGGAGGCGACTCTGACATTCAATTGTGATCCTGCCTACCTTCCCGAAGCCGCAAAATGGTTTACGATGTTTTCGAACGCCAATAATCATAGCGATAATCAAGGGGCACAGGCTGGTCTTGATGCGACGCGTGCCAATCTCGAAAAAAACCACTTACAATACTTCGGACACTTCAACCCAGAGAAGCTCGAAGATGTCTGTGAAGTTATTGCGATGCCGGTAAAAGTTACGATGAGTGACGGTTCGGTTCAGAGTGGCGCCCTACCGATGGCGTACTGTGGGTTTCACGGTGTTTTTCGCATACCATCTCAAGAGTCCTTGAGCCAAATGGAGCGCTACAGCCAGTATATGCCGGTCATCGCGTATCCTCACTCAGGCCAAGAGTACAAGCCTGGTCCTGACGAAATAAAAACTACCCTCTATCGAAGCATGATTGATCATGGCGCTGATGCGGTCATCGGCGATCATCCGCACTGGGTTCAATCCACAGAAGTCTATAAAGGGCATCTCATCGTCTATTCGATGGGTAATTTCCTGTTTGATCAACAAGATACTAGAGAGGTAACACGCTCTGCGGCCATCGAGATGAATCTCGCGATGACCCCAGGAGCAGATGTGAGCCAGTTGCAGCAGTGGCTAGCGATAGGCAAGACATGCAACTCCTTTCACGACGATTGTTTAGCACAAATCAAAGCGAAAGGACTCAAAAAACTTGCGATTACCTATGATTTTTCGGTTGTCGGGTCCGATGGGAGCGGCAAGATTGTTAAGCCTGCAGATGCGACACTCCAACGGAGTATTCTCCAACGGCTCAACTGGTCAGCGACGGTGCGCGATCTTAAGGTCCCGTACAAAGCACATTAGCCCGCAATAAGAAGACACAAGACTCGATCAGTATGTGATATGCTTCGATAAGAGACGCTGTTATACTTATACTCATGACAAAACCTGCCTTTAAACCGAAACGCATTCTCTGGGTGGATATGGAGATGACTGGACTGGATCCGGTGAATGATTATCCGCTCGAAATTGCGGCGATAGTGACTGATTGGGATTTCAAAGAGATTGCCACCTACGAGGGTGCAGCGCACTGGTGTAGTAAGCACGTACAGGCGCGCTTCGAAAAAAATAAGCAATTTTGGTACGAAGAAGCACCCTTGTCACGCGAGCAGCTGATGGCGCAAAACAAGGCGACCACAAAAACGAAGGCGGCTGTGGAGAGAGAACTCCTGGCGTTTATTGACGAGCATTGCGGTGATGGACCGGTACTGCTTGCTGGCAATTCGATCCACCAGGACCGGAAGTTTATCGATCAGTGGTGGCCAAAACTGGGCAAACGACTACATTATCGTATGCTTGATGTCAGCGCTTGGAAAGTTGTGATGGAAGGGAAGTACAGTAAGAAATTTGCCAAACCCGAAGCTCATCGGGCTCTTGAGGATATACGCGGAAGTATAGAGGAGCTTACCTACTACCTGACGAAGGTAAAGGGCTGATGGATCACAAAACGATCGAGGCATATTTGCTTAGTTTGCCTGGTGCGTGGCTTGATTACCCATTTGGCGAAGGTGTGGCGGTGTATAAGGTAGGTCATAACGATGTGCCTCGTCAGGATGAAAAGATGTTTGCACTTATTTCGGAGGGCACGAAACCGCTACGAATAAGTCTGAAATGTGATCCGCAACTGGCAGTCCATTTACGGGAAAAATATGAAACGGTCTTGCCGGGCTATCATCTCAATAAGAAGCACTGGAATACGATCATCTGCTCGGGTCAACTCAGCGATGATGAAATACGAGATCTTGCGTACCTCAGTTATCAGTTGGTAACAAAGTAGTTATTTGGACGCCGAGAAATCGGAAAATTGTTTGCTGGCAACGTCGATTGAGGGGATAGAGCTCTCGTGAAAGGTTTTGATGGATTGACTGTTGGGGCTGATCGAGGTAAGTTTTTGGACCATACTTTTGAGGATAGCCAGTTGGTAAGCCATCTCACCGGCATAGGTGCGATCAAGCGTGCCAGTGAGGTAGGCATCGTTGAATTTGCCCGAAAGTGACGTTTGGTAAGCTTTTTCGGTGGTTGACTGGACAAGCGGTACGCTCTTTATACCCTGGGCTTTTTTGAGGTCATTGAGGCTACTCATCATACTAGTGAGTGTGGTGGAGAGAGTCGCGTTGACACTGACCAGTTCGTTTTGCTTGAGATGCTTCTGCTGTTCTGCAGTGACAGATTGTAGAGTTGCGATGCGGGCCTGGATGAGTTTTGTTTGTGACGAGACGTCGGGTCGGCCGCTCCCCGTCATTACTACCATGAGGAAAACACCGAGAGCGATGACGCCGGCAATCATGCCGAATACGGCGAAGCGGTTGATGGTTTTTTGCGGCATCGGTGGCGCAATTTGATTAAGATAATCGACCGAGAATTGATTACCGGCGGCCGACGTCGTATCGGCGACGGCTTGGTATTGCTGCGCTGACGGAGGAGTTGCGGCCGGTCCAGAAAGAGGGGGCAGCCCACTCGGCTGAGGAGGGGGAAGTTGTTGGGGGCCGGGAGTCTGCGGATTCATGTCCCCATTTAAGCACAAACAATTACAGAGGTAAAGGATGCTATAATGAGCATATGGATGCCAAAGAGGAGGTGCGGTCGAGAATCGCAATTGAGGACATCATCGGTGAGTATGTTCATCTCAAGCGGGCCGGGCGTAACTATAAGGGGCTTAGTCCGTTTAGCAGCGAAAAAACACCGAGTTTTTTTGTGAGCCCCGAAAAAAACATCTGGCATGATTTTAGCAGCAATAAAGGTGGTGATGTCTTTGCATTCGTCATGGAAGTGGAGGGCATGGATTTCCGTCAGGCGCTTGAGCACTTGGCGCGTAAAGCGGGTGTTGATTTGTCACTCTACGATTCATCAACAAGCCGTCAACTGAGCGAGCGCAAAAAGCGTCTCACCGAGGCAAACCGTCTGGCGGCCCAGTATTATCAGCATAGTTTGCTCCGTAACTCACACGCACTCACCTATGTCACCGACGCGCGACAGCTTAGTCGTCAGACCGTCCAGGATTTTCAAATCGGCTACGCTCCCGATAGTGGCACGGCTCTCACGAGCTATCTGACAAAAAAGGGATTTACAAAAAAAGAGCTCAGTGACGCAGGACTTACAAATCGCTACGGCGGTGATCTTTTCCGCGGCCGAATGATGGTGCCATTGATGGATAGTACCGGGCAAGTAGTTGGGTTTACTGGTAGGATCATTATTCCCGATGACACTGCTCCCAAATATTTAAATACACCGCAAACACTGCTCTACGACAAGAGCCGACATGTCTTTGGGCTCAGTCAGGCAAAAGAAGCGATACGCACCAAGGGACACGTGGTTGTAGTGGAAGGTAACCTCGATGTCGTCAGTAGCCATCAGGCGGGCGTAAGACAGGTGGTGGCGACGGCTGGAACGGCGATGACCGAACATCATCTGAGGGCTCTCAAGCGACTAACACCCGACGTACGTGTAGCCTACGATAGCGATAAAGCGGGAATTGCCGCAACCGAGCGGGCGATCGCGCTTGCGGCGAATCTCGAAATAGATCTCACGGTGATTAGCCTACCGGGGGGAGACAAAGACCCCGATGAGTTAGTGCGACGTGATGCTGGTGCCTGGCGACGGGTGATCGAGGAGCAGCAACCAGCTGTCGAGTGGGTGATTGATCAGTACAAAGCACGTGTAGATATCGGCACAGCAGCGGGTAAGCGCTCGTTTACCACGGCGGCACTCGCAGTGGTGCGAACCTTAACTGATGCAGTGGAACGACAGCATTACGAGCAACTCATTGCTGAAGTTACCCATTCTTCCGTGGAGGCGATACATGAAAAACTGCAATCTGTCAGCGAGACTCCGTCAGCGCGTCGGGCTATTAAGGCTGAGATCAAGGAGTTGGTCTACGATGTGCATGCGTATGAGGATGACCTGCTGGCAGTTGCGTGCATCGACGCGCCAAGTCAGGAACTTTTTGCGCATTTTGATATCCGATTACTCCACACCGATGAGCGACAGCAAGTAGCGAACTTTTTTGCTCGGCACTACGGCAAAAGTCTGACTGATACGCCGAAAGAGTTGCAAAACATCGACACGTATGTCAAAATACTTCTATTACGGGCCGACGCGCGTTATGCTGAGTGGGATACCAATGACCGCTACTTTGAAACAGCACGCTTGATCCGCCAAATTGAACAAGAACACAAGAAACAAACCCATGAACAACTCACCGCACAGCTTCGTAGTGCCGAAGATACTGGCGATGAGGTAATGGCAAACAAGTTGCGAGTAGCACTCAATGACTTGATAAAGGAGATAGCGCGTGGCAAACGATGATGACCAAGTAATAGACCAGCCCGAGGAAGAGCTAGTACAGCCGGATTTCGAAGAACCGGCTCTTGATGAACTACTCGATGAAGAAGAGGACACACCCGAGGACGTCCTAAATTCCGGTCAGTATTTTGACGATATATCTGACGACTCAGTACGACTCCACCTACGTGAAATTGGAAAAATTCCGCTCCTCAATGCCCAAGAAGAGCTGGAACTTGCGCAGCGTGTTGTCGCAGGTGACAAGAAGGCAAAAGATAAGATGGCTGAGGCAAATATGCGTCTCGTTGTCTCTATTGCGAAGCGCTATAGTGGGCGAGGTCTTGATTTCCTCGACCTTATCCAAGAAGGCCATACCGGGTTACTGCGCGCTGTTGAAAAATTTGATCCTGATAAGGGTTTTAAGTTTAGTACCTACGCGACGTGGTGGATCCGGCAAGCGATTACTCGTGCTATTGCTGATCAGGCGCGGACGATTCGTATCCCTGTGCACATGGTAGAGACAATCAACAAGCTCCTCCGTACGCAGCGGCGGATGACTCAGGAATTAAACCGTGAGCCAACCATTGACGAGCTTGCCAAAGAGCTTGAGATGGAGCCAGAAAAAGTTGAGTATGTCATCAAAATCAAACAAGACATCTCGAGCCTTGATGCCGGTGTTGGCCGCGATGGTGAAGACGAAGATTCGGTGCTTGGTGATTTCATTGAGGACGAAGACAGTACGACTCCCGAAGAATCAGCCTCGAACCAATTACTTAAAGAGCAGGTTCAAGGTGTTCTCTCGACACTTAGTGAACGTGAACAAAAGATTATCAAGATGCGATTTGGCCTCGAGAATGGCAAAAGTCATACACTTGAGGAAGTAGGCCAGGAGTTCGCCGTCACGCGCGAGCGAATCCGACAAATTGAAGCGAAGGCCCTAGCGAAACTCCGTAAGCACAAGGATGCAAAGAAGCTCTACGAGTATCTCCAGTAGAGGCTGTTAGAACTCGACCGCCTGCATGATAGCATCGAGTTCGTCGTGTAATTTGTCGAGGTCACCGTCGTTGTGAATGAAGTAATCGGCAATGGCGATTGGTCCACCTTTTTCGAGGTTCTCGATTTCGGCCCAATCTCGCTCAGTTGCCTCCTCGCCGGTAAGTGGTCGAATAGGACGTGTCGTTAAGCGGTGGTGTCGAGTATGTTTTGGGGCAACAATAGCCACCACAACAAGTTCACCGGGGAACTCATGCTTCATTGCTTTGTACTCTGTCCAGCTGTAAATGCCATCAGCAACAATGTGATGCTGGCCCGCGTCCATGAGGTCGTGAATTTGCTTAATGATACGCTTTACAACGAAGTCTTTTCCTTCGCGCTCACGAATTCCTTCGCGGAATTGTTTCTCGTTCGCCTCTGTCCATTCGATGCCGGCGTCTTTCATGGCTCCAAGCACCACGCCACCAAAATAGACCTTCGGGTAGCCTTTTTCGCAGACATATTCGACTGCTTCTGATTTGCCGCTGCCAGTAAGGCCGACAAACGCCAGTATCTTTCCTTGTTCTCGTTCACTCATATCACTAGTGTAGCGTATAATGAGTCTATGACGAAGCGGCTGGTGATTATCGATGGCAAGAGTGTGTTTTATCGTGGCTACTATGCGATGCCAAACCTCTCGACTGCCGACGGCACGCCGACGGGTGGTGTGTATGGTTTTGCGGCGCTGGCGCTCGAGCTATTTAAGAAGCTCAAACCCGACTATGTATGCGTCGCTTGGGATAAGCCTAAGACCAATATCCGCAAACGGCTTGAGATTTACCCTGAGTACAAGGCGGGGCGCAAGCCAGCACCGGCGGATTTTTATGCGCAGATTCCGATCTTGCATGAGCTATTGCAAGCCTTTGGTTGGCCGCTGTATGAGCTCGACGACTATGAAGCAGACGATATCATGGCGACGCTGGCAAAAAAAGCCAGCGACAAAGGCATAGAGACCTGTCTCATCACCAGTGATCTGGATGCCCTGCAGGCAATCAATCCGCTGGTTCATGTCTATGCGCTCAAAAAAGGTCTGACCAATATTGATCTCTTCAAGCCCGAAAGTTTCACCGAGAAATATGGCATCCGTGTCGATCAGTTCCTCGACCTCAAGGCGCTCAAGGGCGATAGCAGTGATAATATTCCTGGCGCGCCCGGCATCGGCGAAAAAACGGCCATCCAACTCCTCCAGCAGTTCGATACAATCGATAATCTCTACGAAAACCTCTGGCAAGTCAAAGATAGTCTGCGGCGCAAGCTCGAAGATGGTCGTGAGCTAGTCGAAATGAGCAAAAAAGTTGCCGAGCTGTGGTTTGATGCGCCTGTCGAGCTTAACCTGGACGATATGAATGCTCATGACCTCGACACCGCGGCATTAAAAGAATTACTCACGCATCTTGAGTTTCGTAGTTTGCTACGCAACCTGCCTGAACACATGCGTGATACACCCGCAGCAAAAGCGGGGATGACCGAGCTAGCACAAGTTGAATCTGCAGAGGAACTTTCCCCAAGCCATGCACGTGCCGTACTGATGATGGCGCGCGAGCTCATTGTATGGCCCGATGGGGATGAAGTGTGGTTGAGCCACGAGCGAGGTAGGGCCGCTCGCTTGCCTCGGCTCGAAGCTGCAGAGATACTCGAGCAGGTGGCGATGGTGGGGCACGATAGCAAGCTATTTCTCAAACAGTTACTGGGCGATGGTGTGACAGTATTGCCGGAGATTCACCACGATACTGCGCAGGGATCGTTCTTGCTCAACCCGCTCCGCAAGAGTCGCGAGCTGGCCGATCTTGTGGGCATGGAAGCAATCGACGACCCAAAGTTGGCTATTAGTGCGATTTGGGCACTCTACGATGAGCAGGGTCAGGCACTTGATGCACTACCCGAATTGGCACATGTGGCGCGGACGATGGATTTTCCGCTGATACCCGTACTTGCACGCATGGAGCACCGAGGGATACGACTTGACACAGCAAAACTCGCTGAAATGAACACAACTCTTACGACTGATATCACGGTAATCGAAGCAAAAATGTATGAGATAGCAGGAGGTGAGTTCAATATCGCTAGTCCAGCGCAACTCGCAGAAGTGCTGTATACAAAATTGGGCCTGTCAACTTTTGGTATAAAGAAAGGCAAGACAGGGTATAGTACGGGTCAGAAAGAACTCGATAAGCTACGAGGCCAACATCCAATCATTGAGTTAATTGAGCAGTTCCGTGAGCTCACTAAGTTGCAAAATACCTACGTGCAGACGTTGCCACAGCAGGTAGATGAATGCGGTCGTATTCATACAACGTTTAATCAAGACGTAGCCGCAACGGGCCGACTGTCGAGCACTGACCCGAATCTGCAAAACATCCCAATCCGCACCGAGCGGGGCCGCCAGATCAGAGACGCATTTGTGCCCGAGAAGGGAAATGTATTTGTGAGCGCCGACTATTCGCAGTTTGAACTACGGCTTGCGGCAGTGTTGTCGGGCGACGAAAAGATGATCAATGATTTCAATGCCGGCACCGACATTCATGCTAAGACGGCGAGCGAAGTATATCATGTCCCACTCGACAACGTTACAAAAGACCAGCGTCGTGCAGCGAAAGTAGTCAACTTTGGCGTGCTCTATGGTATGAGTCAGCACGGTCTGGCTGCGGCTGCGGGTATGACATACGTCGATGCCCAAAAGTTTATCGACGAGTATTTCCGGGTGCGGCCAAACATCCGTAAATACATTGACGACACGATCAAAAAAGCGCACGATGATGGATTTGTGGAGACGCTGTTTGGGCGGCGGCGCTGGACACCTGATGTCAAGTCGAGTAATTTTGTTGTTCGTTCTGCCGCTGAGCGAGCTGCAGCAAATATGCCGATACAGGGTACCGAGGCTGATCTTATGAAGATGGCAATGCTTGAGGTTGACAAAAGGCTTCAGGGTCAAGGCGAGCAACTCTTGCAGATTCACGACAGTATCCTCATAGAGTGTCCCAAAGAAAACGCCGAACGAATCTCAGAAATGCTCGTCGAGACCATGGAACATATCTATCCCAAACTCGGCGTGCGGCTGCAAGTCGACGTACATACTGGTAATAATTGGGGAGAGGTGTAGATGAGAGACCGTGAACCAATCGAAAAAATTAGTGTTCCAAGACTAGATCTCATTGATCCCGTCGAGCATGCCGGATTTCTCAACTCTAGATCAGCAGAAGTGGCTGAGGAGGAAGTTAGTTCAAAGGAAATCCAATGGATTATCGACGAAATGCTTCGGATGGCCGCAGGAAAGGGAAAAGACGGCGAAGATACGCGCCAAATGGTGGGACTTGCTGCACCACAAGTGGGTCAGAGTAAACGAATTATCACTATCGACGTAACTGCGACAGGAGCGAACCAAGAGCAACATCTTTTGCCCATTATTAATCCCCGTATATCTATGCATGGTGAAAAGCAGGTTGATGGTCGTGAAGGCTGTTGGTCATGCGCAAATTATTGTGCAAATGTACCGCGGTTTGATCACATCGAGCTAGAAGGCTGGGACCGTAATGGTGCGCCGATTCAACTTACTCTCGATGGGTTTGTGGCACGTATCGCACAACACGAAGTAGATCATCTCGACGGGATTCGTTGTATTGATCGTGTTCCGGAGGACCAACCATGGAGGCTACACCGCGTACTGCCGAGCGAGTTCGAACGCTATAGGAAAGAGTGGCCACACTGGCAGGCCACATTCCCACGCGAAGAGTGGGATGTGTTTCGAGGGGGCAAACGCTAATTTGTCCAAGTGCGGGTGCTGTTGATCGCCTCTTTGTCGCGAAAGGCCTGCTCGATATCGACGCCGAGACGGTTTGCGATACTGAGGAGGAGTGAGAAGACATCTGAAACTTCATGGGCGGCGTTATCATCATGCTGTTTGTTTGCATCCATTCGCATGATGTCATCGTCCTTGCGGATACATTTTGCTAATTCGCCAACTTCTTCGACGAGTAACATAAACGAATGGAGGATGGTCTCGTCGCTAAATCCTCTTTCATGCTCCATCTGCTCAACATAGCGCTGAAAGTCGGCAAGTGTAGGATGCTCGGGGAGTGTAAGTGTGTTCATGGCTCTAGTATAATGGATAAAATGATGAAGATCAGTATCAAAAGGTTGCGCGGCGATGCTCCGTACCCTGCGTATCAAACTGAGCATGCGGCAGGTATGGATATCGTGGCCTGCCTCGATAAGCCGGTAGAAATCGTGCCGCATGAGCGGAGCATTATCCCCACAGGATTTGCTATCGCACTTCCACCAGGGTACGAGGCACAGATTCGTGCACGCAGCGGATTGGCAGCAAAACATGGTATTATGCCAGCAAATGGTGTCGGGACAATTGATGCCGATTATCGTGGTGAGGTAGGGGTGATCTTGCTCAACACCAGCAACACATCGTTTGTTATTGAGCCTGGGATGCGTATCGCACAAATGGTCATCACGCGCTATGAAACAGTAGAATGGAATGAAGTTACTGAGCTCGATACGACGACACGTGGCGCAGGGGGGTTTGGTAGTACGGGGACAAAAAAATGACAAGTGACGGCCCCCTCGTAAAAGTAAAGTCCCTGCTCAAAGAAGCGAAACATATGTGTATCGCCGTAGTCACTGACGACGGTTCTCCGTGGGTAGTTCCAGTAGTGATTCGGCACCATCGAGGCGCGAAACTGTCGTGGGTATCAAGTGTGCGGACTGTTCATTCGCGGGCGATAGAGCGGGAACCGCGCATTGCCATTACTATTTTTCTCACACAGCATGATGAGTGGAAGGAAGTTGGGTTTTATGCGACAGCAATCGCAAAAAAAGGCATACCTATGCCCGGAGGCTATGCAACCTACACGGCGACCATCGAGCGAGCCTGGTATAATGGGCAAGAGCACAAAAAAACCGAAATAGCTATTGAGAATTTATAACAAATGACCCCTCGTTTCTCACGACACTGGTATCGTTTCCGACCTCACCTGAGGCATCGGCATCATCATTATGGCGAATATAAGCGTCGTGACTCGGCGCAAGACACGGTGCACTTACGTATCCCCAAGCAAGTTAATTTCGTTTGTAACAGTACGGACTTTTTTGACTGTGCCGAGGAGGAAGTGGCCTCGCGTCTGCAGCGACGTCCGGAGCTACATGATCTTGACCGCGACATTGACCGACTCAAAAAAAGATTTGAACGTACTAAGCAACCGCACGATGGCCTCGTGGCGCTCTTGTCACAGGTACCGCGAGCAGTTTTGGCGCAACTACAGATGGATCAGTTCCCGCATGGCTATCGAAACAAGCGCGAACGACTTTATGAGTTGATTGATTTCAATGACACAATGGTAAATACAATCCTTGTACTGACCGATACGCTGCGCGATCAGTTTTCGGCACGAACTAAGCAAGCAGCCGATCGTATCTGCAAACGAGTTGGTGCGCCATGTTTTACCAACGAGCAATGGACGGCGATCATCCGTGGACTGACTCGAGAAGTAGCGGTCTATCAGGCGGCCGTCGACAACGGATTTTCGGCCTGGATGACCGATCGCTCTCAAGATGCACTTGGTATCGATATGCAAGTCCAGGACCCAGAAACCAAACGCTATCTCAATATCGATGTAAAAACCCCCAGCTCATTTCGTCACCGTATGGAACAGTTGGTCCATGAGGGACGGCTAACTGAGCGGCAACTCCTAGAGGGTGACCGGCAGAACTATATTGTTGAGCTAAACGGCCATGGTACGCAGCGGGTGGCAATCGTCGTGTTGTGCATCTTGCCAGATAAGTTTGGTGAGCTTGCCGAGTGGCGATTTATTGATTCAACGAAGATGAGAGACATGCTTGTACATCTCCTAAGAGAGCATGGATTGACCGATAATCGCTATGGGAGAATGTTTTAAAAAAGGTAAATTGTACTTGCATAAGCCTAAGCACAGGCGTATTACTATGAATAGGCTTTTGATCGTATAACATACAAAGTCTAACAAAAAGGGTATATATGGGAACACGAGAGGGTGAGCTACGTAGCAGTAGCTCGTGGAACCCAGCCGCAGAATTAGCAAGACGTATGGTCGATGAACCATATGAAGCGGCGCTTTCTGGCGTGTCAGAGACCGCGGCGCTTGACCCGCGCGACATTAGTTCTCCCTTGCTTCGCCAATATGACGAGATAAAGATGTTGTGGATGGGACATCCCAACCGAGAGCGTCGGCTAAGGGGTGAGCATCCCTGGATCAAGCGAGAGGTAGCTGACAATTATGCCGAGTATCGTATCCCTATTTTTTCAGGTTTTTCCTACGAAGAGGGAGAGGATCCACTGCTACTCCAAGTCAGTGCCGATACCCACCGCCAAGATGGACAGCCGCTCCGCTTTTTGGTTGCTGAGCACAACCTACAAACCGGACGGTCGTTTGATCAACGGGTGTTGAGTTCATCGGTGGACGCAGCTCGCCGATTATGGATTCAGTTGGCACCGGCAAACTATACCAATTGGTCGCCTGGCAAGCATCCCGCGCTCTTTGCTCCAAGATCAGAGCAGATTCGTATCGAAACAAGACTCAATGAACTGTACCATGCGGTTGGCTCACTCCATCTTCGTGAAGGCACTGGGGGCAGGATCATAGAGTTTCATGATATCGAGGCCCTCGAGGCGATGATTATCGCATCATTTCAGCGAGCTCACGAGAGGTGCAAAACTCAGACAGCACGGCAATTGGGGAATCGAGGGGTCAGTTACGAATTCGCGATGCCTGAAACGATTGCCGCCTAGAGATAAAATAATTGACTTTTGTAGAGGATAGTGGTATCATATGAAAAGAATGTACAGAGGAAGTGGACCAAAAATATTCCCGATTATCGTTGTGGTCATTGTGATCGCATTATTGATTGCGGCACTTGTTACTGTTGGAAGGATGCTCTTTGCGGGTAACTCTACGACTCAGGTGCCCCAAGTTACGAGCTCTATACGAAATGAGGTGCTGGACACCGGTACAACTAGGGGTGTTCGCTATACCGTACGTGGACCAATTGTAGCCGACGAAAAGTTCCGCTCGTATCAGATTACTGTGACGCCATCGAGCCGCGTTTACGTAGAGTATGTGGGCTATCTTGAGAGGGAAGTGCGGCGAGAAACCTTTGCCAACAATATGCAAGCATACGAACAATTTGTCTATGCACTCGATAAAGCGGACATCAGTGTAGCTCGAGATGTAACAGGCGGAGATGACATGAGGGGCGTATGCGCTACCAATGGGTATCTCTACGTCTTTGAGACACTTGCTGGTAATACTGCCTCCAAAACACTTTGGACATCAACCTGCGGTGGATCACCTGGTTCGATGGGGGCCCCAGTTGCTCGCGTGCATGCACTATTTCGAAATCAAATACCTGATTTTACGCCCATTTTTGATAAGACACAGTAAGCACCCTTTATTTCGGGGTATACTAGAGAGATGATACGAGGTATTATCTTTGATTGTTTCGGTGTTCTCTATGAGGGGAGCATTTCTATGTTGCGCCGGATTTGTCCGCCCGAGAAACTTGACGAACTCAATGACCTCAACAAACAGACGGACTATGGCTACATTACGACAGATGAGTATATCGAGGGATTAGCAAGATTACTCGGAAAGTCGAGTGATGAAGTTGCTTCACTTGTCTCTCATTCGCACGTTCGCAACCAACCGCTTATCGACGAAGTACAACGCCTTAAAGGTGAGGGGTATGTGCTCGCGATGCTGAGTAATGTAGGTAATGATAGTATTGAAAGGCTTTTTCCTGCCGATCAGCTTAGTGAGCTATTCGATGTTGTTGTCCTTAGTTACAAAGAATATATGGTGAAGCCGCATCCCGCCATCTTTACAACGACTGCTGAACGGATGGGCCTCTCCCCAGGGCAATGTGTTATGATAGACGACTTGGCCACAAACTGTGAGGGTGCAGAGGTGGCGGGGATGATCTCGATCCAGCACACGAGTAACGACACTACTCGAGAATTGTTGCGTAAAATACTACACCACAGTGATTGACAAAAGCATAAACAATATGCGATAATTCCCATCAGTAATACTAACGTATAGGAAACAAATACCACCATGAAACAATCAATCAAATCAGCTCTCGCGATCAGCGCTGGTATGGTAGCTGTTGTTGGGGCAGTGCTCACACCAGTAGGCGTTGGCGCGGTCAGCAGCACATCAAACACCACAGTAACGGCGCAGATTCAACCAGTCATCACTATATCATCGGGCCCAACGGTCAATATCTCGATTACGCCAAACGGTACGGGTCTGGCATCGAGCAACAGCGACACGGTGCTCGTGAGCACCAACCGTAGCACTGGCTACACGCTCAATCTCAAGGATGCTGACGCAACCACGTCACTTGGTGCCTCTATCACCGCTCACACTGGTACAGTCGCCTCGCCAACAGCACTGACCACAAACAATACCTGGGGATTTAGGGTAGACGATGCTACCGCTTATACTGGATTTACGGCGGGTCCTACCACTGCCGAGACAAACGTCGCCGCACTCACAAGTACGAAGTGGGCAGGTATCACGGCTGCTGGAGCCAACATAAAGACGACTTCTTCGCCTGGTGCAAACAACTCAACTACTGTGTGGTACGCGGCAAAAGTAGA